>DASUHZ010000109.1:0-77586 GCA_036273275.1 Bryocella sp.
TCATGGTCATGAGGTTGCGCAGAGTGACTTCACTGGCGCGCGTGAAATTGGGGAAGTATTTGGCGACGGGATCGTCGATGGAGAGCTTGCCGCGCTGCTGGAGGAGAAGGATGGCGTTTGCGGTGAACTGCTTGGAGATGCTGCCGATGGGGTACGCCATCTCGGGCGTCGCGGGCTTCGCAGGCAAGACATTGGCGAGGCCGAAGGCGTGCGCGTAGATGACGCGCTGATTCTCAACGATGGCGATGGAGGCGGAGGGGACGCCGGTGTCGCGGAGGGTGCGCGTGGCGAGGTCGGCGATCTGTTGTGCAGTCGCCGACGGAAGCTCCGTGGTTTGTGCCGAGAGCTGGACGAAACACGTTAGAGATGCTGAAAAAAATAAAACGGCCGCAAGGAAAATGCGCATTCCTGACGATAGCATTCACGCATGGGATCGCGTTTTTCGGCAGTGTTGACGATGGGTTTCGTGGGGTGCGCGATGTGTGCGCATGGGTCAGACAAAGCGGCGAAGAAGATTGAGCCGCACTGGATTGCGACGTGGGGAACTTCGCAGGTGGGGCCGGAGCCGAGTCAGGCGCAGTTGACGGATGCGCAATTGACGGACGTGACGGTGCGGCAGATTGTGCATGTGTCGGCGAGTGGAGCGACGCTGCGTGTGCAGTTGTCGAATGCGTTTGGAGCGCGGCCGCTGCGCGTGGATGCGGTGCATGTGGCGAGGGCGAAGTCGCCGGCATCGAGTGCGATTGACGCGGGCACGGATCATGCGGTGACGTTTGATGGGCGCGACAGCGTGGTGATTCCGACAGGCGCAGTGTATGTGTCGGACACGGTGCAAATGCCGATGGAGTCACTGAGCGATCTCGCGATCAGCTTTCATTATGCGGAGCCGCCGAGCGTGCAGACGAGTCATCCGGGGTCGCGTGCGACTTCGTATCTGCTGCATGGAGAGCATTCGGGCGATGCAGAGCTGGTAGGCGCCGAGAAAACGGTGCGTTGGCTGGGGCTGGCCGAGGTGGATGTGATTGCGGATGATGCTGCGCGGACGGTGATTGCGCTGGGGGATTCGATTACGGATGGACACGCAGCAACGACGGACGGGAACGATCGCTGGACGGATGAGCTGGCGCAGCGGCTGCAGGCGGATAAGAAGGTACGCGATGTGGCGGTGGTGAATGAGGGCATCGGCGGGAACCATCTGCTTACGAATGGGCTCGGCGAGAGTGTGCTGGAGCGGTTTGATCGCGATGTGCTGGCTGTGAGTGGAGTGAAGTATGTTGTCGTGCTGGAGGGGATTAATGATCTTGGCGCGGTAGCGCGCAGGCCGGGAGCAACGCAGGAAGATCATGATGAGTTGGTGAAGCGGATGGAGGGTGCGTTCGCACAGATTGTGGCGCGGGCACATGCGCACGGAATCCTGGTGTACGGCGCGACGATTATGCCGGACGGGCAGTCCGGCTACTACCATCCGAATGCGATGGATGATGCGGCGCGACAGCAGGTGAATGCGTGGATTCTGGCGCCGGGGCACTTCGATGGCGTGGTGGATTTAGATAAGGTCACGCGTGATCCGGCGAATCCATTGCAGTTGAATCCGGCATTTGACTCGGGCGACCATCTGCACCCGGGTCCGGCGGGGTACAAGGCGATGGGAGATGCGATTCCGCTGGAGTGGTTTCGGTAGTTACAGTCTGTAATTCAAGTGCAGCACGGGTTACGCGGCAGTACCGAGAAGTCGCGCGCAGACACCGGCTCTGCCGATGCCGAACCATGCGGCCACGCCGGGGGTCATCACCAGGTTGCCGGTCACGCGAGCGAGCGAGATGCTGTCGAAGGCCTGTACGGCCGGAGATGGGGAGAGCGCTGACGGCGCCGGAGGTTGCGGTGGAGAGCTTCGCGTTTCGGCGGTGAGGTGTGCGCAACACAAACAAACAGCAGGTTCCTCGCTCCGCTCGGAATGACAGACAGAAAGGCAAAGGCAACAGCAAAGACGTTTTGTGCGACCAGTCTTCAGTTGTCAGTTTCCATCTTCAGTTGTCCGTTTCCAGTTGTGAGTTAAAGACGAAGGCCGCCCGGGTGGGCGGCCTTCTGAAGTTCAGAAAGACTTTTCTGCGGTCTTTCTTTACTGGTTCTCGCGCTTCCAGTTGATGAGGTCGCCGAGCGTCGTGGAGGAGGAAGACGAAGAGTTGGATTGATTCTTCGACTTGGTCTCCTTGTAGCTCTCGACTTCGGCGCGAGAGGCTTCTTCGCCGATCGCCTTGAGGCTGAGACCGACCTTCTTCTCGTCGTGGCTCATCTTGACGATCTTGAAGTCGTGCTCGTCGCCGACGTTGAGCGTGGCCTGATGGCCGTGCTCATCGACTGCCTCGGAGACGTGGCAGAGGCCTTCGATGCCCTCGGCAATTTCGACAAAGGCGCCGAACTGCGCGGTGCGCAGAACCTTGCCGTGGACGATATCGCCGACGCGATGCTGCTCGAAGAACGTGTCCCACACATCGGGCTGCAGCTGCTTGACGCCGAGCGAGAGGCGGCGGTTCTCGGGCTCGACACCGAGCACGACAGCCTTGACCTTCTCACCCTTCTTGAGCACTTCGCTCGGGTGCTTGATGCGCTTGGTCCACGAGAGATTGCTGACGTGGACGAGGCCATCGATACCGTCCTCGATCTCGATGAAGGCGCCGAAGTCCGTAAGGTTGCGGACGCGGCCCTCGACGACAGCACCGGTGGGGTACTTGTTCTCGAGATGTTCCCAGGGGTTCTCCTGGAGCTGCTTCATGCCGAGCGAGATGCGGCGGTCGTTGGGGTTCACCGAGAGGATGATGGTGTCGACCTCGTCGCCGGGGTGGACCATCTTCGATGGGTGCTTCATGCGCTTGGACCATGTCATTTCGCTGACGTGGACCAGACCCTCGATGCCCTGCTCGAGCTCGACGAACGCGCCGTAGTCGGTGACGGAGAGAACACGGCCGCGAACCTGCGCACCGATGGGGTAGCGCTCGGTGGCGTCGAGCCACGGATCAGGCGTGAGCTGCTTGAAGCCGAGCGAGACGCGCTGCTTCTCTTTATCAAACTTGAGGACCTTGACCTGGATCTCATCGCCGACGTTGACGAGGTCGCGCGGATGCGTCAGGCGTCCCCAGCTCATGTCGGTGATATGGAGCAGGCCATCAAGGCCGCCCATGTCAACGAACGCGCCGTAGTCAGTCAGGTTCTTTACGGTGCCGGTGAAGACCGCGCCCTCCTCGAGGTGCTCGAGGGTGACAGACTTGCGCGCGTTCTGCTCCTCTTCGAGGAGTTCCTTGCGCGAGACCACCACGTTGCCGCGCTTCTTGTTGAGCTTGATGACGCGAACCTCAAGCTCCTGGCCGATGTAACCGTCGAGGTTACGAACGGGGCGAACCTCAACCTGCGAGCCAGGGAGAAACGCCTTGATGCCGATGTCGACGGTGAGGCCGCCCTTCACCCGCGAGACCACGATGCCCTTCACCGGAGTCTTTGTGTTGGCCGCCTCTTCGAGCTTGTCCCACACCTTGTGGCGCAGCGCCTTCTCGTAGCTGACGAGGTAGCCGCCTTCGTGCTCCTCGCGCTCAACGACGACTTCAACGGTGTCGCCCACATTGAACTTGGGCGTACCGGTGTGGTCGGTGACCTGCTCGAGAGGAATGAGACCTTCAGACTTCAGACCGATATCAACGACGACGTGCTTGTCGGTGATCTTGACGACGGTTCCGGTCACGATCGCCTCTTCGGCGGTCAGGGACTGGGCGGCGTCCTTCTCTGCAGCCTGCTCGCGGTCGAAGCTCTCGAGTGCCTTGGCGAAGTCTTCGTCAGAGTACTCGGGCTCGTCATGCAAGGCGGGTGCTGCAGCAGGCGGCTGGGGCGAAACTGCCTCGGCGGCGTGATTCGTCGCCTGAGGCGTGGCCTCAACGGTCTGGGGGCTGTTGGAGACTTCGGTCGGCGTTGTCTCGGTGGTCGTCACATCTTCGGGCGTGGTTGATTCGAGTGTGGTGTTCAGGGCTGTGCTCTCGGTTTTGACTGGATTCTGGTCGTGGTCGGCCATTCAAACTTGCTCCGGATCCAGTGGATACTGTTCGATACGACTCGGGTCCGATTCAAGTTGCATCTTTTTCCCGGGGGCAACGGGGCATCGCCCGCGTTGCGGCCTGTGAAAGACACTGCTCGAGGATTTCGGCGGGAGTGTGATCAAAACGACCGGCTGCGACTGGATCCCGCACGCAGCGGCGCAATATCAAGTGTAGCAGCGCAAAGGTAACCGGTCAAACGTCGTGAGACGAAAGAAGCGGTGGATTGTGCTTGGGAATGTTGAGGAAAGCGAACGGTCAGGCGGCCGACATAAGCCGCGCACTGGTACTCGTGCACCTATACTCGGGCAATGGATCAGCTGTGGACGCCGTGGCGATACGCGTATGTGACGGAGAAGCCCGCCGGCGCGCGCCGCAGTGTGCCGGAGGCGCTGGCTGGCTGGCCGGGAGATCACGGGTGTGTCTTTTGTAACCTCCTGGCCGCGACGGATTATGCGATCGAGCACGGGATGTCCGGTGAGGAAGCGGAGAAAGCGAGCGGAATCCTGGAGCGCGGTGAACGGATTTTCATGATGCTGAACGCCTTTCCGTACAACAACGGCCACCTGATGGTGGTTCCGTACAGGCATGAATCCAGCCTGAGCGAGCTGCCGGAACAGGACGCGCTGGAGCTGATGGTGGGCGCACGCCGAGCCGAGCGGGCCTTGCGGGCGGTCTATGGGCCGGACGGCCTGAACATGGGGTTGAACCTGGGCGAGTCGGCGGGTGCGGGAATTGCCGATCACCTGCATCTGCATGCAGTTCCGCGGTGGAAAGGGGACACGAACTTCATGACCGTGGTGGGCGAGACACGGGTGCTGCCGGAGATGCTGGCGGAGAGCTGGCGGCGACTGCGGCAGGCGCTCGCGGCGGACGGAAAAGACCGCGCGAGCGACGCCGACAAGATCGGCTGAGCAGGCACCCGGGCGGCCTGTGCATTGCTTGTGCAAAGCTCTCGGGAGCAATGTGGAATAACCGTGAGCAATTCGGCAACCGAACTAAAAATAAGGAACAACCCTTAAGTAACCAGCCCCATCTTATGGTGCAGGGGTTTCTCCAAGTCCCCTAAGGAGAGCCAATGAGGGTTGAGAAGTCGCTCGTTGGATCTACGCCTAACGAATTCCCTGTGCGCGAGGTTTCGCGCGAAGCAATTGGCTGGAAGCGGGTAGTACATGGCGGGGTGGCGTGGACCGCCTCCGCGAAGGCCGATCCTCTTCATCAACCTCAAGACGGGGCACAGGAAACCGGGACACTGTATACCGCGAGGAGGCCGATGGCTCTTCGCGAACCTGAAGACGCACAACTGACCGGCGGAACACGCTCCCTGATGCGGCGAGTGATGGGATTGAACGTGACGGCGGGAGCACGCAAGGTACTGCCTCGATCTGTGGCGGCCAAGTCTCAGGCGCAAGTTGCCTGAGACCGCACTTTTCTAAGCAAGTGTTCTGACAAGGATAAACAAACGCGAGGCACGCGTGTGCGGTTCAGTGCTGCTGCAGGGCCTGGTTGTCAGCCTGCACCAGGTGCTTTGGCACACGCGTCGCTTCAAAACTGGTGATCTTCCAGGTGTTCGTGCCGGAGATGCGCTGATAGGCGCGCATGTAACGGAAGCTGCCATGGATCGGCCTGCCCTCGTTGGTGCCCTCCACCTGCGCGAGCGAGGTGACGATGGCGGCGTGCTGGCTGATCAGCTTGATCTTGACATCAGACACATCCAGAGTGCTGATCGCGAAGTTGTGGGTTCGCATGCGATCAAGCTGCTGCGGCTTGGTGACGACCTGCCCGCTGGCCGTGATGCCGAGATAGTCGTCCGACAGCAGGTGGTCCATCGCGTCGATGTCGTTAGACAAAATCGCGCTCTTCCACTGCCTTTCCAGCGTTTCGATCTGGTCGCGCAGGGTGTGCGACCCACGGTGCGGGACGGCGTGGAGCGGCAGCGAGACGAGGGCAAAGCTCCAGCCGAGCAATAGAGCGCGCATTGGTCGAGCTACGAAGCGCATTTGCGTACCGGATAGTAGAACGATCCGAGGGGCGAGTCAAAGACCGTTGGTGGTATCCGTCCCCTCACGAGAGGTACACGAGTTGGACGTGCGGCCCGGGGTGTTTGGCTGCACGGCTGTTCAGCCGTATCTATCGAATGACAATGAGATGACAGCGAATCGCCGGCGGGGTGAGCGGGTGACATTTGCCTGACGAGCGCAAACTCAGGCGAGAGCGTCGAGCATCTCCAGCGAGCGGATCAGCATGCGCTGGTAGAGGCCGCCGATCGCATACATGGCAAAATGCGGCGAGGTGCGATGCGCATCGAGCGCGGCCTGATCGCGGTACTGCTCGTAGATCACGATTGTGTCGGGATCGGACTCAACCCGGTGAGCAATGTAGCTGACGCAGCCCGGTTCGGCACGCGAGGCGGCGGTGAGCTCGCGAAGAATCGTGGCGATCTCGTCGCGGTCTTCGGAGCGGAAGGACATGCGGACGGTGAAGGAGATCATGGGAGTCCGGAGAGAACAGAGATCAGAAATCAGAGAACAGAAGTGTACGCCGAGAACGTGGAGGGCTGAGCATCGACAATCTCTGGTTTCTGATCTCTGGCAGCTACCCTAACGCCTCTTCGAAGCCGTTGACCATCATGGTCTCGGCGCGGTCGGGGCCGGTGGAGATCATGCCGATGCGGGCGTTCGTTTCTTTCGCGATGAACTGCAGATAGTCCTGCGCGGCCTTGGGCAGCTTGCCGTACTCCGTGACACCGGCGGTGGAGGACTTCCATCCGGGCAGCGTGGTGTAGATCGGCTGGATGGACTTAAAGCCGCGGATGTCGGCGGGGATAACGTCCGTGATCTTGCCGTCTATTTTGTAATGCGTGCAGACGGGGATTTCGGCACACTCGTCCATGACGTCCATCTTGGTGACGACGAGCCACTCGGTGGAGTTGATCATGTTGGAATAGCGGAGCAGCGGGAGGTCGAGCCAGCCGGTGCGGCGCGGGCGGCCGGTGACGGCACCGTACTCCTGGCCGCGCGCGCGCAGCAGCTCGCCGTGGCTGTCGGAGATCTCTGTCGGAAACGGGCCTTCGCCAACGCGCGTGACGTAGGCCTTGGTGACGCCGATGACCGTGCCGATGCGCGTGGGGCCGACGCCGGTGCCGGTGACGGCGCCGCCGGCGGTGCAGTTGGAGCTGGTGACGAACGGATAGGTCCCGTGGTCGATGTCGAGCAGCGCTCCCTGCGCGCCCTCGAACATGACGTTCTGGCCTTCGTCGATCGCCTTATTCAGCAGGACGGCGGTGTCGGTGACGAACGGCGCGATCTGCTCGGCGAGGCGCGCGTAGTCCTCGTACATCTGCTTGGGATCGAGGGGCTCGGTGCCGAAGAGCGCGTGCGCGATGGTGTTCTTCTCATGGCAGGCGTTGTTGATGTGCGTGCGCAGCAGCGAGGAGTTCAGCAGGTCGGCGACGCGCAGGCCGTTGCGGTGGATCTTGTCCTCATACGCGGGGCCGATGCCGCGGCGCGTGGTGCCAATGGTCTGGCGGCCGGGCGCCGTTTCGGCGGCTAGCTCGATCATGCGGTGGTACGGGAGGATGACCTGGGCGCGGTTGGAGACGAAGAGCTGCTTCTCCTCGGGACGGTAGGCGGGAAGGCCTGCGTCCTTGAGCTTCTTGACCTCCGCGAGAAAGGCCGCGGGGTCCAGCACAACGCCGTTGCCGATGACGCCCTTACAACCGGGGCGCAGAACGCCGCACGGGATGAGCTGCAGCACGAACTTCTGGCCGCCGATGATGACGGTGTGGCCGGCGTTGTGACCGCCGGCGTAACGGGCGACGATGTCGAACTTCTCGCTGAGGACGTCGACGATCTTGCCTTTGCCTTCGTCGCCCCACTGGGCGCCGAGAATCACGGCGGACTGCTTTTTGTTCACGAGGGATTGGCTCTCAGAAGGATGGGTTCGCGCGTGGGGGAACGCGCGCCCATGCTTGATTTTACCGCAGTTCAGCGCGATTGAGCGGCTTACCGTTTACGCGGCATCGATAGGTCGAGATCCGCGCCGTACATCTGCTTGGTGAGCAGAACGATCTGGCCAGTGTGATAGTCGAGATGGCTGACGACCTTGTAGATGGCATCGAGAATCGGCGTGTGACGCCAGGTGCCGTTGGGCTGAGGGTCGATGATCTCGGAGAGGCGTTCGTGCGGCAGCGTGGCGACGATCTGGCGCGCTTCATCGAGCGTTGTGGTGAAGTTTGCGAAGGCTGTCCTGGAATCGATCGAAGGCGTGAGAGTGAATTCGTCGTCGCGGCGGCGGACGTCCGGCTGGCCGCCGATGCCGTGCAGAATCCACTGGCGCATGTTGCCTTCGAGATGCAGCAGCAGGTTGCCGATGGAGTTCTCGTGCGGGCCGCCGCGCTGCCAGATCTGCTGCTCGGTGAGCTTGCCGAGGCAACTGGCGATGTCGCTCTGAAGCGACTGCATCTTCGTTGAGGAGAAGGCGAGGAAGTCGGCGGCAATGTCGTGATCAGCCATTTCGGAATAATAGCTCGCCCGGACGCCTGTGACGTCGCGGCCGGGTCAGCGATCCTGCTTGCAGTTGCAGTCCAGACAAGCGTGGATGGAACATACGCCGCACGTCAGCGCAAGCTGTTTGCGGAGCGCGGTACGTGCGCGGTGGGCCCGCACGGCGGCGTTCCCCACGGTGACGTGGTGGCGTTTGGCGAAGTTGGCGAGCGGCATCTCGTTCAGGTCGACCTCACGCAATAACTCTGCGTAGGCAGGACGCAGCAGAGGCAGAACGTGCTCGATGCATCCGCACACGAAGTCGCGGGTAGAGGGCTCCGTTGCGGTGTCGCTTTGCGAGACGAGTTCCTGAGCCCAGCGCGTATATGCGCCGCTCTCGGAAGTGCGCCGGCGGAAGTGATCGACCACAGCGTTGCGCAGGATGGCATAAAACCACGCGACCACAGAGCTATCGTCACGCACTTTTGCTGACGTCTCAAGAGCACGAACATAAGCGGCTTGCAGAATGTCCTCGGCGAGCTCCGGATCGCGGACTCGGCGGTTTACAAACGCGAGGAAGCTGGCGCGTTGCTCGATCAGGTTCTGGAGTGAAGAAGTGCTCATGAGGAAGGTTCTCGCGAGGCGGCGAACCGCCCCGCGGTTTGGCTCTAGCAGCAGGGACAGCCGGGATGCGGGCAGTCCGGACAATCGCACTCCGGGCAGCAGGGGCAACAGAGAATACTGGTTTTCACAGAGAAGCTCCTTTCTGGACCATCACAATTGATAGTCACGATGAAGACGTAGCAATCGAAAAACCATTACAGTTCCTCCGGCGACCCCGGCCGCATCGTCAGGAGCCGACGCTCTGCACGATGCCTTTGGCGCGCAGGCCGGCTTCGATCTCGGCGAAATAGTCTTTGATCGCACCTTGCGTTCGGATCCAGCCGATATACCGCGCGATTCCCTGCTCAATGGTGACGGACGGATCGTAGCCCATGGTTCGCGCGCGCGTTATGTCGGAGATGAGCGAGCGAATCTCGCCGGGACGGAACTCTCCGCGCGCGAGCGGCTCGATCCGGATGTTGAGCTGGTCGGCGATGATCCGCGCCAGCTCGCGTACGGAGGTTGCGCGCCCACTGCCGACATTCACCGGCAGGCCGTCGAGTTTGTCGCTTTCAGCAGCGAGCAGGTTCGCGCGCGCGATGTCTTCGACGAAGCAGAGGTCGCGCGTCTGGTTGCCGTCTTCATAGAGGATCGGTGGCTGGTTGTTCAACAGGCGCGTGCAGAAAATCGCAATGACGCCGGTGTACGGATTGAACAACGACTGGCGCGGGCCGTAGGTGCACGAGTAACGCAGCGCCACGCTGGGTATGCCAGTCTGCTTGCCCCACAGAAGAACGAGGCGCTCCTGATCAACCTTTGTGAGCGCGTAGACCGTCTCGCCACCACCTGGCGTAGACTCCGGCGTGGGAATGGATGTGGTGGGCTCGTTGCAAAGAGGACAATGCACATCGAAGTCACCGCGGCGGAGTTGGTCGACAGGTCTGAGTGACGGATTAACCTGACCGTGTGCGGGACAGAGCGCGGCGCCTTCGGAGTAGACGGCCTGTGAGCTGGCAACGACGACCTTCCTGATCGGCAGCTTGTGATCGCGGATGAGCTCGAGCATCTGCGCCGTGCCGAAGCTGTTCACAAGAACGTACTTCGCCATCTCCGGCATGTAGCCGCCGTAGGCTGCTTCGTGGAAGACGACATCGACGTCCTCAAGCGCGGCAAGCATCGTTGCGGCGTCCTGCACATTGCCGTGCACAAATTCGGCCGCGGGGTTGATCCAGGCAGGCTTGCCGAACTTGTGCGTGTTGGGCTCGAGGTTGTCGAGCACGCGAACGCGCCAGCCTTCACGAATGAGCAGGTCAACGATGTGCGAACCGATGAGGCCGGCGCCTCCTGTGACGAGTGCGCGCTTCTGATGGGCAGCCATACGATGATGGTATTGGATGCGCGAAGCAAATTGTCGCGGTGAGATTCTTCAGGCGCTCGCCAACTGTCTTCGCAGCAGCGCACGCCACGTCAGCGCGGCCTGAACGACGAGCAGAGCGGCAATGATGAGGATGTAGCCTTCCCAGGAGTGATTCCCGCGCAACATCGATACAAGTGCGCTTCCGCCCAGCCACAGGATGGCAACGGCGCCAAGCGCCGCGGCCCAGCGCAACAAGGCGCTGCGCCTGAGCGGCAGCATGACGAGTGTGAGCAGCGCCTGGCCCACGATGAGGCCGGCGATCGACTCGTGGTACAGCAGATTGTGATGGTGCAGCAGAATATCCATCGTGCCGAGCCAGCAACCGCAGGCTGCCGTAAAGCAGCAGAGTCCGGTCAGCCCAGGCGCTTCGCCGTAGGCCGTCATCGCCGCGCGTGGAGCGAAGCTCGCGGTCTGCAGCGCGAGCCAGGCGTTCGCACGTAATGCGCCATCGCGGCCGCGCCGCTCTGCGTACGCCTCGAGCAGATCGCCGGCGACAGTCTCCTGATCGCGCGGAGAGAGCAGAGCAAGTAAAACGTGCTGAAGCAATGCGGGTGGCGCAGACCGTTTCATGAACGCACCTCGATGGGCCAGCGGATTGAATTCCAGAGAGATTCGAGAGTGCACCGGGCTTCTGCGAGAGCACGCGAGCCGCCCGCGGTGACGCGATAAAACCGCCGCTTGCGCCCGCCTCGCTCCGGAGTTCCGGCGCGCAGCTTCGAAACAAGAAGGCCCTTGGCTTCGAGCCGGTCGAGCGTGGCGTAGACCGCACCCGCGGCGATCGTTCGCGAGCCTGAGCACGCCTGCTCTATCTCTCGCAGGATCGCGCGGCCGTAGGCGTCGTCTCCCTGCCGAATCACAGCAAGAAGAACGATCTGCTCGAAAGTGCCGAGGAGCTCGCCCATGCCTACAATGTAGGCACTAAGCATTGTTAATGTCAACGATGTTCTTACGAGTGCTGCGCTTCTCAGCTATGACTTGATCGCGGCTTTGATCGTCGGCACCGAAGCGAGTCCTTGCTTCAGTGGACCTTCGGCCTGCATGCCTTTGAGAATCGCGGAGGCAATTGCGGCGTCTGCCTTCGCGGCACCGTGGATCTGTACCGGGAACAGGATGGCGACCTGAAGGCTGCCGTCGGCCATGCGCAGATGCGAGTCGACGCCCGGCCGATCCACCGGCGCACCCATCCAGTTCTCGATCTGGTGTTGTTGCGATTCAATCGCGCCCTTGTAAGTCTCGTAGACCTCTTCGATGATGCCGCAGAGCGCCTTGCTGACGGCCTCTGTGTCGGCCTCAGGGTTGAGCTTTGCGACGAGTTCATGCCATGCGTACTCGGTGCCGGGAAGCTGCTTGTAAAGGGGCGTGCCGGTTTGAAAGAGCACTGAGTTGGCGAACACGGCCACGCGGCCGGTGGAGTGCAGCTCGGTCCCGGAGCCGACGAGCTCCATCATGTAGAAGCGCGCGATGCCGACTTCAATCACCGTACCTGTCACATTCGCCACAGTGATGCGATCACCAACGCGCACGCCATAGCGGCCGACGATGAAGAAGTATGCGGCGACGGAGAGAAGAATGGTTTGGAGGCCGACCGCAATCCCCGCAGAGATGAATCCTGCGAACGTGGCCAGCGAGCTGAACTGCGTGACGAAGCCGAAGATTACAATCAGGCCGCCGACGAAGCCGATCACGATGCGGCGAACGAGTAAGAGCTGACGGCGCCGCCGCAGATCCGACACATAGCGCACCGTGGCACGGCCCCAGACCTGGCTGGCAACGAATAGCAGCAGCAGAGCACCCGCGATGAACGCGGCTCGGATAAGCAGCGATCGCAGAATCGATTTGTACTCCGCGTCGGTTGCGATGCTCCAGCTCGTCAGGGTGCCGCGTTCTTGCTCGAGGACCGTGACCTCCTGGGTTAGCGGAAGCATCGCGTCGGAGAGCACACGGAATGTCGACGTAAGCTGGTCGAACTGTTTGCGCGTGGCGAGGATGTCCTGCTGATCGGTAGTCGGCGTGGCCTGCAGATTCACGGTCTGCTGGCTGAGAGTCTCGCCCTGATTGATCAAATTGCGCAGCACGTTGACGAACGGTGCGCGCAAATCGTTCGCCTGGTCGCGCAGCCGGTCGGTTGCGGCGATCTGCTGGTCGATGGACCGCCGCGCGGAGAGCAGATCAAAGAGCACGGAAGCTTGAGTGACCAGGCCAGCGTGCTGCGCGTCCGCGACGGTCTCGAGCGGCGGTGCGGTGATCGATTTCCCGGTACCGGAAGTGAGCTCCGGAGCAGAGCTTGAGAGGCGATCGATCTGACCGGGGAGGCCCTCACGCCCTTGCGCCTCGTTGAGGTTCGCGATGCGGTTCAATGCGTCCAGCGTGGCCTGCAGGAACTTAAACTCTCCGTCAATCTGCTCCTGTCTTTGCAGCAGCGCAGGACGCGTCTTCGCGTTGGAGTGGGCGATGGCTGCATCGTTGAGGGCGTCGGTGGCCTGCAGCGCGGTTATCTGATTTGCAATGCGAGCGCGCGCAGCGGCGATCCGCTGAGCCTGGGGCTGAGAGGCCGTGTTGCCCTGTGCCGCTGTTCCGTTCGGCGACGCGTTCACCCGCGTGAGCAGCGCTGCCTCATTGCGCGCGGACTGGAAGGCGAGCTGCGCGATCTGCGTCGCCTGAGCCTTTGATTGCTCGGCGTACAGAATGTCGCTTGGCTCACCGGCTTTCTGAATCTTGGTGGTAGCCGCGCGGTAGAAACGCAGAATCTCGTTCAGGTGCTGAAGGATGTTCTGGCCTTGCACCTTCGCGTGAATCTTCGCGACGGTCATCGGCGGCAGCTTCTCAATCTGCTGTTCGAGCGTGAGCGCCGGTGCAGCATGCGACGAGCGCGGCACATCCCTGCCAGCCTCCTGCGCGGGCTGTGGCGCAGCTGCCGGCGGTGGAGAAAAGGTCGCGCCGGGTGTGCTGGATGCAGACGACCCAGCGTGCTGCGGCGCGGCTGCCTTCGCTCCTGTCTGGGCCGACAAAATCGGCGACAGCAGCAGAACGGCTAATGAAGCGACGAGCAGAGAGCTTAGAGACACAGAGGGCTTGCGAAAATTCATCAGGTGTTTAGACGCATCAAGATTCAGTGCGGAGGCGTCCATCGCGCAGGTGCGTGTTGGCCGCAGGAAAAAGTGAAGCCCGGCGCGTCTTGCGAAAACGCCGGGCATGCTGCAGTTTGAACGACTGCTTAGATGTCGAGGTTCTTCACATCGAGCGCGTTCTCTTCGATGAACTTGCGACGGGCTTCGACGTCTTCACCCATCAGCGTGGTGAAGATCTCTTCGGTGGCGGCGATGTCCTCGAGTCTTACCTGAAGAAGCGTGCGGCGAGCCGGGTCCATCGTGGTCTCCCAGAGCTGTGGTGCGGTCATCTCGCCGAGGCCCTTGTAGCGCTGCACCTGATACTCCTTGCGCCCCTGCTCGATGACGTACTCAAAGACTTCGCGGGGCGACTTCTTCTCCACCGGATCCTGCGCAACTTTTGAGTTACGCTTGCCTGGCTTGGCCTCGTCCTTGGTGCCCGGAGCGGCTGCGATGGTCTCGTTCACGCCCTCTTCCTGCTCAACCTCATCAGCCTCGTCGAGCTCCGACTGCGACGGTGCAGCAGTCTTGCCGTCGCTCTTTGCATCCTTGCTTGCGTACTCGATGAGGAACGGCCCGTGCAGCGCGTCGCCAAGTTGCGCCTGCTTGGCCAGGAGCTGGCGCGACTCCGGTGCGGCCGCAAGCGTCCAGTCGATGGCGCGCGTGGCGCCTTGCGCGTCCGTGAAGGAGACGAAGTACAGGTTGTGCTCGGGGTCCTTCTCCACGTCGGAGACGGCCTTGAACTGGTGAGGCTTCGCGAGCTCCTGCAGCTTCGCGCGCATCCTCTTCAGCTTGTCAGGCGATTCAAAGTCTGCGCGCCGCGCGGCGTCCTTGCCCTCGTTCGCGAAGATCTCGGCAAAGCCCTGCACAACCTCCTCGTTGCGCAGCTTCTTCGAGACCTTCTCGAAGTGGCCGAGATAGTCATTGAGCTGCGACATGTACTTCGTCAGCTCCTTGCCCTCAAGCTTTGCGCCGTTATCGCCGTAGCGAATCACCATGCCATCGGCCGCACGCTTGATCATCACAGTCACGTATTCGCGGTCGTCCTTGATGTATTGCTCGAACTTCCCCTTCTTGATGCGATAGAGCGGCGGCTGCGCGATATAAACGTTGCCGCGCTTGATGAGCTCGCCCATGTGGCGGAAGAAGAAGGTGAGCAGGAGCGTGCGGATGTGCGATCCGTCGACGTCGGCGTCGGTCATCAGGATCGTTTTGCCGTAGCGCAGCTTCGCGATGTCGAAGTCGTCCTTGCCGATGCCTGTGCCGAGCGCGGTGATCATCGCGCGGATTTCTTCGTGGCCCAGCATCTTGTCGTAGCGCGCCTTCTCTACGTTGAGGATCTTGCCCTTGAGCGGAAGGATCGCCTGGAATTTGCGGTCGCGGCCCTGCTTCGCCGTGCCGCCGGCCGACTCACCCTCCACCAGATAGAGCTCGCACATCTCGGGACGGCGCTCGGAGCAGTCAGCGAGCTTGCCCGGCAGTCCACCGCCATCGAGCGCGCCTTTGCGGCGAGTGAGATCGCGGGCCTTGCGCGCAGCCTCGCGGGCGCGGGCGGCATCGATCGCCTTGGAGATAATCTTGCGGGCTACGGGAGGATTCTGCTCGAGGAACGCTCCGAGCCGCTCATTGACGAACGCCTGCACCTGGCCCGCAACGTCGGAGTTCAGCTTGCCCTTGGTCTGGCCTTCGAACTGCGGCTGCGGCAGCTTCACGCTGACCACCGCGACCAGGCCTTCGCGAACGTCGTCGCCCGAAAGGTTCTCCTTCACGTCCTTGAAGAGGCCCATGGATTGGCCGATCGCGTTGATCGTGCGGGTCAGGGATGTCCTGAACCCGGAAAGATGTGTTCCGCCGTCGACCGTGTTGATGTTGTTCGCGAACGAAAAGACCGTCTCCGAGTAGGAGTCGTTGTACTGCAGCGCAATCTCCATCACCAGCGAGCCGACCTCGGCTTCCATGTAGATGGGCTTGTCGTGAAGCACCTGCTTGCCCTTGTTGAGGTGCTTGATAAAGCCGGCGATGCCGTCGTTGTACTTGAAACTCTGTGCCTTGAACTCACCGGTCTTCGCATCCGTCGTGCGCTCATCGGTCAGCGTGATCTCGATGCCCTTGTTCAGGAACGCGAGCTGGCGCAGGCGCTGTGCCAGCGTGTCGTAGTTGTACTCCGTGACCGTGAAGATCGAGCGGTCGGGCAGAAAGTGAACCTTGGTGCCGAGGCGCTTCGTTGTCCCCATCTTGCGCAGTTCGCTGATGGGCTCGCCCTTCGAGTAGTCCTGCTCCCAGGCGTGGCCGTCGCGCCAGATCTCCACGTCGAACTCTTCGCTTAGCGCGTTGACGCACGAGACGCCAACGCCATGCAGGCCGCCCGAGACCTTGTAGTTGCTCGCGTCGAACTTTCCGCCGGCGTGCAGCTTGGTGAGCACGACCTGCACCGCGGGCATCGTCTCGCCGGTGGGCAGCGTCTTGTTGTCGACCGGGATGCCGCGGCCGTCGTCGACCACCGTGATCGAGTTGTCGGCGTGAATGGTGCAGTCGATCCGCGTGGCGTAGCCGGCCAGCGCTTCGTCCACCGAATTATCGACCACCTCATACACCAGGTGATGCAGGCCCATGTCGCCCGTGGAGCCGATGTACATCGCTGGGCGAAGCCGGACAGCCGTCAGGCCTTCGAGCACCGTGATGTTTTCGCCCGTGTAGTTCCCGGTAGGGGGCGGAGGGGTCGTCGAAGAGGTCGCGGGGGCAACGTTTTCAGGCACGCAGTAAGGCTCCAGTCAGGCCGGGAGCGGAGGCGCTTCGAACACGCGCAAACCCCTGTGAATACAGGGATTTTCGTATTCTCTCCCGTACTGAAAGTATACCATGCCGAACCCCGCATCCGGTGGCTCCGGACGCACCTCTGGAAGCACATCCAGAAGCACTTCCAAAGGCGAAGAAACGGCAGCGATTTGCACCTTCGAAACCCCTGCGCGGTGCCTTGCTGAAAGACCCGGATCCGGGGACTGCAACTGTCATATCGCACAACCTTCCCGCACGGTCCATCCGGCGCCCTTGACGAATGAAATTACCAATTTGCCGTGCAAGGACTTGCATGTTTCCTAACTCTTAGAGAATGTCCCCTCACGATAGCTGAGGAAAAATGGGAAGAAATCGGAGAATTTCGCGTTGGGCCAGGCAACCTTATCTGGCCCATTAAGTGCCTTTACTGAGCTCAGGTTTGCCAAACAACCAAACTGAATCCCACCTCGAGGCATATTCGATGAAATTGAATCTGCGTTTACTCCCGGTTGCCTTCGCAGCAATCGGGCTCTTCGTCGCCACTTCTGCAAAGGCTGACACGCTCGGCGTCAGCGTTTGGGTCAACGGGACGACCACCAGCGTTCCAACCAACAACGCCGCCGGCAATTTGGGGATCTACGGCACTACGCCAACCGACACACTCACCGTCACCAATGCTGACCCGACTGCCATCCTGAACTTTTACAGTGGCAACGACGCCAGCTTGACCAGCTTTCTGAGCACGTCCGCGGCAGGCGCCCATGGCAGCAATGGCGACACCGTGGCGTACCTGACGGGCAGCGACGGCGGCATCAACAACGATCTATTCCAGTTCACCGGAACAACAACCCTGACCGATGGCACGTACACCTACGAACACGACGACGGCATGGTTCTATACCTGAACGGCACGGCCGTCATCAACGCACCGAACCCGACCGCCGCCACTCCTACGTCCTTCACGGTCTGCGCCAGCGGCTGCAATGCCACCGCCGGGACCTATAGCTTCATCCTTGATTATGCAGAGGTTTCTGGAGCACCCGCCCAACTGAATGGCAATCTGCCCTTCGTTGGCTCAGCCACACCCGAGCCCAGCAGCTTCATCCTTCTCGGATCTGGCCTGATTGGTGCCGCGGGCATGCTGCGCCGCCGCATGAGCAAGTCGTAACTCTCTTCCCTTGGTGGGGCAAACGCCTCCCAGATGTACCAAGCCCGGACAGACAATCCCCTGTCCGGGCTTTCTCTGTCTCGTCGTGCAATATAAGCGAGCAGGGTTCCACCCAGATCCGCGGCAGACTCCCCGCTCGTCAGTCGGGCTTCGCATCCGCCTTGAGAATGCCCCACAGAAACTGCTGGTTCTCATTTGGCCAGCTTCGCGTAGACGTCCCACGCCGCCTGGCAGGGACGAATGGGATTGTGCTTCATCCACCCGGCGCAGGTGAACTTATAAAAGTCCACGTACGGATCAACGCAGCGGTCCATGCTCGTCAGGTCGAGCGACGGAGATTATGGCATCTGCTGAAGCGGCTGGACCGACGGCGCCGGACCGCCTGCTGCGCGAAAGCGATTGGAGTCACACAAAAAACGGTGGCCGCGACCGCGGCGACACGCCTCATCAGCACGCGAATCTCCTGTGCCCGTCATCCCGCTGACGGTTCAGGAGCCTGGTTTAATTAAGTGACGGAGGCGCGTAATACGGGAGCTTCTGCTGCTCCTGGCTTGCCCGCTTCACCGTGATGTCGTCGAACAGAATCGACGGAACGATGGTCGTCTCCGGAACCGGCGCGAACGTCTGCGCCACCCACGGCTTTCCGCCGGCAGCGATGATGTCCGCGCGCAGCGCACGCTGATCCAGGTCATCGAACGTCGCGCCGCGAACGAGTGTCCGCTTGCCGTCCAGCGAAATCCGATACAGCAGACGCGGCATCAGCTCGCCGCCGCCCAGCGTCTCGACCTCATACACCGGCTGGTTCTTCTCCTTCGCCAGTGCGAGCAGCTTCGCGCGCATCTGCTCCGCGGTAAGGTTCTGCGTCGACTTCACAATCACCACTCCCGCGCGCGACCGCGCCGACTGCGCCAGAAGCGCTCGCCCATGTCCGTTCGAAGCCGGAAAGTCCTTCACCGGCTCGCGCCCCACGTCATAGTTCACCAGCTCGCCGGCCTTCACCAGCGTCAACGGAGCCGCGGGCGTGCCCTCGTCGTCCACGTTGTACGCTCCCAGCAGCGACTGCCCTTCAAACGTGCGCTCCGTCGGATCGTCAACGACGTTGATGTACGTCGGCAGCACCAGGCTGTGCAGGCTCGACTGATACGCTCCCCGCGTGCGTGCGGTCGTTCCCATGTCCGGCCGATCGGCCTCAATATTCGGCACGAACAGCCGATTGAACACGTCCGCCGCCGCATCGCCGGTAAAGAGCACGGGTCCGTGATAGTCCTCAGCCTCGACCACCGGCGCATGGCGCAGATCGTTGAACGTCTGCAGATTATTAATCACGCGCTGGCGCATCGCCGGCCAGCTCTCGAGCCCCGCCGCTGTCGTTGACGTCGACCCATTGTCGCGGCCAAGCTGCATCCCGTCCGCCGCCTGCCCGCCCACGTTGACCATGTCCTGATAGCCCGCATAACCATGCCGCAGCATCGTGCCGTCCGTGTTCACGACATACCGATTCACGACCATCGCCGACACATTCACGTTCGACATCTGCACGTCCGCCGCAAACGACTTCACGGCCGCATCCGTCGCGTACAGTGCGCTCGCCTCCACAATGCGCTTCTTCCACTCCGCCCGGTCGAGATCCATCGTGAGCAGGGGCTCAATCCGCGCAATCGGCTTCTCCGGCGAGAAATCATTCGCCGTCGGTGGTGTCTGATACTGCTTCAGCGCCGCCTGCTTGGCCGCATACAAACGCAGAGCACTCTTGTACGCCTCGTCCGTCGCAGTCCACAAGGCAAACCGCAGCGCGTTAGGATCATTGTCCGTGGGCGCCAGCTCCACAGCCCCATCGCCCCGCGCGGAGCTCGAATCCGTCGTGTAGTCGCCGACCCGGACCTCCACACGCACTGCACGCTGGTGACTCTCCGTCTCCCGAGTCAGCGCGCCGTAGTTTGCAATCGCCTCGTAGGTGTGAACATCGTCCAGCCGGTACTGCATGAAGTATGGCCGCTGCATCCCTGGCAGCACAAGCGATTGCTGCTCCCGCGTCAGCTCCTGCTTCATCGCGTTCAGCAGCGGATCCGAATCGGCGCTGGCCTTCGCGGCAGTTGCAGCATGATGCTGCTGTTGCGCAAACATCGAAGTCCCGGAAATAGCAGTCCCGAAGATAGCAGCCGTAGCCAGCAGCTTTGTGCAGCGCATCAGTTGCCGCCTTTCCGCGCCGCCGCTGCCGGCGTCTTCTCATCCTGCTTCTCATCCAGGGGCGGGGGCGGAAGAATCGGAGGCCTTGCCGTTCCCTGCGCCTGCCGCTGCGTCTCGATCTCGCTGACCAGCATCGCCGGCGCTACCGCGCTCACCGGAATCGTTCCCGACTCCGCGCCGCATTCGCCGTTGAAGATGTCCTGGCGGTCGCCCGTCGCGATGATCCTGCTCAACGCAGCCAGCGGCGTGCCCACAATCGACACACCGCGCACCAGTTCATCCGGACGGCCGTCCACATACACGCGATATACCACCAGCGGAATAACCTGGAACGCCTGCGGCGACCGCCGTGTCGTCACCGCAAATCCAGAGCTGATGTCTTCGAACAACAAGCCATAAGCCTTGCCCTGCTTCTTCGCCTCGGCCTTCAGCATGTCGCGCAGCTCTGACTCCGGCACCGTCTTCGTCGACGTAACAATCAGATTCCCCTGACGTCCCGTCGGCATTCTGCCCGTCTGCGCGCGGCCGTGGCCGTTCGATTCCGCGAAACTGGCAATCGGTTCACGCGACATCAGAAAGTCCTTCAGCACGCCGTTGTCCACCAGGTCCACACGCTCGGCCGGCTGCCCTTCATCGTCGAACAGATAGTGCCCGCTCAGCGCATTTCCATTCAGCGATGCCATCGTCGGATCGTCGGCAACCGAGAGGAAGCTCGGCAGAATCGACTTGCCCAGCATCTTCGTAAACGTCTGACCCTCTTCATCGCCGCGCTGCCGCTGCCCTTCCAGCCTGTGCCCAAGCACCTCATGAAAGAACACCGCAGCCGCGCGGCCGGAGAGAATCGCCGGTCCGTTGTAAGGCTCCGTGATCGGCGCTGTGCGCAGGTCGTCGAGGTTCTTCGCCATCGCCTCCGTCTTCGCCAGCAACGCCGCCTGGTCGGGCAGCTTGCCGTCTGCGTCAGACTCAAACGTCTCCGCCCGGAACAAATCCATTCCATCCGCAGCCCGCGCGCGCGCCAGAACGATCAATCGCGCGACCTGTGCAGGTGCGGCGATGCGCGACCCTTCGCTCGAAACAAAGTAGTCAGTCTCATGCGCCACCTGCAGAATCACCCTGTCGTACAGAATGTTCTGGTGATTGCGAAACACCGCGCTGATCGCGCGCAGGCGATCAGCCCACGCGGCGCGATCTACTTCCAGGGGCGGCGCGGAGGCCAGCACATCGTCAATCGGCTTCTGCGATGAAAAATCCGCGGAGGTGTCTTCCTCTTTCGCACGCACCTGCTGCTCGGTCTTCACCTTCTCCAGCGCGTCCAGCGCCTTCGCGTACCCGCGGTTCGTCGCAAACCACAGGGAACGCTCGATCGCAGGACGGTTGTCGGTCAGCGGCAGCGGCATCGTCGTCAGCGCACTCGTGCGATGGTCTCCGTGCGTGTTGTCGAGCGACGGTGTTCCCAGCCGAACCTGCACATCGGCAATGCGATTGTGGGTCGAAGCCGAGTTCATCAGCGCGCCAAACTGCGCCGTGATGGTGACGCTCTCGGCGTCCGCAACCGAGTAGCTCAGAAAGTATGGCTTGATCGCCGGCGCCGATGCATTCGCCGAAGCGCCAGTGCCGAGCGCAGACATCGCACGAGAAAGTTCGGCCTGCATTGAATCCAGCAAAACCGGGTCGGCCGCGGGCGCGGAGGGATCACGCACAGGTAGCTTGACCCCGCTCGAAGAGGCAGCGAATGCCGAACAGGCGGCGAACAGAAGCGCAAGGATTGCCGAGGAGCCGCGAAGCTTTTTAACAGGGCGGACTGCGTTGGAAGAGACCGGGACGTACGGCGCAACAGAGTTCAACGGAAACCAATCTGAAGCTAAGGTGCTGTTAAGTGTACTCGACGTGGCAAGAGGCTCCCGCGAGCACAAAGCGGCCTTGGAACGGTCTCGCCCGTCGCGTTTATGGCACGGCTTCAGCAGTGCCGTAAAGCAATGCCAGAAAAGGGGATTCAGAGCGTGAGGTAAGCTTGGCCCACATCATTTACCCTTAGCCGGACCCGCGAATCAAGTTCGCCACAAGGAATCAAATGCCGAAGCGCTGTTTAGCCCTACTCTGTGCAATCTTCTGCGTCATGCTCGCAGGCTGCTCGCATGAGACCGCGGCCGAACACGCCGCCAACACCTACGCTGCGCAGGAGATCGCCGCCGCACCCGTGCACGGCAATCTCCCCGACTACTCGCTTCCGCCGGACAAGCTCGCGAAGGCCCAGCGCCTCGCCAGCGTGCACCTCAACATGCACTTCGCCGACGAGATCTGGGGCATTCTGCAGATCATCCTGCTGCTTTGGCTCGGCGTCATCGCGTGGATGCGCGATCGCGCCGTTGGCCTGAGCCGCAACCGTTGGGCGCAGGGCTATGTATTCCTGCTGCTCTTTCTCGTCGTAACCACGCTGCTCGAACTTCCACTCGACATGTACTCGCACCACTTGGGACTCAAGTACGGCCTGTCCGTGCAGAGCTGGGCAAGCTGGTTCGGCGATCAGGGCAAGTCTTTTCTGCTGTCCTGGATCATCGGTGGCCTTCTGATCATGTTGCTCTTCTGGGTCATCCGCAAATTGCCGCGCCGCTGGTGGCTGCTCTTCTGGGCGTTCACCATTCCCATCACCATCTTCGGAATCTTCGCGATGCCGTACATCGAGCCGATCTTCAACCACTATGAACCACTGGCGAAGAGCAATCCCGCGCTGGTCGCATCGCTTGAACAGATCGTCCAGAAAGGCCACATGAACATTCCGCCCGAGCGCATGTTCCTGATGAAAGCCTCGGAGAAGACGACCACACTGAACGCCGACGTCGAAGGCTTCGGCCACACCAAGCGCGTCGTCGTGTGGGACACGTCCATCGCAAAAGCCACGCCCGACGAAATTCTCTTCATCTTCGGCCACGAGAGCGGCCACTACGTGCTCAAGCACATCGTCCGCGGGCTGATGATTAGCTTCGTTGGCAGCTTCATCCTTCTCTTCCTTGGCTTTCACTTCATTCAGTGGGCGATTGCACGGTTCGGTCCGAAGTGGCGAATTCCCAGCCAGCAGGACTGGGGCGCGCTCGCCGTGCTCCTCCTCGCCTTCAGCCTCTTCAGCATCTTCCTCGAGCCCGTCACCAGCTCCATCAGCCGTTCCACTGAACACGCCGCCGACGTCTACGGGCAGGAAGCAATCCACGGCATCGTGGCTGACCCGCAGTCTGCAGCCAAAGGCGCCTTCGACGTACTCGGCGAAACCGGCCTCTCCGACCCCAATCCCAGCCGCTTCATCGAGTTCTGGACCTACGACCACCCCGCCACCGGCCGCCGCGCCGCCTTCGCCAAAGCCTACGACCCCTGGGCCGCAGGCATGCAACCGAAATATTTCAAAGCAGACAGTAGACAGTAGAGGGGTAGACAGTAGAGAGCAAGGCAGCGCAACGGTCCGGCGCCGCGCGCTTTACTGTCTACGGTCTACCCTCTACTGTCTAAACTCATGGACTGCCTCTTCTGCAAAATCGCCTCCGGCGCCATTCCCGTCGAGCGGCTCTACGAGGACGACCGCGTGCTTGCCTTCCCTGACATCAACCCGCAGGCCCCCACGCACGTCCTGGTGATCCCGAAGCAGCACATCAGCTCCCATGCCGAGGCCGCCGCGGGCGACACCGACCTGCTGGGCCACCTGCTGTGGGCGGTCGGCGAGGTCGCCCGCACGAAGAAACTGGATGGCGGTTACCGCCTCGTCATCAACACCGGACCGGATGGCGGCCAGACCGTCGACCACCTGCACCTGCATCTGTTGGGCGGCCGCGCCATGCACTGGCCTCCGGGATAGCTGTCTGCTATTGGCTGCCGGGTAAAAGCTAAAGTACAGCTTGAGGCGGCTGTTAACTGCCGTGGTTCACTCCCATGTTGACCGCTCAGTAACAGCTCAAGTAGCAGTTGAGGCCGGTGTTAACTCGCATGGTTCATCGCTCTTCGCATCGCAGTTGAAGCGCGCGCCATCGAATGACCGACAGGATTGAGGAGGAGCGTATGGCATTTGCTGGAACTCCAAAGGAGCCTATCCCCGCTCCAATCAACGACATAGTAGCGCCGGAGAGCGGATGGGAGGCTGGGCAGCGCGAAACAGCGGTCTTCGCCGGCGGATGCTTCTGGGGTGTGCAGTCGGTCTTCCAGCGCGTCAAAGGCGTCGAGAAGACGACTGCCGGCTACACTGGCGGCGCGAAGGAAACCGCTGATTACAGGACAGTTTGCTCGGGCCGCACAGGTCATGCCGAGGCGCTCGAGATCGTCTATGACCCCGAAAAAGTCAGCTACGGAACGCTGCTAAAGGTCTTCTTTTCAGTGGTTCACGACCCCACGCAGCTAAACCGCCAAGGGAACGACATCGGAACGCAATACCGCTCGGCGATCTTTTATACGAACGACGAGCAGCGCGACGTCGCCCAGGCCTATGTGAAGCAGTTGGATCACGCGCAAGTCTTTCAGCGCCCTATAGTTACCGAAATCGCTCCCCTCGAACATTTCTATGCCGGCGAGGAATATCACCAGGATTATGCGCTGAAAAATCCGGAGAATCCGTACATTCAGGTGTGCGACATTCCCAAGATTGCGGAGCTGGAGCGGCAGTTTCCGGCGTTGTTCCAGGAATACATCCGCTGAGCTCATCAGCGAAATTACAGATTCCGCGTGAGTTAGAGAAGCAATTGAACCATCCGGGCGCTGGCGGTTTTGCGTCTAATCGCTCTGAATCAGAAACAGGGTTGGCGTGTTTTTGGGCGTAATCTGTGTGCGATTCGGGAGTGAGGCTCAAAAATCATGTTGCAAAAGAGGTGGTTTTTAACGCATTTTGGAGCGTTTTTGAGCGTTTTTTGCGCACTGATTTTTGCGCTCGGAGGGGCTCGTTGTGTCGCCCAGAAGACACAACCTGGTTCAGGGGAACCTCCGTCATCGGAGAAGCCATCCGAGGCGCAAACGGGAATGGGCCAGAAGAATCAGCCCCAAAAACAGGGCGAGACCCAGAAGAGCGGACAGGACACCACCTCGCAGTCGAAGCCCGCGAGTTCGGCGGAAGAGTCGGCTAGCGGGAAGATATTGCGGCTGGGACCGCTCGACCCGGCGCCAGCGCCCAGAGATCTGCCGACGAATCGCCCGGTGATCGGCCTGGCTCTGGGCGGAGGAGCAGCGCTGGCGATCACGGAGGTCGGCGCGCTGCAGTGGCTGGATGAGCACCATATTCCGGTGGACGTAATCGCGGGCACGAGCATGGGTTCGATCCTGGCCGCGCTGTACTCGACCGGTGTGACGCCGGAGCAGATGAAAGACGTGCTGAATCCGGTGGAGGTGAACCGGATCTTTCGCATAGGAACCACGTACTCGGCGAAGAGCTTCCGCCGGCGTGAGGATGCGCGGGACATTCCAAATGGAATCTCGATCGGGTTGAAGCATGGAGTGTCGCTGCGCAACGCGCTGTTGACGGATGTGGGACTGAATGAGCTGCTGGACCGCGAGTTCATGCGCTACAACGACCAGATCGAGTTCAACAGTTTGCCGATTCCCTTCCGGTGCCGGGCGACAGACCTGACCCAGGCGAAGAGCGTGGTGTTCTCGCGCGGGTCTCTGCAGGATGCGGTGCGGGCCTCGGCCGCGCTGCCGGGAGCGTTTCAGCCGTTTGAGATGAATGGGCACGAATTTGTGGATGGGGCGATCCTGGACAACCTGCCGACCTCGGATGTGAAGAACATGAGGGCCGACGTGATCATCGCGTTCAGTCTGCCCCTGGGCCCGGTGGGCAAGGGCGATCTGGATTCGATCATCGGCGTGCTGCAGCGTGCGTTCGCGGTGGGCATTGAGGTGAACGAGGAGCACGAGCGCAAGCTGGCGAACGTGGTCATCATGCCGGACATCAGCGGCTTCACGGCAACGGACTACTCGAAGACGGAGGACCTCGCGGCGCGCGGATACGCGGCGACCGAGGCGCACAAGGCTGAGCTAATGAAATATGCCCTTTCCAATGACCAGTGGGAAGCGTACATGGCCAAACGCCGCGCCAAGGAGCGGCCGCCGGTGGGCACGGTGCTGAGGGTAAAGGTGAAGGCGCCGACTCCGGAGGTGGCCGAGGCGGTTCACCGCAAATTCGACCCGCTGGTGAATCAACCAGTGAATCCCGACAAGATGCGCGCGCTGCTGGCCGACGTCCGAGCCGACGGCCGATACAACGCGGATTACACGGTAGGTTATGACTCTAAGGAATCGGACCGGCCGATTCTGCTGGTTGACGTGGAAGACAAGAAGAACGGACCTCCCTTCCTGGATCTGGGCTTCAACGTGGAGGCGCAGACTGCCGGTGTGACGCGCGCTACGGTCGACAGCATTTTGCTGTATCAGGATCTGGGCGGATATGGGTCGGAGCTGCGCGGGAAGGTGGATCTTGGATTTCTGACGCAGGTCGAGGGCGAATACTTTCATCTGTTCGGGCCGACGGGATTGTTTGTGGCGCCGCGGGCGAATCTCACGCGCCAGCCGTTCTACATCTACGCTGCGCCCGATTCGAGTACTCGAATCTCCGAGAGGCAGTCGCAGATTGGCGGAATCGGAGGCGACGTGGGATGGACCGACACGAGGACCCAGGAGCTGCGCGCGGGATGGACGTTCAACAATGTGCAGTGGCACGTGACAACGGGCGCCGACAATCTTCCGGACTACTCAGGGAAATCTCAGACTGCGAGGATTCGATACGTGTATGACTCGCAGGACCGCGCGCTGGTGCCGCGTTATGGCCTGCGGATCACCAGCAGCTTCGGATATCTCTACGACACGCCGGGCAGTCCTTCCGCGCCGCAGTTCTACACGCAGATTGAAGGCGCACACACGTGGGACAGGAAGAATGTTTTTCTCGGAAAGCTGGAGGGGGCGTCGATGTTCAATCACGACGTTGCGGAGCCGTTCCGGTACACGCTGGGCGGGCCGTTGCGGCTGGCGGCGCAGTCGATCGATCAGCTGCGCGGAACGGATTACTGGCTGGCCACGCCAGGATATCTGCGGCGCATTCACGCGCTGAAACCGCCGATCAGCGGAAACATTTATGTAGGTGGAACGCTTGAACTGGGACAGATGCGCGCACCCGGCCAGGCGACGGTGACGCGCGAGGATGTTTATTTCGGGATCGTGGCGGAGACTCCGCTGGGCGTGGTGACGTTCGCGCCGGCGATTGGATTCAACGGAGACAGGAAGTTTGTGTTCACGATTGGGAAGTATTTTTAGAAGCGGCAGTGAGGAGTTAGGGAATTGCTGGTGGCACTTGGGATCTCCGCCCACGTGCCTAACAGGTCCTGCCAGCCACACGAATTGCCACCCACGGAACGAAGGTAATGCAATATATACTTTACTTTATATAGCTCACGAGCTATATGTAAAACATGGCGACAGAGGTTATCGGTACCGACGAATTTCGCGATTGGTTCTGGTCCTTGCCTGCCCGCACTCAAAGGAAGGTCGGATTTGTCGTTGACCTACTGGCCGAGCAGGGCGTCGCTCTCGGGTCGCCCTATAGCAGCGAAATTAAGGGCTCGCGGCATGGCGGAATGCGCGAACTCCGCACAACCAGCGCGGGAGATTACTACCGCGTTTTGTACATCTTTGATCCCGCGCGGAACGCCGTGCTGCTCGTCGGCGGCGTAAAGACTGGCCAAGGGAATAGCTGGTATAAACCGGCAATCACGCTGGCAGACAAAATTTTCGATGAATACCTACGGGGCGAATGAACCCCAAAACCGTTGAGGGAGACGGAGCCGATGGCTACTCACAAGTGGGAGGATATTGCGGGGAAGCATCTTTCCCCGAAACACCGTGCCGAGAGTAAGGCTCTGGCGAGAGCCGTAACGGAGCGTATGGGCTACGGCGATCTTCGCAAGGCGCGGAAAATGACTCAGGTCGAGCTTGCGGAGAGATTGCAGATCTCGCAGCCCAGCGTTGCTGCGCTCGAGCAGCGTTCGGACGTCATGCTAAGCACTCTCGCCAAGTACATTGAGGCACTCGGCGGACGGCTGGAGATACAGGCTGTGTTTCCGAACGGCAGCTTCAACCTAGCGCCCCCGGCGAGCGCGTTCCATGACGGCTTCTCCGCTGAAGGTGAGCCAGCTATCCACTTACGCCACGCGGCTGAGAAGAAGTTGCGGCGCGCATAACCATCAATAACTTCTGGGCGTTGTGAACAGTGTGTTCCGAAGTTGTCTTAGTGCCTAGTACCTTACCTTCCGGTGCTGAGGCGTGCGGCGAGACGCTCGGGCAGGCGTGCGTTGCGGATGGCTTGTTGGGCAGCGGCGACGTCGTAGGGGATGCGGAAGAAGGTGACCTGTTGGTCGGCGGTGTCGTAGATGGCGTAGGCGGCGCGCCAGTCGGCATCGCGTGGCTGGCCGACGGAGCCGGGGTTGATGAGATGGCGTGAGCCGAGGGCGACCTCAATGGTGAATTGCTCGGGATCGTTCGCCGTGTTGTAGAGGGGGCGGATCTCCTGCCACTCGGGCGCGTGTTGCGAAAAGGCTCCCTGCACGTGGGTGTGGCCGAAGAAGGTGATTTCGGCGGGCATGCGCTGGAGAGGCGACCAGGCGTCGCGCATGGAGATGATGTAGTGGTCTTCGTTGAGAGGCGATCCGTGGGCGCAGAGTGCGCGTTCGGAGGCGCGGACGGGACCCTGCGGCATCGCGCGCAACCACTCGAGATTTGCGGGAGTGAGGTTGCGGTGTGTCCACGCGGCAGCTTCGGCGGCGATGGGATTGAAACCCTGCGAGCTGGTGAGGCCGCAGCAGACGCGATCGTGATTGCCGCGAACGTTGATGCGCGCAAGCGGGCGGACGGTGTCGATGACCTGGTTGGGATTGGCGCCGTAACCGACGATGTCGCCGAGGTTCCAGAGCTCGTCGAAAGTACCCGCAGCGGCGAGGACCGCTGCGAGAGCTTGCAGGTTGCCGTGGATGTCGGAGACGACGAGGGCACGCATAAGGAGTCAGGGGTTAGGGGTGAGGAGTCAGGACGAGCGGATTGTTCAGGCTTTGGAGAGTGTAGCTAAAGGTTGGTCCCGTGGGGTGCGCATGGAGGGGACGGAGGCGAGGAGCTGGCGGGTGTAGTCGTGCTTTGGTGCGGTGAGGACTTGTTGTGTCTTGCCCTGCTCGACGATGCGGCCGTGACGCATGACGAGCATGCGGTCGGCGATCTGGCCGACGACGGCGAGATCGTGCGAGATGAAGAGCATGGAGAGACCGTGCTCGGCGCGGAGGCGTTTGAGCAGCGCGATGATCTGCGCCTGCACGGTAACGTCGAGTGCGGTGGTGGGCTCGTCGGCGATGAGGAGGCGCGGGCGGTTGATAAGGGCCATGGCGATCATGATGCGCTGGCGCTGGCCGCCGGAGAACTGATGCGGGTAGTCGCGGAGGCGGCGTTCAGGGTCGGGGAGGGCAACCTCATGGAGCGCAGCGAGGACGCGCTGGTTGAGTTCTGATTTCGAGATGCGCGGGTGGTGAGCGAGAACGGCTTCGGCGATCTGGCGGCCGACGCGCATGACCGGGTTGAGCGCGGTCATGGGTTCCTGAAAGATCATGGCGAGCGAGCGGCCGCGGTGTGCGCGCATGTGGGCTTCGCTGAGAGTGAGGAGGTCTTCTGGGTTGTTGTCGGGTTGGGTGGCGAGTTGGAGGGTGCCGGTGATGGTGGCGGTTGGCGGGAGGAGACGGAGGAGCGCGAGTGAGGTGGCGGATTTGCCGGAACCGGATTCACCGACGAGGCCGAGGGTTTCACCGGGCGCGATGTCGAAGGAGATGCCGTGAACGGCTTCGTGGCCGGAGAAGGCGATGCGGAGATCGCGCGCGGCGAGGAGCGGGGCCGGGGAGGAGACAGGAGTCACTGAGGCGAGGATAGCGGATGTTGCGTGCGTGGAGCGCGGGGACGGGCGGCGACATCCAATCCGTATGAGCGGAGGGATCAGGCTGTCGGTACTGGACCAGGCGCCGGTACCTGCGGGTTCGACGCCGGGGCAGGCACTGGCGAACTCGCTGGATTTGGCGCGGCATGTGGATGCGCTGGGGTACACGCGGCTGTGGTACTCGGAACATCATGCGATGGATCTGCTGGCGTGTACGGCGCCGGAGATCCTGGTGGCGCGCGCGGCGGGCGCGACGGGGCGGATTCGTGTGGGGTCGGGCGGGGTGATGCTGCCGCACTATTCGCCGTACAAGGTGGCGGAGGTGTTTCGCACGCTGGAGGCGATGTTTCCGGGGCGGATCGATCTAGGAATCGGGCGGGCGCCGGGCGGTGGGCAGCTGGAGATGCAGGCGCTGCGGCGGATTCGGCAGGGGCCGATGGTGGATGACTTTCCGCAGCAGATGGCGGAGCTGCGGGCGTTCCTGTATGCGGAGCGGTTTCCGGCAGGACATGCGTTTGCGCGGCTGAGGGTGGCTCCGGCGAGCGAGGGAGCGCCGGATGTGTGGCTGCTGGGGTCGAGCATGTGGTCGGCGGTGACGGCGGCGCGGGAAGGGTTGCCGTATGCGTTTGCACACTTCTTTTCGGCGCAGGGAACGCGGCAGGCGATCGAGTATTATCAGCGGAACTTTGTGCCGGGGCCGGATAGGAGCGAGGCGGAGGCAACGATTGCGATTGGGGCGATCTGCGCGAAGACGCAGGAGGAGGCGGAGTTTCTGCATGCGTCGGTGCGGCTGCTGCAGAGAAGGATCAGGATGGACGATCGGCGGCCGGTTGCTGCGCCCGAGGATGCGCTGCGGGAGCTGGCCGCCGGGGCGGTGGTGCCGAATCCGCTGCTGCCGTACAGCATTGGGGCGCTGGACCAGCCGGAGGCGGAGTTTCCGCGGTATGTTGTCGGCACGCCGGAGCGGGTGGCGGAGGAGCTGGCGGGGATTGCGCGGGAGCTGGAGATCGGCGAGCTGATCGTGAACACGATTACGCATTCGCATGAGGCGAGGAAGCGGAGCTACACGCTGCTGGCCGAGGCAATGGGTTTGCGTAGTGTGGGTGAGGCCGCGGTCGCACTAAACTGAGAGAGATGCCCTTCGACTATGACGTTCTGATCGCCGGGGCGGGACCGGCCGGATGTGCTGCGGCCTATGACCTGGCGCGCGCCGGCAGGCGTGTGCTGATGCTCGACCGCAGGACGTTTCCGAGGCACAAGGCATGCGCCTGCGGGTTGACGCGGAAGACGCTGCGGGCGCTGCGGTATTCGGTGGAGCCGGTGGTAGAGCGGGTGTGCCGCGAGGTGGTGCTGCAGGAGGCAGGGCCGCGCTTTCATGAGGGCGTGCGCGTGGCGGACAAGAGCTGCGAGGTGCGGCTGCGCACGCGCAAGGTGATCTGCGCGATGGCGGTGCGGCAGAAGTTTGACGCGTTCTGCCTGGAGCAGACGCTGGCTGCGGGCGCGGAGCTGAGGAAGATCGATGGAATTATCGCGCTGCGCGAGTCGCGGGATCGCGTGGAGGTTGAGGTTGCTTTCGGGGATGGAAGCACAGGGACGCTGCGGGCACCGGTGGTGATTGGCGCGGACGGATCGAACGGGCAGATGCGCAGGCTGGCGGCGGGGCTCGATGCGCAGCGCGATGAGTTGGGCGATGAGTTGCGCAATGGCGGCTGGATTGAGAGCAGGACGACGGAGCTGCCGGGTGAGCCTGAGTGGTACGCGCGAGGATTTGCGCTGGAGGCGACGGTGCCGTTCGAGGCGCTGCCGCGCGAGCTGCCCGCCGGAGATGCGCCGCAGGACCTGGTGTTTGATTTCGCTCCGATTGCGGGCGGGTATGGGTGGCTGTTCCCGAAGGGCGATCACATCAATGTCGGTGTGGGCGGGTTTGTGCCGAAGGACGGGAATGGCGCTGCGAATGGGATGAGTTCTGAGAGCGTGACGCGGGGATTGCTGGAGAGCTACACGCGGCAGAAGCTGGGCGTCGAGCTGAATGAGGTGCGCGCGCACGTGTCGGGGCAGCATCTCGGGCTGGGCGGGCACTCGTATGTGCCGCGCGGGCGCGTGCTGCTGGCTGGAGATGCGGCGGGGCTGGTGGATCCGCTGACGGGTGAGGGAATCTATTCGGCGATCAAGAGCGGACAGGCTGCGGCAGCAGCTGTGATGACGTGTGCAGATGCGGACACTGCGATGCTGAGCGGGGCCTACGCAGAGCGGCTTACGGAGTTGCAAGCGATGCTGGCGTTCTCTCATGACGCGGCGAGAAGTTTTTATCGCGAACCGGGGCGGGGCTTTCGTGTGGTCCGCAAGCGAGTGCTGCGGCACCTGATGCTGAAGACCTACGCGGATGGTTTGCCGTTTGTGAAGCTGCTGAATGGGCTCAGGGCTGCCGCGAAATCGGTGGGATAGAGGTTCTAGGTTCTAGGTTCTAGGTTCTAGGTTCTAGGTTCTAGGTTCTAGGTTCTAGGTTCTAGGTTCTAGGTTCTAGGTTCTAGGTTCTAGCCATATATTCTAGAAACAGACCACACTACCGCGCCAGGCGCCGCTAGTTTTTATCTAGTACCTAGAACCTAGTACCTAGAACCTCAGTTTGATCGCTAATTGAATTTCGGGAGATGCTCGACGTCTGCGGGCGGGACGGGCTCGAGCGGGCCGCCGGCTTTGATCCACGCTTTGAGGCCGCCGGCGATCACTTTGGTTGCGCAGTTCTCTTTTTCAAGCTCGCGCGCGACGCGAACGCTGGTGGCATCGCGAGCGCAGGAGCAGTAGAGATAGATCTCGCATTCGGGCGCCATGAACTCGCGCAGAGCTTCGAGCTCTTCGCGAAGCCGATTGGGCTCGACGCGAATGGAGTTCTTGATGCGCTGGGCGGCGGGGTCGTAGTAGCCGTGTGACCGTACGTCGGCGATTACTACAACTCTGTCATGGGTCGGAACCTTCATGCGCTCGTGGAGTTCCTGGGCCGCGACGCGCTCGATGTTGCTGAAGCGGTTGTCGCGCAGCGAATGGCCAAGCAGCCAAACAATGTAGATCACCAGGATTCCGAAGACTGTCTCTGCGGTGAAGTGACCAAGCCGCTCTACCCAATGCACGATGACGCGGAGAAATGGGGCACAGAGGAAGCCGACGGTGCTCCATGCGGCGGTGTAGAGGAGCACGCCGGACGCGTCGAGCCTGAGGAAGCGGGTGACGCGCATATTGAGGCTGCCGGCAAGCGGAGCCGCGACTGTGCCGAGACCAGGGACGAACTTGGCGAAGAGGAGCGTGCGCGGCCCGCGGCGATAGAACGACCGCGCCGAGCCGAAGATGCAGGTCTCCGGATTGAGGCTGAGACGGCACAGGCCGGCGAGCAGCCACCAGCCGGTGAACCGGCCGCCGAAGTACATGATGGTGTCGCCGACGAGCGCGGCGGAGGCGGCGGACAGGATGACGAGGCCGAGGTTGAGAGAACCAGAGTGCGCGGCGGCACCGGCTGTGAGGAGCACGATGGAAAGGGGCAGGGGAAGGCCGCAGGACGACAGCAGCAGAATGAGCGCCGTCGCCGCATATCCATGATTCTGCACTGCGGCAAGCAGGCTCATGACCCTTCCGTCTCCCGGAACGTACGATTACAACGAGTTGGATGCCGGAAGCTGGTGGTTGGTCGCGTCACGCCCTAGAACTCAAGTCGTACGCCAAGTTCGACCTTGCGCTCGCGACTGACGCCGGCGGTAGAGGATGTTGGAGTACCAAAGGCGGGGGTAGTGATTCCCTCGGCGGCGACGGCGGGAGCGTCTTGAAAGATCAACGGCGTGGGCGCGCCGGCGGTGGCCGGTGTGCCGACGAGAAAGGCTCGGGCCTCGACGCGTGAGAGGCTCTGGGTATTCAACAGGTTGAAGGCTTCGGCAAAGGCATTGAGGCGGATGTGCTCATGGAACGTGAACCCGCGACCCGCGCGCAGGTCCATGTGACTACGCACGGGCAGCCGCAGAGTATTGCGGCCGAGCGTAGGCAGATACGTGGCCCCGCCGGCGCCGTTGATGGAGTCGCGGCCGCCGGAGAGCGCGATGCCGCCGAAGATGCCATAGCTGTACGGTGCGCCACTGCCCACCGCGGCGATGGTCGCGAGCTGCCAGCCCGAGACGGTGCGGCGGAAGGGCTCCGGACCGTGGTGCAGCGCAGAGCGGAGGAGCAGATCGCCGGCAAAGCGATGGCGAATGTCGAGGCTTGCGAGACCTTTGTCGTAGGCGTCGGTGAAGGGATCGAACTGGCCGTTTTCGCGGGGCGTTGCGGAGAGCTGAGGGCCGTAGTCGATGGCGCGGGCGAACGTGTAGCTGCCGCGGAGTTGCACGGAGCGCAGGTGCAGTCGGGCTTCGGCGTTGAACGAGTAATAGGTGGCGTTCGCGTTGGAAACAAGTGCGGCGATTGGGCCGAAGGCGGATGTGCGGCGAGCGGTGTAGACCGGGATGCTGAAGGTCTCGCCGGAGTGGAGGCCGGGATGGCCATCGCCGCCTTGAACGATGAAGCTGGTAGACGTCGCCGACGGTGCGATGTTGAGGTCGATGCTCTGCGGAAGCTGCGTGGCAATCGCCATCGCGTAGCCGGCGCGCAGGTCGAGTGTGCGCGTGCTGTGTTCGAGCGAGAGTGTAGCGCGTTGCACGGCAGGAAGACGGAAGCGGCTGGAGAAGACCATTGCGGAAGTGGTGTGCGCAACTGCGGAGGGTGGCTCTGACGTGTAGGCACAGGGATAGCCAAAGCCCTGATTCGCAACCTGCGGACACTCCGTGATCGTCGACGGCGTGATGCGGATGCGGCGTGTTGTGCTGGCGAGTGCGGTGTCGGCCAATGCGGCATTGACCGTGGCTCCGGCGATGCGGCCGTAGAACACTCCGTAGCCGAGGCGCGCGGTGAGGATGCGACCACGTGCCGGCGACCAGTCGAGCGAGATGCGCGGACCGAGGTTGTTGCGGTCTTCGGGGATGACAGAACTGGCGCCGCGGATAGTGGAGGAAAACGTACTCAGGATCTGATCCAGTTGCGGGTTCGGATTTTGCGGCGGCGGAAGGAGCGTGTACTCGTAACGCGCGCCGATGGTGACGGAGATTGAGTGCGGGAGGCGGAGAGCGTCTTCTCCGAAGACGGCGAATTCGTGCGTGGCGAACTGTGTGGACACGGCGCTGAAACCCTGCGTGTAGCTGCGGAAGCAGAAGAGGTGAACGGCAGCGTTGATGCTGGGGCAGGCGCCGTTGGGGTAAGCGTGGACGTTGAAGGTGTAATCGGTGATCCAGTCGGCAAGTCCGCCGTCGCGGCCGTTGGTGGTGCCGCTGTCATAGAGGAAGGTGCCGGCTGCGTTCGGGGACCCGGCGATCAGGTCGGTGATGCGGCTCCAGTCCGCGCCGAGGATAAAAAGGTGATGTCCGCGAGCCGCGGTGAAGGTCTCGGCGAGTTGCAGGCGGCGTTCGTCGGGGTACGCGGTGCGGCCGACGCTGGAAGGCGTCCCGTAGCTGAAGCCGTTGGGCGCAATCGAGACCTGCGGGGCGAAGCCGCTGGTACTGATTGCGGGCTCTTGCGGGAGCGGCGCGTGCGGAGTTTCGTATTCGAGGTCGCGCGCGATCTGGCCGCGGAGTTCGTTGGTCGAGAGCGACGAGAGCCGGTAGAGCCAACGGCCGGTGACGGCGTCGACGTGAAGGGTGCTGCTGGCAAGGCTGGCGCGGCCGCGCGAAACAACTCCTTCTGCCACGCTGGAGCTGGAGCCAGTGGGCGAGTTGAAGCGGTTGCCGATGTAGCCGAACGTGAGCTGCTGCTTCGGCGTCGGGACGAGATCGATGCGGACGAAGCTGAGCAAGCGGCTCGCGTCACGCGGCTGCACGCCGGTGAGACTGTCGAGGAAGTTCAGTGCGGTGTTTGCGGCGGCCGCGGAGACGCCGCGGTTGGCGAGGAGCGCGAGTTGCTCCGGCGTGAGTGCGTAGAAGTTGGCGGTTGCGGGCGTGGAGACGATCTGGCTGGAGCGAAGCTGCACCTCAAGCGAAGCGTAGAGCGAGGCGTTTCGCAGCCATGGGATGCGGGCGCGGGAGAGTGGAAGCCCGGCGGCCGCGCCGAACTGCAGGAGGTCGTCAGCGGGCTTGAGCAGCTGCGACGTGACCGCGCCGTCGTTGTAGTGCGTGACCACGGAGAAGGGATTCGTCGCGGCGAAGGCGCTCTGGCGGGTGTAAGCGAAGGCGGCGCCGTGGAGGCGTTCGGCTTGCCCGCGTGACGTGACAGCGATGAGGCCGCCGGCGCCGCCGTACTGCGCGGAAAAGGAGTGCGGTTGGAGTTGGAAGGAGCGTGTGGCGGACTCGTTGAAGGTGGCGGAGGTGCGCGGGCCGCCGGCGGCGGAGCCGCGCGGACCGGAGCGGAAGTTCTGCCTGGTGGAGAGCCCGTCGAGCAGCGTGGAGTTGGCAGTTGGCGAGAGGCCGCTGACGCTTGGGCCGGCAGACCCGAGCTCTGCTGTCTCGCGCGCCGCTTCAGGCGTGGCGGGATCGTCGCCAGTGGTCTCGTCGGCCGGTGCGGCGGCGAGCGTGGCGTCGTGCGCGGCGGAGTCGAGTTCCGAGAGCTCGAGTGGATCGAGGGCCAGGAGCGGGAGCGGGGCGGATGGTGAGGCGTGGGCCTGGGCAGGAGCGCACGAGGCGAGGTCGATAGTCGCGTGCGCAATGGCGCCGGGCGATATGGAGACGGGCTGCCCAGCGCATCGGCCGGCAGCGATCGTGTAGTCTCCGGGCGGGAGGTTGAGCAGCGTGAAGGAACCGTCGCGCGAGGATGAGAATGTGCGGTGCCACAAGCTGTCGTCGCGCTGGATGAACACGCTGACCGCGGTAGAGGGAGTGCCGGGCGGGGGCAGGATGCGTCCGCGCAGAGCGCCGTCTACGGGACTCTGAGCGAAGAGCACAGAGCCCGTGCAGAAAGCGAGCGCGAGGGTGAAACGGACCAGCAGCAAACGGACCCTGCTCCGGGAGAGGCCGGAGCTCCTGAAGCGCAGCGAAAGAGCAAACCCGTTGAGCCGCGAACGGCCAGCGAGAGGATGGACGTGTACGCAGGGTAGCGGAGCGGCCGCGACCTGCGGAATAACACGAGTACGGCAGAAGACCCGGTTGTGCAGCTACAATCCACGCGGGAGAACGCGATGTTTGATCCGGGCAGGCTTACCGCATTGCTTGTGGCCGTCAGCTTCGCGGCCGGACTCAACCTGTACGTGACGATTGCGGTTCTCGGGCTGCTGGGCCGCTTCCAGGTGCTGCAACTGCCTGCAGGTCTGTCCATGCTGGATCACACATGGGTCATTGCTGTGGCGGTCGGCCTGAGCGTGATTGAGGCGGTGGCCGACAAGATTCCCTATGTCGATCTGGTCTGGAACGCCGTCCACACGTTCATTCGCGTGCCGGCGGCGGCGATCCTTGCCTACCAGGCGGCGAATCAACTTTCGCCGACTGAGCACGCGCTGGTAACGGTGGCCGCGGCGGCGATTGCGGGGGTGGCTCACACGGCGAAGACCTCGGCACGCGTGGCTGTCTCGGCAACACCTGAGCCGTTTTCCAACGCGGTGCTAAGCACCGCGGAAGATGTTGCAGCAGCCGGAATCACGTGGATCGCGACGGTGCATCCGTACATCGGCGCAGCGATCGTGGCGGCCGCAGTGCTGGTTGCTGTCATGCTCGTGCGAATTCTTCTGCGGGGCGCTCGGCGGGTAGTGGCCCGGCTGCGAGGCCAGCCGGTTACAGCGTGATCCGCCGCCGACCGCAAGGATAGACTGAAGAACGAGAACCGATCCCTCCTCGTGTCGATAACCTCCAGCAAACCAGGCTTGTTTCGCGCTCCGCGCACCATCTTCTGGGTGGCGTTTCTGCTCCGCGTTGCGTGCATCGTGATTGGGCACACGTACCGAGTTCGCCCGATCAATCATCACTTCAATTTCGGCTTCGAGGCGGGACGGATCGCGCAATCGCTAGTCGAAGGACACGGCTACGCGAATCCGTTCAACGGCGTCAGCGGGCCGACCGCGTGGCTGCCGCCGGTCTATCCGCTGCTGCTGGCACTCGCGTTCAAACTGTTCGGCGTGTACACGAACGCGGCGGGGTTCTTCGTCCTGACGGTCGACAGTTTGTTTTCCGCGCTGACCGCTCCCGCGGTGTACGAGATTGCGGCGCGGTGCTTCGATGCGAATGGAATTGCGCGCAGAGCATCGACGAAAGCAGCTCCGGTGGCGCTGTGGGCCGGATGGCTCTGGGCGGTGTATCCAGCGGCGCTGCAATATGCGGTGCACTGGTTTTGGGAGACGTCGTTTTCGACGGGCATCTTTGTCTGGACCATCGTTCTTGCACTCCGCCTGCGCGGAACGGGTGAAGAGGAACGCGACGGCCTGGGACAACCCGGGCGGTGGGCAGCGTTCGGCGCGCTGTGGGCGCTGGTGGGCCTTTCGAACGCGTCCATCCTGATCGGCCTGCCGGCCGCAGGATTGTGGGTCATCTGGCCAAAGTTGCGTTCGCTGCGCACGCTGCGGATTCGGCAGGTCATTGCCGGGCCGGTACTCGCGGGCATCGTTTTCGCCGCGGTGATGAGCCCGTGGTGGATCCGCAACGAGCGAGCATTCGGCACATTCGTGGCGACGCGTTCAAACCTCGGCGCGGAGCTGTATGAATCCATGCTGCCATCGCACGACGGTTTCCCCTGGGGACCAACGCTGCCCATGTGGCCGGGCGCCCCGAAGTTCAAACTTTATGTGCAGATGGGCGAGTTGCACTATTCGGCGATGCGAAAGCAGCAGGCAATCGAACTCATCCGCGCGAATCCGAAACGATTTCTGAAGTACACCGGCGACCGTTTTATTTTTTTCTGGACGAACATCCCGCATCCGCCGGAGAACAAACTGCTGCAGGAGATTGGGAGGCGCGTGAATTACAGCTTCCTGAGCCTCGCGGGATTGATGGGCCTGGCACTCGCGCTGCGCCGTCGCGTGCCTGGCGCGGCGCTGATGGGATGGATGTTTCTTCTGCTGCCACTGCCGTACTACTTCGTGACCGTGCAGGCGCGCTTCCGGCATCCGCTGGAGCCGCTGATTACAGTGCTGGGCGTGTACCTCTTCCGCTCCACCGAACCGCGAAAACGAATCTCCTGATGAGAGACTGAGAGCGATGAACGATTCGAAGGCGGCTCCTAAAATCCTTGTCCAGCGTCTATTACCCGCGGCACAACTGCCTCGCTATGCACACACGGGACCCTACGGTGATTTGGCCGCAGACTTATTCGCCGCCGAAGCCGCAACACTCGCCCCGGTTGGCGATCCGGGCAGCACGGTTGCCGTGCGCACGGGTCTCGCGCTGGAACTGCCATCGTCGCATGGCGCGCTGGTGGAGGACCGTTCCGGGCTGGCGCTGCGCGGCGTGACGACGCTCGCCGGCGTGATCGATCCCGGCTATCGCGGCGAGTTGAAGGTCATCATCACGAATCTTTCGCCGGAGCCGCAGATGATTGCGCCGGGGCACAGGATTGCGCAGCTGCGCGTGGTGGAACGAATCCAGGCGAGCTTTGAGGAGACAGACATGCTCGCGGAGACGCCGCGCGGACAGGGCGGCTTCGGGTCTACAGGTGCTTAGCCGCAGGCACAGGTGCTTAGCTGTAGGCACAGGTGCTTAGCTGCAGGCAGAGGACCATAGCTGTGGCCAGTCTGGACGAGGCAGCGCTCGGGAAGGATCTCGCACGGCAGATGCGCGAAGCGGCGGCGCGATGCGGGCTGGAACCGCAGGCTGCGGCGAACGGTTTGCCCGCTGGATTTCAGCACATCGACGATGTCATCGTGCTACTGCAGCCGTTGCGGTTTGGATTGGAGGAAGATCAGGAGGCGCTGCGCTCCGTCTTGCAGCGGCTCGCGGAAAATAACTTCCTGTCCGGGACGCAAACAGTTCGCAACGGCGGCGTGTGGGCTGCACTGGTGTGCGGATGCGCTGGGCATGGTCGCGGATTCCACGCCGAGCTGAGCGAAAGCGAAGGAACAAGTGCTGCAGAGGCTTTGCTTGCCGAAACACCTGCGCGTGTTCTGGTGAGCGCGCGACCGAAAGCTCATGTGCCGCTGGCCAACTTCGTCGAGCGCGGCGGCCGGTTTACGGCGGAGGCAGTCGGCCGAGTGACGTTACGAGACATTCGCGTGCGTTGGATGGGCGAGACCGTGTTCGAAGCTGGAAGCCTCGCCGATTTGGGACTGCTGAAAGACTGAAAGCAAAAAAGAGTGCCCCGCCACCCGGGCACTCTTTTGTCGTTGGCTGCGCGTTAGCGATGTCCGTGTTCGTCTCCGTGCCCGCCACCTTGATTGCCATGCTGCTGAGGCGGCGGAGCCTGGTGAGCCTGAGGCGGAGGTCCTTGTGGACGCGGCTGCGGCGCCGGCCGGTTTTCGATACGCTGCTGCGGCATTGGACGAGCTTCCATACGCTGCTGCGGCTGCGGCATTGGACGAGCTTCCATGCGGACCTGCGGTTGTGGCTGCGGGCGGTTCTCCATCCTCGGCTGCGGCTGCGGACGATTTTCCATGCGTAGCTGCTGCGGTTGTGGCTGTGGACGGTTCTCCACTCGCGGCTGCGGTTGTGGCGAGGGCTGATGGTCGAACCGCGGGCCTGCGTTCGGCTGCGGCTGCGGCCGATTTTCTACACGCGGTTGGGGCTGCGGTTGCGGCTGCGGTTGTCCACGGTTTTCGAAGCGGCCATTGCCCGCATTCGGCTGCGGCTGACCACGATTTTCGAATCGCCGGTTAGCAGCGTTGGGCTGCGGTTGGGGTTGCGGTTGCGGCTGGGGTTGCGGTTGTCCACGATTTTCGAACCGTCCATTGCCCGCGTTCGGCTGCGGCTGGGCGCGGTTCTCATAACGCGCCGCCCCTCCATTCGGTTGCGGCTGACCACGGTTTTCGAACCGAGGATTGGCGCCGTTCGGTTGCGGCTGCGCGCGGTTTTCGAACCGTCCGTTGCCGGCATTCGGCTGCGGCTGACCACGATTCTCGTAACGCGCCGCCCCATTCGGTTCCACTGCGCGGTTCTCGACGCGGGGCGCTTCGTTGTAGGGCTGCGTACGCGCACCGTTCACGCCACGTTCGTTCGTGTACGCGCCGTTGGGCTGACCCGGACGACCGGCCGGTGCGGGCTCCGCCACACGAGGCGCCGGAGCGATGCCGCGAGAGTTCGCGAAGCCATGCTGAGCAAACGCCTCCGCGGGCCGACCGTGGTTCTGGTTATAGAACTGGGCGTGATTCCGCGAGGCCTCAACACGCACCTGTTGCTGTGCGGCCATGGGAGCTTCGTGCCGCTCATGCATGGCGGTGACCTCAGTCGGGCGAGGCCGGATATTGATACCGCCGCGTCCGCCGTTGTAGCTCACTCGGTCCCTGGGCTGACCGCCATAGCGGACATTGTTGTAAACCACCGGGTGCTGATAGATGGTGCGAATCCGCGGGCTGACGCGGGTTACAGCGGTGTTGTAGTAGAAGTGATCGTTGTTCCAGTACCCGCCGAAGTAGCCGATACCGATGTATCCGAAGCCGTAATCGATGCCGCCGTAGTAGCCGACGTGGCGTCCCCAGTAGCCGTGGTGGAAGCGGTAGCGGCCGCCATACCAGCCCCAGTAGGGCGGAGTCCAAAGCGCGCCGTAATACGGCGGCTCGACCCAGGCGCCAGGCACCCAGTAGTAGCCGCCAGGTCCCCATGCCCAGTAACCGGGGGTCCACATGTAGTCAGGCCCGGGCGCGGGAGGCTGATCGTAGTCGGGCAGCGGCGGAGGCGCCTCGGTGGTGTCTTCGAGCGCCTCTTCCCCGGCGAGCTCCTGATCGGAGTAGCCGGGCTGCGCGTAACCCTGCGGGTATTCCTGCTCGACCGGCGCGGGCGCCTGCTGCGGATATTGGGCCGGCTGATAATTCTCACCCTGCTGCTGCGGGTCGTAAGCGGCGTTCTGTCCGAGCACCTGTGTCTGGCCGTTTGCCGGCGCCATGTTGGCCTGCGCGGGATCCGGCCCGGTGCTTGTCTGGGAGTTTGCCGGATTGCTGTGGCATCCGGTTGCAAGCGCTAATGCGCCCGAAATAGCAATCGCGCCCGCTGCGCGGCGAATTGTGGTGGTCGTGACTCGCATCCGTTGGCTCCTGGCGGCTCTCTTAGATTGCTGGAGCAGCCCCTACGATAGGTACAAACCCATCAACTTTGTATAAGATGCGGTGTCCGGGAGCGAGGTAAGCCGGCTTGCCGTCCTATCTGTTTATCTATGGCCAGCAAAGGGTTTGGAGGGATGCAGCGTGTGTGGCAAAAGCGCTACACTGTGGGCATGTCGCGCTCTTCCCTCAAGCGCTTCCGGCGTGGCCGTCATGATCGCGGGCGTTCCATCCGCTGAAACGCCACGCGCGCCTGTTTCCTTCAGGCTCGCTATCATCCAGAATTGTTCGCCCGTGCTCTTCGCTGTCGCTCCTCGCGGCCTTGCTGCAGTGAGCCGCACGTCGATGCGGGCCTCATTCACTGCCCCGTCCAGGAGACGTGAGGCAGCGCTCCCCAAGATTTAAAGCTCCGCTGGGAGCTTCCAAGGAGATTCAGACATGGCTACCTCAAACGCTCATCCTGATAGCTTTCACGCAGCCGGCGAACTGAAGTCCGGCAGCAAGAATGTGCGCTACTTTCGCCTCAATGCGCTTGCGTCCACGGGCGCAAAGCTGGAGCGACTGCCGTACTCGCTGCGTATCCTGCTCGAAAACCTGCTGCGCCGCGAGGATGGCGTGACCGTCACGGCTGACGACATTCGCTTCCTCGCCAACTGGGACGCGAAGGCAGAGCCCTCGCGCGAGATCGCCTTCATGCCGGCGCGTGTGCTGATGCAGGACTTCACCGGCGTTCCGGCGATCGTGGACCTCGCCGCAATGCGCGATGCGATGAAAGCGCTGGGCGGCGGATCCGCACAAGTCCAGAAGATTAATCCGCTGGTGCCGGCGGAGCTGGTCATCGATCATTCGGTGCAGGTGGATGAGTATGGAACGCCGAAAGCCTACGACATGAACGCTGCGCTCGAGTTTCAGCGCAACCGCGAGCGCTACGCGTTCCTCAAGTGGGGCCAGACGGCATTCGACAACTTCTCCGCGGTGCCGCCCGGAATGGGCATCTGCCACCAGGTGAATCTCGAGTATCTCGCGCGCGTTGTTTTCACGAAAGAAGAGAACGGCGAGACGATCGCTTATCCCGACACACTGGTCGGAACGGACTCGCACACCACGATGATCAACGGACTCGGCGTGCTGGGATGGGGCGTCGGGGGCATCGAGGCCGAGGCTGCGATGCTCGGCCAGCCTGTGAGTATGCTGGTCCCGCAGGTTGTCGGATTCAAGCTGACGGGCAAGCTGCGCGAGGGCACGACCGCGACCGATCTCGTGCTCACGGTGACGGAGATGCTGCGCAAGTTCGGCGTGGTGAGCAAGTTCGTCGAGTTCTACGGCTCGGGCGTTAGCCAGCTTCCGCTCGCCGACCGCGCCACCATCGCGAACATGGCGCCGGAATACGGCGCGACCTGCGGCATCTTCCCGGTTGACGCGGAGACGCTGAATTATCTGCGCCTCACTGGCCGCAGTGACGAGCACATCGCGCTCACCGAGGCTTATTACAAGGCGCAGGGGCTCTTCCACACGCCCGACGCACCGGAGGCCGTGTACACCGGCACGCTGTCACTCGACCTGAGCACAGTTGAGCCCAGCGTCGCCGGACCGAAGCGGCCGCAGGATCGCGTGCTGCTGCGCGAAACCCCGGAGAGCTTCGCAAAGGTGCTGCCGAGCCTGCTTGGGCCCAACGCGAACAAGAACGAGGTCCGCCAGATGGTGCGCTGGGAGGGTGAAGGCGGCCACACCAGTGCCGACGGGAACCTCGCGAGTTCCGTCGGTTCACCGTCACCGGAGGTCCCGGTCAGCGTGACGGTCACGGCAACATCGCACGAGAAGCCGATGGGAGGTCAGCAGCAGACCGCGACGCCCGAGGAGCACACCGTGCGTGCGCGTTTCGGCGTCGACCCTGACAAGTACATGAGCAACGGCTCGATTGTGATCGCGGCCATTACAAGCTGCACCAACACGTCGAATCCCTACGTGATGGTTGCGGCGGGTCTGCTCGCGAAGAAGGCTGTTGAGGCCGGACTGAGCACGCCACCGTGGGTGAAGACGTCGCTCGCGCCGGGCTCCCGTGTTGTGACCGACTACTACACGCGCGCGGGCCTTCTGCCGTATCTCGACAAGCTGCGCTTCCAGGTTGTGGGCTACGGATGCACCACCTGCATCGGGAACTCCGGGCCGCTGCCGGAGGACGTCTCGAAGTCGATTGAAGAGCACGGCCTGGTTGCCGTGAGCGTGCTGAGCGGCAATCGCAACTTCGAGGGCCGCATCTCCCCGGAGGTGCGCGCGAATTACCTGATGTCGCCGCCGCTGGTCGTGGCGTATGCGCTCGCCGGGCACATCAAACACAACTTCGACACCGAGCCACTGGGCAAGGGCTCGAACGGCAAGGGCGTGTATCTGCGCGACATCTGGCCGACGCAGAAGGAAGTCTCCGACGCCGTTGCTGCGTCGATCGATTCCGAGATGTTCCGCCAGCAATACAGCACGGTGACCGACGGCGATGCCAACTGGCAGCACCTGAAGTTCCCGAGCGGCGACACCTACGGATGGGAGCAGGATTCGACGTACATCCGCAAGGCGCCATACTTCGACGGCATGCCCGCGACACCGGCGGCCGTCGAGGACATTAGAGGCGCGCGCGTGCTCGCATGGCTGGGTGATTCCGTGACCACCGACCACATCTCGCCGGCGGGATCGATCAAGCAGAACGGGCCTGCAGGCAAGTACCTCACCGACCACGGTGTGAAGCCGTTCGAGTTCAACTCCTACGGATCGCGCCGTGGCAATCACGAGGTGATGGTGCGTGGGACTTTTGCCAATGTCAGATTGCGCAACAAGCTCGCGCCGGGAACCGAGGGCGGCGTTACGCGTCTGCTTCCTGAAGGTGAAGGGATGAGCATCTACGACGCTTCAGTTAAATATGCTGAGCGCGGCACACCGTTGTGCATCATCGCCGGCAAGGAGTACGGCTCCGGTTCCTCGCGCGACTGGGCGGCGAAGGGCCCGCGGCTGCTCGGCATTCGCTTCGTGATCGCCGAGAGCTATGAGCGTATCCACCGGTCCAACCTGGTTGGAATGGGGATTCTGCCGCTCGAATTCGAAGCGGGCAAGAATGCTGACTCACTCGGGCTCAACGGCGAGGAGACCTACGACATCGTCGGCTTCAAGGAGCGGCTCGACCAGAAATTTGCAAACGGCCGCAGCGTCAGCGTCGTGGCCACATCGCCAGACGGCAAGAAGAAGACCTTCGAGGCGCGCATCCGCATCGACACGCCGCAGGAGATCCTCTACTACCAGCACGGCGGCATTCTGCAGTACGTGCTGCGGCAGCTTGCAGGCAAGGCATAGCAGATGGGCTTGTTCCGCAAGAAACTCAAGCAGGAGCACAAGGTAATGCTGCAGCACGACCGCGCCGGCGGCGTGCTGCAGCACGAATATCACCGCGCCACGCCTGAGTGCCCGCACCCCGAGCAGTGGTCGATGTTCGACTCCATGACCGCGGAGCTCGAGGTGCTGGAGTTGCTGGCGACACTGGTCACGACGCTGAAGCCGCAGCTCATCGTGGAGACCGGCAGCTTCCTCGGCGTCTCGACCGAGTGGATCGCGCGCGGCCTCGATCGCAACGCAAACAGCGGATCGCCCGCAGGCAAGATCATCTCCTGCGAGTACGATCCCGTCGTCTTCGCGAGGGCCAGGGACCACTTCGTCAACAACCCACTCGCGAAGTACGTCGACCTGCGCAACGAGAGCTCGCTCGAGATGCACGTCGACGGCACGATCGATCTGCTCTTCTCGGACTCCGATCCCGATCTGCGCGAGGCTGAGGTGAAACGCTTTCTCCTGCAGATGAATCCGAACGGCCTGATCGTGATTCACGACGCGAGCTCGCACCTGAAGACGGTGCGCGACGCCGCCAAGAAACTGGAGCGCGAAGGCCTCATCTCCGTGCTGCTGCTGCCGACGCCCCGCGGCCTCGTGCTGGCGCAACCGAAGGCCGCGCTTCAATAGCAGCTATACGCTCACGGCGAGCGGGTGCACAGGCACCTGCACCCACGTCATCCCTGCCGCCTCCGCCGCCTTGATCCCCAAGTCCGCATCTTCGAATACCAGGCAATCCGCCGGCGCAACCTTCAGCATGCGCGCCGCCGTCAGGAACGGCTCAGGATCCGGCTTGCCGTGCGTGTAGTCCTCCGCGCCCACCACCGCGTCGAAGCACTTATCCAAATGCAGCGCCTGCAGCGTGCGTGTAATCGTCAGGCACGGCGAACCCGACACAACAGCCATCGGAATCTTGCCGTGCTGCTCCGTGATGTGCGCCGCCACCGACGCAATCGGCCGCACTCTATCGATCATGTCCAGATACAGCTGCTCCTTGCGATGCACGACCTCGGGTGCAGACATGTGATACCCAAACCGCTCGTTCAGCATCTCCACCGTGCGCGGCAGCGGCATGCCGCCCCACGCCCAGAAGAGCTCCTCCGGAAAATCGCCGCCCGCCTCGCGTACAGCCTGTTGCCACGTGATCAGGTGCACGGGCATTGAATCCGCAATCGTTCCATCCAGATCAAACAAATACGCGCCAAACACACGATCAGGAATCGGGAGGCGCTCGGTTGGTGTGTTCACTTCAGGCATTGCCTCCATCGTAGCCTCTTCGCACTTGCCGTAGCATGGAAGGGATGAGCCTTGCAGCCGCACGCACGATGTACCTGCCGGAGATCCTGGCGCACACGCGCGAAGTTGTCGCCGAGCGTAAGGCTGCCGCGGACATGCGCGTGATGGAGCGTGCAGCGGCGGAGCATCAGCCGCGCGGATTCGCTCGTGCGTTGCGTGCGAAGGTGCGGACCGGACCCGCCATCATCGCGGAGTTGAAGAAGGCTTCCCCGTCGAAGGGCATAATTCGAGTGGAGTTCGATCCCGCCGCATTGGCAAAAGAAATGGAGCAGGCCGGAGCCGCAGTTCTCTCCGTGCTGACGGACGAAAAGTTCTTCCAGGGATCGCTCGATAATCTCTGCCTGGCCTCAGCCGCAACGTCAATCCCTTGCCTCCGCAAAGACTTCATGGTCGATCCATTCCAAATTGTCGAAGCACGAGCGAACCAAGCCGACGCGATTCTGCTGATCGTCGCCGCACTGACGGATGCCGAGTTGCGCACACTCCGTGATGAAGCGCGTCGCATGGAGCTCGATGTACTTTGCGAGGTGCACGATGGCGAAGAGCTTGACCGCGGGCTTGCACTCGAATGCGAATGTGTGGGCGTGAACAGCCGCGATCTGCGCACCTTCGAGGTCTCGCTTGATCGTGCATGCGAGCTCGCCGCCCGGCTTCCTCGCTCCGCAGTCCGCGTCGCCGAGAGCGGCATCCACACGCGCGAGGACATGCAGCGCCTGCGCACCGCCGGATACGAAGCCTTTCTCATCGGCGAATCGCTGATGCGGCAGCCGCGGCCGGGCGAAGCGTTGAGAAAACTAGTGAATAGTGAATAGCAGCGTTAACGCTCGTCGTCGCTGCTTTTGCTTTATTACTCCTCACCCCTAACTCTTCACCCATAACTCTCCTCATGTTCATCAAGATCTGCGCCAACACGAACCTCCAGGACGCTCAACTCGCCGCCGAGTTAGGCGCGGATGCGGTCGGCTTCGTCTTCGCGCCCAGCCGCCGGCGCATGATTGCATCCCAGGTCGCCGTAATTACGCCGCATCTTCCCCGCAACGTGCTCACTGTCGGTGTCTTCGCGACAACGGATGCCGAGGAGATTATCCGCGCCGTCCGTGAAGCCGGTCTGCAGGCCGCGCAACTCCACAGCGAACTGAACCCTGAGCTCATCGCGCAACTGAACGATGCGTTTGAAGGCCACGTGCAGTTGATCCAGACCGTTCCCTTCAACGTTTATTCCGGCGACAACGCCGGATTCTCGGCGACGCTGGCACGCACGCTCACGACCCCCGGTCTGCGAGCCGTGCTGGTCGATGCTGCGCGACGAGGACAATCCGGGGGTTTGGGCATGGCGTTCGACTGGGAGCTCGCCGCGAAGGAGATCCGTCTGGCTTGCACATCTGCCGCCGCTGCTTCCAACGCGGACCTGCCGCCGCTGATCGTCGCCGGCGGCCTGCACTCCCGCAACGTCGGCGCCGCCATTGAGGTGCTTGAGCCTTGGGGGGTCGATGTCGCCAGCGGTGTCGAAGTCTCGCCGGGCCGCAAAGATCCGCTGAGGCTGCGGCAATTTATCTCTGCCGCGCGCGGCACAGCCAGGTGGAGCGAGCCATGGACACCCCTGACTCCGAAAGCGCCCAAAACCTAAAGGAGAGCTTTAACCCGGTGTTAACTCCTGTGGTTCACGTTTGACCTCACCCGTAAGTAGAAGATGGCGCTGGGGAACCGCGAAAACTACTGGCCTCCGGCCCGGGAGAGACCTATACTTTGGGTCAAGCCTGGGATGCCGAAAGTGGCTACCTGGCGGTGTCGCCGCGATTGCATGGGAACCCATCAGCCAATTCGCAAGACCGTAACGCCTGAGATCCCCGACAAGCTCTACTTTCGGATCGGCGATGTTGCGCGGCTGTGCGAGGTTCCGGCGTACGTGCTGCGTTTCTGGGAGACGGAGTTCCCGCAGCTCAAGCCCAACAAAGGCGGCACCGGCCAACGGCTCTATCGCAAGCGCGATGTCGAGATGGCCCTGCGCATCAAGAGCCTGCTGTACGACCAGGGTTATACGATTCCAGGCGCGCGGCAGGTCTTCAAGAATGAGGTAAAGCCACGCGAAGCGGTTACGCCGTTTGAACCGGTGGCCCTGGCGGCGCCGGCGCCCGCGCTGGTTCCAGTGGAGCCTCCGGCGATCGGCACAAACAGTGACAAGACGCCCATCGAGGCGCGCCTGCGGGCGCTGCGCAAGGAGATGCAGCAACTTCTTGCCCTGCTGGGCTCGCCTGCGGCGAACACGGAAGCTCCCGCGATGCGGCCCAGGCCTTTGCGTCCGCGGCTGGTGACAGAGTCCAGGCCGAAGCCCGAATCCAAGCTGGCTCCGAAGCCCGAACCCAAAATCGTTGAGCCCGTGGAGCGTCGGCAGCGTGACCTGTTCCCCATTGAATGAGCCCGTTGCAGCCACCTACTCCCCCCACTGAAATTTCACCTGCTGCGCCGCTTCCTGCCGAGACGCCACCGCCTCGCCGCTCGCCTCTCAATCTGTTTCGCAGCTCGCATGGTCATACGGTGGGCTCGGCAGCCATGCTGCTGATGCTGAGCTCGCTGCTCTCCGGCGTGCTCGCGCTCATCCGGATCAAGTACGTCAATTTCCTGTTTGGCGCCGGCCCTGCGCAGGATGCCTATCGCGCGGCGTTCAAGCTGCCGGATCTGCTCTCCTATTTCCTCACCGGCGGAGCCGTCGCGATTTCACTCATCACCGTGCTCAACCGCTATCTGGTCAAAGACGACGAAGAGGGCGCCGACCGTGCGCTCTCCGTCATCATGACCACCATGCTTCTCGTGCTCTGTGCCGGCGTTCTGCTTGCTGAGGTAGTCGCACCCTACTACGTCTGGTTCGCCAACAAAGGCTTCCGCCACGACGAGTTGCGCTCCGCACTCTGTACCTCGATGACCCGCATTATCCTGCCGGCGCAGCTGTTCTTCTTCGTCGGCAGCTGTATGAGCGCGCGCCTGCAGGTGCGAAAGATCTTCATCTATCAGGCCGGCGTTCCGCTGCTCTACAACGGCGGCATCATCCTGGGCGCGCTGTTCCTTCACCGGCAGATGGGCATCTACTCGCTCGCCGTGGGCGTTCTGGCTGGCGTCATCACCGGCGCTCTTCTGCTGAACCTGCTGGGCGCCGTACGCACCGGCTTACGCTACCGTCCGATCATCGGCTTCAGGGACCCCGCGTTCGTCGAATGGTTCAAGCTGACGCTGCCTCTCATGATCGGCGTCTCGCTCGTTATGTTCGACGGCTATTTCCTCAACTACTTCGGTTCATTGCGCGAAGGCGGCATCACGCTCATCGGCAACGCGAAGGATCTCTTCAACGCGCCCTTCAACGTCATCGGCCCGGCGGCCGGCGCGGCGTCGCTTCCATTCTTCGCGTCGCTCTATCAACAAGGACGCGCCCACGATTTCTCGCATTCGGTCAGCCGTTCGGTCTCGCGACTCTTTGCGGTGGGCATGCTCGTTTCTGCGTGGATGATTGCTCTCGCGCCCTGGCTGCTCGACCTTTTCCGCGGCGGAAAGTTCCATCGCACCGACGCTGCGGAGACGACGCGGCTGTTCATCATCCTCTCCGTCACGCTTGCCATCTGGGCCGTGCAGGGAATATACGCGCGCTCGTTTTACGCCGCCAGCGACACGCGCACCCCTGCAATTACCGGCACCGTGATTACCGTGCTCTCCGTCCCCATGTACTGGAGCCTCTTTCGCGCGCTCGGACTGGAAGGCCTGGCGCTCGCCTCCGATCTCGGCATCCTTGTCCAGACCGCCGCGCTCGCGTGGCTCCTGCACCACAAACGGCTGGTGAATCTTGGACACCTCGAGTTTAGTGAGCTGGGCCGCTCTCTCGTGGCCGCCATCGCTGCTCTTCTTGCTGCGGGCGGCCTGGTCCGCGCCCTGCCCAAAGTGACAACCCACGCCGGCGATCTCCTCGTGATTGCAATTGGGACTGCAGCATGGGCACTGCTCTGCTTCGCTGTCCTTCGCCTCACCGGCTCCCGTCTGCCCGACCAGATACTCCGTCGCAGAACACAGACCGCCTGAACGGAAACGCCGCGCCAGAGCATTGCTCCGCGCGCGGCGTTCGACTTCAAAATTTGTTCAGCAGTGCATCGATCTAGTACGGGTTGTTGGCCTTCGCCGCAGCGCGATCGGCCTCATCCTGTTTCTTGTTTGCCTCATGCATTTCGTGGCTGTCGGCCAGCTTGGCCTCTGCATGGTCGGCCTTCGCCTGCTTCTTGTCGGCCTTCTCCTGCTTCTTCAGCTGATGGTGTGTCATTGGCCGGTCAACAACGGGGCCCGAGGCCGTAGCGCTGGTGGTGGTTGTTGTCTGCGTGGTCGTCTGCTGCTGCGTCGCTTCCTGCGCGAGTACCGGAACCGCGCCAATCGCGAGCGCTGCTACGAGAGCCGCTGCACGTTCAACGTTCGAGAACTTCATAGGATTCCTCCTCGTGCTTTAGACGACATACGAGGAGACCGCGTGGTCTCGGCACCCCAAATCAGCTCTCTTTCGCGTCCTCATACTCCTCATGCCACTTCATCTGAATGGCTTCCAGCAAACCTTCACTCGATTTTTGAGGATCTCCTGCAAATCCAGGCAACTCCGTAATCCATTTGTGCATGTCCGTAAACCGCACCGTGAACGGGTCCACGTCCGGAAATTTCTCCTGCAGTTGAATCGCAATCTCGAGCGTGTCGCTCCAGTCAATGTCACGCGGCATCGTATGGCTCCTTCGTGTGAGCTCCAGTCTATTCGAGCACCTGCTCCTGCCCACGCTTTAACGCGTCATCCACGGTAGAATAGAAGCAGGCATGAGTGTACTCACCTCACAGAAGAGCAGCCCCGGGACGAAGTCCCCGCGACGGCGCATGACCGCCCGCCGGCGCCTCATCGCTGCGTCACGCCGCTTGCGCGAACTCAAGTCCATCGGGTCGGCGCTCGCCGACACCGCGCACCCCTACATGGCGCACATCGTGCCCATGCGCCGCTGCAATCTGGCCTGCACCTACTGCAACGAGTTCGACGACTTCTCCAAGCCCGTAGAGATCGACGAGATGCGCCGCCGCATCGGCGAGCTCGGCCGGCTCGGCACCTCCGTCATCACCATCTCCGGCGGCGAGCCGTTGCTGCACCCGGAGCTCGATGATGTGATTCGCGCGATCCGCAAGACCGGCGCGATCGCCGGCATGATCACCAACGGGTATCTGCTGATGCCCGACCGCATCCATCGCCTCAACAAGGCTGGCCTCGATCACATGCAGATCTCGATCGACAACGTCATGCCCGACGAGGTCAGCAAAAAATCTCTCAAAGTTCTCGACGCCAAGCTGCGCATGCTCGCCGAACACGCCGACTTCCACGTGAACATCAACTCCGTCGTCGGCGGCGGCATCGAGCATCCGGAAGACGCGCTCACCGTTTCAAAGCGTGCGCTCGAGCTCGGCTTCAGCTCCACCATTGGGATCATCCACGACGGCAGCGGACAATTGAAAGCTCTCGGCGAGCGTGAGCGAGCCGTGTGGGATGAGGTCCGTCGCCTCACTCGCCGCTCCTACTCGCGCTTCAACCACTTTCAGGAAGCCATCGCCAACGGCCAGCCGAACGACTGGCGCTGCCGCGCAGGCTCGCGCTACCTCTACGTCTGCGAGAACGGCCTGGTGCACTATTGCAGCCAGCAGCGCGGCTTCCCTGCGATCCCCCTCGCCGACTACACAACCGAGCACGTCAAGCGCGAGTTCGTCACCGAGAAAGGCTGCGCTCCCAACTGCACCATCTCCTGTGTGCACCAGGTCAGCTACATCGACCACTGGCGCGCCCCGCAGCATGAAAGCACAACGCCCGGCGCAGGCGCTTCCGACCTCGTCCAGATCCAGTAGTTCCCGCACAAACGAAAACGGCCGCCTCTCGGCGGCCATTCTTTTGCTTCTGAACCCTAGCGTGTATGCGCTGCCGTGTGCGCTGCCGTGTGATGAACAGTCGCCGCGGGCTCTGACACCCACGTCTTCGCCAGATCGATCGCTGCATCGAGCTGCGAAACATCCTTCACCTGGATCCAGCGGTGCGGCGTCACGATGATGATCGTCGGCGTCTCCACCAGCCCAAGCTTCTTGCCGAGATCGACCTCCGCCTCAACTTCGCGCTCCAACTGGCCGGTGGGGTCTACGACGAACGGCATCTGCTTCCCATGCTGGCCCATAAACTGCTTCGTAAAGTTCAGCAGATCGTCCTGCGACGCGATGCGGTACTGCGCCGCGAACACCTGCCGGCGATAATCCTCCGCAAGCTGCGGCGAGATCTTGTCCTTCATGTAGCGGGAATACAGCGCCGCCTGGTGGCTCCAGATGTGACCCGGGATCAGGAAGTCATACTCCACCAGCGGAATGTGGTACTGGCCCACCGCCGCGTGCACAAACGGGAACGCATGCGCACAGGCCGGGCACTCCAGGTCTTCCCACTCGATGACAGCAAGTTTCACGCCGGCCGGCGGCTTCAGCATCGACGTATCGGTGAAGTGACTCACCTGGTTCGGCGGCATCGACATCTGCGCCGCGGCGAAACCTGCGGAGACAAACAACCCAAACGAACCAAACAGGGCTGCGGCGAGGAGGCGGCGAAGACCGAAAGAACGCACTCTGAAGGACCTTTGGAGCAAAGTGTTGCTCTCTCTCCATTGAATCATCAAGCCTCGCCCAGCGCCAATTCCGGACGTCTTTTGCCCGCACCCGGGTGCTATCCTCTGAAGCGAAGGAAAATCGAAATGATGCTCGCCCTGGCCGCGCTCGATCTGCTTCTCCTCATCGCCATCCTCTTCATCCTGTTGCGCCTTGGAAAACCAGCAAGCGGCGTGCAGGTCATCGAAGACCCGCGCGTGGCCGCGCTCGCCGCCCAGTTGCCCACCCAGTTCGCCCGGCTCGAGACCAGGCTTGCCACGCTCGACGAACACCTCCGCAGCAGCGTCGCGCAGGTCCGCGCCGACACCTCCGCCGAGGCACAGGCCGGCCGCGAGGCCGCCGAGCGTTCCGCCGCCGCGCTCCGCACCGAGGTCCTCGGAAACGTGAACGCACTCGGCCAAACTCTCCGTTCAGGCTTCGACAGCTTCCGCAAGGACAACACGGGGGCATCCGAAACCCTTCGTCAGGTCGTCGACGCGCAGCTCGCCGGTCTCACACAACGCTTCATGGGATTTGCCACGGATATGGCCCGCGAACACGCCGAGAACCGCGAGACTCTGCACACCCACCTCACCGATCTCGGCAATCAGCACGCCGCCCACCAGGAGCGGCTTCGCGGCTCTGTCGAGGAGCGGCTCGAGAAGCTGAACCAGGCGAATGCGGCGAAGCTCGAGGAGATGCGCCAGACAGTCGACGAAAAACTGCATGCAACTCTGCAAACGCGTCTCACTGAGAGTTTCGGCCAGGTCACCGATCAGCTCACAAAGGTACACGCCGGGTTGGGCGAAATGACCAAGCTCTCCGCCGGCGTCGACGACCTCTCGCGCATCTTCACCAACGTCAAATCGCGCGGCGGCTTCGCCGAAGTGCAGCTCGGAATGCTGCTGCAGCAGATGCTTGCGCCCAGCCAGTTCGAGCAGAACGTGCGCGTAAAGCCCGACACCCAGGAAGCCGTGGAATATGCGGTCAAATTTCCCACGCCGCAGGGCGAGACGCTGCTCCCCATCGACGCGAAGTTCCCGCGCGAGGCATGGGAGAGGCTCGAAACCGCCTACGAAACCGGCTCGGCAGCGGAGATTGCCTCGGCTGGCAAGGCCTTCGAATCAGCCATTCGCGTGGAAGGAAAACGCATCTGCGATAAATACATCGCGCCACCCGCAACCACTTCGTTCGCCATCATGTTTCTGCCCACCGAGGGTCTCTACGCGGAAGTCATGCGCCGCGACGGCCTGCAGTCCGATCTTCAGCAGAACTGCCGCGTCACCATCGCCGGCCCAACCACCCTGTCCGCAATCCTCAACAGCTTCCAGATGGGCTTCCACATGCTCCAGATGCAGGAGAAGGGCGACGAGGTCTGGAAGGTGCTGGCCGCGGCGCGCACGCAGTTCGGCAAGTTTGAGGACCTGATGGGCAAGATGAGCAAGGACGTTGAGAAGGTGCAGAACACCCTGGGCGACGTAGCCACACGCACGCGCGTCATCAATCGCACGCTCCGCGACGTCAGCGTTGAACCGAACGGCACTTCGCTGACTGGTCGCGGGGCGGCGCTCAGCGGCATGTTGCCGCTGCTGGCGGCCGAAGACGACGAGTAGGTTAGGTATCCGGGCTGGCGGCCGCGGAATCGATCCGCGACCCGAAAAATCGAGCCCTTTAGAAAGGTTGGTTCATTGCGGTAGCGCGCTCCAGCCGGTGGGCATGTCCGTCATCGCGGTGGAACGCCCGGTTACGGCACATGGTGCACTCCCAGGGGAAGACACCAAAGGTGGGCAGCAGATGCATCTGGGTCCAGCCCCTGCGGTTCAAACGGCGAAGATGACCCGAGCCGCAATGCTTGCAGACTCTCTTACTCAAGGGATTGACCTCCTCAGTGATTGGCGACCGAGCAGGGGGCCCGACTTTTTGTGGCCCAATGCTAGGCGCGAACGGTCGAAAGGGATAGAAGATTGCGCGGCAGGGAACCCGGTTTGATGCCCTGCCTCCTTGCTGATAATGAGCATTCTGCGTTCACACCCACGGGCTCGCTATCCCACAACGCGACGGCTCGGCAACGGAACGTGTCACGCATCGTGCCCTGCACGGGGCACATGACCTTAGTTGGTGGTAGGCGTAACACTCGCGGGTGGGGTGCGTAATGGCGGAAGGTTGCAGACCGGCTACCCTGAAAGGGGTACGAACTTGCATCAGAGATTTCAACGGCCGTCCGGCAGCGTTGCCCCGCGATACGCAGATCGCCCACAGAACGCCGAAAAACGTGCCGTTCTTTACACGTAAGGGGAGCCTAAGTATCCTTGCACACTGAGGCAATTGCAGCGGGCGTAGTTTCAGGACACACGGTCCCCGTGACTCAGAAGGAATCCAGAGGAGATTGGAAAAATGGCAGCAGTCGATGAGAAGGTGAAGCAAATTATTGTCGAGCAGCTTCAGGTGGACGAAGCTGAAGTGACCCCCGGCGCCAGCTTTCAGGAAGACCTCGGCGCCGATTCGCTCGACGTGGTCGAACTGGTGATGCAGTTCGAAGAGGCCTTCGACATCCAGATTCCGGATGAGGACGCGGAAAAGATCAAAACCGTCAAGGACGCCACGGACTACATCGAAAAGCACCAGAAGGAAAAATAGCCGAAACGGCCCATTTTAACGGCCCATTTTTTAGATGGGCTATATGAGCGGCAGGGCCATCTTCAGATGGCCCGTCAACCCGCTACATCCCCAAGGATTTAATGATGGAGCAGCGACGTGTTGTCGTCACCGGCCTCGGCGCATTGTGCGGGGTCGGGAACACCGCCGCCGAGGTCTGGGAAGGCCTGATGGCCGGCCGCAGTGGCATGGCCGAAATCACCGCCTTCGACCTCACCGGGCATTCCGTCCGGTTTGCGGCCGAGGTCAAAAACTTCGATCCCCACCGGTTCGTGGACAAAAAAGAGGCCCGCAAAATGGGTCGCTTCATCCACTTCGCCATGGCCGCCTCGGACGAGGCCATGAAGCACTGCGGCCTCGAGGTGACACCGGAAAATGCCGACAACATCGGCGTGCACATCGGCTCCGGCATTGGCGGGTTCGATGTCATCGAGCGCGAGCACACCAACCTGATGAACGGCGGCCCACGCAAGATCTCGCCGTTCTTCATCCCGGCCTCGATCGTCAATCTCGCCGCCGGACACGTCTCCATCCGCTACGGCGCCAAGGGCCCCAACGAGGCCACTGCCACCGCCTGCACCACCTCCGCGCACTCCATCGGCGACGCCTTCCGCATCATCCAGCGCGGTGACGCGGACGCCATGATCGCCGGCGGCGCGGAAGGCGCCATCACCCCCATGGGCGTCGGCGGATTCGCGGCCATGAAGGCGCTCTCCACGCGCAACGACGACCCCACCCACGCCTCCCGTCCCTTCGACAAGGACCGCGACGGCTTCGTTGTCGGCGAAGGCGCCGGTATCCTCATCCTCGAAGAGCTGGAGTTCGCCAAACGCCGCGGCGCCAACATTCTCGCTGAGATCATCGGCTACGGCATGTCCGCCGACGCCTTCCACATGACCGGCATGGCCCCTGAAGGCGAAGGGTGCTATCGGTCGATGAAACATGCCCTGAAGGTGGCCGGCATCTCGCCCGACAAGATCGACTACGTGAACGCGCACGCCACCTCCACACCGCTCGGCGACGCTCTCGAGTCCAAGGCACTGGAAAACGTCTTCGGCGAGCGCGCGTTGAACCACACGCTCCTCGTCAGCTCCACCAAGTCGATGACGGGCCACCTGCTGGGCGGCGCCGGCGGTCTGGAAGCGGTGATCACCATCCTCGCCATGCAAAAGCAGATGGCCCCGCCGACGATGAATCTCGAGAACGTCGACCCCGCGTGCCGGCTGAACTACGTCGCCAACAAGCCTCAGCCCTGCAAGATCGACTACGCCCTCTCCAACAGCTTCGGCTTCGGCGGAACCAACGGCTCACTCATCTTTAAGCGCTGGGGCCTCGACTAGGCCGTAACGCAACCGTTGCCGACCGCATGATGACGATCACGGCCTGGGGCACTATTTGGTGAGCTTCGGTTTGGCGGGGATCCCGAGCGAGATGGTGTGCGCGGGGATGTCGCGTGTCGCGAGGCCAAGGGCTCCTAGCATGGCGTCGGGCCCGACCTTTGTGCCCGCGAGCACGGTGGCGTGATAGGTGATGCGGGTGCGCGGACCGATCTCGGTGCGGAGGTTGGAGACGTTGCGCTGGTCGACGAGATCGTGCGTGTGGGAGTAGATGTTGGCATAGTCCGAGATGCTGCAGCCGTCGTGCAGCGTGCTGCCGCCGCGGTCGTCGAGCAGGACGTGGCGGTGGATCCAGCAGTCGTCGCCGATCTCGAGGTTGTAGCCGTAGCTGAATGTCACGTTCTGGAAGATGCGCACGCGCTGGCCGATGCGCGCAAAGATATGCCGGCCAAGCATGTTGCGCAGGCGCTCGCCGAGCCACTGGTTGGCGCCGAGGGGTGATGCGTCGAACTGGAGCCAGAGCCAGATGAGCGGCTTGCGCGGGTAGTAGCGCGCGGGGTCCATGTCGCCGTAGTACTCGGGCTCGAGGGTGATGTTGCGCGGGTCGTGTGACGCGCGGACGATGGTGCTGGCGGACTGCGGGAGGATGGTGCGCAGGGTCTCACGGACGATCTCGGAGCGGGCCTCGTAGGTGGTATCGCGCGTGAAGGCCGCGTCGAGCGAGGCGAGCCACTCAGTGAAGAGGTGCTCGGCGTCGGGCGTGGGGCGGAGGTCGCGATAGTCGTAGACGGGCATGGGGTGGGTTACTCGATCGCGAAGACAGCGTAGACGGTGGCGGAGGTTTCGATCTGGCGGTCGTTGATGGCGAGCGGTCGCGGTGGAGGGGCAGCCGCCTTTGCCATCGCCATCATGGGCACGGGCCGGATCGGTTCGGCTTCGACCTGATTGCTGGCGTAGAGCAGTTGACCGAGATGCACGTTGAGTCCAGTGGCCATGGCCTGTGCCTGCGCCTTGGCACGCTGGAGGGCGTGGGCGGCGGCTTCGGCGGAGGCGGCGTTCGGATCGCTGAGGCTCCAGTCGATCTGGCCGGACTTATTGCCGCCGGCTTTGGCGGCGAGGTCGATGATCCGTGCGGCATCGGCCGGCGTGGAGCGGACAGTCCAGCTCTGCTGGGCGATGAAGGCGTGGGAGTCGCGCTCGGCGGGCGTGAGCTGGTTGAGTTGGTAGGACTCGGTGGGGCCAACGGACTGCTGTTCACTCTCGATGGAGTCGTTGGCGACGCCAGCCCCGCGGAGCGCGTCGATGATGGCGTTGGAGGTCTTTGCGGCTTGCGTGTACAGCGAAACTTGGTCGGCGCCGTAGATCTGGTATCCGATATGCACGGTGGCGACGTCGGCCGGGCGGATGACGCGGTCGGTGGCGGTGATGGCGATGGAACGAACATTCCTGGGCTGAGAGGACTGCTGCACACCCATGGGAACGTCCTGCGCGTGGGCCGCAGTTGGGCTGGCAACAGAAGTGAAGGCGAAAAGTGCGATGGAGAGAGGCGCGAAAGCCCTGGTCATTGATCCTCCTGGCGATCGAGAAGGTCGGAGAGCGTCTCTTTGTGCTTGGGTTTGGCGGTCGCCTTCTGTTTCGGGTCGGGCAGGGCGTGCGAGGGCGGCGGGGATCCGAGCCGCTCGCGGGCATTAGCCTTGACGGCCTTGGTCGCGGAGAAGACAGACTTTTTTGCTTTCGCCATGGCGGTGCTGGTGCTCCCGAGGCTTCAGCGTATCCCATGCTTGATGGTCCGGGGTCCCCGGCAATCGTTTTTCGCTTGCTGGGGTGGTGGCGGATGTAGCATATCTCGCGGGAGTTCCGGCGGGCGCGAGAACGCATCCAACAGAACGTCATAGAGGCAACGTGTAAAGACGCTCGGAGGTGTGGGGCAATGGAAGAGCGCGATTTCTTCGACGAGAGGACAGAGCAGCGCAGTCACACGATGACGTGCCCGCACTGCGGGCAGTCGGCGGAGTACCAGCTGAGCTGGCTGATTCGCAGCAAGCGGCCGCATCTGCCGCGCGGAGCCGACGATCGCGACCGCGCGCGGTTTGCTAAGGCGCAGAGTTACATGGTCCGGCGGGAGGACATGGTCGGGTGCAAGAACATCCGGTGTCGCAAACGGTTCGACGTTGCGGGAATTCAGTCGGTGGCGTTTCTGTGACACGGCGGCGCTGACCGTTCTATTGGGCTTGTGGTGTAATAAAGGACGTTAGCGATCCCCGTGCTGCATTCGCGACGGGGGCTGAAGTTTCCCCGAAGGAGTTGTGTAATGGCGAACACCGTCCTGCCCGCAGAAGAGCGCGACCTGAGCCCGGCGCAGATTGATCAACTGGACCGGCGCCGCCGGCGCGGGCAACTGCTGCTGGTGATGGGAACGCAGTTTCTGCTGATCGCGCTGCTGGTGACGCTGTGGGCGGGACAGGACGCGACGTACTCACCGGGATGGGCGCGGCCGATGCTGGATTGGGACATCCTGCTCTTTGTGCTCGCGGCGATTTGTTACGCGGCTGGCATCAAGCTGCGGCGCGGGCTGAATGAATTTTTCAGCTATTGAGAGACAGCAGAACGCTTTAGGATTTTCAGCGTTTGAGCATTAAACGGCGAGCTTCGGCTCGCCGTTACGCTTTTGCTGTAGCTGCGCGTTGTGTTGCGGGCCTGCTATCGTGACAGCGTTCGAGCGGAGGAGTACGTGGTCGTTGGAATTTCGGGAGTGGGTGCGCTTGCGTCGGTGGAACTGGCTGAGCCGATCCACTTCTCGATTTATGAGATGGCGTTGTTGCTTGCGCTGTGCGGGGCCTCGCTGGGGATCTTTCTCTGGCGGTTGTGGCCGATCGCGGGAAATGTTCTGCGAGCGAAGAAGGATGTCGGGTTTTCGCTGGCGCCGGTCGGCAGACGCGTGTGGGAATTTTTCTCCGAGGTGCTCTGCCAAAGCAAGGTCATCAAACAGCGACCGCTGCCGGGGCTGGCGCATGCGTTTGTGTTCTGGGGATTCCTGGCATTCGCGGTGGTAACGACAAACCATGTACTGACAGGGCTGCGGCTTGGCGTGCTGCAGCATACCGGGATCGTCGGCGAGTTCTACTTCGACTTCGTCGGAATCTGGGCGCTGCTGGTGGCCGTGTCAATCGCGGGCTTGTTCGTTCGGCGATTTTTTGTGAGGCCCAGATGGCTGGGTGAGCATGTATCGATTGAGTCGGGCGTCATCGCGGGGCTGATCTTTCTGCTGATGGTGAGCTACCTCGCGGCGTTCACCCTGCCTGCGGACAGCGCGGCGCTGAAGGGGTGGTGGTGGGTGCACACGGTTACGCTGCTGGCGTTCCTGCCGATCATTCCCGGGACCAAACATCTGCACCTCGTGCTGAGCCCGTTCACCATTTTCGTGAAGCGCGCCGGCTTCTCAGAGATTCCGAAGCTCAGTGAATCAGAGACCGTCGAGGATTTTGGCCTGCTGGCGGGCAAGGACGTGACGCAGTTGATTGCGCTGCAGGCGTACAGCTGCGTGGAGTGCGGACGGTGCACGGAGCATTGTCCCGCGGCGAATACGGGGAAGGTGCTTAATCCGAAGGAGATTGCGCTTGGCGTGCGGGGGTATCTGAATGCCCTTGGGCCGGCGAGCGAGAAGCCGTTATTGAATGAGTTGCGCGACCAGGTTGCGAACGCCTCGCCCGATAATCCGCCAGCGAACTGGCTGTCGATGGAGGCGGCGTTTGAGTGCACGACCTGTGGCGCGTGTGAGTTTCAGTGCCCTGTGGGTGTGCAGCATCTGCCGATCATCGTTGGGCTGCGGCGTGGCGCGGTGAACACGGGCGCGTGGGAGGACAAGTACGGAACCAAGCTGTTTCTGGCGCTCGAAAAGCAGGGCAATGCGCTGGGCATGTCGGCGATGGAGCGCGACAAGTTTGTCGAGCGCGAGCAGCTGCCGGTCTTCGACGGATCGCAGGAGTACTGCCTGTGGCTGGGATGCATGGGCGGATACGATCCGAAGGGGCGCGAGATTGTTGCGGATTTTGCACGCGTGATGCGGCACCTCGGGACGAGCTTCGGCGTCCTGAAAAAAGAAAAGTGCACGGGCGATCCGGCGCGGAGGCTGGGGAATGATCTGGTGTTTGGATCGCTTGCCGAGCAGGGGCTGAAAAACTTCGCGCAAAATGAAGTCCGGAAGATTGTGGCGATCTGTCCGCACTGCGTGCGCACGATTGCGACCGACTGGCGCGAGTACGGTGTGGCGCCGGAGATTGAGCATCATTCGGAGTTCATGGCGCGGCATGCGGATTTGTTGCCGCAGCAGGATGGCGAAGCAATTGTGTATCACGATCCGTGCTATCTGGGGCGGTATCGCGATGTATATGACGAGCCGCGCGCGGTGGTGAAGAAGAGTGGAGAGTTAGTGGAGGCCGAGCGGCATCGCGAGCGGAGCTTCTGCTGCGGCGCGGGCGGAGGGCTGGCGTTTCTTGGCGAAGAGCCCGGTGAGCGCGTGAGCAATGTGCGCACGAAAGAGTTGATGGCGACGGGCGCGAAGACGATTGGAACGGCGTGCCCGTTCTGCAACACGATGTTCCGCGATGCGACGGCGGCGGTAGCGGCGGATGCGCAGCCGGCGGTGCTGGATATCGCGCAGCTTACCGCGAGAGCGTTGCCGGTCGCGGAGGCTGCTTTCCCGGCGAATTCCTAGTTCCCACTATTGTCCATTGCGGCGGCATGTTCGTTGTGGGCTGCCTGCCACACCTCACGCGCGGCGTCCAGGTTCAACGCAACGATGCCAAGGCCGACGATCAGATCAGGCCAGAAGGAGCGCACATAGACGGTGATCCCTGCGACCGCCAGGATCGCAACGTTCACGAGCACATCATTGCGCGCGGAGAGAAAGGCGGCGCGCGTAAGACTCCCACCCTGATGCCGGTAGCGAGCCAGCAGCGCCGCGCATAGAAAGTTCACGGCGAGGGCGCCGAGGGCAGTGAGCGAGAGAGGCCGCGGCGCGGGAGCGATGGGCGCGTGAATCTTGCCGATTGCGGTCCAAAGAGTGGCAATTCCGGGGGCCAGCAGTACGGCGGCGAGCAACATCCCGAGGCGTGCCCGGCTTACAGCGCTCCAACCCAGTGCGACAGCGATGAGCAGATTGACGGAAGCGTCTTCGAGAAAGTCGACGCTGTCGGCGAACAAGGAAACGGAGTGGATCAAGAGCGCAACACCGAACTCCACGCCGAAATAGGCGAGATTAAGAAGTGCAACGATCCAGACGACTCTGCGTAGGCTCGCCTCCACACGCTCAACGCTACCATGCGTCCGATGTTCGCTCGCAGGGGCATGACTTTTGCCATAGGCAGCGGGTAAGCTTCCGTGTGCGTGCGAACAGAGGCTGAGGCGAGATGAAGATTGTTGTTGCGGTGAAGCAGGTACCTGAGCGTGATGCACCGGTGCGTGTGGCGTCGGATGGGCGCGGCGTGGATGCGGGCGATGCATGGACGATGAATGAGCCGGATGCGTATGCGCTCGAAGAGGCGCTGCAGTTGAAGGAGCGGCTCGGCGAGGGCGAAGTTGTGGTGCTCTCGGCGGGGCCGGAGCGTGCGGAGTCGACGCTGCGTGAGGCCCTGGCGAAGGGCGCGGATCGCGCGCTGCACATTGTGACGCCGGAGGATGGCACAGGGTCGTTGACCGAGCGCGACACGCTGGGAGTGGCGCAGATGCTGGCGGACGCCGTGCGCGGCGAGTCGCCGGACCTGGTGCTGACGGGCCTGCAGTCGGATGATCTTGGCGCGGGCCAGACGGGTGTTGTGCTGGCGGAGTTGTTGGGGCTGCCGCATGTCACGCTGGTGCTCAGCGTGGAGGCGAGCGCCGGAGCGAAGCAGATCCGCGTGAAGCGCGAGTTGGAAGACGGATGGTTTCAGCAGATCGAACTGCGGTTGCCGGCGCTGCTGACCATTCAGTCGGGCGGCAACCGGCTGCGGTACGCAACGCTGATGGGCATCAAGCGTGCACGCTCAAAAGAGACGAAGCAGGTAGAGGCTGCGGCTGCGACTGCGCGCCACGATGAAATCGTGCGCGTGGCGATTCCGGAGCGCACGCGGCAGACGGAGATTCTGAGCGGAGCGGCGGACCAGATTGCAGCGAAGCTCGCAGAGCGGCTGAAGGTGGAGGTGGGAATCTGATGAGCGTTCTTGTGGTGATGGAGCAGGCGGCGGCGGGAGGGTGGCATCGCATCAGCCGTGAGGCGCTGGCTGCGGGGAAGAGACTCGCGGCCGAGATGAAGTTGCCCTTGGCAGCTGCCGTGCTGGGCTCGCCGGATGCGATCGCGACACAGGCGGCGCAGCTTGCCGGAGAGGGCGTGGCGATCGTGTGGAGCGTTGGGCATCCGCTGCTGGAGCGCTACACGGCGGATGGATTTGTGGCGGCTTTGCAGCAGTTGATTGCTGAGGCCAAGCCGGCGTTTGTGGTGTTTCCGCATACTTATCAGGTTCGCGATTATGCGCCCGCGCTGGCAACGCGCATGGGCGATGTGCTGGTGAGTGATGTGATCGCTATGAATGTGAGTGATGGTGCGGCGACGTTCACGCGGCAATGGATGGGCGGCAAGTTGAATGCGCAGTACCGGCACGTCGGCAGCGGGCCGTGTCTTGTGTCGGTGCAGGCGGGAAGCTTCAAGGCGGATGCTGCAGATGCCGCAGGGGCTGCGGGCGAAGTGAAGCAGTTTGCGCCGGAGATTGATGCCGCGCAGATTCGCACTAAGCCCGGTGAGCCGTTCCGCGAGGCGGCGCGCACGGTTGATCTCGGCTCGGCACAGGTGATTGTGAGTGTGGGCCGAGGCATTGGCGAGCAGGACAACTTGAAAATTGTGGAGGAGCTGGCGAAAGCTCTGGGAGCTGAACTCGCCGCTTCGCGTCCGATCTGCGATGCCGGGTGGCTGCCGATGGAGCGGCAGGTGGGGAGCTCCGGCCAGACCGTGGCGCCGAAGGTTTATGTCGCGGTGGGAATCTCGGGCGCGATTCAGCACCTTGTTGGAATGAAGGGCGCGCGTACCGTGATTGCGATCAACAAGGATCCGGATGCACCGATCTTCGAGGTTGCGGATGTCGCGGCGGTGGGCGATCTGTTTGAGATTGTTCCGGCGGTGACCCGCGCACTGAAGGGCAGCGCCTGATGTCAGCCATGTAACGCGATGTAATGGCACGATTTCCGGGCAGCTGCGTCCACTCGCAGGTAAATCGCGTCATACTGGAAGTAGCGTGCAACGGACGATTCAGTGCGGACGTAATGCCGGGACGCGGCCTCTGTGGCTGCGCGTTGCCGCATTTGTCTGCGTTCTTCTGATCGCGGTCGCGGGCGTCGCGCAGGCCGCACATATTCACGGCGACTGGCTTCCAGGTTCGACGGCGCAGCTTGCGGCGCATTCTCCCTCGTCGTCCGGGGTGGCCGAGGATGCCTGCCCGCTGTGCGTAGCGATGCATTCAGCGCTTCCGGTCACTGGGTTTGCTGCGCTTATCGTTGGCCTGCTGCTGGAGATCAACCTCCTTCTGGCGTCGACGCGTAAGCCGCGCATGCTGTGGTACTTTGCCGCGTTCAGCCGCCCCCCGCCCTCTGTCATTCTCTAAAGCCTTTCTGTAACGTCGATGCCCGCTCAGGTTGAGCGAAGCATTATCGTTTACGGTCCGCTTTTCCGGCGTCAAACAAAGGGCGCCGGAGCTTCTCGCCGGTTAGTGATGAAAGAGCTGTCCGGCTTCTGCCTGAAACGAGAGACAGAGGTCCTCCCCATGAAAAGATTTCGAATTCGGCGCCTGCTGAACGCATTTGCCGGTGTTTTGTTGGTTGCTGTCGCCGGCACATTGAGCGCGCAGAGCAACTCCGGCACGTTGACGGGAACGGTCGCCGATCCGACGGGGGCTGTAATTCCGGGCGCGACCGTCACGATTGGAAATTCCGTGAGCGGATATTCGCGCACACAAACGACCGACAGCACCGGCCATTTTCAGTTTGTGAACGTGCCCTTCAATCCCTATCAGCTAACGGCTTCGAGCACCGGCTTTCAGAATTTCACGAAGCGGGTCGATGTGAAGTCGACCGTCGCGCAGACCATTCCGGTGACGCTGGCGATTGCGAGCTCGTCCACGACCGTGACCGTGGAAGCGCCGGTGGATCTCACCGAACAGGCCCCGAATGCGCACACGGACATCGACCGCTCGACCATTGCGCAGCTTCCGGTAGAGAGCCTCTCATCGCAGCTCAGCTCCATCGTGACGCAGCTTTCTCCCGGCGTCGCGGCGGACTCTGACGGGCAGATTCACGGTCTTGGCGATCATGGCGAAGTCTCGTTTTCCGTCGACGGGCAGCCCATCACAGACCAGCAGAGCAAGGTGTTTTCGAACCAGGTGCCCGCTGCCGCCGTGCAATCGATGCAGGTGATCGAGGGCGCGCCGCCTGCGGAGTACGGCGACAAGACGAGCCTCGTCGTGGTCGCGACGACGCGCTCCGGACAAGGGATGACGAAGCCTACAGGAGATGTCACGCTCTCCTACGGCAACTTCGGCACGAGCAATCTCGCTGCGAATCTCGCGTACGGCGGGCAAAACTGGGGCAACTTTATTTCCGCAAGTGGTCTCGAGTCCGGGCGCTTTCTCGATGCACCTGAGTTTGCCGTTTACCACGACAAGGGCAACGAAGAGAACCTGTTCGACCGCGTTGACGTGCAGATGAGCAAGATCAGTTCGCTGCACACAAATATGCAGTTCACGCGCTCGTGGTTTCAGACGCCGAACACCTATGACGCGCAGTACAACTACGTGCAGCAAGGGCTTACGTCAGGAATTACAGACCAGCGCTCGCAGATCCAGACCATCGACATTGCGCCGACGTACACACGCACGATCGGCGACACGATGGTGCTGAACTTCGCCGCGTATCTCCGCCGCGATGGATACGACTACTATCCCAGCAATGATTTACTGAACGATTTCGGTCCCATCCAGCAGGAGAGTGTGATGCAGGACCGCTCGCTGACCAACACGGGCGTGCATGCGGACATCTCGTATGTGAGCGGACACAACAACGTCAAGATGGGCGGCATGTATCAGCAGACCTTCCTGCGCGAGAACGATACGCTGGGGCTTGTTGATCCGGGCCTGAATGCAGCGGGAACCCCCAACTACAATCCGGTGCTTGCGCCATACGACCTGACGCGCGGCGGAACGACGTACACGTGGCGCGGGCGAACAGACGTAAAGCAGCTCGCGCTGTATGGCGAAGACCAGATCACTGCCGGGCACTGGCTGATCAATGCGGGAATACGCGGCGATATCTACAACGGGCTTGCGATACAGCGTGTCGCGGAGCCGCGCCTGGGCCTCGCCTACAATCTGCCCAAGGGTGGAACGGTGCTGCGCGCATCGTACGCTCGCACGCAGGAGACGCCGTACAACGAAAACCTGGTGCTTTCAAGCAAGGGCTGTTATGACCCGGTGCTGAACGCTCTCTTAAGCACGCTGGGCCCATGCAATCCGGCACCGTTCAACCCCGGCGCCCGGAATGAATTCCACGCGGGCGTGCAGCAGCGCATCGGCCATTACTTCGTCCTCGATGCCGAATACATCTGGAAGTACACGCATAACGGCTACGACTTCAGCGTGCTCGGCGCGACACCGATCACCTTCCCGATCGAATGGCATAACTCGAAAATTCCCGGCTGGACGTTTAGCGGAACGCTGACGCCGGTGAAGGGATTGTCTGCGCGCCTCACGATGTCCTCAGTGGCTGCGCGCTTTTTCAATCCGCAGGTCGGTGGCGTAGGCGCGACGATCGGTGCGCCAGGCGGATATCCGTTCCGCATCGACCACGACGAGAAGTTCAACGAGTCGACCCACTTCGAATACAAGATGCCGTTCAAGAAGAGCCTCTACTACTCTTTCAACTGGCACTATGACTCCGGCATGGTTGCGGGAGCTGTTCCCTGCTACGGAACCGCTGACCCCAACACGAATTGCGGCCAGTACTCGACGACAGTCGGCGGACAACCCGCGATTAATCTGAGCAGCCTGACTGCCGACGAGCAGTTCCAGGCGGGGCTGAGCTGCAACGGAATGAAAGCGACCCAGACGACGCCGATTCCCGGTGGCTACTGCCTGGCCTCGCAACTCACATCGGATCTGGTGAAGATTCCTGGGCCGGACACCGAGAATAACGACCACAATCCCCAGCGCATTCAACCGCGCAATCTCTTCGACATGGAGATGGGCGACGACAATATTTTCCACTTCGGCCCGAACGAACGCTACAAATTCGGCGCGAAGCTGACGGCTGTCAACCTGACGAACAAGTATTCGCTCTATAACTTCCTCTCGACGTTTTCGGGGACGCACTATGTGACACCCCGGGATGTGACCGGCGAGCTCGATTTCCGGTTCTGAGCAGAATCGACGTGAGACCATACAGTCTTAATGGGCAAGCAGATCCCGGCGAACAACGTAAGAAAGCTGCGCCTGCTGAGTCTGGCGGGCGTAGCGGTTCTGATTGCGTTGTCGCTGCTCGCTTGGTACGGTCGAAATCCCGACACGGCTACGCTGAGTATTTTGGGCCATGCGGTTGTTTCGCCGCCGGGAAGGGACTCCACCCTTTACATGCAGATGGGCGAGTCAGCGTTCCGCTCGGGACATCGGATCTATCCTGAGCTCTTTTTCAAGGATCATCAGAAGTTCATCTACCCTCCGACATCGCTCTTTCTTATTGAAGGGCTGAATCTGCTTGGAGTTCATGGGCTGTCGCCTGAACTGGTATGGAAGATCATCCTGCTGCTCGCATGGGCCGGATGCGTAGCGCTGGGCGTGCTGTTCTATCGACGACAGCGCCCGCTTGCCACAGTTGTTGAACTTGCGGCTATCGCAGTGCTGGGGATTCTTTTTCTTCCCTTCGCAGAGGCTGTGTATCGGGGGCAGGTTCAGATACTGTTGACGCTCCTTTGGGAACTGAGTGCCTTGCTTTGGGTGCGCCAGAGGAAAGGCTCTTCAGGTTTCGTGCTCGCATTGACCTGCATGTTCAAGCCACAGCTGGCGATCTTTCTTCTCTGGGGCGCCCTGCGCCGCGAATGGCGATTTACGGTCGTGTTCGTGGTCACCTGCGGCGTTATAGTCGCGTGTTCGATCGCGCATTTCGGAGTCACAAATCATCTGGACTACATCCCTGTACTCAGCTATCTGAGCCGTCACGGTGAAGCGCTTTGGGCGAATCAAAGCATGAATGGCCTTCTCAACCGGCTGCTCCGAAACGGCGATCCTGTCTCGTGGAGTTATACGATCTATCCACCCTATAAGCCAGCCATCTACATCGTGAGTAGCTGCTTTTCAGCCTTGCTGGTTCTTGCAGGGCTCTTGCTGCCGTGGCTTCTCGGCTGGGCGAGAACAATTTCGGATTTCCTGCTCTTCGGCTGCGTGGGAGTACTTATGTCACCCATCGCATGGGAGCATCACTACGGGTATTTTTTCTTGCCCATAGTCCTCCTGCTGGCTGCAGCGGATCGCCTGCCCAGGCAACCGTGGTTCGTGCTGTGTGCCTGCGTACTTGCGATGGCGAACCGCTGGCCGCCGCTGGATCATCGCCAACGTGGCGTCGTCAGTTTCGCGGGAGATTATCTGTTTTTTTCGGGCATTCTGCTCTGCTGTCTGCTGTGTTTCCATGCGTCACAATGGGCGACGCAACCGCGGCGCGATGTAAGTGCCTAGCTCCTCTTCCAGCGCACTCCATCCTTGGAATCCTCAAGCAGAATTCCCTTGGCGATAAGCTCATTCCGGATGGCGTCGGCACGGGCGAAGTTGCGTTGCCTCTTCGCTTGCGTGCGTTCGTTTACCAGCGCCTCGATGGCCTCATCGCTGAGTCCCTCGCTGCCGAATTTCGCGATCACCGCAGGGTCTGCCTCTTGGAGCCGCCCTTCAGCTTCGGCCCATGCCAGCGCCTTTCGGGTCAGCTCTGCATCGCGGTCCTCGAGCACGCCGAAAATGGAATCGAACTTTGCCAGAAGCGCGAGCGTAGCCTGCGCATCGCCGGATGTGAGCTTGTTCTGATCAGCGGCCGCATTCACCGCGCGAAGAACATCAAAGATCGCCGCGCGTGCCTCGGCCGTGTTCAGATCATTTGCGAGCGCAGCCACGAACTTCTCATCCCCCGTGCGAATTGCGTCAGAGATTTGGGAGTCGCCCGCAGCATCGGCCCAGCGGCCATCGCGTATGCGCGCGTGGAACGTCCGCAGGCGTTCAATCGCATTCGTAGATTCGCGCAGACCGTCAAAGGTGAAGTTGAGCTGGTGACGATACGGCACGCTGAGCAGCAGGAAACGAATCGCCGATGCGCGATAGCCCTTCAGCAGAAGATCGCGAAGCGTGTAGAAGTTGCCTTCCGACTTCGACATCTTGCGACCTTCCACCAGCAGAAACCGCACGTGAAACCAGTGCCGCGCAAAGCTCTTGTCTGTCGCGGACTCACTCTGTGCAATCTCGTTTTCGTGATGCGGAAACATCAGGTCCTCGCCACCCGCGTGCAGGTCGAAAGAGTCACCGAGAAACTTCATGGCCATCGCGGAGCACTCGATGTGCCAGCCCGGACGGCCGTCGCCGAGCGCCGTCTGCCATGACGTCTCGCCGGGCTTGGTCGCCTTCCATAGAGCGAAATCGCGCGCTGCGTCTTTGTCGTATTCGTCTACGTCGACCCGCGCCCCATCCTCAATGCCATCAAAGTCCTTCTTCGAGAGCTTGCCGTAGTCCGGAAAGCGCGCGATGCGGAAATACCACGAGCCATCCTCGGCACGATACGCAATGTCCTCAGCCGCGAGACGCTCGATCAGCGCGACCATGTCGTCAATGTTTTCAGTAGCGCGCGCAATTCCTTCGGGCCGCTCGACACCAAGCGCTTCCATGTCCTCGAAGAATGCCTGCTCGAACTTCGCCGTGTAATCGCCGATTGCCATTTGTGCGGCGGCAGCGTTGCGGATGATCTTGTCGTCGACATCGGTGACGTTCATGATGTGACGCAGCTTCAGCCCGAACAGGCGCGCGACGCGGCGTAGAACATCCACGTGCACGAACGTGCGGAAGTTGCCGATGTGACCGTAATCGTAGACAGTCGGCCCGCAGCAATAGAAGCGGAACGCATCGCCATCAGCGGCGTAGAGAGGCTCGACCTGTCCGGAGAGAGTGTTGAAGAGTTGAAGGGACACGCGGAAATCGGGTGCCTCAGGGATGCACTTGCGCGTCGCACCCGAAGGCCTCTTTCGATGTAAGTTGCTCTGACGATTCTAGCTGAGCGCGCCGCTGTGCGCGTCGCCGCATACGGTTCTTACCCCAGGCGAAGCTGTGGCGTGGGCTCCAGCGTGTCTTCCGCGAACTGTCCGGCCAGCAGCTTCGGCCACGCCGCGGCAGCGATCATTGCGGCATTGTCGGTTGAGAGCGCAATCGACGGAAATGACACCGGCAGCGAGTGTCGCACCGCTGCTTCGGTCAGCCGGCGGCGCAGCTCGCCGTTCGCGGCGACTCCTCCGCTCACGATCAATCCACGCGCGCCGAAGTGCTCGGCCGCAGCGATCATCGTGCGCGTCAGATAGCCGGTCACACTCGCCTGAAAGCTGGCAATTAAATCAAGCGTTTGCCTATCAAGATGCTCGAGTGCCTTGTTGCGAGCAAGCTCATCGCCAGGCTTGGAAGTGAACACGCCTTCCGCGCGCAGCTTGCTCTCGCGCTCTGCAATGCGGGGCCGCATCTCCTGCAACTCCACATAGCGGCGAACCGCAGTCTTGATCCCGCTGAAGGAAAGATCGAACCGCCGGCCATCCGCGGCAGCAGAAGTGATCTCCCGTGCGAGCTTCACCGGGGTTCGTCCGCTCGATTTCTGCTTGATCTGCACGAATGAAAACGGGACTGCGGCGGGATCGCCGTGCGCCGCGAGGGCATCCATCCACGGTCCGCCAGGATACGGAAGCCCGAGCAGCTTCGCTACCTTGTCATAAGCTTCGCCCGCCGCATCGTCGAGCGTCTTTCCCACATTGCGATATTTCCAGGTTCCATCGGGCGTGCGATTCGCCAGATACAGGTGCGTGTGCCCGCCGGAGACTACGAGAGCCAACAGCGGCGCTGCCGCCGACAAAGATTCTTCAACCTGCATCAGCACCGCGTGAATGTGCCCTTCGAGATGGTTTACTCCGATGAGCGGGCGGTCGGCCGCAAGCGAGACGGCTTTCGCAAACGTGATGCCGACCAGCAACGCGCCCGCAAGACCCGGACCTTCGGTCACGGCAACTGCATCGAGCTGCTCGTAGCCAATATCCGCGCGGTGCATGGCCTCGCGCACAACGGGAACGATGGCGCGCAGGTGTTCGCGGCTGGCCAGCTCAGGGACCACGCCGCCATAATCCGCGTGCACAAGCTGGGAGGCCACAACGTTTGCAAGCACCTCGCGGCCATTGCGCACAACCGCTGCGGAAGTCTCATCGCATGAGCTTTCAATTCCGAGAATAAGACCGTCGCGCACCCTTTCCATCGTACAAGCGCCGCCGCCGCGCCAGACCGCTTACCGCGGTGATACGTTGGGTCAGGACGCGCATCCAAAGCACATGGCTCGCCTCAACATGCCGGAGTACCGCGCCGCGCTCGCGATTGCGCAGCAACTACGCGACCTGGGGCACGCTGCGTTCTTCGCCGGCGGTTGCGTGCGCGACCTGCTGCTGGATCGAGCCCCGCAAGACTTCGATGTCGCGACCTCGGCGACTCCGGACATCGTGCAGGCGGCCTTCCCGCGAACCGAGGCTGTCGGCGCGCACTTCGGCGTGATCCTCGTCATCGACGAAGAAAATAGCAGGAGCACTGGAGATAGAGACAGGAAGCGAATCGCCACAGAGGTGGCAACCTTCCGCAGCGATGGCGCGTACACGGACGGCCGGCGTCCCGATGCAGTACGGTTCTCCACCGATCCTGCGGAAGATGTGCAGCGTCGCGACTTCACCATCAATGGGCTTCTGCTCGATCCGCTTGCGTTTGAGCGCGGCGATCCGCTGGCGAGTTGCATCTTTGACGTCGTCGGCGGACAGGAGGATCTCAAGGCCGGCATCATCCGCGCCATTCGCGAACCGTCGTTGCGATTCGCCGAGGACAAGCTGCGCATGCTGCGCGCGGTGCGTTTCGCGGCGAGATTGCGCTTCACAATCGAGCCCCGCACGTTCACGGCAATCCGGGAACAGGCGGATTCAATTCATCAGGTCTCGTGCGAGCGAATCCGCGATGAGCTGACGAAGATTCTTACGGAGGGTGCGGCGCGGCGCGGGTTTGAGCTGCTGGATGAAACGGGACTGCTGGACCATATACTTCCGGAGGTGGCGCGGCTCAAGGGCGTCGAACAGCCTCCGCAGTATCACCCGGAGGGCGATGTCTGGGTACACACGCTGCTGCTGCTTGAGCATCTGGCGCCTGGTGCGAGCTGCACGCTGGCATGGGGCATGCTGCTGCACGACATCGGCAAGCCCGCCACGTTTACCCCGCCCGATCCATCCCGGCCCGGCGATCGTATCCGCTTCAACGGGCACGTCGATATCGGTGTCGCCATCGCGCGAAAGATCCTCACGCGAATGCGCTTCTCGAATGAAGAGTGCTCGCAGATCCTCGCGCTCATCAAGCACCACATGCAGTTTGGCGATGTGCAGAAGATGAAGCAGTCCACGCTGAAGCGGTTTCTTCGGCTTCCGCGATTTGATGAACACCTCGCACTGCACTACGCGGATGTCATGAGCTCGCATGGATTGCTGGGCATGTACGACTACGCGAAAGAAAATTACGAGCGGCTTGGTGAAGAGGAGATAAGGCCGCGCTTGTTGCTCAGCGGGGAGGACCTGATCGCTGCCGGGTACAGGCCAGGGCCTGGGTTCCGCGAGATGTTGACGACAGCCGAGGATGCGCAGCTTGAGGGCTCAGTCACGACACGAGAGGGCGCGTTGGATTTAGTTCGTGAGCGGTTCGGCATACCCGAAACCGCAGAGCAGGTGAGATCTCAATGAGCGGCGAAAAACCTGAAGATTCTTCTCGGGAAGTGGCGGACGTGCTGGTGATTGGCGCCGGCATGGCGGGCCTCGCTGCGGCGCGGGAGCTGGCGGAACGTGGCCTGCACACTCTGGTGCTTGAGGCCAGAGATCGCGTCGGCGGCCGTATCCATTCCCTGCAGACGAGCGAAGGCATTGTCGAACTGGGCGCAGAGTTTGTGCACGGCCGCGACCCGAAGCTGTGGGAGATCATCGACGAGGCTGGAGCGGAGACGGTGGAGCGCGACGGCGCGATGCTGCGCGAGGATGCGGGTGGAGAGCTGACCGAGGAGAACGACGCTGCAGCGGGCGAGTCTGATTCCCTGACTGACCTTGCTCATCTTCCCGACGACATGAGCTTCGCCGAGTGGCTTGCCTCCAGCGACCTGCCGAAGGAACACCATCGAGCCCTGCTCGGATATGTGGAGGGCTTCAATGCGGCGGATGCGAACCGGATCAGCGCGCGCGCCCTGGGAGTGCAGCAGCAAGCCGAGGACGCGATAGAAGGAGATCGCGTGTGGCACCTGCGCGGAGGCTACTCGCAGCTGACGACGTATCTCGCCAACCGTGTGCGCGCTGCCCGTGGCGAAGTGCGGCTGAGCTGTGTTGTCCGGTCGGTTCGATGGAGTGCGGGAGAGGTCGCGGTCGACACAAGCACTGGCGTCTATCGTGCGCGCCGATGCATTGTGACGCTTCCGCTTGGCGTGCTGCAGATCGCAAACCGTGAAGGTGGTATTCGCTTCGATCCTGAGCCAAAAGCCATTGCGCAGGCGCGGCGGCTCGCGATGGGATCGGCCGAGCGGTTCACGATGGTCTTTCGCGAGCGCTGGTGGGAGCAATCAAAGCACGTGAATGAGAAGGCGCTCAGGGCAATGAGCTTTCTGCTCACCTATCGGCGCTCGCCGCCGGTCTGGTGGACGCGTCACCCGGAGCCGGAGGCACTCGCTGCGCTGACAGGATGGGCTGGAGGGCCGCGTGCCGCAGAACTCATCGGGCGCAGTGAGGAGGAGCTTGGCGAGCAGGCTTGCCGTGAGTTGGCGCAGGTCTTCGAGCTTCCCGAGCAGTTGGTTCGCGATGCTCTGATTGCCACGCACAGGAATGACTGGCAGCTCGATCCCTTCTCACGCGGGGCGTACACGTACGTTCCGGTGGACACGATCGATGCGCCGTTGAGGATGACCGAACCGGAAGCCGGCACACTGTTCTTTGCCGGCGAGCACACCGACACAACCGGCAACTGGGGCACGGTGCATGCAGCTCTGCGCACGGGCCTTCGTGCGGCAGAGCAGGTTTTCAGCGCATCCAGATTGAAGCGTTAATCTCAGCCTGTAATTGCGGCGATGGCCGTCTGGCCGAGCACATAGAGCGCCCACCAGCCAAAGACGATGATCGCGGCGGAGCTTCGCTTGATCCCGGAAACGATCGAGATGCCCATCGTGAGGAGGACCGCCGCCCAGATGGCGAAGATGTCGACGGAAGAGAGCAGAGTAATGAGCCACTGCGGCGAGCTGCCGCCCTGCAGGTAGTAGCCGATGTTGGTGCCGACCGTGTTCTTGATATTGAATGAGTCGCTCTGCATTCCGGCGAAGAGCGTAATGATCGTCAGGATCGACATGAAAATCAGCGGCAGTGTTCCGTAGAACCAGGCCGCGAGCATCTGCTTGTAGTTTGTCTTGCCCCCGAAGGCGAAGTTTGTGGTGGCGAGGAAGATGCCGGACACGATGAGGCCTACAACGAGGAGAAACACCGGCGCAATGTACATGAACCGAAACTGCATCTCGATGCTGGAGCGGATGCGGGCGGCCTGGTCGGGCGGGGCGTTGGCGAGACGGTCCGCAAGGGACGCGTTGTTGTGAATGATGGAGTCAACCAGACCCGCGAGTCCGACCTTGTGCAGCACGGTGTAAGCAAAGATCAGGCTCAGGATGCACACGATGATGAAGGGCAGCCACCAACTGGCATTGCGCCGGATGTCGACAAATGTTTTCGTGGGCGCGATGAAGGCGTCGATGAAACGTTCGCCTTGCGAGAGCGGCTTACTTTCAGACGCGACGGCTACCTGCTCCATGGGGGTCTCCTGGATGTGGGAAAGTTAAGGGCAGTGTAGCGCCGGGAGGCGTGCGTGTGTACCCCCTCCCCCCCCGGTGTCTTTTGGCTGAATCTTTTGAATCAAGGGATTAGCGCGATAGGGCGTCCGCAAAATATTGATTCTAGAGAATTTGTTAGCAAAATCTTTAGATTCAATAATTTAGCTCTTCTAAGGCCCGGGATCTGGGGTAAAGCAAAAAGGCTGCCGATGGCAGCCTTATTTTGTTCACTCTTCTAATTCAAGTATAGCGGACCGGAGCTAATAATCTGCCACGAGTTTCATCTTTGTTTTCAACCAGATGAGTTATTTGGGACTTGACAGGCTATTTTTGGGCAGGTTGCTGCGAAAAAAGTTTGTATCCGCAAGAAAACAAGGCTCGGTTGGTGCTGAAAATCCGGGAACGCAGATCCCCTGCGGGGATGACGATAGGAAGGGCAACGGCAACAAGGGCACGGACAACCGCACGGAACGGTGAGGCGGTTACTCTTCGCGGGTGGCGGCGCCGACGGCGGCGAGGATGTCGAGGCCGTAGGCGAGGCCGCGGCGGGTGTCCTCGGCGCGGAACTGCCGGAAGAGCGAGAGCAGGCTGGGCGGCTTTTCCTGCACGCGAGGAGGGTTGCGGTCGAGGGCGCGGGAGACCTTGTAGAGCATGTCGGGGTCGATGGAGGCGACGATCCGGCCCAAGGCGATGAGGTTGCGGGCGATGTTGATGCCGTCGGGGGAGTTGGCGGCTTCGGAGAGCTTGCCGGCGATGATGTCGCGGCCGCCGATGACGCCTTGCGCGAGGTCGAGGATGCCCTTCCGGTGTGAGGCTTCGAGGAGGTCCCAGGCGGCGAGGAGCGCTTCGGCGTGGTCACGCGGCGCGTTCTGGATGCGGTTCATCAGCTCTTTTTGCGGATCGACCGGTTCGGGTTTGAAGGTGATCTGGTGGGCCATGGAGGGCTCCCTTCGGGAGAGTGGTTAGTGGTTAGTGAAAGGCAAAGGCGGGTCTGTGTTCAGTTTCGAGATGCGAGTTTCGAGCTGTGAGTTAAAGCAGGTTCCTCGCTGCGCTCGGAATGACAGAAAGAAAGGGCAAAGGCAAAAGCAAAGGCAAAAGCAAAAGCAAAAGCAAAAGCAAAGGCAAAGGCAAAAGCAAAGGCAAAGGCAAAAGCAAAGGCAAAAGCAAATACAGAGATCCTTCGGCTGCGCCTCAGGATGACGGCGACGATCTAGCTTTATTCACTACTCACTACCTCACTACCTCACTACTCACTACTCACTACTCACTACCTCACTACCTCACTATTCACTACTCACTACTCACTACTCACTACTCACTAACCACTAACCACTAACCACTAACCACTCCTCACGTTGGTCTGATGGTTTCGATCTGGACGAGTTTGTCTTTGGGGCGGGTTCCGGGGACGTGGTAGTCGGCGCGGGCGCGGCGGGCGGCGACGTCGACGCCGTCGGTGGGTGTGCGGGTGCCGAAGCGGAAGTTTTCGCGCGGGAGTGGGGAGTCGCCTTTTTCGGGGAGGACCGTCATCTTCACGGAGAGCTCTTTGTAGGCCGGTGTGTGGGTGGCGCGGTCGAGATGCGAGCTGGTGAGCTTGTTTACGGGCTCGGTGATGGAGTTCATGGGCAGGTACATCTGTTTGCCAATGACGCGGTGAGTGACGAGGACCTTCAGGCGGATGAAGCCATAAGGGCTTTCGAGTTGGACGTACTGGCCGGATTCGAGGCCGCGCTCCTGGGCGAGCTCGGGCGAGACCTCGACGAAGATTTCGGGTGTCATCTCCTTGAGGCCGGGGACGCGATAGCTGAGATTGCCTTGCTCGAAGTGTTCGAGCAGGCGGCCGTTATTGACGTGAAGATCGTACGTCTCGTTCTGCTCTTCGCTGGGAGCGATGTATTGGAGCGGATGGAAGCTGGCTTTGCCGTCGGGGAAGGGGAAGGTAGTTTCGCCGGCGTAGAGAAGCGGCTGGTCGGTGCCGTCTATCGCGACGGGCCATTGCAGGCTCTTGTAGCCTTCGAGGCGCTCGTAGTTGACGCCGGCGAGTGTGGGGGTGAGACTGGCGATTTCTTCCATGACGTCGGAGGGATGCGTGTAGTCCCAACCGCCGGCGCCGCCGAGTTTTTGCGCAATGAGCTGGTAGATCTTCCAGTCGGGCTTGGAGTCGCCGAGTGGCTCAAAGGTCTTGTAGAAGCG
>DASUHZ010000110.1:0-8921 GCA_036273275.1 Bryocella sp.
GCGCCGCGGCCAACTTCATCGACGCCGGCGATGGTGCGGAAGCCGTGGTAGCGGAGGGCCTGCTCGGGCGCGTTGGTGCAGACGAGCTGCTTGAGCATCTGCTGCTTGGCGGTGGCTTTGGTGACGCCTTGGACTTCGGGAATGCGGAAGAGCGTCGACATGGGGCAGCCGGCTTCAGTTTAGCGGATGAGGCGAGGGCGGGTGTGGCAACGTGGTGCGGTTTGGGGCGAGGTTTCCACAGGACATTCCACGAGTGGGTCACGTGACCTCCCCTAAATGCGCCAAATCGGGTGCTATCGGGGTGCCGTAGGCTGGCTTCGGCGGGCTTTCAGGCGATGAAAGCTCAGGATTAGGAGGGCTGGATGGCGATGCGTAGGCTCCTTGCATTGGCGGGTGTGGTGGTATTGGCGGGATGGCAGGCGAACGCACAGACGCAGACGGTTGCTGAGGCAACGCTGCCGCAACAGCAATTGGCGGCGAACAACCCGGCGGCGTCGGCGGTACCGGCCCGCGAGGCTGCACCGGCGGCGAGTACTGCGGCCGATGTTCCGCCGTTAAAGGTCCGCGAAATCCCGGCGGAGAAATCGAAGAAGAAGAGCAAGAAGGACACGTACACCGGGCCGAACACGATTGTGGAGCTGCCGCCAACGCCGATGCTCGACGAGCAGGGAATGCAACGGCTGGATCCGGACGGCAAGCCGATGTGGAACGCGCCGGTAAAGCAGCAGCGCGATAAGCACGGACATCCGCTGTTTGCCGAGGACGGCAAGCCTGTCTTCCAGACCAAGAGCGATCTGGGCTATGACGAGCACGGCAAGAAGATCAAGGTGCAGAAGCAGAAAGAGCCGAAGAAGATTCCGGTGTCGGTCGCGCGCGGGACATTGACTGTGGACGGCATGACGGGAAAGGCGGCGCTGAACTATGACATCGCCGATCTGCACTACATTTACCTGTACGCTCCGGGGATCGGTGTGGCGGTGGTTTCGAACGAGCCGTTTCCGGGCGCTGTGGAGCAGAAGAAGGCGTTCCTGAACAACACGCTGACCGTGACGATCGGCGAGCACACGCTGCAGTTGGCGTCGGACAAGAACCTGCTGGGGAAAAAACCTGAGTCGGCGTACGTGATGATGGACCGGACGTTCACCCTGCCATCGCGTTTCCCGGTGATGGGATTCGGGACGGTGCGGAAGGCGCCGTATCAATGGCCGGGAGCGCGTCCAAATACACGGCTGGCGGACGACGATGCTCCGCCGCCGCCCGCTGACCTGCTGCCGAAACAGCTGCTGAGCCCGTGCCCGGCAGGGCAGATGCGCAAAGCCGGGCCGCCGGTTCTGCCGGGGCAGACGGCGCCGGTACAGCCTTGCGTGCCGATCAAGACGGCGATGCAGACGAGTTCGGGCGTGACCACGGTTGCCGCGAATGCGTCCAAGGCAGCAGACGCGCCGAAGAACTGACAACAGATCGAAGCCGGGTGAAAAGCCCTTCCAGCAAAGTGGAAGGGCTTTTCATCGTCACGTTACCTCTGTAAGGCACTCCGGTGACGGATAGCCGTGGCCCTTTACGCTGCGGGAGTGCATTGCTCAGGTGCCGAAGTGCTGTCGGTTGTTCTATTTGTCCGCGGGACACGGTTCCTTATTGCCGTCCAGCCCATGTGGTGACTGCCTTGCTTGGGAATGAGCAAGGGGCACTGTATGAAGCTGCTGTTGACGGTTCGTCATATCAAGCACAATCCGCCGGGGGTCTCGGGTGATACCTGGCGCAGCTTCAATGGCGCGCCCATGATTCGCTGTGCTGTGGCGCAAACGAAGGGAGCCGCCATTCGCTGGCGGCTCCTTGTGTTTGCAATCCTGTACCGGATGACGTCTTAGGCAGTGCGTTCAACCTCACGGAGACGGGCAGCCTTGCCACGCAGACCGCGAAGGTAGAAGAGCTTGGAGCGGCGCACCTGGTAGGAGCGGATCTTCTCGACCTTATCGACGACCTTGGAGTTGTAGGGGAAGATACGCTCTACGCCCTGGCCAAAGCTCATCTTGCGAACGGTGAAGGTGCCCTGCGGGCCTTTGCGGCAGGCGATGACCATGCCCTCGAACGCCTGCAAGCGCTCTTTGTCGCCTTCCTTGATACGTACCTGCACGCGAACCTGGTCGCCGGGGCCGAAGTCTGGGAGATCGGTGCGCTGGAGCTTGTCAGCCAGCTTCTGCATGATTGGATGGATTGCCATTGATGCTTTCCCTGATGATTTCTTGCGCTTGGAGTCGCAGCATTCAGTGTACCACGGGTTCGGCGGGGTTTACGTCTGGAAGTGCACTGAATGCGATGCAGCGGAGATGCCTGCAGCATCGGCCAATTACTGTCTGGCGGTAGCAGGAAGCTCGAAGTTCACGCCGGTTTCGCGGTTCGCCTTCATGGTCGCGGGCAGATCGAGATCGTTCAGAGCGACTTCGCGCCGGTGGCCCTTGTCGAGAATCGTCAGCGTCGTGCGAGTGGCTAGATAGTTCTGGATCTGCTCGGGTGGGCGGCCGTCTTTGAAGATCAGCGTGACGGTGTCCGCGGAGCCGGGAGCGTACTGCATCTGCGGGGCTGCGGGGGCAGGCTGCGCATATTCCGGTTCAGGCTGCGGGTAGGCATAGCTGTACTCCGGCGGCGATGGAGGCTGGGGGTACGCATAGCCGGAGTCCAGCGGAGGGGCAGCCTGTGGGTACGCATAGTCTGGCGGATAGTTGTTGCTGTAGTCGGGCTCCGGCGCGGGCTGCTGCGGTGTGTCGTAATCGTCGAAGGAATCGTCGAACAAGCCGTTGGACCCCACGTAAACAGCGCTGGGGTAGAAGGCGTACGCATACTTCGGATACGGATACCTGTGGTTGTTGTACCTATGCGTCCCGTTCGACGTCCCGCCGTGGTTCGGTTGATAGAACAGGGGGCGGTGCACCGGCGCGGCGACCGGGTAGTGAAGCGGTGGAGGCAGCGTGCGCACTCCGGAGGGGTATGCGACAGGCGGGTGCACGAGCGGAACGCCGTTATAGCGATGTGCCGCGCTGGGAGCAAAGTTCCCGTGAAAGGCCGGTGCGGATCGCGCAGCGGGTGCGCTATGGCCGGAGAAGCCCGCGTGTCCGCCGCCACGTTGCGCAGTAGCAGGAAGCGCGACTGCGAGTGCAAGCGCTGCTGCTGCGAGGCCCCTCATGCGGAGAATTGTACGCCTGAACTGCATGAGTGATTAGTTGCCAGGAAGCGATGTCCAAGCATTCACTGCTGAAACTCAACACCGGCGGCGGCCGGGACTCGTGCTGCTCGCGCGAGTAGAGACATCGATTCGGATCTCTAGATGGCCCCCACATCGAGGCCGGCTAAATATTCCCGATCGTCGTCGGAGAGATTTGCGTCTGCGAGCAGGTCGGGCCGGTTGGCAAGGGTCTTTGCGAGAGCGGCCTGGCGGCGCCAGCGGCGGATGGCCGAGTGGTCACCGCTGGAGAGGATATCGGGTACGGCGATGCCGCGAAAGTCCGCCGGGCGCGTGTAGTGCGGGTAATCGAGTAGTCCGCCGGCGCCGTGCGTGGAGCGGGGAACGTCGCCGGGTGTTTTATTGTCCGTGTTGGAATCGTCGCCGAGCCCGAAGCTCTCGTAGACCGAGGAGTCTTCGTGACCCAGAACGCCGGGGAGAAGCCGGACTGTCGCGTCGATGACGACAGCGGCGCCGAGTTCGCCGCCGGAGAGGACGAAGTCGCCGATCGAGAGCTCCTGATCGCAGAGGAGCTGCGAGACGCGCTCGTCGACGCCTTCGTAGCGGCCGCAGATCAGCACGGCCCGTTCGAGTCCGGCAAGGTGGCGAGCGGCGGCTTGCGTGAAGCGCTTGCCCTGCGCCGAGAGCAGGATCACGGACTCGCGCGTGGTATCGCGCTCGGGTTTGGGGGTGACGCCGAGGGATTCGACGCACTCGAAGATGGGCTGCGGCTTGAGGACCATGCCCTCGCCCCCGCCGAACGGGCGGTCGTCGACGGTGCGATGTCGATCGTGCGTCCAGTTGCGGAGGTCGTGCGTGAAAACCGCGGCGAGTCCCGAGCGGAGCGCACGCTCGAGGATGCCGTAGCGGAGCGTGCTTTCGAAGAAGCCGGGGAAGAGTGTGACGAGGTCGAAGCGCATGCGTGCGTAGGTTCGAGTCTAGATGAGACTGCGTTTTCTCACGCGGACAGGTTCACTCGCCGGTGTCGACCAGGCCGGGCGGCAGGTGCATGATGACGCGTCGCTGCTCGAGGTCGACGGAATCGAGCCAGGCCTTGATGAAGGGAATCAGCGCCGGTTCGGCGTGACCGAAGGTGTCGGGGGACGACGCGTTTGGATTACCTCGGGGATCATTGGAGGCCGTTACTTCGAGGAGGGGTGCGGCATCCGAAAGTCGGGTGCGTCCGTCGGCGGCCATGGGGTACTCGACGCCTGTGATCTCGCCGATGAGGGTGCTGCCGTCGAAGAGCCGACAGCCGAGGAGGTCGCGAACGAACCACGTATCCGGGTCGAGCGGCGGGAGGTCAGAGGACGGCACGAGGAGCTCGCGGCCGGACAGAAGCTCGGCGGCCGAGATGCTGTCGACTCCGGTCAGCTTGAGCACAATGCGGCCGGCGTTTCGCCCGGTCGGCGCCCACTGCGATTCAAGCGTGGTGTCGATTGCGGAAGCGGTGCCGCCGGCGGCGACACGGACACGGCAGCCCGGCTCGAACAGCCCGGGCACGTCGCTGAGCGGCTCGGCGAGCAGCTCTCCGCGGCGCCCCTGCGGGCGAAGCAGGCGCGCGGCCGGAGTCCAGCTGGCAGCGCTGGCCGGCGATGCGGTCGGGGACACGTTCTCTGTCAAAAGGAAACCTTCGCGGGAGGTGTTGCGGCTGCGCCGGAGTTACTCGTTCTCGTCGTCGTCAGCACGGTCGTCTGCTTCGACTATGTCCAGCGCAAACCGCCTTCGGTGCTTCATGCTGGCGGCGCCGAGGATGGTTCTGAGGGAGCGGGCGGTGCGGCCCTGCTTTCCGATGACCTTACCCACGTCAGCGGGCGCAACCTCTAGCCGGAGCACGGCTGTGTCCTGATCGATGATTGCATCAACCTTTACGGCTGCGGGGTCATCGACCAGCGCTTGGGCGATCTCGGTAACGAGAGTCCGTATCTCGGAGACCGGGTCTGAAGATTCAAAATTGTCTGTCACCACTCCACCTCAAAGCTCCCACAGGCGTCCTCATCGCCAGAGCCTTCTTCTTTCCGCGGAAGAGGTCCCGGAGGGGAATGCGACTACGACGAACTGCGACCAGGCAGCAGGAAATTCTATTTAGACTGAGGGCCCAGTTTTGAGCAGAACCCGATACTTAGACGACCGGCTTCTGAGGAAGTCTACGGCAAGCCAGGAGCGTCAACCGAAGTCTTTGGGTTGTACGTCGGTAATATAACCGATTACGGCCGTGTATTACCTAGGCAGCGGTCGTTTCAGCGGCGGGCTGATACTTCGCCACCAGCTTGCCGACGGTCTCCGACAACTGCGCTCCCTTGGAGGTCCAATAATCGATGCGGTCACGCTTGAGGTTGACACTGGCCGGATTCGTGCGCGGATTGTAGGTGCCCACCACCTCGATGGAACGGCCATTGCGGGCGCGGTCCTTCTCGATAACAACGACGCGGTAGTGCGGCTGCTTGCGGGCGCCCACGCGCGCCAGACGGATCATCAACACTGGAAAGGTCCTCTCAAAAAAACTCTCAAGAAATTGGTTCAGGAGCCGCGCTGCGATCCGTGGAGATGGGTCGACACGGTGTACGGGCGCAAAGAGTCCGAACACCTAAGTATCGCGAATTTTTGAAGATTGCGCAAATCGTGTTCAGTCGTGGCGCGCCGGAAAAAGGAAGCGCAGCACACGATCGAATCGCCTGGCCCACGCGTCCTCATTGTGGATGCCGCCAGCCACACGCACGTAGTGGAGGTCCGGATTCGGGGAGTCCGGGCCGTCGTGCCAGCCGCAATCGAGCAGGCGACGGTAGAGCAGGTCGGTATCGCGCAAATGCCGCAGGCCTTCCGCCGTGCCCATGTCCAGCCAGATCCGGAGGTCAGGACGGACACGCCCTGTGGACACAGTCCGCAGGATCGCGCGATTGTCCCACCACACGCTGGGCGACAGGATGGCGAGTTTCGAGAACACTTCGGGATAAGTAAAGCCGAGATAGAGCGAGATGAGGCCGCCCAGGGAAGAGCCCCCCAGCCCGGTGTGCGCCGCGTCGGGAAGCGTGGGAAATGCGCTGTCGATGCAGGGCTTCAGCTCTTCCACAAGCAGCCGGCCGTAGCGGTCGCCATCGCCGCCGCGATGCTGAATATCGGGAGTGGGCGTGTATTCGGCCATGCGGCGAATGCCCGTGTTGCTGATGCCGACGAGGATCAGCGGCTCGATGAGGCCTTCGCGGGTGAGGCGGTCAGCCGTAGTGTGGGCCTTCCAGGTGCAGTCAGCCAAATAGGATGTTCGGCCATCAAAAAGATTTTGGCCATCGTGAAGATAAAACACTGGAAATCGGCGCGTGGGGTCGTTCCTGTAGGCTTCCGGCAGGTAGACTTCGATGTCGCGGTCGTCCGGTAAGAAGCGCGAGTGAAACTGCTTGAGAACGAGGTAGCGCGGATTGTTATCGAGCTCGTGTGCGGGACTCAGGTCGTTGTCGGTGCGGGGAGCGGGTTGGAGGGGCGCAAAGCCTCGAGAGGCGGCCTGCCATTCCGCATCAGAGGGAAAGAGGTTGCGCGAGGTTGAAGGAGATTCCAGAGTCAAATCGGTGGGTCGGTCCTTCGCCGAAAGTAGGATCAAGGATGGGGTCGTGAACGAGTCCTCAGGGTATCAAAATCGGAGCCAGTTCTCGGAGTTAATGCCCGCACGATGAGGCGCGATTACCACAAGTGGTACTCCTCGGAACTTGAACGCGACATGGAGATGCTGGTCTTCGGCCATGACGGCCTGCCGGCGATCGTGTATCCGACGTCCCAGGGGCGCTTCTACGAGTTTGAAGATCGAGGCATGGTGGCGTCGGTCGCGGATTCGATTGAGGGCGGAGATCTGCAGCTGTTCTGCGTGGACTCGCTGGATTCGGAGAGCTGGTACAACCGCAACGTCGGGCCTCGATGGCGCGTTGCGCGACACGTCCAGTACGACAAGTACATCGTGGAGGAAGTGGTTCCGTTTGTGCGCGGAAAGAACCGGCAGCCGCACCTGGTCGGCGTGGGATGCAGCTTCGGCGGATACCATGCCGTGAATACAGCACTGCGTCATCCGGATGTGTTCACGGGCTGCCTTTCGATGAGTGGGGCGTTCGACCTGAAGAACCTCGGATTTCTGGGCAGCTATTACGACGACGATGTCTACTTCAATATGCCGCTCGATTATTTGCCCAATCTGAACGATCCCCGGTATCTGGACCAGATGCGGCGACGGACGTATCTGCTGGCGACCGGCGTGCACGATCAGTGCTGGAACGACAATGAGAGGCTGGCTGCCGCGATGCGCGCCAAGGGCATCCCGGTGCGGCTGGAGGTATGGGGTGATAACGCACGGCACGATTGGCCGTGGTGGCAACGCATGCTTCAGGTGTATCTGTGAAGAAGCAGACAGTAGACCGTAGAGGGTAGAGGGTAAGAGACATGAAGAAGATTGGCGTGCTGTTTGGGATGGAGAACACGTTTCCGGGAGCGCTGGTGGAGCGCATCAATTCCATGGAGCTCGACGGCGTGCGGGCTGAGTTCGTGCAGGTGGGTGGTGTGAGGGAGGCGGATCCGAGCGGCTATGCGGTGATCGTCGACCGCATCTCGCATGACATGCCCTTCTATCGGGCGTTCCTGAAGAACGCGGCGCTGACTGGCACGCAGATTATTAACAATCCGTTCTGGTGGTCGGCAGACGATAAGTTCTTCAACTACTCGCTGGCGAAGTTGTTGGGCGTAGCCGTACCGAGGACAGTCCTGCTGCCGCATAAGCTGTTTCCGCCGGAGATCAACGTGCAGTCCGTGCGGAACCTGGAGTTTCCGCTGAACTGGGACGCGATCTTCGACTACATCAAATTTCCGGCGTTCCTGAAGCCGCACGACGGCGGCGGCTGGCGCGATGTGCATCATGTGCACAATCCGGACGAGTTCTTCCGCGCGTATGACTCGACGCGCGACCTGTGCATGACGCTGCAGGCGGCGGTGAACTTCAACGAATATTTTCGCTGTTATGTGGTGGGCCAGAAGGACGTGCGCATCATGCCGTACGATCCACGCCGGCCGCACCACGAGCGCTATGTGCTCGATCCGCCGGAGTATCCGAAGGAGCTGTTGGCGCGAGTCGAAAAGGACGCGCGGACGCTCTGCCAGGCGCTGGGGTATGACCTGAACACAGTGGAGTTTGCGGTCGAAGATGGCGTGCCGTACGCCATCGACTTCATGAACCCTGCACCGGATGCTGATGTGCACTCGGTCGGGCAGAAGAACTTCGACTGGATCGTCGACAAGGTTGCGAAGCTGGCGGTCGAGAAGGCGAAGCTTGCGGGCAAGCCGATGAAAGAGCTGAAGTGGTCGACGTTTCTCGGGCACGAGGCGAGTGGGACTGTCGCAAGCAAGAGCGCAGCGAAGAAGGCGCCCGGATCTACGACACGCGGCGCGATCGAGAAGAATGCCGCCGAGAAGCGTGAGGTAAAGGCTGCAGGGAAGAAGCAGGCGAGTAAGAAGAGCGCAGTGTAGATCGCATTGAGAGGACGGAACGACGATGCGGCCAACCTTTTCGCTGGGAATTGAGGAGGAGTACCAGACAGTTGATCCGGACACGCGCGATTTGCGGTCGCACATCAAGACCGAGATGCTGTCCAAGGGAAAGCTGCGGCTGGAGGAGCGCGTCAAGGCCGAGATGCATCAGTCCGTCATTGAGGTGGGCACGCGCATCTGCCGCAAC
>DASUHZ010000111.1:0-11753 GCA_036273275.1 Bryocella sp.
GAAGAAAGCGACGAAGTAACCCATGGCTAAATCACAGAACAAGGGTACCGGCGCGAAGGTTGGCAAGAACAAGAAGTTCAAGAAGCGCGAGCGGAAGAACGTTCCATTCGGGCTCGTCTACATCCAGGCGAGCTTCAACAATACCATCGTCACCATCACCGACCAGCAGGGCAACACCATCAGCTGGAAGAGCTCCGGCTCGCTCGGCTTCCGCGGCTCCCGCAAGGGAACCCCGTTTGCCGCACAGCAGGCGGCAATCAACGCAGCGAACGCCGCGCGCGACCATGGTCTGCGTTCGGTCGATGTACGTGTCGCCGGCCCCGGCTCCGGCCGTGAGAGCGCGATCCGCGCCCTCGCCGCTGCGGGCATCGAGGTCCGCTCGATCCGCGACGTCACGCCGATGCCGCACAACGGCTGCCGTCCGCCGAAGCGTAGAAGGGTGTAAGTACGAGTTCTCCGTTGTCGGTTCTCCGTTCTCCGTGAGCGGTTACTGACAACGGAGAACGGGCAACTGAGAACGAATTTGGATCGTGACGAAGGGCCAGCCAGCCTGTAAAGCGATCGACAACCGAAGTCAGGAGATAGAAAGAAATGGCACGTTATACCGGACCCGTCTGCCGCATGTGCCGCCGCGACGGTCAGAAGCTGTTCCTCAAGGGCGCGAAGTGTTTCACCGACAAGTGCCCCGTCGAAAAGCGCAACTTCCCCCCGGGCCAGCACGGCCAGTCGAAGAAGCAGAAGAAGCTCATCGGCTACGGTCTGCAGCTCCGTGAGAAGCAGAAGACCAAGCGCATGTACTTCACGCTCGAGACGCAGTTCCGCGCCTACTACGAGAAGGCTTCGAACAAGACCGGCGTCACCGGCGAACTGCTGTTGCAGCAGCTCGAGACCCGTCTCGACAACGTCTGCTACCGGCTTGGCTTTGCGATTTCGCGCCGGCAGGCTCGCCAGATCGTGCGCCACGGCCATGTTCAGGTGAACGGCCGCAAGGTCAACATCCCGAGCTTCCAGTGCAAGGTTGGCGATGAGATCGCGATCCGTCAAGGCTCCAAGGAGCTGCCGACGCTCGCAATCGCCAAGGATTTCGCCTCCGGTCAGTCGCGCGTGAATTGGATCGACGCGCAGCCCGACAATCTCTCCGGCAGGATCATCGCTCTGCCGAAGCGTGAAGATATCAACCTGCCGATCAACGAGCAGCTGATCGTCGAGCTCTACTCGAAGTAAGCCACGTATCTGGGTGCCCCATTCATCGCGCAGCACCATCGCCCGATGAGTGGGTTCACACTCCGCAGTCTCACCCGCAACACCTCTGAACCCGAGCAGAATGCTTCGCTCGGGCAGGGAAGAAAGGACTCACCATGCTTTGGAGAGGTTTCCAGAAGCCCAAGCGTCTCGCCGTCGACAGCGAAACTCTAACCAACAACTACGGCAAGTTTTCCGCGCAGCCGTTTGAGCGCGGATTCGGCACCACCATCGGCAACGCGCTGCGCCGGACCTTGCTCTCATCCATCGAGGGCGCTGCCGTCACCGCCGTCAAGATCGAGGGTGTGCTGCACGAGTTCCAGTCGATCACCGGCGTGGTCGAGGATGCAACCGACATCATCCTCAACCTGAAGCAGATTCCCTTCAAGCTCAACGGCGACGGCCCCAAGGCCCTCTACCTGCACGCCGATCAGGCGGGCGTCATCACCTCCGGCATGATCGAGGCCGACTCCGACGTCGAGATCCTCGACCCTGACGTCTACATCTGCACCATCTCCGAAGGCGGACGTATCGACATGGAGATGCGCCTGAAGCGCGGCCGTGGGTACGTCTCGGCCGACAAGAACTTCGACTCCGACCTCGGCATCGGCTTCATCCCGGTCGACAGCGTTCACTCGCCTGTCCGCAAGGTGAACTACCTCGTCGAGGCCGCGCGTCTCGGCCAGATCACCGACTATGACAAGCTCACGCTGGAGATCTGGACGAACGGCACGGTCATCCCCGCCGACGCGCTCGGTCTCTCCGCCAAGCTGCTCAAAGACCACATGAACATCTTCATCAACTTCGAAGAGGAGATGGAGACCGGTGGTCTTGCCGACCACGACGGCCCGGCAATCCGCAACGAGAACCTGAACCGTTCCGTTGAGGAGCTCGAGCTCTCGGTCCGCAGCTACAACTGCCTGAAGAACGCCAACATCGCGACCATCGGCGAGCTGATCCAGAAGACCGAAGCCGAGATGCTGAAGACCAAGAACTTCGGCCGCAAGAGCCTCAACGAGATCAAGGAAATCCTTGCTCAGATGGGTCTCTCGCTCGGCATGAAGATCGACGAGAACGGCAACCCGGTCCCGGGCCCGACCTCTGTTCTTCCCGCCGCCACGCTCGCCGCCAGCTACGGCGCGTTTGACGACGAGGACGAAGAGGAAGACGACTTCGAGCCCGTCAACGAGACCGAAACCTTCTAGTTCGGTCGGCCACAATCTGGGTGCCCCATTCATCGCGCAGTCTCATCGCGCGATGAGTGGGTATCCGCAGCAAGCATCATCGATGCACACCGGCTGACAGCCCAAGCTGAGCCGAAGGAGACGAAGCATGCGCCATCGTAAGGGCGGTTTCAAACTAGGCAGAAACACAAGTCACAGAAGGGCGTTGCTTCGCAACCTCGTAACGTCCATCGTCATCAACGACCGCGTTCACACGACGGTTACCAAAGCAAAAGCCGCGCGTCCGCTGGTCGAGCGCATGATTACCCTCGGCAAGAACGGCAGCGTTCATGCCCGCCGCCAGGCGCTCGCGTACCTGATGACGCCGGACTCTGTCGATCGCCTGTTCGGCACGGTCGCTCCGCGCTACGCTGATCGCAACGGCGGCTACAGCCGCATCGTGCGCACCGGCCCACGCAAGGGCGATGCCGGCGAGATGGCGTACATTGAACTGCTCGGCGCCGAAAAAGAACTCAATGAGAAGGCCGAGAAGCGCGCCGAAGCCCGTCAGCGCCGCCGCGAAGAGATGCAGAAGCAGCTCGACGAGCACAGCGCAGTCAACGATGGCAGCGACCCGAACGCCCAGCCCTAAACTCCGCAGACCATCCGCACTGTGAAGGCGCGCCCCGTGGCGCGCCTTCGTTATTCAACTTGGCTTCTGCTGGGGTGCCTCGCTGGACGCGGTGTTATGCTTTCCGCCATGCGCCGGTCTCTGATGCTTTCGCTCATATTCTCGACATCGCTCGCTTTCGCACAAACCAAAAGTTCTGGAGGGACCGAAAGCTCTGCTGCCCAACGATGGCAGGCTCTCATCGCGAGCGGAAAAGTCGACGCAGCGGATAGGCTCTGCACCGCCTGGACGACCTCTTCCGAACTGAATAAGAAGGTTGAGGCGCAGAAGTGTCTCGCGAATGTCGCGCTATTCAAAGGCTCTCATTTAGCTCTGAACGGCAATGAGGTCGGCGGGGGAACGCTGGGTGAGGGATACTCGAACGAAGCAGTCAACACCGCCCTGGTCCATTTGAATGAGGGTTTGCGACTTGCGCCTCAGGACGTGAGTATCCATCAGGGCCGTCTGCATATCCTCGAAGTCGCCGGCAGATACGACGAGATGGATAAGGCTCTCGAGCAGAGCATCAATACGTACAAGGGTCCCGGAACACCGGACCTCTGGCTCTCTTATGCGGCTGAACTTGCAAACTACGGACAGCCAACAGCCGGCCTGCACCTCTCCGAGGTGATACTGAAGCATTACCCCGACAACCCAGACGTTGTCGGTAACCTAGGTGCCTTCTATAACATGCTCCACCAGCCCGAAAACGGCTTGCCGTATCTCCGGCGCGCAGTGGAGCTCGATCCCGACGACGCCATAGACACTTGGAATCTGGGTTGGGCCCTCGTTCGACTCGATCAATTCGACGAAGCTGATAAGTGGATGGCAAGGTCGCTGGACCTGAAGAGCGATCCTCAGGATCTTCGCGAGCGCAAGTGTCTCTATGGCCAATTCCTCGTCACAAAGCGCAAGAATGCGGCGAAAGGATGCCCGCTCGTTCGTACCGCCTGCGAGGCTGACGATCAGTCAGTTTGCAAGGAGGACGCCACCACGCCTGCGCTACACTAAACCCGGATGCCCATCGTCGAACTCCACAACATCCGCAAGGTCTACGACACGAAGGTCGCCGTCGAAGGTCTCTCCCTCACCATTGAGCCCGGCACCATGTTCGGTCTCCTTGGCCCTAATGGCTCGGGAAAGACCAGCTCCATTCGCATGATGATCGGCATGACCGTACCCGACTCCGGCACGGTCCGACTCTTCGATCAGCCCTTCTCGCGCACGTTGCTCAACCGCGTCGGCTACCTGCCGGAGGAACGCGGTCTTTACAAGAAGATGAAGGTGCTTGACCAGCTCACCTTTCTCGGCCAGCTTCATGGGCTAGGCGAAGCGGAATCGCGCCAGCGATCCCGCGACTGGTGCGAGCGCCTTCAGATCACCGAAGCGATGGATAAGAAAACCGAAGAGCTCTCCAAGGGCATGCAGCAGAAGATTCAATTCATCGCTGCGCTGCTTCACGAGCCCGAGCTCGTCATCATGGACGAGCCCTTCAGCGGTCTCGATCCCGTCAACGCCGCCCTCCTCATGGACACCCTCGTCGATCTCCGCAAGCAGGGCAAGACCATCCTCTTCAGCACCCACCGCATGGACCAGGTCGAAAAGCTCTGCGACGCGATCGCCCTCATCTATCAAGGCAAACTCGTGCTCTCCGGGTCCATGCGCGAGGTCAAGTCGCGCTACCCGCGCAATCACGTGCAGGCGGTCTTCACCGGCGACGACAGCTTCCTGTGCAGCCGCTACGTGGAGGATGCGCGCAACTACGCCGGCGTGGCCGAGATCACGCTTCGCTCGCCCGATGACGCACAGGCGCTGCTCGCCGACGCCGTCGCGCGCGGCACCAACATCACCCGTTTCGAGGTCATCGAGCCCACGCTCGAAGAGATTTTCATCACCACCGTGAAGGGAACGCCCGAGTTCGCCGAAGCCGGAGGTAAAGTCCATGCATAACATCTGGCTCATCGCCAAGCGCGAGTACATGGAGCGCGTGCGCACCAAGGGCTTCATCCTCGCTACCGTTCTCATCCCCTGCTTCATGGCCGCACTCGTCGGCGGCAGCGCGTTCTTCATGACGCGCACCAAGACGAACTCGCACATTGCCATTGTCACGTCCGACCGGGCGTTAGGCCAGGACATCCAGCACCAGCTCGAGACCGGCAAGGACAGCGACATGAAGGTCGACCTTCTGGAGCCGTCGGGGGCCACTCGCTCGGGGCTCGATACGCAGTTGCACACCCACTCGTCGCAACTCGCCGGCTACCTCTGGATTACGCCGCCCACACAACCGGGCCAGCGAGCGCACTTCGAATATCACGCGCGCTCCGCAGGCGACATCTCCACCGAAGACGCGATCGAGCATGGCGTGAACGCCGTACTCACCCGCGAGGGCCTGCTCAGTCACGGCCTCACAAGCGCGCAGATCGCCGAGATCACTGCACCCGTCGACATCGATACCAGCTCCAGTGGCAACACCGCACTCGCGTTCGGCATCGCTTACCTCTTCTTCTTCCTCATGTACATGGTCATCATGCTCTACGGCATGAATACCGCGCGCAGCATCATCGAGGAAAAAACAAGCCGCGTCTTCGAGGTTCTGCTCGCGACGATCAAGCCTGACGAACTCCTCGCCGGCAAGATCATCGGCGTGGGTGCGGTCGGCGTCACGCAAGTTGCAGTCTGGATGATCGCCGCGGCGTTGCTCGCCTCCAGCAGCATGGTTGCGCACCTCACCGGCACCAGCAGCGTGCACAGTGTTCTCAGCGGTGCACAGATCGGCTTCTTCATTCTGTACTTCATCTTCGGCTTCCTGCTTTACTCTGCCGTCGCCGCGGCGCTGGGCGCGATGACCAACTCTGAGCAGGAGCTGCAGCAGCTGAACATGTTCCTTGTGCTTCCGCTGGCCTTCTGCATGGTCATGCTCTTCCCAACGGTGCGCGCGCCGGATTCGACCTTATCGCAGGTCATCTCGCTCATCCCGTTCTGCTCTCCGCTGCTGATGAACTTCCGCACCGCGCTCACCAGCGTCCCCGCGTGGCAGATCATCCTCTCCGTCGTACTGATGTCGATCACCATCGGCATTGTTATCTGGATCTCGTCGCGCATCTATCGCGTCGGCATCCTCATGTACGGCAAGCGCCCCAACCTGCCTGAGATCCTGCGCTGGCTGCGATACAGTTAGTCACAAGCATCGCCTGAAGCGCATGGAGATCGACCTCGCTCAGCTCGACAGCAGCGCAGCCACGAGCGATCTCCTTCGCGCACCCATCTGCATCATCGGCGGCGGCATCGCCGGCCTCACCCTCGCACACAAACTCATCACGCTCGGACACGAGGTACTCCTCCTCGAATCCGGCGGCCATACACGCGAATACCTCGACCCGGTTGAGCAAGCCGGCCATCCTCATCCCGGCAGCAGCGAACCGCGCCCACGCGCTCTTGGCGGAACATCACTCACATGGGGCGGCCAGCTCCTCGCATTCCCAAACGGCGAAACCGCCTGGCCCATCTCTTCCGCCGATCTCAAGCCATTCACCAGCGAGGCCGAACGGCTACTCGCCGTCGATTCACTGCCCTACGATGCCGCAGCCTTCTTCGCAGAAATCCGGCAGCCCGCGCCGTCACTGCTGAATCAACTTCCTCACATCGAAGCCTCGCTCTCGAAGTTCGCTCCGTTCTCGCACCGCAATCTCGCACACACGCTCGGACGCAAACTCCGCGCTCACAGCAAAGCGCGCATCGTGCTGCACGCAACGGTCACCGAACTCCTCCTCGCCTCTACTCGCGACCGCATCGAAGCCGTCCTCGTCCGCTCCCCGTCCGGACAAACTCTCCGAATCGAAGCCGCCCAATTCATCCTCGCCACCGGCACGATTGAGACCGCCCGCCTCCTGCTCGCTTCCTGCTCCGTTGCTCCCGAAGGCATCGCCAACCAGCATGATCAGGTCGGCCGCAACTTCCACGACCACCTCACGGTCACGGCTGCTACTCTCAACGAGCCGGCGCGCACGCAATTACTCACTGCGGCTCGCCCTTGGGCCTATCAAGGCACTCTCCACGCGCTCAAGCTCTCTGCGTCACCCGAACTCCAGCGCCAGCTGAACCTCAGCCCTATCCTCGCGCACCTCACGATCGACGAACCCGAAACCTCCGGCATCGGCGCCCTCCGCGCTTTGCTCCGCGCTCGCCAGCAGAGCAACGTCGCCTCGACCCTCCGCTCCGCGCTCCCGCAACTTCCGCGTGCACTCGCCGACGCTGCCCGCCTCACCCTCTCCGCACGCAAACAACATCGCCGTTATGTCTCGCCACGCGCGAACATACAACTCCGCCTGAACGCCGCGCAGCGCACGCCTTCTGCCTCGCGCATCACTATATCGCCTGCCCTCAAACCGATTCTCGACTGGCGGATCGATCCCGCCGAACTCACGACGCTCCGCGCCTTCACGCAGCATCTGCGCACCCACCTCAGCATCGACGGCCTCACCTGGAACCCCGCCCTCCTCAACTGCGATCCCGCAGCTCCAATTTCCGATCTGGACGACGCCCGCCACGCAATGGGTGGCGCCTGCATGGGTACGGACCCCCGCACCAGCGTCGTCGACCCGGACCTCCGCGTTCACGGCCTGCGCAATCTCTTCATCGCGTCAGCCGCCGTCTTCCCCGACGGCAGCCCTCAACTCCCCACACTCCCACTGATGACTGTCGCCCTCCGCCTCGCCCATCACCTCCACAACCTGAGTTCGGGCTGAAGTCCGAACCTGCCCACGCCGACTCGCTACACTAGCCTCGTGCACGCTTTCACGCGCAAGCAGCGAATCCTGCTGGCCACCATTCCTCCCATCGCCGCCCTGCTCATCCGCGCACTCGGCGCCACTCTCCGCTACCGCGACATCAACGCGCTTGATGCCACGGGCAAACGCGTTCCCGTCGGTATCGACATTCCCGGTCCAACCATATTTGCCTTCTGGCACCGCACGCTGCTCGTCTGCGCTCACCGTTTCCGCAATAAGCAGATTGCGATCCTTATCTCTCCTTCATTCGACGGCGAGCTCATCGCGCGCACGGTCGCTATGCTCGGCTTTTACCCCGTCCGCGGCTCGTCTTCACGAGGCGGCGCCTCCGGCCTTCGCGCCATGGCAGAGGCCTACGCCGAGGGCCACCGCTGCGCCTTCACCGCCGACGGTCCGCGCGGCCCCAACATGGTCGCCAAACCCGGCCCCGTCCAGCTCGCCCAACTCACCGGCGCAACCTGGATCGGCGCGTACTACGCTCTATCCGACCGTCGTTGGGAGCTCAACTCCTGGGATCACTTCATCATTCCCAAGCCGTTCTCTACCGTCATCTTCGCTTGGCCCGCGCACGTACCGCCAGATCTCACCGCAGTGCAGCGGGCCCTCGACGATGCGGTTGGCATGTGCGGGAATTGAGCTACTTCAGATAGAACTGGCCGTCCACCGTCGACTCGCGGCCGGGCGACAATATCGAGCTCGGCGCTACATTGCCGTTCGCTGTCGCGCTGTACACCAGGTACTGCTGGTGTCCGTTCGCAGTCTCCGCAACAAAGATGTTCCCGGCAGAATCCACGTGAATGTTGGCCAGGTAAATGAATTGCTCCGTCGCAGAGCCCATAATCGTCCGTGTTGGCGTCGCGCCGGGTGCGGAGCCCTTCGCAAACACATACACCGCGGTGGGGTTCACCCCGTTTGGTCCGTTTTGCGATTGCGAGATGTAAATGTTGTCCTGTGAATCCAGCGCCACGCCAGTGGGCGAATACGTCGAAGACGTGATCACTGTGGGCGCCACATTCCCATTCGCCCCTGCCGGAAACATCAGGGCCGCGGTGCCCGGACTTCCGCCTCCGTTCGCAACATACAAATTGTCCTTGCTGTCCACGGACATCTGCGCCATCCCGCTAGCGCCCGCGCCTCCCTTCAACATCGTCGACGAACCGGAGATGGTCCGAAGTGGCGACGCCGCACCCGGCGCGAATACAAAGATCGAAACAAAGCTGCCGGTCAGACCGGTCTCCAGCGGAGCACTGTACGCCGCAACATACAGGTTCCCCATCGAATCCGTCGTCATCGAGGGAATCTGATACATGTACCCGCTGGCAGGCCCCGCCAGGGTGATCGTTCTTTTAGGCGTTGTTGCGCCGCCCGCGAAAACTAGAATCTGCCCAGCGCTGTTCGTGCCGTTGTTTGTGTCCACACCTACATACAAATTCCCTCCGGTATCGCCGGTGATCGCGGTCGGCAGATTCTCACTTCCAGTCGAGATTGTCGAAGTTGGTGTCACCGCGCCGTTCTGGTTCGCCGTGTACACATCCACCGTGTAGTTGATCGAGTTCACCGCATAGAGGTTCTTCGCCGTCACTGCCGGGTTTGTCGTGATCGTGGGTGTCTGTTGGATCGTGGTCCCGGAACCGCCACTCTTTCCGCCGCATCCGGACAACACACACGGGATCGCTAGAACCGTGAACACTGCAAATGTCGTAATGGGACTTGACCTGGCGAAGAGAGCCATGGAACACACTCCTGAACCGGTGCCACACGTCGCCGCGACTTTAGCACCGGTTCTAAAGCGGGTAAAGCGAAATTCACCTCGCCGAACGATAGAGTAAGTGTCGTGCTCGTCTCCGATTTTCACTACGATCTGCCAGAAGAACTCATCGCGCAGCATCCGCCCGCCACGCGCGGCGCAAGCCGCATGCTCACGCTCTCCCGCACTACCGGCGACTTCGCCGACCATCTCTTCACTGAACTTCCACAACTCCTCTCACCCGGCGACCTCCTCGTCCTCAACGACTCGCGCGTGCTCCCCGCGCGTCTCTACGCCACACGCGCCGGCCTGCACACACAACACAATTCGCCTGAACCAACCGGCCTCATCGAAGTTCTCCTCACCGAGCACGTTGCTAATCCGCAAGGCCACAATGACTGGCGCGCGCTCGTCCGCCCCGCCAAAAAAGTTCAACCCGGCGAAACCCTCCACTTCGTTGGCACAAATCCGGGTGCCCCACATCTCGATTCTGAGATGCAGGCTGCATCACCATCGCCGTCGCTGCATGCCACCGTTCTCTCCGCCGGCGACTTCGGCGAGCGCACCCTCCGCTTCGCTCCCACTCCCGACTTCATCTCCATCATCGAGCGCATCGGCCACATGCCGCTGCCACCCTACATCCATCGCGACAAGCACCAGCCCGACTCCCCCGAGGACCGCGAGCGCTATCAGACCGTCTACTCGCAGCAGTCAGGCTCCGCCGCGGCGCCAACCGCGGGCCTGCACTTCACGCCCGAGATCCTGTCCAAGCTCACCGCGCGTGGCGTCGAGCTCGCGTACATAACTCTGCACGTGGGCCTCGGCACCTTCCAGCCCGTGCGCGTCGCGGACACGCGGGAGATCCGCCTTCACGCTGAACCTTACACACTCTCGGCCACTACAGCGCACGCGCTCAACGAAGCCCATCGAGCGAACCGCCGCATCATCTCTGTCGGTACCACCACCACGCGCACGCTCGAGCACCTCGCCCGCACCTTCGAGTCCATGCACGGCCCGCTCTCACAAGACAACCCACTCGCGCTGATACCGCACTCCGGTAGCACCAGCCTCTTCCTCTCGCCCGCCCCAGACGGCGACGCCAATTTCAAGCTCGTTCGTGGTCTCCTCACGAACTTCCACCTGCCCGAGTCCACGCTGCTCATGCTCGTCTCGGCCTTCGCTGGAGCGCTCAGCAAAGATCCTGACAGTGGTCGCCAAGCCGTGCTTCGCGCCTACTCCCACGCGGTCTCCGCGCGCTATCGCTTCTTCAGCTACGGCGATTGCATGCTGATTACTTAATGTCTCTGCACCCGATCTTTGAATTGCTCAATCAGGGCATGCACAGTCATCGACCACGGCCTGTCCGGTTGACCCGTATAGGTCTCCGCCCACAGCAGCGTTCCGCGCGGTGTTCCCGGCAGCGGAGCGTAGATCCGCAGCGTGGCCAGCGGTTCGCCGCCCGGCCCAATATGTATCCCGGTCGACTCCATCGGAATCAGCAGCATCGTCAGATCGCCCTGTTGACCGTCCGGAACAGCGCTCTTACCCAGCTCGCCCACTAATTCGCGCAACTCCTTGGCCGTGAACCTGTCAACCTGGTGCGTCTCGATAGAAATGCTCTTCGCCTTGTTCAGCCGGTGCACAAACGCCTGCCAGTCGCATGTGTACACCTGCTTGTCCAGCGTGCATCCCGGCGCATTCTCACTCTGAGCCGGCGCAACCCCGCTACTCGCCAGAGAACCCCCACCGCCTGCCAGAGCACCCCACATCACGACAACGCAGCCCATTCGCCAGCCCGACATACCTGCACTCTAGCGCATTCGACGCGCGCTTGCACCTCGCCGTGTGCAGCCACATTCGTCCACCTGCACCCTCGCGCCGTACCATCAAATACATATGCCTCGCGCGCCGCAGACCCGACCCACTGACCAGCCCAGCACCGCCGCATCAGCACACAAGCAGCCCATCTATCTGCTAGACACCATGGCGTTCATCTTCCGCGCCTATCACGCGATGCAGCGCTCGCGCCCCATGTCCACGCGCACCGGCATTCCCACCGCGGCCACCTACGTCTTCGTCAACATGCTCAACAAACTGCGCAAGGACTTCAACCCCGAGTACCTCGCAGCGGTCTACGACGTTGG
>DASUHZ010000112.1:0-3880 GCA_036273275.1 Bryocella sp.
ATCCGTAGTGGCGCTGTATTCGATAACCACCTTGTTATCGTGCAGCGTGTAGCGCACATGCGCCGTCAGCGTGCCAGGAAATCCTTGATCTCCGTCCGGGCTCACAAGGGTGAACTCGACCCCGGAAGGAATCTCCTTCGATGTCCAGTTCCGCGAATCGAAGCCCTCTTTGCCACCGTGCAGCGCGGTTGAACCCTCGTTCGTCGTGATCTGATACGTCTTGCCCTCGAGCGTGAACCGGCCGTTCGCTAGCCGGTTTGCGTAACGTCCCGGCACAGAGCCGAAATAGCCGTTCTTGCCGTTCAGGTATTTGTCGGAAGCCCCATAACCGAGCACTACATTCGCCATTTTGCCGTTGCGGTCCTTCGTCTCGAGACTCACCACGCGCGCCCCGTACGAGATCACCTGCAACTCCACGGCCGGGCTCTTCAGCGTGTAAACCTCCAGCGGCTGGCCATCAGGCATATGGCCGAAATTGCTGTGCTGAACTGTAGTAGCGGCTGATGCGGCAGTAAACGAGGTCATGGTCAGCAGAATAACGCGAAGCAGCTTGTTCAAGGTGCAATGCTCCCGATGTTGTTGTGAAGATGCAGCAAATAACCACGGCCAATATACTTGACCCGATATGACTCTGACGACTCGCTGCCCTGCCTTGCAATTCCTCGCCTCCCTACTGCTAATTGCCTCGCTGGGGATCTCCGCGAGCGCCAGCGCCCAGGATCACTGGGTCGGTACCTGGTCGACCGCTCCCGTGGCCTCGAGTAACAGCAACAGCCGCTTCTCGGACGACACGACGCTGCGCGAAGTCGTGCACGTCTCTATAGGCGGAGCGAGCCTGCGCATCGTGCTCAGCAACGCGTTCGGCACCGACACCCTGAAAATCGGCGGCGCCACCGTCGCGCTCCCCGCCAGCGGCAGCACTATCAACGGCGCCTCTGTTCCCGCGCTCTTCCACGGGCAGCCTGCCGTCGACATTCCTGCCGGCGCAGAGGTCGTCAGCGATCCCATCGCGCTCAACCTTCCGCCACTCAGCGATCTCGCCGTCACCATCTTCGTCCCCGGCCAGACCGTCAGCACCGTCACCCAGCACAGCTTCGCCGACGACACAAACTACGAACTCGCTGGCAACCAGCTCACCGCGACTGACTTCTCAACCGCCACAACCCTGCGCTCCTGGCCCTTTCTCAAGGCCGTCGAGGTCCTCGCTCCGCGCGATGCCGCCGCGATCGTCTGTTTCGGCGACAGCATCACCGACGGCGCCCACAGCACGCCTGATAAAAACATGCGCTGGCCGGATGTGCTCGCACGCCATCTGCAGGCCAACAGGAAGACCGCACACCTCGCCGTGCTCAACGAAGGCATCGGCGGCAACCGCCTGCTGCACGACGTCACCGGGCCCAACGCACTCGAGCGTTTCGACCGCGACGTCCTCGACCAGAGCGGCGTGAAGTACCTCATCATCCTCGAAGGCATCAACGATATCGGCCACGCCTACGACCCCCAGAAGCCCTATGATGTCGTCACCGCCGAACAGCTGGAGATGGCCCTCTCGCAGCTCATCGACCGCGCGCATGCGCACGGCATTAAGGTCTTTGGCGCCACGCTGACGCCGTACGTCGGCGCGAAGTATGAGTCGCCGCAAGGCGAAAAGGTCCGCGAGGCCGAGAACGAATTCATCCTGCACAGCGGCAAATTCGACGGCGTCATCGACTTCGCCAAGGTCACCGCCGATTCGGCCGACCCAACCCATTTCGCCGTAACCGCAGGCAGCAAGGACAACCTGCATCCCGGCGACTCCGGCTATCAAATCATGGGCGACTCGATCGACCTCAAGCTGTTCAAGTAGAAGACCGCAAAAAGCAAACGCCCTGCTCGCATAGAGCAGGGCGTTTCTGTTTCAGTCCAAAAAGCCTACTTCAGCTCATAGCCCGCGAAGAAATACCCGATCTCAAACGCCGCCGTATCCTCCGCGTCCGATCCATGGATCGCGTTCTCGCCAATCGACGCCGCGTACTTCTTGCGGATCGTCCCCGCGTCAGCCTTGGCCGGATCCGTCGCTCCCATCAGCGTGCGCAGATCGGCAATTGCATTGTCTTTCTCGAGCACCATCGGGAAAATCGTGCCCGAGCTCATGAACTCCGTCAGCTCGCCAAAAAACGGACGCTGCGCGTGCACGTAGTAAAAGCCCTCCGCCTGCTCCTTGGTAAGTCCAATCTTCTTGATCGCGACAATCTTGAATCCTGCCTTCTCGATGTCTGCGAGAATGGCCGCCGTGTGGCCCTTGCGGACCGCGTCCGGCTTGATGATGCTGAAGGTGCGCTGTGACACAGAACTCTCCTGTACCTGCTCTATTTGCCTCGTAAATGTTGGCTCTTCCAGTGTACCTGCTCTAATACTTCCAGCTCACCAGATCAGCTCCCGGCGGGGCCGTCTTCTGAATCCACTCCAGAATTTGCGGAACATACATCTGGTTGTAGTGCAGCCGGCTGTACCAGTTCGGATGATCGAAGTCGCCGTTCCAGCAGTGCTCCGCCTTCGGCCCATACTTCACCTCGCCCTCGTACGGCACACCGTGCCCCGGCGTCCCCGTCTGCTTCAGAAAGTCTTCCATCAGGTACACCGCGTTGTTCAGGAAATACGAATCGTCGTACCCCACATAGATGTGCAGCTTGCCCTGCAGCTTCGGCCCCAGCGTCGCCCAATCGCGCTGCAGAATCGCATCCAGGTCGTAGTGATCGTGCCAGTACGCCGCCGTTTTGTGATCGATCACGCCCGTGTCTTTATCAAAGATCGGCTGCGGATATCCATCCGGTCCGACCGGCGAAAACACCGCCTGCCAGATATCGAACTGCTCCCCTGACCGCCCCCGATCTCCCAGCGCCGCTTCATACGCGATGTTGTCCGGCATCGAGATCAGCGTCTGCCCCAGGTAGTTCCGCATCGCTGGCTGAACAACATTTCTCTCTGCTCCCTCCGTCCAGAAAATATTCTTCTGGTCGTACAAATCCGCCGTCATATACGCGTGAAAATCCACCGGATCCGGACACGCAACAAACGCCCCGTTGTAATGCTCCGGATAAAACATCTGCACAGCCAGCGACTCCCATCCACCCGTCGACCCGCCGTACACAAACCGCGCCCAGCCCTGCCCAATCCCGCGAAACTGCTTCTCAATCGCCGGAATCAGCTCCGTCTCAATCGCATCGCCATACGGTCCCAGGTTCGCCGAGTTCACCGCATAACTGTCGTCGTAGTACGGATTCGCGTGATTGATCTTCACAATCACAAACCGCGGCTGATTCGGCTTTATCCAGTCGAGATAGTTCTTGTAACCCTCCTTCTGCACGATTCGGTTATAGCCCTTCAGATGAAACCGTTCCGAATAATCCGGTTTCAGATTCGGATCCGGCGGCGTCTCCCGAAAATCCATAAAGTCCGCCTCAAAATGATCCTCAAACACGATCAGTGGATAGTGCGCATTCGGATGCTCGTCGAACCCCTGCGGCACCATCACCACCGCGCTCAGATACATCGGCGTTCCCCAGAAATCGCTCAGCAGCTTCGACTGGATCCGCAGATGCCGGATGTACTTGGTATCCACCTGCGGTTTGCCCGGCGGAATCACCTCCGAAAGCTCCAGGTGCACGCTCGCGCTCGACCCCGGCACGACGTGCACCTTGACGGGCCTCGAATACAGATTCCCCGGCTTGATGTTCCAGTGCTGGCCCTCGCCCATGTCCGGCGGCAGCTTCACGGTCTTGCCGTCGCTCCGGTGAAACGTCTCGTACACATTCAGCACAGCCTGCACCGTATATTCGCCCGCCGGTATCTCCGCGATCGATCGGTGTGGGTAGCCCTTGATCACTGACACCACTCGCGG
>DASUHZ010000113.1:0-25734 GCA_036273275.1 Bryocella sp.
GAGCGGACGAATCCAGTTCTAGAGATAAGGCCTCATTTGCGGAGCAGTCTCAAGCGGTAGACTTACGCCGCTTGAAGCGCGGAGGCTTCGGACAAACACTAACCTCGTCAGGTATGCGGCACTTGAGGTGTTTCTAATGAAAGGTTCAATGATTGGGGCTGTCCTCCTGGGATGCTCTCTGGTTTGCAGTAATGCTCAACAGCCGTCGGGGGCAGCGCAGAGCCGGCCAGTCACTTTCGCTGTGCTGGCGGACCCGCAGCTCGGAATGTATGCGAAGGACAAGGACTCTCTCCAGGAAACAGCCAATCTCGAATTCGTTATCGCGAACCTGAACCGTTTACATCCTGACTTCGTTGTTGTCTGTGGAGACCTTACTAACCGCTCCGGAGACGAGGCCGAGATTACGGCATACAAGCAGATGCTGAAGAAGCTCGACGCATCCATCCCGGTCTATAACGTTCCGGGCAACCACGACGTAGGGAATCTGCCAACGGCGTCGACTTTAGCCAGTTACCGTTCTGCTTACGGACCTGATTATTACGTTTTCCATTACGCGCACATTCTCGGCATTGTGCTCGACTCCAACCTCATCCGCTCGCCGGATCACGTCCCGGAGGAGGCAACCAAGCAGGAAGACTGGCTGCGCAAGACGCTCGCCAGTGCTCCCGAGGGCGAGCAAATTCTTGTCTTCCAGCACATCCCATACTTTTTGAAGGATGCCAATGAGAAGGACGACTACTTCAACATTCCGCTCGCCGCCCGGACCAGGTATCTCGATCTTCTAAGTGCTGATCGCGTACACTTCATCTTTGCCGGGCACTATCACCGGCTCGCGGGCGGTTCCGATGGGGCTTTGACCGAGGTGGTGACCGGCGCTGTAGGTATGCCCCTCGGAGGCTCCAGCTCGGGTTTTCGCCTCGTGCAGATCGGCCCCTCCGGAATGAAGACGGAATGGTACTGTCTCGGCAACATCCCCAACCGCGTCGAGAACGATCTCCCGAAAGGGGGGTGCTCTTCGGGCGATTGAGTTCAGAATTCGAGCGGGTCACGAAATCATCATCCAAGCGCTAATAGCGTCGCAGCCGTCCTCACTGCCTTCGCCTTCAGCGCCCCCTTCTCGCATATCGAGACATGTACCGGGGAAGCCGAACCTCCAACGATCGCGAACTGTCCATGCCGGGCCCGCAGAGCCAGCCCATCAATGAGGACAGCACAGCCTTGCTGTGCCGCTGTGATGTCTTGATCAGTTGAGTGCTCGGAAGTCTGATGGCGCCGCGAGGAACTCCACCTTACGGATGGGATTCCGCAAACGGAAAATGGGTGGTCGCGGTGAACCGTTTAGCTAAGCGGTTCGACAAAGCAACCAAACGATAGGAGAATCATGCGATGATTGTCAACGAATCGCAGGACACGGGGAGGTAGGGTGGCAACCATCTATGATGTGGCCAAGCACGCAGCCGTATCAGTTGCTACGGTTTCTTCCGTCGTTAACAACAGCTCTTATGTGAGCCCCGAGTTGCGTTCTCGCGTTGAAGTCGCCATCCGCGAACTGGACTACTGGCCCAATCTTATGGCGCGCGGTCTGGCGAAGCAAAAGACTCTTTCGCTCGGCGTACTCGTTCCTGACATTGCAAACTTCTTCTTCCCTGAGATCGTTCGCGGTGTGGAGGACAAAGCCAAAAACGCCGGTTATACCATCATCCTGGGGAACTCCGACAATCAGGCGGACAAGGAAGAACTCTATCTCAAACTCTTTCTCTCAAATCGCGTTGACGGGATCGTATTGGTGAAGGCGCCCGGGACCATGAAACCTGAACTGTTGCGCATGCTCAAAGTGAGCGGCATTCCTGTCGTCCTCCTCGACCGCGAATATGAGGAACTCAAGACGGACACTGTTCTGGTGGACGATTTCGGCGGTGGTTATCTTGCAACGAAGCACCTCATCGAACTTGGTCATGAGCGCATCGCGCTCATTCGAGGCGTACTCGGCGTGAGTACAACCGACGGTCGCTTTCAGGGGTATGAGAAGGCGTTGCGCGAGGCAAATATTCCTCTGGATGATGCACTGGTCGGGACGGGTGACTACGGCAGCGATTCGGGCTATGAGATTGGCCTGAAGCTGCTTAAAGAAAAGCCGACCGCCGTCTTCGTTACGAACTACATGATGACGATCGGCTTTCTTAGATCACTTGAGGAGAGAAAGCTGCTTACACCGCGTGATGTATCGGTCGTCAGCTACGACGATTTCTTCTGGAACGGAGTCTTCAGTCCGCGGCTCACCTGTGTTGCGCAACCCAAATACCAATTGGGACACAAGGCTGCCGAGGTACTGCTCTCTCGAATCCAGAAAAAGCACAAGCGCAGGCAGACCGTCGTCTTTGAAAACACGCTGCAGGTGCGTGCCACAACCAGGGCGAGGTGAATGCGTGGCACGCCCGCTCAATACATCGCGAAGCTCGACTGGACACCCGGTTCAGAGGCACTCCACATTCCCGTCGATGCTGATTGCCTGTCCGGTGATGTTCCGGGCTGCCGGTGAGCACAGAAACAGAGCCGCGGCGGCAACATCGTCGGCCGTGACCATGCGCCGCAGCGAGATTTTATCGAGATACTGTTCGCGCATTTTGCTCTCCTCAATCCGCGCCTGTTCTGCGCGTGCCCGAATGACGCTATCCATGCGCTCGCCTTCTACGAAACCGGGCAATAGTGCGTTTACGCGTATGCCGCACGGGCCCAACTCGGCCGCAAGCGATTTGACAAGGCCCAGGATCGCCCATTTTGTCGCAGCATACGGCGTGCGCCACGCATATCCAAGGCGCCCGGCAACGGAGGACATGCAAAGAATGTGGCCCTGGGTCGATTCCTTCAGGAACGGCACGGCGAGACGCGCGAACCGAAATTGCGCGTTAAGATTCACGTCAACGGTCCGCATCCATTCCGACTCGGTGATGTCGTGGATGCCTGCGGTAGGACCGGCAATACCGACGTTGTTCACCAGCACATCCAGGCCGCCAAACAGTTCCTTCTGTGCGTTGAATACGGCTTCGATCTGTACCGTGTCGAGGACATCAGCCGCAGTAACTTTGATTGCAGGATTGCCTCGGCCCATCTCCGCAACTGCTTTGCGATCTACATCGCAGACGTGCACACTCGCTCCGGTTTCCGCAAACGCACGTGCTATCGTTGCGCCAATCCCTGCCGCACCTCCGGTGATCAGAACGCGAAGGCCAGAGCAGGGAACAAGTAGTTTCGCAATACTCAATCGTAAAGTCTCCCGAGAGATGAACTTATGTTTATTGGCACCCCAGTTGTCAAGGGCGCCAGTTGAAAGCAGCCGCGTGAGCAGCAACTCCAGCAAGGTATATCACCGGACACCATCGTCACGTCACGTGAGAGGGATTGTTTTATCCGTATGCGTATAGAGAACAAAGTTGTGGTGACCTGTGCTGTGACCGGAGCCATTCACACGCCATCGATGTCCCCGTATCTGCCCATAACGCCCGAAGAGATATCGACGGCTGCTTTGGATGCGGCGGAGGCCGGGGCAGCAGTGGTTCATATCCATGCTCGGAATCCTGTTGATGGCCGGCCCGATCAGAGTGTCGAAGCCTTTCAGCCGATTGTGGCTGCGCTGCGATCAAATACGAACGCCGTGCTGAACATCACAACCGGCGGATCGCCCTTCATGATGGTTGAGGAGCGGATTTGTCCGGCGGCGCATTTCAAGCCGGAGTTGGCGTCTCTTAACATGGGTTCCTTAAACTTCGGGCTGTATCCCATGCTGCAGCGCTTTCAGGACTTTCGCTTTTCCTGGGAGGGACAGGCGCTGGAAGATAGCCGGGATCTTATTTTTCGGAACACATTTCAGGACATTGAGTACGTTCTCGCTACGCTGCGAGCACACGGCACAAAATTCGAGTTCGAGTGCTACGACGTCGGCCATTTGTACAATCTTGCCCATTTTCTTGATCGCGGACTCGTAGAACCGCCACTTTTCGTGCAGACAATCTTCGGTGTGCTGGGAGGGATTGGGACGCATCCGGATGACGTCGAGACAATGCAACGAACGGCGAACCGGCTCTTTGGAGATGATTTCTTCTGGTCCGTGCTTGGCACCGGCAAAAGTCAGATGGAAATTGCGAAGCTGGCGCTGAGAGAAGGTGGCTTCGTCCGAGTGGGTCTGGAGGACAGCTTGTGGATTGCTCCCGGGCGCCTTGCTCAGTCCAACGCCGAGCAAGTGGCCATGGTGTGTGAAATGGTTGCTGAATGCGGCCGCACGCTCGCGACTCCGGACGACGCTCGAGAACTGTTGGGTTTGAAGGGTGCAGCTGCAACAGGTTGGTGAATAGAGGAGGAAATTCATGTTGAAGACTTTGAACGTGCTCCACACGCCGGATCTGCTGCATGCTCTGGCGTCCATGGGGCATGGAGACGAGATCGCTTTGGTCGACTGTCATTTCCCGTCGGTCTCTGTGGCGCGCCATCTCGTGCGGCTGGACGGCGCGAGCCTGCCCGAAGCGGTTGCTGCATGCTTGCACCTGATGCCCTTGGACACCTTCGTGGCTCATCCAGCGCTGCGGATGTTGCAGGTGCATGCACCCGAAGAGATTCCCGAAGTGCAGCGGCTCTCCCAGAAGCAGATTGATCTGGCCGAGGGGAAGCATGTGGAGATGCTCGGGATTTCGCGCGAAGAGTTCTATGAGCGCGCTCGCGCGGCCTATGCTGTTGTCGCTACGGGTGAGCAGCGCACTTACGGCTGCATTCTGCTGAAGAAGGGTGTCGTGCTTTAGGCAGATGATTCCAGCGGCTGAATCCGAGACGAAGGATGTGTCTACAGGTGTATTCAGCGGCTACAGCCGCGTGCGCTGGTACGTCTGTTTCCTGGTGTTTGCCGCCACCACGATCAACTACGTCGACCGCCAGGTGCTTGGGTTGCTGGCTCCCCTTTTGCAGAAAACGCTGCACTGGACGGAGGCGCAGTATGGATTCATCATTATGGGATTTTCGATCGCGTATGCGGTCGGATACGTCACATGGGGACGCATTGTCGACGTCATTGGAACCAAGGCGGCCTACGGCCTTTCCGTGCTGTTGTGGAGTGTGGCCGCGGGTCTGCATGCCCTGGTTGGGAGCGTCGCCGGTTTCGCGGTCGCACGTTTTCTGCTTGGCCTAGGTGAAGCGGGAAACTTCCCCGCTGCCGTGAAGAGTGCGGTCGAGTATTTTCCATCTGAGCAGCGCGCCTACGCGATGGGCTGGATCAATTCCGGTATGAATGTGGCGGTTCAGCTGACGCCGTTATTCATCCCCTGGATGGTATTGCGGTGGGGCTGGCACGCCGCGTTTCTTGCGACCTCCTCACTCGGGCTGCTGTGGCTGATCGTCTGGGGACTATTCCCGTACGAGCGTCGTAAGCCAAAGGTGCCGGAGCCGGAATCGTTGCAGAGGATCCCAATCCGGATGCTTCTGGCGCGGCGCGAAAGCTGGGGTCTGTGCATCGCGAAGTTCCTCACAGACACGATCTGGTGGTTCTATCTTTACTGGCTGCCAAAGTTTCTCGCAGCAAAATTCAACCTCACGATCATGCAGATGGCGATGCCGCTTACGATAGTCTATCTCTCCGCCAGTGCCGGGAGTGTGGGCGGCGGCGTGCTTGCGTCCGCGCTGATTCGTTGGCGCAATGTGAACTTCGGTCGCAAGATCGCGATGCTCGTGTGCGGACTCTGCGCGTTGCCGGTGATCTTTACTCCCGATTTTTCGCTCTGGTACGCAGTAGGCATCGTCGCTCTAGCCGCGGGTGCTCATCAGGGGTTTTCGGCGAACATGTTCGTCGCTCCAGCTGACATCTTCGCTCAGTCGGAGGTCGCGACAGTGGTTGGAATGACCGGCACCGCAGGCGCACTTGGCGGTGTCGTCTTCTCTGTCTTTGCCGGTGAGGTCCTGCAACACACCCACACCTACAGGCCTCTGTTTGCAGTCTCCGGTGTGGTCTATCTCATAGCGCTCCTGGCATTCGATCGCTTGTCAGGCAGGCTCCCGCAACCTGCGGAAAGCTGACGCGCAACAGTTTACAGATACTTTCAACCTCCTCCCTGGAGCCCTGCATGCAAATGGCCGCAACAACCGACGCACCGTCGCCTGAAGTTACAAAAACGCGAGTCTTTCCGGTCGGTAATCTCTTGCCCTTCGTATTGGTCACGGTCTTGTTCTTCATATGGGGCATGTCGAATAACCTGACCGACATTCTCGTGCAGCAGTTCAAAAAATCATTCGAACTGTCGCCGCTGCAGGCCCAGCTCGTCCAGACGGCTGTCTTTCTCGGTTACGCGTGCATGGCACTGCCGGCAGCATTGTTCATGCGACGCTGGGGATACAAAGTAGGAATCGTCACGGGCTTGTGCATCTTCAGCATTGGCACATTCCTCTTCTGGCCGGCAGCCGTTATAGGACAGTACGCTCCGTTTCTGGTTGCACTCTTCTTCGTCGGCTGTGGGTCTGCAACGCTGGAGACTGCCGCGAATCCCTTCATTGCCCAGTTCGGTCCAGTGGAGACTTCAGAGCAGCGGCTGAACTTTTCGCAATCCTTCAATCCACCCGGCACAATCACCGGCGTAATCGTCGGCGCGTACTTCATCCTCTCCGGCATTGAAAACAGCCCAACAAGAGTGCTGCAGATGAAGGCCGCGGGAACCTACCACGCCTATTTGCACATGGAGATCATGCGGGTGGTCCCCACCTACGTCGTCATCAGCGGGCTCGTTCTGCTGTTTGCGCTACTCATTGGCTTTATACGATTCCCCGCGATTCACCGCGAGCACGAAGGCGAAGGCGACCATGGCCGCTTCTCCCAGTTATTCGGATATTCCCATCTCTGGGTCGCAGTGTTCGCAGAGTTTTGTTACTGCGGTGCGCAGTTCGCCACCTGGAGCGCCTACATCTTTTACATGAAGCAGTACACACATGTGACCGAACGCTCAGCAGCCCTCTTTCTCACCGGAAATCTCATTGCGATGGCAGCTGGCCGGTTCGTCTCCACATGTCTCATGCGGTGGTTCGATCCTGCGCGCATGATGTCGTTGTACGCAGTCATCAATATCGTCCTTCTGGGATACGGCATCGCTCGCCCAGGCTTTACGGGCGCCATGATGATTCTCGCGTCGAGTTTCTTCATGTCGCTGATGTTCCCAACGATCTTCGCTATGGGCATTAAGGACCTCGGGCCGAATACAAAACTCGGTGGATCGCTTCTGGTGATGTCCGTCGCCGGCGGCGGTGTGTTCCCTCCATTACTCGGCTGGGTAGCAAAGCGTACCGGAAGTTACGCGCTCTCCTACACTGTCCCGGTGGTCGCGTACATAGTGGTTGCTCTTTACGGCTACTACGGTCGGCGCATGAAAATTTCAGACCGGCAACGCCATCCCGCCGTTTCCGTGTGAGGCTGATTTCGCCCCATGCCGTTTCTCGCGCATAGGATCGTCAGGAGAATTATTCATGAATGAATCGTTCAGTTTAGGGCCGATCCCGAATCGCACTCCATGGTAACTTCGGCAGCGAATCTAAGGTCTCGTCTGTGCCAGATGAAAGAGCCAAAGCGCCTGGTTATTGACAGCGGTTATGTGTTTCTGGCACTGTCGTTACGCTCCAGAAAAGTCCCATGTTGTCTCGCTGAAGCGACAAGAACCAGCCCGTCTGGTCTTCCAGCTAAGCGGTTCAGCAAAGCGGTTAGATACTTATAGCAATTGAAGCGACGCACTGCCAGGTCGCCGATTTTTGGAAAGGCCACCATGAAGCTGGAAAAAATTTCACTTCTCCTGATATTCACGTTCGTGTTCGTCATCCTCGTTACTGGCGGAATTCCTGCAACTGCCCAAACGGCCACGCAGGGCGCCATTACCGGCACAACCACGGACGCCAGTGGAGCTGTCATTCCCGGCGCAACGGTGACAATCGTCAACGACGCGACAAATAGCCGCACTGTGTTGCACTCTAACGGCGCCGGCGATTTCGTGGCCCCGCTGCTTGAACCTGGTTCGTACACGGTCACCTTCAGCAGTCCAGGATTCCAGACGTTCATCGCCCAAAAGGTGCTCGTGCAGGTCAGCCAGAGCACAAGGGTCTCTGCGCAGCTGCACGTGGGTGAGGCGACCGCCAAAGTTGAAGTGACCGCCGACGCTCCGCTCACCGATACTGTGTCGCCGCAGTTCTCATCGAACATCAACACCAGGGCGCTCGAAAATATCCCGGTGAATAACCGCCGCTGGTCCGCGCTGGCGCTGATGACTCCCGGCGTGACTGTGGACACGGCTGGCTTCGGTCTGGTGAGTGTGCGCGGCATAAGCCCGATTCTGAACAATGTGATGATCGACGGCGCCGACGATAACCAGGCGTACTTTGCAGAAGAGCGCGGACGTACGCGCGAGGCCTACTCAACCTCCGGTTCAGCGGTGCGCGAATTCCAGGTGAATGCGGGCGTGTATCCGGCCGAGTTCGGTCGAGCTGCCGGCGGCGTGATCAACTCGGTTACGAAGAGCGGCACCAACCAGCTCCATGGCGAAATCTACTTCTGGGACCGCGAGAGCAAGTGGAGCGCATTCAATGCGCAATCCCAGCTCACTAGCTACGTAAACGGCCAAAGCGTCACCACTCCGTACAAGCCGGAGGATATGCGCAAGATCTACGGCTTCACGGCAGGCGGCGCGCTGATCAAGAACAAACTGTTCTGGATTTACACCTTCGATCAGCACGCGCGCATCTTCCCGATGTTGGGCGTGCCGAATGACCCGGCGCGCTTTTACCAAGTGCCGGACGCGCTGGGCGCCACCGGCGACTCGGCCTGTACCGCGACGGGCTATCTGGCGACCACTACAACTGGCGTCACAAAGGCCAACAGTACGCTCGATCAGCAGGTTTGTACCCTTGCCGCCCGACTTTCCAAGTCCGGTAAGACTACGTACGGTAACGCCGTTACGTACTCCGATGCGGCGAGCCTCTATAACGCAGGCATTCAAGCTCTGAGCTCCGATCTCGGCCCTATCGGCCGTGAAGGCTACCAGGAGATCAACACGCCGAAGATTGATTGGCAGATCACCGGCAAGAATCATTTGAGCGTCCTCTATCACCGGCTTCGCTGGGATTCGCCTGGCGGCGTGCAGGCCAACAGCACAGGTGGCTACTCTCTGGACTCGACCGGCACGGACTTTGTGAAGCTGGACTATGGCGTGGTCAAGCTGGTAACGCAGATTAGCCCGACCATCAGCAACGAGGTGCTCTTCCAATACGGACGCGAGCTCAACGACGAAGGCCTGCAGCCCTACACGGCGTATGACAAGGCCAACCTGCAGACGGCTGACGGAAACGTCCCGTACGTGCAGCTCTACACCACGGCTGGCGCCTACTTTGGAGCGCCCTACTACGGGTTCCGCCCGGCCTTCCCGGACGAGCGCAAGTGGCAGATCGGCGATGATCTTTACGTCTTCAGGGGACGCCACAATCTGAAGTTCGGGGTCGACATGGTGCACAACTACGACCTGACCAATCAATCCCAGTACTACGAGGGCAAGTTCACCTACAGCCTGAACTTCTCCAACTACTTCGCCGACTTGTACTCAAAAGGCTACAACGGGGGCACCTGTAACGCGACAACCTCGCTGCTTTCGGCCGCGACGGCGACCGTCTCGGGCGTCGGCCCGTACCCCTGTTACTCCACTTACAACCAGTCGTATGGACCGACGTCGTTTGACTTCGCGACGATCGACCAGGGGTACTTTGTCCAGGATGACTGGAAGCTCAAGCCGCGCCTTACGCTCCAGATGGGTGTGCGCTATGACTACGAAGGCATTCCGGCGCCGGATGCAAGCCTGTCGGCGCAGAACGGTAGCTACACGCCCTTCAATGGCATCAACAATCACCCCAGCGATAAGACTGGCTTTGGCCCGCGCCTGGGCTTCGCCTGGGATGTGCTGGGCAACGGCCGGACGGTTCTGCGGGGCGGCTACGGGATCTACCTCGGACGTATCACGAACGGTGACATCGGTACGGTTCTGTCGTCGACCGGCAGCCCTGCGACTCAGTCGTCGAGCACAGTCACATTCCAGAACGGCGTGCTCGCCGAGCCGGTATTCGCTAACCGTTTCAACGCACAACAACTGAGCAGCACGGGCACGGTGAAGCCCAGCGCCTACTTTATGGATACCCACCTGCGCATGCCGCGGGTGCAGGAGTTCGACCTTATCCTGCAGGAGAATGTGGGCAAGGGTAATGTCCTCGCGCTTAGCTATCTGGGCGCGCTGGGCCGTCACCTTCCCAACTACCTGGATGTAAACCTGAACCCGGTGACCACCACTAAGAGCATCACGATCGCTGACGCGACCGGCAAGGGACCGCTGGCCGATGGTACGGTGCTGCAAATCCCCACCTACACCGGCTACGGTAACACTGCTCTGCTCGGACCGGCGGCGACGAACTTCCAGGCGATCACCGAGTACACCAGCAACGTGAACTCCAGCTATAACGCGATGGTGATCGAGTACCAGAACCGCAGCCTTCACCGCTTGCAGTTTGACGTCAACTACACATGGGCGCACGCACTGGATTACAGCCAGAATGCCTCGACAGCCGGCAACACGATGGCGTGGTGGGACCCGTACATGAGCCCGCGCATTAACTACAGCAACAGCACGTGGGATATCAAGGATCGTCTGGTAGGTTACGCGACTTATGACATACCTGGGCCCAACGTCAACCACTTACTGCGCTACGTGACGAACGGCTGGAACGTGGATACCAGCTTCCAGATGCAGACTGGTTTACCCTACTCTGCCGCGACCAGCGGTTCGGCAGGCATTGCGGGCGACTTCAACGGAGCAGGCGGCAACGCGATTATCCCGCAGGTGGGCGCCAATACCTACTTCCAGCACCGAGTCATCGTGGATGATTTGCGGCTGGGCAAGGATTTCAGCTTCCGCGATCGCTACCATCTGCAGCTGTTCGGGCAGGCGTTCAACATCGCGAACCACCAGAACGTGTCTGCGGTGAGTACGACGGCCTACACTCTCTCCGGCTCAACGGCCACATTTCAGTCCTCGTTCGGAAAAGTGACCAAGACCAACAACAGCGGCTTCAGCTATGCGCCGCGGCAGATCGAACTCTCCGCCCGGCTGTCGTTCTAGAGGGAAAGCGTTCCCACTCACTCGGGAACAAGCGAGCAGAAACACCTTCAACTCAGCCAGCGGATGCGAACCAAATCGCATCCGCTGGCTTTTTGCTTTTGCGCGATTCCGCGTTCCGGATCTGATTTAGCTTCGATGTATGTTAACGAAGGCACATAGCGAGAGCGTTTTCCATGTAAGCGGCGGTTATCAGATCTCTAGCAGCCGAGATCGTTAGAAGACGAGTTGCCAATGAAACTCCGCGGTTGTGGTGGGCTTCTTCGTTGCAACGTCCAGACGTTCTCCGCGTTGTTCCGGTGTGCCCTTGTCCACTGATCCGGGCCGCCCGGGCCCCATCACAATGTTGGGTTCAATCCGCGTGGCCAGTTCCGCTCCTTCAGCGTTTACCGTTGCCTTCAACGCAAAGTTCTCCTTGGGGATCACAAATTGGAGCGCGCCGCGCTGGCCAATGGTCGTGTCCGAGTGCAGTAACTCGGTAAACGTGGCAGGATCGCGATCCTTGATGACATCATGCACCTCAAGCTTGCCTTTGCTGTTCAGAGTCACGGTGCGCTGGAACTCTGTCAGGCCCAGCGAGGCATCGTACGCGCCGGCTCCCTCGCCCACAAAGGCGAATCCCTTTGCATCCATCTCGGCGGACACAATGCGAACCGTGTTCAGGCGCGAGTAGGGTGTGCCATGCCATGCATCGTGCGTTCCCTCTTTGCCTTGGCCCTGCCCATTCACCAATAGAGTGTTGTGGCCGGTTGTCCGCGGAACGCCTGCGTAGCCTGAGTCACCGGTAAGGTAATTGCCTTTCGCAAACAGGATGAAGCTGTTCACGTCCGGATGCACGTGGCCGTCCTCCAGGCGCCAATCCTTGTAGCGCTCGATGAGTTGAGTGGTCTCGTGTCCCTCCGGTGGGCCGCACTTGAACGCGACGGCCGTCGCGTTCGCGTCCCAACTGCTGCGCCAGAAGACCACATCCATATCGGGAAAGAGATGCCAGGGTTGAAGAGTGTTGACCGATGCAGGCTTTACGCTCGGGTCGAGCCAGACGAGCGACCACCACTCCTCTGCATTCACCTGATGCAGCGTGTCGCGCATCCAATCGGCCACTCCTTGCGCCTTCGGATCATGAAACTGTCGCGCAAGATCGTACAGCACGTTGTAGTTCGTGAGGAAATGGCCGCCGGGATGGCTGCGCTCGTAGTCTTCGCCTTTGCCGGCGCGTGAAATCGGCCCATCGTAGACATCGCCGAAGTCGAAGTCGTCGTTTCCGCCCGGAAGCTGCGCGTGCGCGGCATACAGGTACATGTTGCGCAGCCCGGGCTGATCGAAGAGGTCCTCGCCGACAGCGTGCTTCTGTGCGTCGAGATAATGGATCAGCCACGGCGTCGCAAAAATCCAGTATTCATATCCCTCGTAGTAGTAGCCGTCATGCGAGTAGGTCTCGAGCACACGCTGATACACCGCGCGTGCCAACCGCGCCCACTCCGCGGCCTCGGGGACCTCACCGTAAACCGCATACGCGGCGATGCCCAGCCCGGCCATCGGAATGAATGTGTGATTCTGGCTATACGCATACACACGGCCCGGCCGGGGTTTGAATGCCTCGTACATAAGGTGGCCCTGGCGCGCTAGCTTCGCGCGATATTTGTCGCGCTGCGCCGGCGTGAGGTCGTGATAAAGCAGGTCATACCCGAGACCAAGGCCGTAGAGAAGATGGCCGGCGGCCAGATCCGTGTTTGGCTTGGAGAAAGAGTAGCCCCAAACGTCATAGCTCACGGCCGCGTCCATGTAGCGAATAGCCGCTTTCAGATAGAGAGGATTGCCGTCGATGCGATAGGCAAACGCCGCTTGCGCGATGCCCATCGCGACCTCATTCTGCGCACGGCGTGCTTCTGCGGGTGGCGGCGGAGGGGGCACTTCTATAGCGCGGATGTGCGCAATGATTCGCTTCCACTCGGCGGCCTCAGGGCCATGCGCGCGCTGTCGCAGGGTTGCGAGCTCTGCATCCGTGAAGTACACGCGCGGATGAACATTCATCAGCTCCGGCTTGAGCGTAGAGGGCAAGGAAGCCATCAAGTCTACGAGTGGAGCTTTGCCGCTGTCGTGCGCCGTATCGCTGACGCCGAGCTGTTCATGCTCATCCTGAGCGACTGCCGCAACGCATGCGAAGCACAATGCGGCGCACGCTATCCGAATTGTCATAGACCAGAACCGCATCCGGGGGATCTCCCTGCGGTCCGAATCCGGGTCGAACGATGCCGTGTTCAGGGAATCTGTTATCGTTAGCACGCGCATGACACTACCATACCGCCTGCACCGCTCGCCAATCCGTCCGCATGCGTCAGCAGAGGCCCGATGATGGGCATTCGCGGTTTGCGCTGGTATATCGTCGGGCTGATTTTCGCCATCACCTGCATTAATTACATCGATCGCAGCTCTATCGGTCTGCTGGTCACCGACTTTGGTGGCCGCCTCGGCATCACGCGGGAGCTCTACGGCAACGTCGGCACGGTGCTCTTGTGCGCCTACACAATATCGCAGGCGCTCAGCGGCCGGCTCTATGACCGCTTCGGCGCACGCATCGGCTTCTCTGTTTCGGTGATCATCTGGTGCGTCGCAGCCATGGCGCACGGTCTTATCCGCGGTTACATGAGCTTCGCCGTTTGCAGCTTCTTCCTCGGATTGGGAGAGGCCGGCAACTGGCCCGGGGCAGCCAAGGTCATCGCGGAATGGTTCCCGCAGCACGAGCGAGCCACCGGCATGGCCGTCTTCAACGCCGGTGCCAGCATGGGCGGGGTGTTGGCACCGTTGCTGGTCGCGCGCTGGCTGGATCCAGCGATTGGATGGCGCAACACGTTCTTCCTGGTTGGCTGCCTCGGCTTCTTCTGGTTGGCGGCCTGGCTCATCATCTACCGGCCTGTGGATCGGCATCCCCGGCTTACGACAGAGGAGCGCGAGCTCATCGAGCCGGGTCATACGAGTTCGACCTATCTCCCGGCTCCGCCTACATCCCAGTTGCTTCGCCTGCGGCAGACGTGGGGGATTCTGATTGCGCGCTTCCTTGTCGACCCGGTTTGGTGGCTGTATGTGCTCTGGCTGCCCACGTATCTCAAGGATGCTCGCCATCTCGACATCAAAGCGATCGGTGCTTCGGCGTGGGTGCCGTATCTCGCGGCCGCCGTTGGCGCGCTCTTCGGCGGATGGCTCGCCGGACACTTGATTCGCGCGCGCTTTTCGGTCAACGGCGCGCGTGTCATTACGATTTCCCTCGCCGCCTGCATGATGCCCTTCGGCGTCTTCGCCGGACACGCTGCGACAACAGCCGGCGCGCTCACCTGCATTGCGGTCGTGCTCTTCGGATTCCAGATGTGGATCTCGAACGTGCAGACGCTGCCGTCGGATTTCTTTCCCACCAACGCTGTCGGAACTGTGGCTGGGTTGGGAGGCATGGCCGCGGGCATCGCCTCCATCATCTTCATCCACTACACAGCTCCCATGGTGGAGCGCTTCGGCTACAACTTCGTCCTCACCGTGGCCAGCGCCGTGCCTCCGGTCGCAGCCATTCTGTTGTTTCTAGTCGCGGGCCGAATTCAACAGCTCGAACTAGATTCATCCACACGCCCGGAATAAGGAGGCTTACTCATGCCAGCAATCAAGATACTCTTGCAAACGTCTTGGGGCGGTGGTCGCGACATCGACCGTGCAATCGCGAGGACGCTTCGCAGCGTGCTGCGGATGTCTCCCTCACCTATTACGGCTCTGATCCCGGTGCAGCCTCCGAGCAGTTCTCGATCGCAAACGGCGCCTGCGTTGACATCAACGGCGGCATCTTTTTGAGCTGGCTATTCCGTTGTCGATTCTCTCACCACCAGTTGGCACGGCATGGTGTGTAACGCGCACGGCCCACTGTTCCGCTTTTCGATCCGGTCCACCAATATCTCGGCCGCCAACTCGCCCTGTTCGCGGATCGGCTGCGATACCGTGGTGAGCGGTGGTGCAGCATAAGCTGCCAAAGGAATGTCATCAAAACCTGCAATTGCGACATCCCCTGGCACACTCAGTCCAAGCTCATGAGCAGCTCTCAGGGCTCCCATTGCCGTGAAGTCATTGCGCGCGAACACTGCGGTAGGCGGGCGCTTCAGCCGAGCCAGCGTCATCATTCCCTGGTAGCCATCCTGCTGTGTTGAGAAGGCGGGTCCCTTAGACGGGCCGACGGTATACCGCTCAAGCACTCTCAGGCCCGCCTTTTGCATTGCCGCGGCATATCCTTCGTAGCGGCGTAGTGTGTGCGCGTCCTCAGGTGCGATGCCAATGAACCCAATTCGCCGGTGGCCTCGCCCGATAAGATGAGTTGCCAGGTCGAACGCCCCCTGGTAGTGATTTGCGTCAATCACATCGACCTTCACCTTAGACATCGGGCGTCCAATCGTCACGATCGGCATGCCCTGCTGCACGAGTTCCCTGATAACTCGATCCCCGATATTGGTGCCGCGCGTGCCGACAATTAACCCGTCAACGCGATGATCCACAAAGGCCTGCAGTCCGGCGCGCTCCTGCTCCATCCCATGATCGCAGACGGAGAGAAATGCCGTGTACCCCGCCGCGTCCAGCACTTTCTTAACCCCCGCAACCAACTCCGACGAGAAGGGATTCGCGATGTCGGGCAGCATTACGCCGATTGCATTAAGACGTTGCCCCTTCAAATGTCGAGCCAGCACGTTCGGGCGGTACCGTAGTTTGTCGGCGGCTTCGAGGACGCGGATGCGAACCTCTTCGCTCACGTAACCGGTGCGATTTATCGCACGCGAGGCAGTCATGGCAACTACGCCGGCTGCGCGCGCCACATCCGCAAGGGTAGCCCGGCGATGTTGCGGCTCTTGCAGCAGGCGAGCGTTGATCGATGCAGACGGGTAGCGTCGGCTCAACTGGAACCTCTTGCGTATGGTAACGCAAACATATCCCAGAGCGCATGTCGTGCATCAGTACCGGCAGGCGCTTCATTGGGCGAACGGCGATCCTGTTCGAAGATATTCGCTGTAGTGTGCGGCGTAGTCGCGCTTATAGTCCTTTACTGTTTGCGCGTAGCTCATCGCGGGAGTCTTCCCGCGTCTTGTCCAGGTGAGATCAACCAGCTCCGTCTCGCGGGGCAGTTCCACGATACCGTCGACCGGACGAACGGACCGGCCATCTGCGACTACCGACTTCACCTGCATAAACCAAGGCAGATGCAGGTACAGATGATCGGGAAGCTGCGGGCCGAAGGCGGTCTGCAACTGAAGAACGGCGTGGGAGTTGCTGGTTGAGTTCAAGGTGAAGCTTACTTCGCCAAACATCGTCGGAGCGTGAGAGACACTGATGGATTTGCCCACACCGATCCAATCAGGCGAAATAACCGAGAGCAGATGCAGCGATCGATCGTCCTGTTCCCTCAACATCATCGAGCGCATGAGATTGCGATACTCCGCGGCGAACCAGCCGTGAGGTGAGAGGTTTCCTTGAAAGTCACGGCTGCCCCACGGTCGGATCGCGTATTCAAACCCCGACTGTGTGCTGCTTGTATGAAGCAGCAACGAATAGAACTCTTTGAGAGCCTGTTCCTGATCGCCGCGAACCACCTCAGTGAGCGTGTTCTTGATCGTCAGATAGTGATGGATGTATCTTCCCTGGCCAGGCTGGTTGAAGACGATTAGGCCTTCGGCATAATGCGACTGCGTATGGTGGAGCGTGGCCGTCACCTTGCTATCGTGCGGATCGAGCTGAGGTTCAGGAACAACACTCAGCAGATTGCCCCAATCAGCACCTCCGTTGTCTCCATCAAGGGCTGGAGGTATTGCCCCGCCATTGGCCGCGGAGCGAGCATCGAGAATGGGCAGAAAATGGGCGCGCAGCGTGTCGTAGTCCTTCTGGAAGAGCGCAGCATCTTCCTTCCTGCCCAGCGCATTGGCAAGGGCAACCGAGCCCTGCAGTCCATCGAGAGCCAGGAAGTTATAGCCGGTGAGATGGCCGGGAATAAATTCATTGTCGCGGACGTCCGTGGCGGGCATCAGATGCAGTGGATCATCCGCTGTTACCTTTTCAAACCAATCGGCCGCCCGAAGCACGGACGGAAACACCCGCTGGGCGAAGGCGCGATCATGGGTAAAGCGCTCATGAAATCCATAAATCCAGAGTGTTTGTCCCCAGCCGTCGAACTGGCCCTTTTGTGAGAGAAAGTTGCCGTCCGGCTGTTGTTTGCGGGCATAGAAATCCAGCACTCGTTCTGCCATCTTCGGATAACCGGTGACATCGTACATGTGAACGAAATCGGAGGAGTCGCGCAGATAGAAGCTGTGGTAGTGAGTCTGATTGACCGTTTGAATCCAGTCTGAGCCAATGTGGTTGAGCGCAAGAAGATCGTTCACAAGGCAGGCGCGGAAGAGGTTGTCCGCCTTTGCTTCCGGAACATTGATCGTCATTCCCTGTGCGACCACCTTCTGCCAGTAGGCGCGGACGCGGGCGTGGAAGTCGTCGAAGGAGGCTGCCTGCAGGTCTCGAATAGTCTGGCTGTTTTTCGCGGCGGGAAGAAGCGGCATCTTGAAATCGAGACTTCGACTGGAGCCGGGAGGAAGGACGAAATCGTACGTAGCGACGCCGGCCGGTGTGGTCGGTTGAATGTCGAGCTTGCCTGGTGTCGAGATCGGACGCCGGTTATAACGGCGGTACAGAGTATGCGCTAACACCGGTGCTGGATCCTGCGGGAAGAGATAGAGAACCCGACCGTCGCGAACGAAGGCGTTTCCTTCGAAGCTGTAGATCCAATCCTTGCTGAACTTTTCGCCGGGTTGCGAATAGCCCCCTTCTTCCTCGGGCACTGCTGGCCGCCTGAAGCGGTTGTCAGCGATCTCTCCTTCCGCCAGTTGAGGAGCTTGAAAACGTACAGCCGTGGAGAGGAATGCGGCCCGAGGTTCGCTTCCATGGTTGGAGATTGTGATCCGAACGAAATCCGCAACATCTCCTTCGGGCTGCCGGCCCAGGGATGCCGAGAACATGGTGAAGCGATACGTAAGTCCATCGCGTCGGACCTCGTATGTTTGTACCGGTAGGTATCCGTCCTCGAGCGTGCGGGTGCGAGGACCATCGGTCGGCGTAAGGGGCGCCCAGTCAGAGCCGACGAAGAACATCAACTCGCCAAAGCCCGTGTAGAGGAAGCCTTCCGGTGTGATCTCGGTTGCAGAAGGAGCGCCTGCGACGCCGATCTGATCCGTCGGATTCGCAAAATAAGAAAAGGGCTGGCTATCGCGATCCATCGAAGGCGAGGGCATCTGGGCCAGTGCCATACCGGCAGCTATGGAGAAGAAAATTGCGAGCGCGGCAACGCGCCTCACTGCGGCGGGAAGAGGGACAGACTGGTGGTCGATTGGAGTTCACCTCCGTGAAGATTGATACTCTCGCGGTTAGATTTGCATGATATGCGTCCATGAAATGGGGAGGCAATCGTTTATTATCGATCGCCAACGATCGCAGCAGTGTGACTCTCACCCTTTGGGGAATTGGGTACCACGGGCATGTGGCATTCAACAAACCTTCCATTTCGCGGTGGTCGAACGTGTCGGCCGCTGCATATTGCGACTCGCTGACCCGTGTGGTTATGCCCGGCGATGATTCAATTGTGGTGCAGAGCATTCACTCCTCAGGCGGAGACTCGTCCGCCATCCCACCGATGGCAGTCACCCTCGGGATGCGCGACATCCTGGCATTCCGAAAAATTCGCCTGTACTGTGCCGCGGGCGAATGCCACAGTGCAATCTTCCGCATCTCTGTCGCGGGAGAGTAGACTGTGTTCTACCCGGGCACTCTGGTGCAGGGGCATCCGGATGCTGAAGTAATTAGGTTCGAATGACACGCAGCCAATTGATGTCGGGCTCCGTTGAAGATCGCACACGAGTGCGAAGCGGTCTCGGGGAATCGGCCCGTATTGAGCAGCGCGTGATTTCAATGCGGTTACGGCTTCCGCCACACGTCTTTCGGTGAGAGAGATTTGGTGTCGAAGAGCCCGTGCGCGTTGCTGCTTCGAGACCTTACGAGGAGACAGATTGGAGAAGCTGACCGCGCACCACAGTCGAGTTTCGCTTGACGGGTGCACCTCAAGAAGTTCATAGTATGGCTGCACGATGAATCGTTTCATCGGCCGTTGCCTGGCACACGATTTTCATGCAGGCAGCCCGGTCGAAGGAGGCTGTATGTACGCGACCCAACGAACCTCTCCCGCGTTTCGCCGGGTAGTGTTCTCCACCCTCCTCTTTGGCCTGCTGGCATTGCCCATCTGCGCACAGGTGATTCTTCCCAAACCCGAGCCGCCCTTTAGCGGCAAGTTGAACCGCGATGAGCGCCAGTCGGTGCCTGAGTGGCCTGCGGAGGCAACTGCGCCGAAGGGCGCGCCTAACATTGTGCTCATACTCATCGATGACGTCGGGTTCAGCACAACCTCCACGTTCGGCGGACCGGTTGACACCCCGAACTTCACGAAACTTGCCGCCTCCGGTCTGCGCTACAACGAATTCCACGTCAACTCCATCTGCGCCCCCAGCCGAGCCTCATTGCTTTCGGGCCGCAACAATCATCAGGTGGGCTTCGGCACGATTACGGAACACGCGCAGGGCTATCCCGGCTACAACGCCCTCTGGCCGAAGAGCGCTGCCTCGATTGCGAAGGTACTCGTCGACAACGGTTACAACACCGCCGCCTTCGGCAAGTGGCACGGCACACCTGTATGGGAGGTCAACCCTGCCGGGCCGTTTGACCGTTGGCCCACCGGCCTGGGGTTCGAGTATTTCTACGGATTCCTCAGCGCGTTCGACAACCAGTACTATCCGCTTCTATACCGTGACACGACACCCGTCGAGCCGCCCAAGACCGTCTCCGAAGGGTATAACTTCGATGACGACATAACCCACGACGCGATCCGCTGGCTGCACCGCCGCGACGCGGTGGCTCCCAGCAAACCGTTTTTTATCTACTTCGCAACTGCTGCGACGCACACCCCGCATCAGGTGCCCAGGGAATGGATCGAGAAATATAAGGGCAAGTTCGACGAGGGCTGGGATAAGCTGCGCAACGAAAACTTCGAACGCGAGAAGAAACTTGGTGTCATTCCGGCGAATACTGATCTGACTCCGCGTCCAAAGGGGCTCGCTGCGTGGGATTCGCTTTCGCCGGATGAGAAAAAATTGCTCGCACATCAGGCGGAGGTCTATGCAGGCTTCACAGAGCAGGCTGATAACGAAGTCGGTGAGCTGCTGCAGGCCATCAAGGATGATGGCCATGCCGACAACACTCTGGTGATCGAGATTTTCGGCGATAACGGAAGTTGTGGCGAGGACGGCCCTACCGGATACGATATCCGCCAGTTAGATGGCAAGCTCGAGACCATCGCCCAAAGACTGCAGGGGGACAGCGGGTTTGGAAGCGAGTTGTACATGAACGCCTTCGCTGCACCGTGGGCATGGGCCTTCAGCACGCCCTTCCAGGGAACCAAGGCAGACGCATCCCACCTCGGCGGCACGCGTGATCCCATGGTCATCTCCTGGCCTGGACACATCAAGGAGCTTGGCGGCCTGCGCAGCCAGTTCAGTCACCTAACCGATATTGCTCCTACGCTGTACGAGGCTGCGGGCATTAAGCCGCCTACAGTAGTCGACGGGGTGAAGCAGATGCCGCTCGAAGGAGTCAGCCTCGTCTACACGCTCAACGACCCCGCGGCGCCCAGCCGGCACCACATTCAGTACTTTGAGACCAATGGCAACAAGGCAATCTACAAGGATGGCTGGTGGGCCGGCGATCTTCTGCGCAACTCCTGGGACCGCATCGGCAGTCCCGGATACGAGCCGAACCAGTTGCTCGCCGGCCATACTCATCCGTGGGAACTCTACAACCTGAACGATGACTATAGCCAGGCGCATAACCTCGCCAATAAATATCCTAAGAAGCTCGCGGAAATGGAAGCGCTCTTTGACTCCGAGGCATGGCGCAATCACGTCTATCCGATACTGCCTTTGCGCCATCTGATCAGCCGCCCCGAAGACGCGCGAACCACCTTCGTCTATCGCAGCGGCGTGGATCGCTTGCAGGCTACGATGAACCCACGCACCGGCGCGGGTACGGGCTACACCATTCGCGCCGACATCGACAACCCATCCGGGAACGCTGAAGGCGTCATTATCGCGCAGGGCAGCCGATATGGCGGATTTACGCTGTTCGTCAAAAATAAACATGTTCACTTTGAGATCAACTCATCCAGCCACAATGCCGGTGAGATGATCTCGAAGAGTGAGCTCCCAATTGGACATTCCACGATTGTGGTCAACGTAATTCCGGAGCAGGCGAAACCGCTTCCCCCGGATGCAACACCCGCGATGAAGCAAGAGCGGATGCCGTTCCCCGGAAAGGGCACGCTCGAGGTGAACGGATCGCAGGTGGCCGCGACAGACTTCCTTAACGTTCCAGCCGGGGGCGGTTATTGGTCTGCGGCGGAGTCGCTCGATGTCGGCAGCGATCTCGGTTCGGCGGTGAGCCCTGAATACACGAGCCCCAACCGTTTCACAGGAACGATCAACACCGTCACACTGGAATTGCACAGGCATGAAGGCGCACCTACGAAAGCGGAGAAAGCGGCACGGAACGATGGGCATTCCTGATACTGCCGCCCGCCGCATCCTCCTACGCGGGCTGGCTGTGGCTAGTGCGTCGATCACGCTGTGCGTTTCGTTTGCATTGTATGGATCGTTCGCACTGTGCCTATCTGCTCACGGCCAGAGCACCGCGACCTCATCAGCTTTTGGACCTACGATACCCAATCGTGCTCCCGCCCCTGCGCCTGCGCCTCACAGCATGTCATGGATTCCGGGAGGTGAGTTCTCGATGGGCAGTGAAGACCCGCGCGCCATGCCCGAGGGAGGTCATGAGGCGATGAACGACGCTCGCCCCGTTCATCGTGTCTACGTTAACGGCTTCTGGATGGACAAGACTGACGTGACCAACGATGAGTTCGCGCGCTTTGTTGCAGCCACAAAGTACGTCACAGTCGCGGAGCGCAAGCCGAGCGCCGCTGATTTTCCCAACGCCGATCCGAAAGATCTGGTCCCCGGCTCCATTGTCTTCCAGCCGCCCGGGCACTCGGTCGACCTCAACAATCCGTACCAATGGTGGACGTATGTTCCCGGAGTGAACTGGCGGCATCCCACCGGTCCGAACAGCAGCATCGCTGGTCATGGTCGCGATCCGGTTGTGCAGGTGTCGTATGAAGATGCGGTTGCGTACGCAAAATGGGCAGGGAAGCGTTTGCCCACAGAAGCCGAGTGGGAGTTTGCAGCCCGCGGCGGCCAGGCCGGCAAGCTTTATGCCTGGGGCAATGACTTTCGTCCCGGCGGACGATGGATGGCGAACACCTATCAAGGCGCCTTCCCGATGCACAACACCGCCGCCGACGGCCATGCTGGCCTGGCGCCGGTCGCCAGCTATCCTCCCAATGGGTACGGCCTCTACGACATGGCGGGCAACGTCTGGCAGTGGGTTGCGGACTGGTATCGTCCGGATTACTACGCAACCCTCGCTGGAGGTATCGCGCGCAATCCGCAAGGTCCTTCCTCTTCATTCGATCCGCAGGAGCCGGGCGCAAAAAAACGAGTGCAGCGGGGCGGCTCGTTTCTCTGCACAGCGCAGTACTGCAGTCGTTACCTGGTCGGCACTCGCGGTAAAGGAGAGATCTCTAGCGCGAGCAACCACATAGGCTTTCGGTGTGTGCGCGATGCCGCGCCTTCACATCGAAAGGTCGACTAACAGGAGTTTCCTGCCGATATCGCCTGAAAGAGCAACGGAAGAACCCGGAGCCTTGCGCTTTGCGAAGCGAATGCGCATCATCTCCGCTCTGTCGCGCGTGCCCGCATGCGCTGCGGCGGTGCCGTCGCTCGCTGGCGCGAAGCTCCTCTTTCTCCAAGCTGAAGCGAGTGGCCTAGACCACATCGGCTTCCCCCGACAGAACATGTTCGTTTGCGGGAGCATGGGTATCGTATGACGCTGATGCTTCACGCAAACCTCAAAAGAAAAGGCTTGCGAAACGGTGGATGGTCCGCCAGTTTACGAAGGATGAGGACGGCTTAGGTTCACTCAAGTAAATTTGACAGTCGATGATCTGGAGGTATAGGCTGCTCACCTAAATGAATCGTTTCATTTGAATATTTCGTGGAGTGTTCTTCCGCCTATCGCAACACGGCCTTTCCGGAGTCATTTCCGGCCACGCCAGATATCGGGCAGGGACACAGCAAGCAGCAGGCAACAAATTTTTTGGTCGGGAGATCAGCTATGACGGAGCAGACGATGAGACATATCCGCAAGGCAGCTTACGTATTAATGGCGGCGATCGTTGTCTGGATGGCGAGCGGGCCGGCGTGCGCACAGAGCACGACAGGTTCGATCTACGGGACCATCACCGATTCCACCGGCGCCATTCTGCCAGGCGCCAATATCACGGTCTCGAATGTGGCGACCGGCCAGAACGCCATTAGAAAAAGCGACTCCCAAGGCAACTACACCTTCCCAACGCTGGTTCCCGGAAAATACTCGGTCACCGCCCAACATGAGGGCTTTGAAACGCAGACGCAGGCGAATCTGACCCTCGATGCGAATCAGAATGTGCATGCCAGTTTTGCCTTGAGCGCAGGCGCCGTGGACCAAACCGTTACCGTCGAGGCCGGAGCGGCGCTGGTGGATACCCGAGGCTCGCAGATCGCCGAAACGATCGATCAGCAACGTATTGAAGATCTGCCTTCGGTCAATCGCAATGCGTACGAGCTTCTGACGATTACGCCCGGCGTGACCAACTACACCGGCGATACCCAGACCGGTTCGCGCGCCGGTACGCAGGTGAGTGTTAACGGGATCGGGCAGAACAACACAGCCTATTACCTTGATGGTGCATACGACACTAACGTCTGGAAGTTCGGTGGCAATCTGCTGCCGAATCCAAGTGCCCTGCAAGAGTTCCGCATCATCACCAGCAACTTCGACGCGGAGTTCGGTCGTTCGCCCGGGGGCGTCGTCAGCGCAATCACGCGTTCAGGAACCAACCAGTTCCACGGCCTCGCCTATGACTATCTGCGCAATAACATCTTCAACGCGAAGAGCTACTTCAACGACAATGTTCCGACATTGCGGCAGAATCAGTTCGGCGGCAACTTCGGCGGCCCCATCCCGATGCTGAAGGACAAGGCGTTCTTCTTCCTCTCGTATGAGGGCCTTCGCGTTCGAACACCGACGCCAGTAGCTCCGAAATCGTTGATCGTTCCCACCGCGTTGGAGCGGAAGGGCGATTTCAGTATGAGCCCGACTAAACCCATACTGCCGGCCACCACGGTGGATGCGAACGGCAAGGTGATTCCCGTGCAGTGCGGTAACGCCGCGGCGCCGGTGATCTGTCCCGCGGCCCTGGACCCCGTGGCACAGAACCTACTGAGCTTTGTTCCAGTGGGCAGCTCGGATCCCGGTACCTATGGGCAGCCGCCGCAGCAGTCAGCCAACGCGAACATTAACAACGACGAGGGGCTGGCGCGCATCGACTACAGGCTCGGAGAGAAGCATCAGATCTCGGGAATGTACTTCGAATCGCGCGGCATTTCCAACACGCCGACGGTCGGCGGCAACCAGATCGTCAGTTATGCCGGCATGGCGAACTACGAAGGCCAGTACAACACTGCGCTCAGCGACACCTGGACGATCTCTCCGGCGAAGGTAAACACTGCACGCGCGTTCTTCTCCCTCAACCACTACATCATCGGCAACATCTACGGCGATCAGCACCTGCTGGCGGACCTCGGTAGCAAAGCCGCGCAAGGTGGAAACTACAACGCGCAGCCGTACTTCAAAATCACTGGCGGCTGGCAGATGGGAACCAGCAACGCCGGCCCGAATAACCTGCCGTCGTCGACGCTGGGCGCTTCAGACACCTTTATCTGGACACTCGGCCGGCATCAATTGAAGTTTGGCGGCGCCTACATGTGGGACAAGTTCACCAGCACGGGAGGCGCCTCGTCCAATGGTCTCTTCACCTTCTCGGCCCGGTCATCGTCGGAGAATCCTCTGGTCAACTTCCTGCTCGGCCAGGCCTCCACGCTGACGCAGAACACCGGCGTTGCCTTCCGCAGCCACTCGCAGGATCCTTCGCTCTTTGCGCAGGACGACTGGCAGGTCACCAACCGCCTTACGCTCAACCTCGGCCTTCGCTGGGAGTACTTCCCGATGTACACCGGTCAGAACAACACAGCCACCTTTGTTCCGGGCCAGCAATCGACCCGTTTCCCGACAGCGCCGCTGGGCCTGGTCTTCTCTGGCGACAAGGGTATTCCCGACGGCATCGAGCACACTCCCTTCGACACGTTCTCTCCGCGCGTCGGCTTTGCCTACGATGCCTTCGGCAACGGCAGAACGGCGATTCGCGGCGCGTATGGAATCTTCTACGCCGCCATCGACCAAGTGTCAGTCTCCAACAATCTCGTGCAGCAGCCCTACTCCCGGTCCGTGACGGTGAGCAATACGCCCAACCTGGTTA
>DASUHZ010000114.1:0-105331 GCA_036273275.1 Bryocella sp.
CCTTGCCTCTCAACTTCTCTTCATGCAGGCTATGCCGAAGGACGCTCGCGATTTTTTTCTCGGGCTTATCCAGCATCCCAGGTTTCATCTCACACATTTGGCCCCATTGCTCACATACGCCCATGCACTCCCACCGGGCGGAGTAGGGACCGGGATCACATACGCTTCAGCCCCACAAACCTACTGGTCCCTCAGCATCGAGGAATATTTCTACCTGCTCTGGGCACCGATCGTACTCCGTTGTTCCCGGCGGACTATCACTTGGATCGCAATATTTGTCTGCCTGACAGAGATGTTCCTTCGGTGGATCGACGGGACAGAGCTCGCCTACTTCACGCTCTTATGCCGTTTCGATGCGCTCCTTTATGGAGCGTTCGTTGCGATTCTCTTCGAGAACTGGCGAAGGAACGGCATCCCCCGATGGGCGTCGTCCTTCTTCACGTGGGTGGCTCTTCTGTCTTGCGGAGCTCTTGCAGCAATTTTGTTTGCCATTCGGCCGATCGTCGGTCGCGAAATTCGCCAATCGGTGCTTTTTATGGTTTTTGGCTATCCGCTCATATCAATTGTGGTGAGCGCGGTTATTGGGTTGTTCGTTGCGCGGTCGGGCAGCGGTTGGTGGTTTGCCCGTATCTTCCGTTCACGTGCGCTCATTTTCATCGGGACCATCAGCTACACCATGTATCTGGTTCATCTCATCGTCGGCACATGGGTGCTTGACGCTGTTAGTCTTGCCCGCTGGCATTGGTCCGACACAGCGCTGGCCTTCGTGTCCACGCTATTCACGATTCTGTTGGCCTACGCCTCCTGGCACTGGCTTGAAAAACCTCTCCTTCGCTGGAAGGATCGCTACTTCCCGAACAGCCCGCATCCGACCGAACCGAAAATCAGTTAGGTCGCTACAAAGCGGTGGCCGGGCATATAACTCGCTCCACAATTTCAACGGCCCGACACAAATTCGCTACCTTGAACTGCATGCTGCCGGATCTCGTTAAAAATCGAGCGCAACCTTCGAATATGTTGGATCGCGGAACGTAATGTTGAGGGCTTCCTGCAGCGGAGTGGCGCGCACGCCGAAGATGCCAGGCCAGTCGATGACCTCGAAGACATCAGGCGTAACGAGCGCCTCGAGCTGCTTTGCCGTGAAGGCCGGGTCCTTGTCCCAGAGAGCATTGGTCTTCAGCAGCAGCCAGAAGAGACGGTAGGGAATCTTGACGATGCGTGTCTTCGATAGGGTGGCCTGCTTTACGGCGCGGATGAGGTCGATGTAGTCAATGCGCTCGAGGCCGGTGATGTTGTAGGCGCCGGTGATCTCGTGCTCCAGCGAGCTATCGATGATGTCGCAGAAGTCGCCTACGAAAAGCGGCTGGCGAAGGAAACGTCCGTTGCCGGGAATGGGAAACACCGGCGTGCGCTGCATGAAACGCGCCAGCCAGCCGACATGCTTGCGGTCAAACCAGCCGAACATCAGCGTCGGGCGCAGCACGACCTGCTTGATGCCGGAGTCCAGCACAAGCTTCTCCTGCGCCTTCTTGGTTTCGGTGTAGTTGTCGATGGCCATCGAGTTCACGACGGAGGACGAGATGTTGACGACGTAGGAGACGTTATTGCGGAGGGCCACCTCGAGCACGCGCTCGGTGGCCGTGATGTTATTGCGAACGTATTCGGTGGGGTAGATGCCGCCGATCTGCGCGTGGCCATTCATCAGGTGCGTGCAGCCGGCGAACTCGTCCTGCCACGAGCCGGGCTCGGCGAGGTCGGCGTGGATAACGCGCAGGTTTGGATGCAGGCGGCGCAGCGTCTCGGTGTTCGTAGGGTGCTTGTCGATTGCGACGAGCTCGCCGAGATTCTTCTGCTCAAGCCGGGGGATCAGGTTCTGGCCGACAAGACCGGCGGCCCCAGTGATAACAATTTTTCGAAATGCCATGGTTCTCCGGTAGGTAAGGACTACCGCTGAAGCCGGAGCCGAAAAGAGTAATCGAAAAGCCTCTTCTCCATCTTCGGTCCGCGACATCAGAAACACACCTGATGCTCATCAGAATAACAGCCGAAGAGGGCGACAGCGGCGCGTCAGCGAGTTGGCGTCGGCTCATCTTCAATGCCAATTGTGGATGGTGAATGCGGTTTAACCGGGAGCTGTTGCCATGCGCTTACAGACGGCCTGTAGAGGTCTTCGGCGATGGCATGCTGCAAGGTGTTCTGAAAAATGACGCGAACACCTTCCCAGTGTTTGCTGGGCAGATACTCCTCGGGTACGGCGACCACTCGCTCGGGATGCCGCTCCCAGAGGATCAGGTGAGCGGTAAGAATCCGCTGCCGAGCATGCAATTCTCTATAAGCACTCATCTGCGAGCGGACTGCAAAACTGATTGACAACGCTGCACCCAATCCAATCGCCGCGCTGAAGGCTGAGCGCAGCCTGAGCCGGTGAGGAGTAAATATTTGCAGCGCGGCCAGGTACTCGACACACAAAAGTAGCAGTGAGTACATGCGATAGCGACTCGATATCGCAGACTCGAGCCCTTCGTGATAGCGAGCGGGACCGATAGCGGCAGCAGTCAGGATGCAGAACAGTCCGATGCAAAATGTTTCCGGACTGACGCGCGCCCACCCGCGTGTGAGCAGAGCCACAAACGTTGCGACCAGGATGACGCCAAACGCAATGCACCAGGGAAATGTCGAAACGATGCTACCGAGAAAGGCAAACGGGAACGCCAGAAGAACACCCAGGTGCGGCGGTGGACGAGGATCCGACATTCCTGCGTAGTGCACGCAATAGATGGCCGCCATAATGCAACCGGCCAGAATAACGAGAACGGCTGCCCGTACCCGACGGTTATAAATCAGGACGGCAAGCAGGGCGGCTGCAAGAAAAAAACCGCTGCCGTTTGCGGCGATACTCAGAATCAGGAACAACGTTCCCCATATCTCCGCGTGCCGGATTGAGGAGGTGAAGAACAGGACGCAGCCAATAGATAGTGGAATAACCGCGAGAGCCTGGAACTCTCCTGTGGTCCAGTTCACGGTCTCCCAATAGCAGAGACTGAGAAAGAGATACCAGGGTACGAGAATGAGCCATACCGCCTGTGAAAGCGGACGCCTTTGGCGCGCGAGGAGCAGCCACAAGGTCCAGATGATTGCGGGTACTGAGAGGTCGCCGAGGAGCTCCAGTGCCCTGAAGTTCAGGTGCCCGAGAACGACATACTGGAGCGTGACAACTGTGTTGAGCAGAATTAGCTTGTACTTTGCGTGTTCCGCCGTGAGTAGCCATCCCAGCCGTGCAAAGTAACCACTTGTATGTACGAAGTGATCAAGATAAGAGAGGATGCCGTCGTAGTCGTCATTCAAAGGGATATTGACGCTCGTCTTAAACATCGCTGCAACGGCGGAAGCCAGTGGAAGTGCGAGCATGAAGACGGCTAAGTAGGCCGGAGTTTTTTCCTGTACTCCGGGTCCTGTAGCCCTGTGAACATTTGCATCGCGCTTCATCAGTGAGGGGATGTTCTAAATTTTAACACTCTGAAACTGAACATTCGATCATTACTCCAACAGGCCTGCGACTGTCGCTATCACGGGGTGAGGATGATCTTGCCCGCGCCGCCCTTTTCGGCGGCTGCGTGTGCCTGTGCGGCGTCGCTGAGCGGCATGACGCGATCGATGGGCAGCTTGAGCTTGCCATCTCGAAGGGCCTCGGCGTAGTGCACGTAGGTCGCGGGTGCGGGGTGCGCCGTCATCGCCTTGATGTTCACCGTCGGGTGCAATGCGGCATCCTTCGGTGGCCCCAGCACGCTGCCGTAGTTGCCGCCGGGCTTCACCTTGCCGAGAAGCTTCGGCGCAACATCACCGCCCACCGCATCGGCGACACCGTCGAGTGTACCAAGCTTCGCGATGGCAGAATCGCTGGAGAGATCGATTGCGTCGATGGCACCGAGTGATTTGGCTTCGTCGATCTGGTTCTTGCGAACCCCGGCGATCACCTTTGCGCCGATCTCCCGCGCGGCCAGCAGAGCGCAGCGGCCGACGCTGCCTACGGCTCCGGTGAGGAGAATGGTCTGGCCCGGCTGCACCGCCGTGGCTTCGCGGATGAGCTGGTCTCCCGTGCAGGAGACGAGCGGAACGGCGGCTGCCGTGGTCATCTCGAGGTTGTCAGGAATCCTGGCCAGGTCTGCAGCTTTGACGACGCAGAGCTCGGCGTATGTTCCCCACGCGAGAGCGAACACGCGGTCCCCGACAGCGAAATGGTCGACACCCTCGCCGAGTGCGCGCACGACGCCGGCGGCATCGCGGCCAAGAATTCCGGGAAACGTGACAGGAAAGTGGTCCTTCGCCGCGCCGGAGCGCATTTTGATGTCGATCGGATTGATGCTGGCCGCGCGCACCGCAACAAGCACTTCGCCGGGGCCGGGCTTCGGGTCCGGGAAGTCTTCGTACTTCAGCTTCGATGCCGGACCGTACTCGTGCAGAACCGCAGCTTTCATGAAAGCACCTCGGGAGGTGAGATGCAGGCCGCCGGAGGCTGGATCAAATGCTCCCTCTAAATACTCATCAAGAGGTCGACCCAGCGATCTACGCAAACCTGCAGGTCGAACTGCTCGGCGGCGCGAGTACGGGAGCGCTCTCCCATGCGCTGGCGCAGAGCTGTGTCACTGTGCAGCCGCAGCATGTGTGCGGCGAGCTGCTCTGAAGATGGAGGGTCGAAGAGGAATCCGTTGTCGCCGTCGATAACGAGTTCCGGCAGGCCGCCGATACGCGACGCGATCACGGGCAGGCCGGCGCTCATCGCCTCAGCAACGGTGAACCCAAAGGCCTCCTGCCACTGCGAACATTGAATCAGGATGTCAGCGGCCTTGAAGGCGCCCCCGCCGACGAGATCCTCCACCTGTCCCGTCCAGGTGACGTGATCTTCGATGCCAAGCTGTTTCGCGAGCGCTTCATACTCGGCGCGGTGGGCTCCCTCGCCGCAGAAGACGAAATGCAGCGGAGGCTGGTTTGCCAAGGCCATCTGCGCGGCGCGAAGCGCGACGTCAATGCCTTTCTCCGGCACGAGCCAACTGACCTGCATGACGAGTGTGCGATCGAGCGGAATGCCATAACGTTTGCGAAACTCTTCTCCGTTGCCGTGAACACGCTTCGTGTCCGTGCCGCTGTAGATCACGGATGTCTTGGCGGCGGGAATGATTCCTTCACGGTCCGAGCACTGGCGCACGAAATCCGTGGCGCAGACGGAGCGTGAGAGAGGCTTCATCATCCATTGCACCTTCGCGGATGCACGATAGTTCTCGCTGCCCCCGGGGCGCGATGTCTGGTCGTAATACACGGAGCCGCGCGCTCCACAGAGCCGCGCCAGAAGCGGCCACCAGCGCACAACGCCCGCGAGCGAGTAGCAGACCAGCGTTGGCCGCTCCTTCAGGAACATGCGGATGGACTTTTTGATATTGGCCGCGCCCATGTTCGATTGCGCAGGAAAGACATTGATGTTCACGTTGCCGGGGCCGAGCAGGAATGCGCGCACGAGTTGTGGTGGCTCGTCCTGAAACCAGAGCGTGAGGTCCCACCCCTTATCTTTGAGCCTGCGTGCCAGCCGCTCGGAGAAAGCTTCGACGCCTCCGATTTTGTTTGGCGACACGGCAAACGCAAACACAACGCGAGGACGTCCCATGAGCTCTCCGCAGCGAAGAAGTATTGCAAGCATATCGCAGCGGCGGGATGCTGCGAATCACGTGCTTCGGCTATGAGGCGGCGAGGTATTGCTTCCACTCGTGCGTTTCTGCGAGGCGTTTTAGCAGATGAAAGTGCCGGCGCATGAGGTCGCGGATATGCGGCGCGACGATGAGGCTGCCCGTGAGCGCGCCGCCCCAGCGAAGTTTCATGCTGAAGCGAACTTCGTCGTTGAGCTCCGTGCCTTCTGCCGTTTCAGTGAGGCGATGGTCGTGCTCGAAGCTCTTGAAGCGGCCGGCGATCATGCGGTCCTGAAAGAAGTGCGGCGCGTCCCACGTCTCGGGCACGATGAGCGACACGTGGTAATTGGGGAAGCCGAACTGCATGCCTTGCCAGCGGATGGTGTCACCGGCGGCGATCAGGCCGGATGTCCGGCCGCCGGCAGTGGGATGCATGCCGAGCTCGCGCTCCACGATGGCGACGCTCGAGGAGAGCGCGAAGACGCGGTCAATGGGCGCGCGGATCAGGATGCTATCGCGGAGGGTGAACATGCTCTCAGGCTTGAGATGCTGCACGCACCCCGTGCTGTTTTGTTACACCGCTGGTGGGGTATCTCTTCGCGTCGATAAGGTGCCTGTGGAATGACCATGGAGCATGAAAGAGCAGAGGAAGCACGAACGGTTCGATTGCGAAGGCATGGCGGAGATCCATCTATACGGGATCGGGCAGTTGTGCCGCGCGCGGATAGAAAACCTGAGCCTGCGCGGATGCAAGCTGGTGCTGCGCCAGCGGCCAAAGTTCGATCTGCAGACTCTGTTTGAGCTGACCTTTACGGTCCATGAGCTGTCGTTTCGCGTGCGCGGCAGGGTGACGCAGGTTCGTGGGCCACGGTGTATCGGGGTTGAGTTTGTGGACCTTCGTCCAAGGTTGAAGAGGTATCTCGAGGACCTGATCGAGGAGCTGGCTGCGGGCGGATGGACGCCCATGTGGATGGACGATGAGGTTGAGGGACGGGACACTGGCAGAGCACAGCTTTTTGTAATCAGAGACTCATCTCTGTAGGCTGGCGTTCGGATGGAAGAACGACTCTGGCCTCAAGACTGTGCTGTGGCGTGAATCTGCGCCGGAAGACGCCTTTCCCGCAAGCTCGATGCTCGGCGATGGACGGTGAGATTCGATGTCCTGCGCGGGGAGATAGTCGCGCCACTCGTCCGTTTCAGCCAGGCGTTTGAGGAGGCTGAAACGGCGGCGCAGGACCCCGAGCATGTGCGGAACGACGACCGCGCGACCTAGAAGATCGCCGGCGCGACCGAAGGGCATCGTAAAGCGAATACAGTCGTCGAGGAAGGTTCCGCTTTCGGTTTCGACGAAGCTGTGGTCGTGCTCGAAGCTGCGGAATAGGCCCTCGATCATGCGGTCCTGAAAGAAGTGGGGAGGCTCCCAGGTGTCGGGCGGGACGAGCGAGACGTGGAAGTTGGCGAAGCCGAAGCGCATACCCTCCCATCGGACGGTATCGCCGGCGGTGACAAGGCCATCTGTGCGTCCTTCGACGGGAAGCATTCCGAGCACGCGCTCCCCGACCCGAAGATGTCTGGAGAGGGCGAAGCAGAGCCCCATGGGTGCCTGGATGTGGATGCCGTGGCGGAGAGTGAACATCGCGGACCCCTTCGACGCCGGGAGTGGTTACAGGGTCGATGTGGAAGTGGCTCGGTAGCTGCCGGATTCTTCGCTTCGGTCAGCCCAGATAATCACGCCATTCATGCGTAGGGCTCTCTGCAACACGGCGGATGACCGCGTTGCGCGCCTGAAGAAATTTTATGAAATATCGGCGCAGAAAAAATTGCTCTGTGAGGCTGCCGGCTACACCAAAAGGGGCAGAGAACCTAAGGCGGTCGCGCATTACGGTCCGGTTTTCCTCAATCGGTTGGAAGAAATGCTCATGCTCGAAGCTGCGGAAGTGGCCTTTGACCATCACGTCGCGGAAGTAGTGCGGAGGATCGTAGCAGTCGATTAGCGATGTGTGGGTTAGCATCAGCCCGAAGTGGCGGCCACGCCATGTGACCGTCTGGTTTGGTCCGATGATTCCATGCGTGACGCCGGCGACGGCGCGCTCGTGCGTGGGCGCGGTGCTGGCCATGTGCAGATCGATGCTGAGCGACAAAAGAAAGCAGCGCTCAGAGGGCGCCGCAATCTTTGTTTCGAGCTCGATGAGCTGCACTGGTGTTGCTTACAGCTCCATTGAGTGTTCGGCGATGAGCTGTTTCGCGTGCGCGAGGAACGCGTCGACCGTCTGCGAACCCTGGTCTCCTTTGCCGCGGACGCGGACCGAGACGGAGTCGGTGGCGGATTCCTTGTCGCCCATCACCACGATGAACGGCACCTTCTGCAGGCCGAAGTCGCGGATCTTTGCGTTCATCTTCTGGTTGGAGAGATCGATCTCAACGCGGATTCCCGCGGTTTCGAGCCGCTGTTTTACGCTCTGTGCGTAGTCGTGGTGCTTCTCGCTGATGGGCACGAGGCCAACCTGCACGGGCGCGAGCCAGAAGGGAAAGGCACCGGCGTAGTGCTCGATGAGCACTCCAAAGAAGCGTTCGATGGAACCAAACAGAGCGCGGTGCACCATGACAGGGCGGTGGCGCTCGCCGTCATCGCCGATGTATTCGAGCTCGAAGCGTTCGGGAAGGTTCCAATCGAACTGGACGGTGGAGAGCTGCCAAAGGCGGCCCAGCACGTCGACGAGTTTGATATCGATCTTGGGGCCGTAGAAGGCGGCTTCGCCGGGGATGATTTTGTAGGAGATATTTTTGCGTTCGAGCACCCGGGTGAGCGAGTTATTGGCGCGGTTCCACTGCTCGGCGCCGCCGATGAACTTGGGGTCTTTCGGGTCCCAGGTGGAGAGCTCGACCTTGAATTCAGTGAAGCCGAAGGTCTTGAGGACAGACTCTGCGAAGTCGACGCAGGCTTCCATCTCGTCTTCAATTTGTTCCGGTGTGCAGAAGATGTGGGCGTCGTCCTGGGTGAAGCCGCGCACGCGCAGGAGGCCGTGCATCGTGCCGCTGCGTTCATAGCGGTAGACATTGCCGAGCTCGGCGTAGCGCTGCGGGAGATCGCGGTAGGACTTCGGAGAATTCTTGTAGATGAGGATGTGGCCGGGGCAGTTCATGGGCTTGATGCGGTACTCAGCATCGTCAAGCTCCATGGGCGGGTACATGTTTTCGGCGTAGTTTGCTTCGTGGCCCGAGATCCTCCAGAGCTCGCGACGCATGATGTGCGGCGTGAAGACCATCAGGTAGCCGCGGCGGATGCATTCGGCGCGCATCCAGTCTTCCATCGTCTTGCGGATCAGGCCGCCCTTGGGGTGCCAGAAGATCAGCCCCGCGCCGGCGACCTCCTGGATAGAGAACAGATCAAGCTGCTTGCCCAGCACCCGATGATCGCGCGCCTTGATCTCTTCGAGGTACTTGAAGTGCGCGTCCAGGTCCTTCTGCGAGAAGAACGCCGTTCCGTAGATGCGCTGGAGCTGCTGGTTGTCCTCTTTGCCGAGCCAGTAGGCGCCCGCGATGGACGTGACCTTGAAGGCCTTCACACGGCCGGTGGAAGGCACGTGCGGGCCGCGGCAGAAGTCGGTGAAGTTGCCGTTCTTATAGAGCGAGATGGTGTCGCCGGGCTTGGTGAAGCGCTCGATGAAGTGGACCTTCATGAACTCGCCGGATCTCTCGTAATCCGCGAGACCCTGCTCGCGAGACTCTTCGACGCGCTGGAACTTTTCGTCGCGCGCGACCACGTCATGCATGCGCTGCTCGATCGCGGCGAGGTCGGCCTCGGTGAAGGGCGTCTCGCGATAGACGTCGTAGAAGTAACCGCTGTCGGTGGCGGGGCCGTGGCCGAGCTTGGTCTCGGGGAAGAGCTCGAGGATCGCCGTCGCCATCACATGCGCGGCGGAGTGGCGGACGACACGCAGCGCCGCGGGGTCCGTCTCTTTCAATAGCTCGAGCGCCACATCCTGGTCCAACGGCGCGGAGAGATCGACGATTCTTTCGCCTTGCTCCGCCTGCCCGGAGTACATCGCCTCTTCGCTCTGTTCGGCCTTCGCTTCGGCGTCGGCTGTCTCGGTCGAGGCGGTGTTCAGCGGGCGCACCCGGGCAACGACCACGGCAGCGGCCAGGCGAGGCGAGATGCTGTTCGCAATGTCGAGCGGCGTCGTCCCGCGCGCAACCTCGCGCACGGAGCCGTCAGGAAGCTGAATCTTGATCTGCGAGTTCACTCCACAAGCATAGCAATGGCCACCTAATCCATGTCCTCGAGCTGGAAATGGATCGCGCGAATTGCATCAATGGCGTGCCTACCCCAGTGGGTTCGAAACGCGAATGTCCAGTCCCAAACGGCGTCGTTCAAGTACCTTTCTCGGTTGGTGTCCAGCGCCTCAAGGCCGGGCTTCAGGTCTCTCCAGATATCCGCAAGGCAGTCCGACAGAGTTGTTATGAGCGGTTCCTGCCTATCGTGCTCTAGCGGGGCGAATACTACCCAGGACTCGTCCTGAAACCCGGCTGTAGCGAGCCGCCGCTCAATTGTTCGCCGCTCTCCGCGAATTCGTTCCACATCTTCAGGTAGGTCATCGTCTGATTCCGTTGGCATGGAGAGAGCAAGCGCTGCGATGTATAGCGGCAGCAGAACATCACGAATGTTGCGCAGAGCATCCTTGCCTGCTCCAAACGGACTCTCAAGCGTGGAACAAAAGGCTCGCGCCCGCTGTTCAAATACATCGTTTACGTTCGAAGGATTCACGAAGGCAGCTTACTCGAAGCGCCGCGCTTTTCGCGGCTTCCGTTACTCCCGTCACGGTACAGGCGTCACGGTACAAAGCCGCCATTACAAAAGGCCTTATTTCAGCGGAAAGTTGTACCACTTACAGCCGACGCGGCATTAGTCCGCGAGGCGCGCTGCCGTAGATTCCATCCAGTGGTTTTGGGGTTCCTACCCACGGGGTGTAAAACGACGATGCAGATCCTGTGTAAGGCTTCCGAGGGCGATTGCGACGTAAGCTGTCCTGTCTGCGGACAGGGCTTTCAGATTTACTGGACGCGATCGTTTTCCGGCGAGCGCTCAACGCGCGTGGAAATTCAACAGGCCCTTCTGAATCAGCACGGCCACAATCGAGATGTTCCAGGACATCCGGGAGTAGAGTTTTCGGTCTCGGTAGCGACTCTGCCGGGTTACTTCGAAACCATGGGCGCCTACGCCTGACAACCCATAAACATCCTTAAGCCAGAACAGCCTCGGTGCGGAGAAATCACCACACCAGAGGCTGTTCCGTCAGCCGCATTCATACGTGGGGGCCCGGTCGGGCAGGGGGCGAGCGTTGCCCGAGGTCAGGCTCGTGCTGCCGGCACGAACCCGTCATAGCCGGAGATGGCAGACACCTTCAGGTGAAGTGAGGCGTGGCGCGGATGACCGCACTCATCCAGCATGGTCTCACTGGCCTGCCTGCTGCTGAGGATGAACACCAGCGCTGGTGCCTGCTCGTGGTTCTCTCCGAAGTGACTGCAGAGCCCGCATTGTCCGTTATGAAGCGACTCCATTTCGTCACCTCACTTGCTGATGAGAGTTGGAGCGGATGGAATCTGCCCGAGTTGCTTTGTGCAAGTACTGTTTTGAAGGCCCCCTTGCATTGTGTTTAAAGTCAGCAGGCAGCGACGTGGTCTGGTATTCTCCGGTGAATCTTCCGGAGGTGTTTCGTGCGTTTGATTTCAACGTGTTCGGCTGCATTCGCGCTGGCGTTGGCGTCTGCGTTGTGGTGTGCAACAGCGCCCTCGCAGACGGCGGCCTCCGCTCCTCCGCCGAAGCCGCTGGCGAGCTCCATCGCCTCCCACGCGGACTGGCCGAAGGCAAAGAAGGCTGACGTGGAGAGCGTCGACAGCCTGATGGCGGCCTTGTATGACGTGATTAGCGGGCCGGCCGGCAAAGCACGCGACTGGGACCGCTTCCGGTCGCTGTTTCTGCCCGATGGAAGGCTCGGCGTCATACGCCATGCCCAACCCGCGGCCGACGGGAAGCCCGCGAGACCCGAAGACGTCCTGTTCCTCGCGCCCCAGGATTACATCGACCGCGACGCTCCATTCTTCCAGAACAATGGATTCTTTGAGAAGGGAATTGCGAACCGCGTCGAGGAGTTCGGCAACCTCGTGAGCGTGTGGAGCACGTATGAGAGCCGTCACTCGGCTGACGACCCGAAGCCGTTTGTGCGCGGGATCAACTCGCTGCAGATCGTCAAGGCGCAGGGACGCTACTGGGTGGCCAGCATCCTCTGGGATGATGAGCGTTCGGGAACGACGCTGCCGGAGAAGTATCTGAAGTAGGGAAGAAAAGTTAGCGGGTGAGGGATTAGGAAGTTAGGAGATGCAATCGCCTATCTTCTCTAACTCCTCACCCCTAACTTCCAAAATGGTCTTTTAAGGCTTCGTCGCCAGAATCAACGGCGAGGGTCCTGGCGAGTCCAGCAGCCGTGGATTCTTGAACCCTGCCTCCTTGAGCCAGCCGGAGATCTCCTCGAAGCTCCATGTGTCGCCGTTGTCGGTGTTCACCAGCATATTCACGGCGAAGATAAGGCTCATCGGCGGCCCAGTGCGGTCAGCATTGACGAGAAACTCCTGGATGGCGATCGTGCCGCCAGGAGCGAGTGCGTCGAAGCACTTCTTCAGCAGCTTCTTCGAGCGCTCCTCACCTTCGCTGTGAAAAATGTGACCGATGGTGATGACGTTGTAGTCTTTGCCGAAGTCGACCTGGCCGAGGTCGCCGGGAAGCATCGTGTAGCGGTCACCCACACCGAAGCGGTCCGCATGCTTCTGCGTGATCGGCAGCACGCCGGGGAAATCAACGGCGGTGACCTTCACGCGGGGCGAGCTCTGTGCGAGCGCGATGCTCCACACGCCGGAGCCCGCGCCAAGATCGAGCACGCGCACGGGAGAGCCGGAGTCGCCGAATGCGAGGTGCTGCGCGAGCATCTTCGCGGGAGCGTAGCTCATGGAGAAGATGTTGCTGACGAGCTCCTGGAAGAACGCTTCGCCGCCGTCTTGCCGGTTCACGCTGGTCGCCGGCTTGCCGGTGGCGACGACCTCATTGAGCTGCATCCAGGGCGGCATGAGTTGCCTGGATGTATGCGCGGCCATACCGCCCATGAAGGAAGGCTTGGTGGAAACGAGAAACGTCGCGCTCTCGGGCGTCAGCTCATATTTCTCGCTGCCGTTCTTCTTCAGCAGGTCGACGCCAACCAGCGCGTTCATGATCGCGCGCATGCCGCGCTTCGAGGCGCCGCTCGCCGCCGCGACTTCGTCAACGGTCTTTGGCCCCGAATCAAGCGTATCGAAAACCTTGTTGCGAATCGCGGCTTCAAGAATCAGGGTGACTGCGTAGCCCCACGCCATCTGCATGATGCGCTCGGGCGTAGCTTGCTTCTGTTGCTCCATGACGAGATCTCCGTGAGATTTTGAGTGATGAGAAAAGCTGGTTGTAAAAAGCGTCACGATTTTACGCGGAGGAGCGAATAGTGAGTAGTGGAATAGTGAAGAAAGCGACAGCAGATCCCTTGCTGGGATTACAGAAAGAAAGGCAAAAGCAAAGATCGCCCGCTGAGGCGACCTTTGTCTTTGCTCTATTCACTACTCACTGCTTTACCCCAGCGTCTCCAGCAGCTTCGCGACGGTCCGGTTCAGGTCTTTGTCGTGGCGGCGCTGCTCATCGATCTTGGCAATCGAGTGCATCACCGTGGTGTGGTGCTTGCCGCCGAACTGCCGCCCGATCTCGGGCAGGGAAGCTTCGGTGAGCTGCTTGGCGAGATACATCGCAATCTGGCGCGGCACGACGATCTGGCGCGAGTTGTTCTTCTGCTTCAGCTCGGCGACGCGCATCCCGAAGCTCTCGGCAACGGCACGCTGGATCGCTTCAATCGTGATCTTGCGCACCTGCGTGTCGATGATGTGCTTGAGGCAGTGCTGCGCGTTGGGTAGCGTAATCTCCGCACCCTGCATGGAGGACCACGCGATCAAACGGTTCAGCGCGCCCTCGAGCTCGCGAATGTTGGTCCGTACATTGCCCGCAATGAACAGCGCAACCTCCATCGGCAGCCCAATGCGCTCCTGCTCGGCCTTGCGCTGCAGGATGGCGACCTTGGTCTCGAGATCGGGAGGTTGAATGTCGACGACCAGGCCCCACTCGAAGCGTGAGCGCAGACGATCTTCGAAGTCGTTCAGCTCTTTGGGCGAGCGGTCCGACGAGATCACGATCTGTTTCGATGTCTCATGCAGAGCGTTGAAGGTGTGGAAGAACTCCTCCTGCGTGCGCTCCTTGCCTGCAAGGAACTGGATGTCGTCGATCAGCAGAACATCCACCGTGCGGAACTTGTCGCGAAAGCTCGTCATCTTGTCGTAGCGCACGGAGTTGATCATCTCGTTGGTGAACTTCTCGCCCGAGATGTAGCTGATCGCCGCGTGGGGCGTGCGCGTCTTCACGAGATGACCGACGGCATGCATCAGGTGGGTCTTGCCCATGCCGACGCCGCCGTACATGAACAGCGGGTTGTAGGCCTTCGCCGGGCGCTCGGCCACGGCTTGCGCCGCGGCATGCGCAAACTGATTGCCGCTGCCGATCACGAAGCCGTCGAACTGGTACCGCGGATTGAGCTGCGCAGCGGTGTTCCAGTCGAAGCGAGACTGCTCCGGTCCGGGCGCTGCCGGTCCCGGCCGCGAGTTGTTGCGCGTGATGTTCGCGTTGTGCGCGGACTGCGGAGCGAAGCCGCCATCCTCACGCTGCGGCCGCGGGGCCTCCTGCGGCGGGATCTCGAAGATGACGTTGTCCAGCTCCAAGCCGAGCGTCTCAATCGCTTCGTAAATGTGATCGCCGTAGCGATCGACGACGTGCTGAAAGGCCGCCGAAGGAATGCGCACGTGCAGCGTACGCCCATTGATGTGAGAGAAGCGCGTGGGCTTCAGCCAGGTCTCAAAGCTCTGACGATTAATTTTCTTTTCCAGCGCGCCGAGGATTCGAACCCACTGGTTCAGCACGGTAGCTGGGACCGGCTCAAATGACATCGTTAAATCTTCCTTAGTGTCCTAGACGTTCTTGAGGAGCTAAAGCAAGCCGCAAGGATGAAAACAAGCATTCCATAAAGACAATAGTAGGGCAGCCCCGCGCTACGTTCACGCGGAGGAGAACGGAACCCTGAGATTGTTTTGAATTCCGACGTTGCGAGAGGCACCGACGGAGAATGAATCAACAGACCCGATCGGAACTCAAGGTAGAGAGCTTTTGCACTCCACGAACGGAGTTGATAGTAGCACGCATTTCACGGGTGTTCAGCAACTCAAAAATCTCAAAAATGCGAAAGAGAGACCGTTTGCACCAGAGTCGGTGAAGATTTGCGTGTGGGCCAAAAAATGCTTACACGAACGGTGCGCGACATGAACACATGTCCATCCTGAAATTGCCGATCCGCTGCGACTTCGGTATACTCAATAGTGCTGCTCCATGCCTGCACGTATGCGACTGAAGGCCGCTCGCGCGTGGTGACTAACGAGACCCTCTGGTAGAGAGGCGACTGCAGCAGACAGCACACAGTCTCACAAGATTTTCTTCAGAACAGGATACGACGATGCCGAAGCGCACCTTTCAACCCAATCGCCGCCGCCGCAGCAAGGTTCACGGCTTTCTGAGCCGCATGGCCACCAAGGCCGGCGCTGCCGTGCTCAGCCGCCGCCGCGCCAAGGGCCGCCACAAGATCGCGGTCTCGGCCGGCTACCGCGACTAGTTCGTCGCGAGAGCTTTCTTCAGTTCGCGAATACTTTTCGAGTTTCTTCGCGAACGCGCGCTCCGGAGGTTTCCTCCAGGGCGCGTTTCTGTGTTGGCCGCAACTCGTTCACGGGTTTTGTTAAGGCCACGGTTCGGTAACGGGCGCTTCAGCCTCTGAGGTACGCGGCGCGATGTCCACCTCCACCAACTTCCGCCTGCGCAAACATGCCGACTACCAGCGCGTGTACAAGGCAGGACGCAAGCAGTTCGGACGGCAGATGGCGTACTTCTTCGCGCTGCGCGATGCCGAGGCCGCGCCGCGCTCCGAGACCACCGGGGCCCCCGGCGAGTGTTCTCTGCTCGCTGGGGTGGTCACCGGGGCCCCCGGCGAGTGTTCTCTGCTTGCTGGGGTACTCACCACCGGCCCGCGCGTTGGACTCACGGTACCGAAGGCTCTCGGCAAAGCGGTCACCCGCAATCGCATCAAGCGCCGCCTCCGCGAGGCTGTCCGCGCCGCGCTTCCGCTGCTCTCGGCGAACGTCGACGTTGTGCTGCACCCGAAACGCAGTGTGCTCGAGGCTGAGTTCACCCTCATCCAGCGCGAAGTGGAGACGATCTTTCGATCCATAGAGGCGCGATCCATAGAGGCTCAATCTATAGAGGCGCGCAGCGTGCGGGCCGCGGCTGAAAAACCGGTCCATCAGGCGCCATCTCGTCGCGCGAACAAAGCAGCAGGTAAGCCCCTCCGCGCCGGGACGTCACGGTGAGCCGGGAGGGGCGGCGTGAGCTCCATGCAGCCTGGCTGCTCGGCGCCTACAAGCGCGTCGTATCACCGATGTTGCATGCGGTGTCTGTTTCGCAATGCAAATTTCTCCCCACCTGCAGCGAGTACGCCTTCGTCGCCGTTGTGCGCCACGGCTGGCTCCGCGGCGGCTGGCTTGCCGTTCGCCGGCTGGCAAGATGCCATCCGTTCAGCAAGGGCGGCCTTGATCCCGTGCCGTGATTCGGTCGTGGCCGAAACCCGCGCGGCCCTTCAAACGTACTCATTTACCATGGACAATAGCGAACTCCGCGCCAGGCGCGCAGATTCAACGATAGGAAGTTCTTCACTTGCCAGAGTTTCGTAACCCCAATGCAGGCGGCGCCGGAAGCCAGGACAACCGCTCTTTCCTTCTGATGTTCGTGGTCATGCTGGGCGTGATCTTCGGCGTCCAGTACTGGCGCATGAAGACCAACCCGCCGGCCCCGCAAAACGCGCCCGCCGCTAAGCAGTCAGGCAGCCAGTCCGCCGCCCAGACGAACGCTCCCGCCGCAACGCAGCCCGGCAGCCAGATGGCCGCAGCCGCAAAGACCGCCGTAAAGACCGCGGTCCAGACCCCTGCAATTCAGGCCTCGGCCGCGACCACAACCGTCGTCGAGAACGAGCTCTACCGCATCACCTTCTCCAACCGCGGCGGCCAGGTGACTTCGTGGATCCTGAAGCGCCAGATGGATGAGGACGGTAAGCCGCTGGACCTGGTCGATCACGTGGCCTCGGCGAAGTTCGGCTACCCGATGTCGCTCTACACCTACGACCCGGCGCTCAACCAGGCGCTGGCGAATGCGATGTACGTTCCCTCCGCGACGGGAACGCTGTCCGCTCCATCGACCCTGACCTTCCGCTACGCCGACAACGGTCTTGACGTCACCAAGACCTTCACCTTCGGCCGCGATTACCTCATCCATGCGGACACGCTCGTGCTCAAGAACGGCGCTCCCGTGCGCGCGCTGCTGGCCTGGCCTTCCGGCACGGGCGATCTCGTCGTACCGCACCTGCATGGCAGCCACTATCCGTCGGACACGTGGGTCGACACCATGCAGAACGGCAAGGATGACCACACCGCCTCGAAGAAGGTCTCGGGCGGAGCCACGCTGACCGGACCGTTCGACTTTGCCGGTGTCAGCGATCAGTACTTCGCCGCTACCATCCTCCCCGATCACACCCAGACTGCCACGGCGGTGACGCTGCACAACCAGCTCAGCCTGAACGATCTGAAGCGCGCCGACGGCAAGCCGGCCGGCAAGGACGTTCAGCTTGCAGTCATCGGGGCGGCGGTTGGCGATCTCTCCGGGCACAACCAGGAGCGCGTCTTTGTCGGCCCGAAGTACCTGGAGCTGCTGAAGACCATCAAGACCGCCGATGGCTACTCCCTCCAGCCGCTGCTCAACTGGGGCTTCTGGGGCCCCTTCGCGAAGTATCTGTTCGTCGGACTTCAGACTGTCCATACCTGGATTGCTCCGTCGAACGCGAGGGCGAACACTCCTCACGACTACTCGTGGGGATGGGCGATCGTCCTCTTCACTGTCCTGATCTACATGTTCCTGGTGCCGCTGCGCTTCCAGAGCATGAAGGGCATGATCAAAATGCAGCGCATTCAGCCGCAGATTGACGCCATCAAGGCCAGGTACGGCAATCCGAAGCCAACCAGTCCGAAGATGGGCGAGATGAACGCCGAGATTATGGACCTGCAGAAGAAGCACGGCGTCAGCATGTTCGGTGGCTGCATCCCCACGCTCGTGCAGATGCCGCTGCTGTTTGCCTTCTTCGAGATGATGGAGAAGGTCGTCGAGCTCCGCCAGTCGCACTGGTTTTGGATCAAGGACCTGAGCCAGCCCGACCCGTACCACATCCTGCCGATCGTCATGGTTGTGACCAGCTTCCTCGTGCAGTTCTACACGCCGTCGCCCGGCGTCGACCCCTCCCAGCAGCGCATGATGGCCTTCATGATGCCCGCCTTCTCCGGCTACTGGACCTGGTACTACGCCGCTGGTCTGGCGCTCTACTGGAACATCGGTAACTTCATCATGGTCGGCCAGCAACTCGTCCTGAACCGAACTGCGCTGGGCAAGGAGATGCGCGAGATCCAGCTCAAACGTGCGGAAGCTAAGGCGAAGGCCAAGGCGGCTCCCAAGACCATTGCGGGGAGGCGATAGAGCATTTTTCCTGAAGGTGTCGTCAAGGCGAAGGCTGTCAGCGTCGTTTTCTCTCAAGGAAAACGACCTCCGCAGATTTCTCTCGAAACTATAGGGTCAGGAGAAATGCTCTAGCTGCTGCTTCAGGCTGCACCTGCGATGAGGTTTGCGTCATACTGGAAGCCCACACTTCCGGGTATGCGATGGAAGTCCAAAAGAGGTTTTGCGAAGAGTTTGACCGTTCCTTATTTTCAGTTCGCTGGCGTCGGGCCTGAACGGCAGCCTGTCGTTCCAATCTTCTGTCAGAAGCAACCTACATATTTCCCCGAGGACATAAAGACCCATGGAAGACCTCGCCCAGGCGGCTGAACAAGTAGCCTCCCTGATGCGCATCTTGACCTCGACCGGAGGTCTCCGGCTCAAGTATCGAATCACCGCAGGCGCCGGCGCGGCCGACCCTGACGGCTTCGAGCGGCGCGACATCTATGTGGAGTGCAAAGGACCCGACGCCGGGCTTCTTCTCGATCGCGACGGCGAACTGCTGCGCGCCCTCGAGCACATCACCGCCAAGGTCCTCCGCCTGGAGCCCGAGGAGCACGATCGCATCTCCTTCGACGCGGATGGCTACAAGGCCGCGCGCGTTCGCCATCTCCGCCGCCTCGCCGACGACGCCATCGACCGCGTAGACGACAGCAACCGCCCCTACAGCTTCCCGCCCATGAGCAGCCGCGAGCGGCGCATGCTGCACCTCTTCCTGCGCGACTCTGGCCTCCAGACAGCCAGCTCCGGCGAGGGCCCCCGCCGTTTCGTCGTCCTCTACCCGGAGGGCTATCGCATTCCCCCTGAGGGCGAACGCGAGCGCTCCGGCTACGGCGACCGTGGAGGCCGCGGCCGTGGCGGACCGCGCCGCGGAGGCGGTCGCAGGTACTAAGTCAGGGGAAATTTCCATCCTCGCAGCCGCTGGTCCAATGTCCAGCGGCTTTTGCTTTGCTCCTCGCGAGCCTCACCCTTGCACCGCGCGGCCCAAAACGCATTTTCCGGCACATCCATGGTGCAGTTGTTGAGATCGCAGCACTTCATTCAACCGCGCCCGCACTGAATTAGCTCGCTTTGCCCACAATGCCCGCCATGCTTTCTCACGATCCTCCGCAGCCGCTTGTGGGGAACGGGGAAAACTCCGTACCGAACCCAAAGCCCGGTAGCGACCTTCCAAGGTCTTCGTTCTTCCGCGACCGATTTTGGAAAGCCGGAACCTCCGTTTTTCGCCGCCTATTGTGCCTCCGGACGGCTTATCCACTCTTCCACGCCAAACGACTAAGACGACTGTCTTCTCTCTTTCTGTAAGACTTTTAAAAGTCTTCTTAACCCTCGCAGCCGAACCTCACTCCCTCACTCCCCCGCTCCCTGACTTCCCGGTGACGTCCCACCGCGGTGGTGACCCACAACAGCACCCCCGTTATGCACAGAAGTTGGCCCTCGCGCGAAACGCCCCGCTCGACCTAGAATCGTTTCAACTCACTTGACCCCGTCCGGAGTGTCGCAAACCGGGGAGGGTGTATCACCAGGGAGATCCAACCGTGTCCAGTGCAACCCTTACGCCCGACGTCGCCGCAGCGCCCACCGGCAACCTGGAGATCACGGTCTCGCGTGCAGAGCTGCTGCGCGAGCTCACCGCCGCACAGTCCGTCGTCGAGCGCAAGACGACCATCCCGATTCTTTCGAACTTCCTTTTCGAGGCGACGGAAGATGGCCGGCTCACCATCACCGCCACCGATCTCGACCAGTCGCTGCATACGAGCTGCGCCGCCAAGGTGAAGAAGCCCGGCGCCTGCACCATTCCCGCGCGCAAGCTGTACGACTACATCAAGCTCCTGCCCGAGGGCGATATCTCCATCAAGCTGATGGACAACCACTGGGTGCAGATCCGCGCCGGCCGCTCCAACACCAAGATGGTCGGCATGGCCCGCGCGAACTTCCCGCAGGTTCCGCAGTTCCCGTCCGCGGGTGGCTACAAGATCAACGCCGCCACCCTGCACAACATGATCGCCAAGGTCATCTTCTCCATCTCCAACGAGGAGTCGCGCTACACGCTCAACGGCGCGCTGCTGGTGCTCAAGGCCGAGTCCATGGCGATGGTCGCGACGGATGGTCACAGGTTGGCGCACATCGAGAAGACCGGCGAGCCCATCGAAGGTATCTCCGGCGAGAAGAAGACCCTCATCCCGCGCAAGGCCCTCGCCGAGCTCAACGGCCTGCTCGCCAACATGGAGCCCAACAAGGACAAGGCGCCGCAGTTCATCGAGTTCGCCGACGACGACCAGACGCTCTTCTTCAAGGTCGGCGGCCGCGTGCTGACTTCGCGCAAGCTGACCGGCCAGTTCCCCAACTACGAAGCCGTGCTCCCGCGCGACAATACCAAGTTCGTCATCGTGCGCAGCGAGGACCTGATGGCCTCCATCCAGCGCGTCGCTCAATTCGCCGATGAGCGCTCCGGGGCCATCAAGATCCGCCTTGAGCAGAACGAGCTCAAGCTTTCCGCGCAGTCCACTGACGCCGGCGAGTCCGAGGACATCATTGAAACGCCCTACAACTACGACCCGCTCGTCGTAGGTTTCAACAGTTCGTATCTCGTCGACTTCCTCCGCGCCATCGGCCTCACCGGCGAGGTCCGCCTCGAGTTCAAGGACGCGCAATCCGCCGGCCAGATGCGCCCCGAAGACGGCAACGAAGACACCCGCTACCGCTACATCCTCATGCCCATGCGGATCTGAGGTGCTGGCGCACGGTGGACGCGCTTCACGTCAGGGCCGCATGACTGAGACGACCACACAATCTGCCAAACACGCCGGACTGGCGACAAGAGGCCCGCTCATTCGAGTGGGCCTTTTGTTGTTTGAGTTCCAGCCTGACTAGAAGCGTCCTTCGAAAGCGAACGTCACGACGCGGCCTTGATTCCCCACACCGGAGACACGGCCGAAGGCAGAGCTCGTCGGTGTGGTATTGGGTGCGGAGAAGACGGTGTGGTTGAGTGCATTGATGGCTTCGCACTTGAAGTCGGCCTCAACGTTCTCCCAGATGTGGAACTTGCGCTCCGCACCCAGGTTCAGGATGTCGAGATTGGACTGGCGCACGTTGTTGAAGCGTAGCGGGAAGAAATTCACTGCGTCCTCCAGCTGGTCATTCGCGTTCGTGTCGACGGCTGCGGTATTGAACCAGTGCTGCAGGCTCTTGTTCTGCACCTTGCCGATATCCGAGAAGTTCGAGCCCGCCGCGAGGATGTCACTCGCCGCGAAGGTAATGGGCTGGCCACTTTGGATGCGGTATGTGCCATTCAGTTGGAAGCCGCTGATGATGTTCTTGACGATCGGGTTTACGCCCGAGAAGAACGGCTTGCCGCGGCCGAACGGAAGCTCGTAGATGCCGTACACCGCGAGCAGGTTCGGGTAGTCACCGTTCGAAAGGCCATACCACGGCTTCGGATCGCCAGGGTTCAGGAAGTTGATCGCATCCAGCGACTTCGACCGCGTGTACGCCACGCTCAGGTTGTAGCCGTGCGAGAAGTGCTTCGAGACCTGCATCTGCAGGGCGTTGTAGGTTCCGTATCCCTCCGTGGTCTTGCCGTAGGTAATCGCGCTGAACTCCGGATAGGGCTTGAGCAGCTGAGTCTGTGAGATCGTCGTTCCATTCAGAGACGGTGTGCCCGGAACACTGATGCCATAGAACGGATTGGTGACGTTGGCGCTCAGCTTGTTGAAGTTGGCGATCTGCGCCGCGGTGCGAATGGTGTCCGTGCTCAGATAGCTGTTCGGCAGTGGGTTGAAATCCTGCGTGATCGGAATGTGCAGGTTGTTGCTGCCCACATAGTTCATATCCAGCACCAGCTCGGCTGGAAGTTGATACTCAAGCCCGAACGACCAGCGCTCGTTGTACGTTGACTTCGGATTCTGGGGGTAGAAGGTGCTGATGGACGACAGTACGTTCTGCAGCAGCCCATTCGAGTTTGCAGAGGGCTGCACCAGCCCGTTCGGGAACGGGTTGCTCAACGGCGTGTTCGGCGCGTTGATGAACGAGAGCCCAGCGTTCGTGGTAATAATGCCGTTCGTCTGCTGGGTCCACCCAAGAGGATTCCCGTACTGCACGTACTCCGCAAGCTGGCTGTAGAAGATGCCGTATCCGCCGCGCAGCACCAGCTTCGGGACCGGGTTGTAGGCAAATCCAAACCGCGGCGAGAACAGGTCCTTGGGTGCGTTCCAGAGCCCGTGCTTCGGATCACCTGGGGTGTTGGCGTAAAGGTATCCGCCCAGCACCTTGAACTGCGACGCCGGCAATAGCGGGCTCGGGTGCGCTGCGTAGTTGGCCTGAGCCTGCGCCTGGATCGGGTTCGGCGTGTTGAACGCAAAGCCCGTCGTGCTCTTATCGTTTCGCTCGTAGACAGGTGACGTGTACTCGTACCGGAGACCGAGGTTCACCGTCAGCTTCGGGCTCACCTTCCAGTCGTCCTGCACATACGCGGCATAATAGTCGGAATTATTCGACGTGCTGGTGTTCAGCGTCTGCGTGTTGCTCTCCGTCACGCCCAGCTCGAAGCTTGCCAGCGCCTGCCCGATCGGAGCGGCAGTTGAGTTGTCGTCCGGTCCCTTCGTGTACGTTCCGCTTGAGCCAAGCACAACATGCTCGCCGGTGTAGTTGCCCTGGTTCGCCTGGTACTGCCGATACTCCACACCTAACTTCAGCGTGTGACGTCCCTGGGCGCGCGTGAGATTGATCTGCCCATCGTGAATGTTGTCGTATTCCGTCCCTGGATCAGAGTTGCCCAGCGTTCCGAAGCCCGAGATCTTCACCTCCGGGAAGCCCTTCGCAATATCCGGCACGCCCGCCAGCAGATTGCCGGGAATCCCGAGATCGTCCACGGTCGTCTTCGCATCCAGCGACGTCACCGTCGTGAAGCGCGTGAACGAGTAACGCGCGTTCAGCACTGTCGACGAGTTGATCGTGTTCACGTAATCCAGCACACCGCCGTAGTTAACCAGCGTCAGGGTCTGTCCGCTTGCGCCGGGGAAGAACTCATTCTTACCCGGCTGCACGCGCTTGCTGGTGTAGAAGTGCCCGAACATCTTCTGACGGTCGCTGAGGTTGTAGTCCTCGCGATCCACCACGGACCAGTAGTGGTCGACGTTCGCTCCGTTCCACACGTAGTTGTTCATCCCGTCCGGCGTCTCGGCAGACGACCCCGTGGGCTCCGGGTAGTACGAGAGAATTTTCTTCGCGATCGGATCGATCATGCTCGCCGGAATAACGTCCGTGACGTTGCCGCTCGAGTCTTTGAACGGCTGGCGAAGATTCCGTCCGCTGCAACGCGGGTCCACCGTTTCGGAGTATGCATTGAAGATCTCGTAAGGATTCCACGTCTGTGAAACGCCGGTGCAGACCGTCTGCTTGAACTGCGTGATCGTGGAGCCGTAGTTGAATAGCGCTGAGAAATCGCCATTCTTCTCCGCGTCCGTCGGCACCGTCTGCACACTCTGCGTCCCCTGCGAGTTGTGCTCCTTTTCGAATCCGGCGAAGAAGAACAGCTTCTGGTTCCTCCTCCACACCGGGCCACCGATAAACCCGGTCTCCCGGTTGTATTCGGTCGGAGCCACCTTCGAGTTGCTAAAGCTGTATCCGCGTGCGTTCACCGTTCCCGGCTGCCAGTACCAGCTTCCGCCGCCGTGATACTGGCTCGTGCCTGATTTAATGCTGGAGTCCAGGGACCCGCCGGAGGTGTGGCTGAGCGACGCATCGTACGGCCCCGTAATCACCTTGAACTCACCGACGAACTCATGCGACGGGATGAACGCTGTCGTGACCGCGCCGCCGTTGCGGGTGTCAGGCGCACCGTCGATGGTGAACTCAGTCTGGCCGCTCTGCGCGCCATCAACCTTCGTGCTCTCCGATCCGCCCTCATAATCATGGTTGCCGTTTGAGAGCGTCGTAGAAATAACTCCCGGTTGCAGCAACTGCAGCTCGAAAGCGTTGCCGTATTGCGTCGGGAGGTCCTCAATCGAGCGATACTCCATCGTCGAGCCGAGAATCGCGTCCGAGGTCTTAAGCACAACGCCGTGCTCGTTCACCGTGACCGTCTCACTGGTCTGGCCCACCGCCAGCTTTGCGTTCACACTCACCCGGCCAGCGATCTCGAGCCGTACGTGCGTTGCCGTGAATTGCTTGAACCCCGGTGCATCCACCCGCACCGTGTAGAGGTCGGGAATCAGCAGGTCTACTACGTACTGTCCCGTATCGTTCGAGTGCACCGTCTGCGCGACGTGCGTCGCCTCGTTCGTCACCGTGACGTTCGCCTTGGGAATAACAGCACCTGTCGTATCCGCCACGACGCCGCTGATCCTCCCGCGATCTTCCTGGCCAAACGCGTGCACGCCCCAGAACGCCGACAGCACGACAAGCAACAGAACGCGCAACCTCATGGACCCTCGATCTCTGCCTTGCAGCAAAAATGAAAATTATTTGTGGTTTATGTAAATCAACGCACCTAAACTATCGGGTCCAGAGGCTTCTGTCAATTCCGGCTATTGACTTGCCGCCAGCGGCGACGCGCGTTTTCGCGCATTTTGCCCCTGTATTTCCTGCGAAATCGCTTACTTCGGCCAGCGTCACAAGTGAGAATTCTCCATCGCGCTCTGGGCGCCCCGCACCCTCTTATAGTTTGCATCGAACCAACCAGCCCGGCCCGGCCGGTGGAGGCAACTATGGCGCAGAAGCATATTGTGCGAGGAATCCTGGCAGGGGTCGCCGGCGGCCTGGCCGCTTCCTGGGTGATGAACGAGTTCCAGGCGACTCTCGGACAAAAGCTCTCCAAAGCCGTCGAGACCCCCGCCGAACAGCAGGAGCTTGCCGCGCAGTCTGACGGCGAAGACTCCACCATGAAAGCCGCCGACAAGATCGTCGAGACCGTCACGGGCGGCCGTCATCTCACGCACGAGCAGCGCGAGATTGGCGGCCCGATCGTGCACTACAGCATGGGCGCGCTCTCGGGCGGCATCTATGGCGCGCTGGCCGAGTACACCGGCCTCGCCAGGGCCGGCTTCGGCACAACCTTCGGCACCGTTCTCTTCGCCACCGCGGACGTGCTTGGAGTTCCCGCCCTGCACCTGGGCCCCTGGCCGGACGAATACCCCGTCAGCTCACTTGCCAGCCCGCTCGCCGCCCACCTCGTCTACGGTGCCACCACCGAACTCGTCCGCCGAATCGTGCGCACAATTCTCTAACGCTGCTAACGTTGTGCCTCCGACGCCATGACGGTGAAGAACTAGTTAGGAGTTAGGAATGACGTCGAAGGTTCTTGCCTTTCCTAACTCCTAACTCGCTAACTTCCCATTCACATCCGCAGCACCAGCCCCACCCCGAACTCCTGCAGCGTATGGTGCGTGCCGCCGATGCTGGTCAACTGTCCCGCGCCGTACTCTCCGCGGATATCCAGATGCGGCAGCACAGTGAAGTCGATTCCGCCGTTCACCTGGTACGCAAACGACGTGCTCTTGCTGTGGCTCGAGCCGTTGTTCGTCCCCACCCCGCCGAACTCTAGCTGAATATACGGCTTTACCGGAATTGGTGGCGGCGGTGCAATCTCCAACCGCGGCCCGAAGAGGAAGCCCGCCAGCTTGTTTCCGTACTGCGTCGAGTTCGCGCTGTTCTGTATGATCACCCGCGCATCGCCGCCGAACCGGACCGGCCCGAACGGCATGAAGTTGTCATAGACGCCGAACGTCCCTCCATCCGCCGTCATGCCGCCGCTCTGGTTTGAGGCCGTCCCATAACCCACACCTAGACCGGAATAATGACCGGCGCTCAACATGCCATACACCCCCGCCTGTGCCTTGGCAGCATCAGGCAGAATCAACAGACCAAAGATCGCGAGAAGAGAAAGACAGCAGTTGCGAGCCGCTGAAGACATCATCTGAAAGGCCCTCGTTCTATGGCGCACCCGCGCCCAGGATTCCGTGCTTTTGTTTTAGAGACACGCCCACGCGGCGTACGTTGTGCCGGCCAACAGAAAACGCCACAAATGCGTGGCGTTTGTCCTTGCCCTCGCTTTTCTTTCTGTCATCCCCGCAACCGGGGTCCCCGGCCAGCTTGATGGCTGGGGTAGAGCAGGGGATCTGCTTCTGCTCTGTGCCTTATTCACGACTCGCTGCTAGTCCTTCGGCCCCGTCGCCGGCTTGCCTTCCTGAACATAATTCTTGTTCCAGGCGGGAATCTCGACCACATAATTCCCCGGCTTCTCAATCACCGCCTGGCAGCCCAGCCGCGAGTTCAACTGCAGTCCGGGCGCCATGTCCATGCGGTCCAGTTCCTTCTCCTCCGGCTCCGAGAGCCCCTTCGCTCCATCCAGAACGTGCACATGACACGTCGTGCAGGCGCAGACGCCCCCGCAGGCATGGTCCAGAAAGATCCCATAATTTTCCGCCACGTCAAGAACGCTCATCGGCTCGCCATGTCCTTCATAGGGCAGCGAGCCAAATGGGAACTCGACCGTCTTGCCTTCAGGGCGAAACGTAACGCGGACCATATTCTCCGCAGGTGGTTGCGACAGATCGACCTCAGGAAGCGGCTTCGACTCAGACTCAGACATCAGTTCTAGTCTAGTGCGTGCCGCGCCACAGTGCGAACCCACCCCGCCCCGCCCACTGACGACAACGAAGAACCAGCTGCCAGGACTACCCCACGAATTCGCGCACGCGCTGATTCGCTCCTGCTGCCATCGTCTGCAGCTCCGGCAGCGCCCGCCCCGGCGGAATCGACGGAACCGGATGCGAATCCGAGTCGGCCAGCAGAACGCGGTTTCGTCCCGAGCGCTTCACCTTGTACAGCGCACGGTCCGCCCTCCGCAGCATTGGCTCGAAGCCCTTCTCGCCCGGCAGCAGCGAGCTCAAGCCTACGCTCACCGTGAACCGCACCAACTCTTCGCCTTCGCTCAGCCGCAGGCCTTCCACCGTGGCCCGCAGCCGCTCTGCCAGCGACAGCGCGCTCCGCGGCGAACGCCCCGGGAGCAGAATCGCAAACTCCTCGCCACCCAGGCGCGCCACTGCGTCCCGCGTCCCTGTCACTGTCAGCAGGACGCCGCCGAAGGTGCGCAGAGCGCGATCGCCCAGCGCGTGTCCCCACGTGTCGTTCAGTTGCTTGAAATGATCCAGGTCCATCATCAGCAGTGTCAGCGGCGTGTTGTCTCGTGCCGCAATCTGGACCTCGCGCAGAATCTTCTCTTCAAACGCCCGGCGATTGTGCAGCCCGGTCAGCGAATCAAGCCGCGTCTCTTCATGCAAACGCCGCTTGGTCTCCGCGACGTACATCGCCACGAACCCGAAGCCCAGCATCATCAGACCGATCATCGACAGATCGTGAGCCGCCGGTTCGAGCCCGCGATGACGAAGAATCCCCAGGCTCAGCACCAGCCGAAGTGCGACCGTGGCCGCCACAAACGTAAACAGAAACGCCATCACGCGGCCGATATCCGCCAACGCCTTCATGCGCGGCCGCAGCAGCATCACGATTGTCGCGCCCAGCACGATCAGTGCGCACACCCGCGCGGCAGCCAGTTCCGCTCCCGGATGCATCACTCCCACCGAAAGAATCGTGGTCATCGCCGCACTCAGCGCCAGCGGTCCGTTCATCGTCGCCAGACGGATGCGCAGCACAAACCAGCGCATCCCCATGTACACCAGGAAGAACACCAGCACCAGCAGGCAGGCGCTCAGGTTCTCAGATACCCGCAGCGGCACCGGCATGATCGCGTGAGAGATCGTCGTCAACAACTGCAGAGCGCACGCCGCCGCCAGCCAGCGAGTGCCGCGAGTGCGCGCATCGCTCCAGGCGAGCAGCGCCAGCGTGAGCGCAAACGTAGCCTGGGAAACAAAACCGGGAAGCGCGAAACTGTGGATGTCAACCATGCAAAAGACCTGCCTACCTCGTCTAAACGCGCGAGCCGAGGGCTCCGTTCTGAATTGGGGGAGGGATCAGGACGGTCAACGCGTCCTATAGTAGAACCTCGTTGCCACTTATGATGCAAAAAATTACATAGCTGAGTGAGAAATTAAGTCGCCACGCGAACGGAAGGCGTAGCTAAATAACCCTCTTTCGTCATCGTTCGGGTCAACCTGGCCTTGATCCGTTCGGGGCCGTTGGTAGCCTGCTTCCTAATGCGCCGGGTCTGCCGGCATTACCGCGCCCGCACGAATCCATTCCGTGATCGTCGCGATGTCTGCGTCCGAAACCTTACTCTTCGGCGGCATTGGCTTCGGATCCTTCGCCGGGCCCTCGTGCCGGATAAGCTTCACCAGTAGAGACTGCTCTGGATGCCCCGGCACAATAACGCTACCGTCCTTGCCGCCATGCATCAGCCCCTCGCGCGTATCCAGATGCAGCCCGCCCCGGTGATTCAGTCCCGCGTGACAACGGTAACAATTCGCCCGGAAGATCGGCTGCACGTGCTCTGCGTAATACTCGGGTGTTGCTTCGACCGGTGATGAGTTCTGTACTGCCTTCGAGCTGCGTGCAAGAAGTGTGGTTCCTGCGGCAGCCGCTACAGCCAGAGCAACAATAATAGAGCGGCGCGAAGCTATGGGCCTAAGCATTGCCAAGTACGGTTCGTTCCTAAGACTCTAATGCTACTTGACCATTCCGGCTATAAAAAGTTGCAAAAAACTGCAAATTTCTCGCAAAGTGGCTTTGGTAACGTCGTCTACCGGACAAATGCACGGCTCAAGCCAAGCGCCTGCGCTGCCCGGTCCAGCTCCGCCTGATTATGAAAAAACCGGTGCTTCGGATTCGATCCAGGATAAAAACGCACAACGATCTCCGCGTCTTCCACCGCGTCGTCCTTGCCATTGTGAAACGGATACCCGAGCGCCCGCAGCAGGTGCAGCGACCCTTCATCGCCGCTTGGATTCCCGTTGTCCCCCACAATCCCGAAGACCGACCGGCGCGTCCGCCGCGAATACACCGCGACAAAATCCCCCAGCCGTGCTCCCATCCTGCGCGCTTTCTTCCCCAGCACTACATAATTGATCGCGGTCGCGTCCACATACCGTCGTGGATCGTGCTCGTTCGCCACCGACTCGTCTTCAAATGCGGTCTGCGATACGTAGTACCCCGGCGCGGGGTCCTGCGGTCCCTGCACCACTGGCCGGTGCGGCGCTTCGTCCTCCACCATGTAGCCGACGATCGGTCCTCGCGGCCTTCCCCGGAGGTGCGCGTTCGAAAGATAGTCCAGCGCCTCGCTGCCCGGAGGCCCATACGCTCGCGGCGCCCCATCCACATCCACATCCATGCGTCGTCTCAGCAACTCGAAAGAGCGATGCTTGTGGGCCGGTTTCGTCTGCGCGGCCGCACCCTGCACCAGCAACCAACCCGCCAACCCAAACAGCAGCAGACTCGAAAACCCGCACCGGCAATACACACAAGTTAAGACGAACCGAATCTCCGGACGTACGCGCCCTTACCCTCTACGCTCTACCCTTTACCCTTTAACTCCTACGGCGCCACCGGCGTGGTCGGCATCGGCGTCTTCGTCGGCGTGGCCATGCCGAAGAACATCACCAGCGAGTTCGCTCCGGTATTGGATAGCCAGAGATTTCCGCTCGGATCCACCACCATGCTGAACGGTGAAAGAAGTTTTGCGTCCAGTCCGTATCCCGTGCTCGGCGAGAGCGCCGTCCCCGGGCTGCTGGAATTTACGCCCGAGAGCTCCGAAAAGCTTTCATACGTGAATCCGCTGTCCGGCGGAGCGTGGAAGTTCGCGATCCACACGTTCTGCGCCGCGTCGATCGCGATATGGGAAGGATTGCTGATTCCGCCCGTCGTGATGAACTCGTGAATCGTGGATCCGTCCGCACCCAGCTCTGTTACCGCTCCGCCCGAGTCGCCCGCCTCGTCTGAATCGGTTGAGTCCGCCAGCCACACATTGCCCGCCGAGTCGACTGCAACACCGTCCGTTGCCCCGCAGCACTCCGACGAAAACGTGATGTTTCCACCTGCATCCACGTGCGCCGCCGTCCCGATTCCATTGCCTGACGACATCCACACGCCATGCGCAGCATCCGGCGCCACCGCCACCGGAACGCCCACATCGCCGCCCATGTTCACCGGAATGTAGGTGCTCGTGGCTGGATTCAGAATCACCAGGTTCGTCGATGTGCCTTTGACATAGTAGTTCGCGATGAGAATGTTGCCGTTGCCGCTGTCAATCGCAATCGCGTACGGATAGTTGATGCTGTTATCCGCGTACGTCGTCATCGTGCCCAGCGTTCCGCCCGACGAAGCCCCCGAAAACTTCTCCACTGATCCCTTCGTTCCACTGTGCGACGGAGTCTCGCCCACCGTGATCCACACGTTGTCCGCAGGATCGATCGCCAGCCCGTACGCCTCAGTTGCATTCGCAAACCCGAAGCCGCTCGCGCTCAGCACAGTTCCCTGCGGGTTGAACGCACTCACAATCCCGGAATGGTTCGACACCCACACATTGCCCTGGCTGTCGACACCCAGACCCTCCGGCGTGTTCACCCCGCCGCCGGTCACTGTCAGGCTCAGCGTCCAGTCGTGCGGCGGCTGGCTCAACGTCGTCGCAAACGGCGGTTGTGGCCCGATCGCCGAAAACACGCCACTGACATTGTTGCCCGGATTCTTCACGATATTCATCAGCGCCTCCCATGTGTTCGTCGGCGCGCTCCCTCCACTCGGAGTTGCAGCCGTGAACAGCGGCGAGCACCCTGTCGTGCCATCGGAGTTGATGCACGATGCCAGCGCATCCGCCAGCGCGTAAATCTTGCCCGGCTCCGTCGTCAGGTTGCTCGGCAGCGTCGCCGCCTTGCCTTGAGTGGTATCCGCAATCAGTTGCGCGTCCAAAAACGCATTCGCCAGCCCCACGGAATTCGTCGAGCTCGACCCGATGTGCGCAATGTCCTGCGCGAACGGTGCCAGTGCCCAGCCAGCCGCAACCGTCGTCACTTCATCAATCCAGATGAACTGCGTCGGCGACAGGTTCCCGCAGTTGCCGAGCGCCGCCATCATCGCCAGCGCCGGATTATTCCCGCCTGAACCCAGCCCAGGATTCCCCTGCGTAGCCACCAGGTACACCTGCGAGGTCGGCGATGGACAGCTATAGTCCCCCGTGATCGAGAACCCGCCGTCCTGCCCGCTCACCACACTCGTATTGAGCAGCGAGGTCGACGCGCTCCCGTTACCGGCATTGCCCGCTACATAGAGCTGAATCGTTGCTCCCACCACGGCCTGCTGCCCGCCATGTACCCTGCCATTCACGGTTAGCGGCAAAGGGTTGGGCACTGCTGACGGTCCCGCGCCACAGCCCGTAACCAACAAGGCAGAACAACTCAGCAGAAAGGCACAAACGGACCCGAGGAACGATACACGAGCAATGCGCGGCATGATAGGGCCAGTCTACGCGAAGGCACTTAAAAGCCCATTCCCCATTCCCGTTATGGGAATCCCGGCCAGTACCGAGGATAGAGGAGAGGATAGAGAGTAGAGAGTAGAGAAGAGTGCAGGAGTGCAGAATAAGCAGCCTCCCCGTCATCTCTACTGTCCACTCTCTACCCTCTGTCTTTCTGTGCAGGCGGCCCGTAAGCCGAATTCTGTTCTAAGCGATCATTCCTCTAGGCCCGGCATTGCTGCCGGGCTCCAGCAACCTACCCGCGGGTTTCAGCCAGCCTGGGCCTAAGCCCAATGCTCTCTTCGCCTGAACGCAACGGGCCGCTGCGCGCCGCCGCCTGAAGAGTAGCGAACGGACTCCCTGCCTATTTGGTCTTGCTCCGTGTGGGGTTTACCGTGCCGCGTCTGTTACCAGGCGCGCGGTGGGCTCTTACCCCACCCTTTCACCCTTACCCCGGCCTGTTGTTCCGGAATCGAGCGCCGAAGCGCCTGTCCGGCAGAACCGTGGCGGTTTGCTTTCTGTTGCACTGGCCGTCTACGGACCTTGACGCCCGCATCCCGGACGTTATCCGGCACACTGCCCTGCGGAGTTCGGACTTTCCTCCCCCGCCCAACGCCTCTCGCGAGACCCGGGCGGCAGCGATCACCCGACCGCCTGCACAACTTAAGTTTATCAGCCACTGCAAATTTCGCTCTGCGATCATGGCTTTCATGTCGCGCCTCACTCGCCGCCTGTTCCTCGCGCAAACCGCCGCCTCCGCCTCTTTAGCCGCTCTCCCCATCCGCACCTTCGCTCAGACGGCCGATGCCATAGGCCATGACTCGACCCTCCGCGCCGCCGGCGCCGCCCGCAACCTCCTGGTCGGCTGTTGCGTCCACGCCGCGACCCTCAAGGCCGACCCCGCCTACACCGCCCTCGTCAAGCAGCAAATGTCCATCCTCGTCGCCGAGAACGAGATGAAGTTCGGCCCCATCCACCCGCAACCCACCACCTTCTTCTTCGACGACGCCGACTACATTGCGCACTTCGCCGAATCCAACAACATGCTGCTGCGCGGCCACAACTTCGTCTGGCACCGCGCCCTCCCAGCCTGGTTCGCTACCTACGTCACTCCCGCCAACGCTGAGCAGGTCCTCGTCAACCACATCGAAACCGTCGCCGGCCGCTACAAAGGCCGCATCCACTCCTGGGACGTCGTCAACGAAGCCATCCAAATTTCCGACGGCCTCCCCGCGGGAATGCGCAACTCGCCATGGCAAAAGGTCCTGCCCAACTACATCGACATCGCCTTCCGGGCAGCACGCCGCGTGGACCCCCACGCTCTGCTCACCTACAACGACTACGACATCGAAGCCGAGGACGACGCCTCCTCCGCAAAACGTGCCGCCGTGCTCGCTCTCGTCCGCGGCATGCAGCAGCGCGGCGTCCCCATCGACGCCGTCGGCATCCAGTCCCACATTCACGCGGGCATCGGCCCCAAAAACACCTACGGCCCGGCGCTCACAAAATTTATGAACGACATCCAGTCTCTCGGCCTCAAAATCATGCTCACCGAGATGGACGTGAACGACCGCGACTTCTCCGCCGACATCCCCACCCGCGACAAAGCCGTCGGCCACCTCTACGCCAGCTATCTCCAGACCGCGCTCGCCAATCCCGCGGTCATCGCGCTCCTCACCTGGGGCATCACCGACAAGTACACCTGGCTCAACCACGAAGGCGCCCGTAAAGACGGCCAGCCCGAGCGTTCGCTCCCCTTCGACGCCGACCTGAAACCCAAGCCCGCCTTCTTCGCCGAGCTCAACGCCCTCAAGCGTCTCTGAGCCTCACCGCCTCCGCTGCCGCCTAATTCGCCGACGGTTTGTTCACGCTATCGATCACCAGCACCTTCGCCGGCGCTTTCACCGCCTCCAGCTTCAGCCCAAGCTGCTCCTGGATCGCCGTAAACAGCGGTGGAGGTGCATCCGCATTCGGCGCGCTCCCATCAGCGTTGTTCTGCGGTGGAATCTTTCCTCCATACTGCGAATCATCCGGCGTCCATCTCAGCATCAGGTCATACCGGTCCTTCAGGCCCGTCTGGTCCAGCACCGGCCGGTCCAATATGCCCTGCATCATCATGGCAAACTCTTCCATGCTCCCATTGCGCATTCCCATTCGGCCCGGCGGCCCACCCATCCCTGGAGGACTGTTCGGATCGGCTCCGCTCTTGGTCAGCTTCGGTCCCGTCTTCGCCACCGACAGCACATACACCGACAGCTCCTTCGTCTCGTAATGGAACTTCAGCCCAAACCGGTCCGCCAGCAGCTTCCGCGTAATCCCTCTTGCCTGCTCCAGACTTGGCAAGCCCTCGTGATCCGGAAGAATCTCCATGTCGAAGTTCTCTGACTTCATCCAATCCGGCCCACCGATCACCTGCGTCTCGTGCAGATTGAACGCCAGCGTAATCAGCCCTTCGACCGTAAAGTTCCTCACGATCATTTGCCGCCCGCGCAGATTGAACCCTCTGCCCTGCTCATCCGGCGGACTCGGCTTAATTGTCGCCACCTCGTACCCCGGCTCAAGCTTTGGGTCCATCAAGCTCAACGCCGGCGTCGCTTTCGGAATCTCCCACGCTGCATCCGCGCTCACATGCTCCAGCGTCAGCGGCAGTTCTCGCGAACCCTGCTTCCACGTTCCCACCGCTGACTTGCCATCCGGCGTGACCTTGCCGTCGTAGCTCACATCCATGCCGAGGATCGTGAACTTCAGCGCACCACCGTCCAGTGACATCGTGGTTGTTCCCATCCCGCCCGGCCCCTGGTCGATGCTGTACAGCCTTCCCTTCAGTGCTCCGTCCGCTTTGCTTACCTCGAGCACCAGGCGAAGATCCTGGCCGGCGTGCAGCGTCCCCTGCCACGTCTCCGGCCGCTCGTGCGGCGGTGCGGAATCCTGTGCCCACGCGCCCACGCCCAGCAGCACAGCCAATACGCCGGCCCAAATCATCAGTCTCTTCACAACCACCCTCCAGAGCGTCTCCCATCCTACGCGCTCATGTGCTGCCGCCTTTAACTCGCATGCGAAGCTCTGGGTTAACGCATCTTTCGGTCGATGAACTCCAGTCGGCTGGTCTTTTACAATTCCGTTGTGCAATTCCGCGACTCAGCGAGCGCCACCGGAATTAGCGAAAGAGTTCCAGCATGCCGCGACAAAATCAGACACCCAAGCTGAGGCTCACCTGCCCACCCTGCGGGGAAGTCTTCACCGCCGAAGGCGAGGAAACCCTCATGGCCATGGCTGTGGAACATGCGCGCAAATTCCACGATATCGACCTGCTCGATCGGCAAGGCGCGGACGAGCTCCGTGCGCTCGTCCGCCGCGAGAACGAATCCTACTGGACCCGCATCGCCCACCTCATCCCCGAAGGCCAGGTGAAAACTGTTCTCGACGAGAAGCTCTGTGATCGCGAGCGCGAGATCGTCAGCTACGTCGTCCACGGTTTTCCCAACCGCGAGATCGCACAGCGCCTCTTCATCAGCGAACGCACCGTGTCCACCCATCTCGTGAACATCTACGAGAAGCTGAACGTCCACTCCCGCGCAGAGCTGGCCGCACTCGTCCGCGCCACCGACCGCATGATCGAAGCTGCGCTGCGCGGCGGCGCCACGCAGGAGTTCGGGCCCTTCGTCCATACGAACGACCCGAACCCGCGATAATCGCCAACGCCCGCCGCCGCCCTCAGTGGCAGGGCGCGGTCTCCAGCAGTTCCATGTCGTACTTCTCCACCAGCCGTCGAAAGGCCGCTGGGTCCGGCGGTCCCGCAGGCGGCTGATCGAGCGGAGCGCCACCCTCAGCGAAGAAACCCTCGAACCCCGGCCGCGAAAACATCAGCAGCAACCGCGCCGGCTTCTCACCCACCACCACGTACTTGTGCGGTACGTCCTTCGGCGCGCAGACGAAGTCGCCCGCATGCCCAACCACCTTGTCAGCACCGCAGGTCAACTCGATCGATCCCTCCAGAATGTAGAACCCTTCTGCCTCGCCGTGGTGCACGTGCAGCGGAGCGCCGACTCCCGGCGCATCTGTTACCTCAACAACGCTGAACGACCCGTCCGTCGAGCTGGCGCCCGCGATGATGCGAACTTTCCCCGCCGCCCCCCACCTGAGCGTCTGTCCTTCACCCGATCGCACCACGACGGCTCCGGAACTGCGAGCTGTCTCCAATTCGGCCATGGCCATGATGAACTCTCCTTTTTACTGTTCGTGAAAGTGAATCGCTGAACAGAACTATAGGAACTCCCGCTCATCCATCCAATCGAGTGAATGACGTATTTTGACTTGGCTGCTTTCTGGCCCGGATAACTGCCCGAACAGGAGGGATTCATGAAGACGAGAACACTTGGAAAAAGCGGTCTGCGAGTTTCAGCTCTGGGCTTGGGTTGCATGAGCATGAGCTCCGGCTACGGTCCACCTGCAGACAAAAGCGAAATGATTCGCCTCATTCGAACCGCACATGATCGTGGCGTGACCTTTTTCGATACGGCTGAGGCTTACGGCCCCTTCAAGAATGAGGAACTGGTTGGCGAAGCGCTCGAGCCAATTCGTGACAATGTCGTCATCGCGACGAAATTCGGCTTCGATATCGATCCCGATACAGGCGAACGTCGCAGCAGCGGAACGAACAGCAAACCGGAGCACATCCGGCGCGTGGCCGAAGACGCTCTGAAGCGGCTGCGCACTGATACGATTGACCTCTTCTATCAACACCGCGTCGATCCCCATGTGCCCATCGAGGACATCGCCGGGGTGCTCAAGGATCTGATCGCAGAAGGCAAGGTGCGGCACTTCGGGTTGTCCGAAGCCGGCGTCGACACAATCCGCCGTGCTCATTCAGTGCAACCCGTCGCCGCGGTGCAAAGCGAATATTCGCTCTTTTGGCGCGGTCCCGAAGCGGAGCTGCTGCCGGCGCTTGAAGAACTTGGCATCGGCTTTGTCCCGTTCAGCCCGCTCGGAGCTGGCTTCCTTACCGGACAGATCGATGAGAACACCAGGTTCGATCCCACGGACTTCCGCAATCACGTGCCGCGTTTCTCGCCGGAAGCCAGGAAGGCGAACAGGGCTTTGGTCAGGATCGTACAGACAGCAGCCGAACGGAAGGGCGCGACGCCGGCGCAGATCGCGCTCGCGTGGTTGTTGGCTCAAAAACCCTGGATCGTACCGATCCCGGGCACAACGAAGCTTCACAGGCTTGAAGAGAATCTCGGATCGGTGGACGTTGCGCTGTCTCCAGGCGATCTCAAGGAAATTGACGACGCTGCTTCCGCACTCTCCCTCGAAGGCGCTCGTCTGCCCGAAGCCGCACTGAAGATGACCGGCCTCTAAACAACTTCCGGATCACATGATCCGCCGGGTGCGCATTCATCGCCTGGGTGCCCCATTCATGCGCCTTGCGCATGAGTGGGTTATCTCGCAACTCCCAAAACCTGCAACAAAAAGTTGTACGACGCTGGAATCTCCTCCCCACTCTCTCCATCCACGTTCCCCCGCTCACCTGCAATCAGTCGTTTGTTGATTGGTTCAGGCCAGTTTCGGTCCAGAGAAGTCTGCTTATCGTCAGTCGCTCGACTCGACGCCAGGAGAGGAGTTCTAGCTTCTGCCTTCGTCTCCGACTCCCCCACGGAACCTCCACCTCCCAGCCTGCGTACCATCCGTCACGGCGAAGCTGCGCCCGCCGCACCGCCGGGCTACACTCTAAAGACCTCGCATGGAGACCAAGGAAGCATTCCGAATCGCCCTCCAGTCCCTCTGGGCGAACAAACTGCGCACCATCCTCACGCTCCTCGGGGTGGTTATCAGCGTGTCTTCCCTCATCGCCGTCATGACCCTCATCAACGGCGCGCAGGTCTACGTCGCCACCAAGGTCAACAAGCAGGGCGCCAACGTCTTCACCGTCTCGCAGCAACCGCAGCTCGTCACCAGCTACAACGACTACGTCAAGTTCCAGAAGCGCAAAGTCATCTCCCTGGACGACTACCGCGCCCTGAAGACCCAGTGCACGCTGTGCCAGGGTGTCGGCGCCATGCAGGGCACCATGGGCTCCGTCGTCTATGGCAAGGAGTCCGCCACGGACGTGAACATCCGCGGCTACACCGCACTCATGCCCGAGATGCAGAACCTCGACATCGCCGAGGGCCGCAGCTTCACCGAAGCCGACGAAAACCACGCCTCCGCCGTCTGCATCATCGGCACCGACATTGAGGACAATCTCCTCAAGGGCGCCGACCCGCTCGGCAAGGAGATCCGCGTCGGCGGCGTTCCCTACACCATCGTCGGCATGGCCGAGCCCCAGGGCAAAACCTTCGGCCAGAGCCAGGACAACTGGGTCGCCGTTCCCCTCACCGCCTATCAGAAGACCTACGGCACATCCAAGAGCGTCATCATCTACAACCAGGGCCCGCAGGGCGCCGAGCAGATGGAGGCTGCCGTCGACCAGGCGCGCCTCATCATGCGCAGTCAGCGCCATGACCGCCCCGGCCAGGCAGACAGCTTCACCATCGAGACCTCAAGCGCGCTCGCCGGGCTGCTCGGCACCATCACCGGCTACTTCGGCGCGGTCGCCGTGGCCATCGCCGCGATCTCGCTCATCGTGGGCGGCATCGTCATCATGAACATCATGCTGGTCTCCGTCACCGAACGCACCCGCGAGATTGGCGTCCGCAAAGCCCTCGGCGCAAAGCGCAACGACCTCCTCAAGCAGTTCCTCATGGAGTCCGGCACCATGGCCTTCGTCGGCGGCATCCTCGGGGTAATTCTCGGCGTGGTCCTCGCCAAAACCGTCACCCTGCTGATCAGCTTCCCCTCCACCATCGCCCTCTGGAGCGTCTTCGCCGGCCTCATCGTCGCCGGCTCCGTCGGCATCTTCTTCGGCGTCTACCCCGCAAGAAAAGCCGCCGACCTGGATCCCATCGTCGCCCTCAGGAGTGAGTTCTGATGCGCGCCAGCGACCAACGCGAGTCGATCAAAATGGCATTGGATACGCTGCGCGCAAATAAATTGCGCTCAGCGTTGACGATTCTTGGAATCGTCATTGGCGTGATGACGGTGATCACCATCTCATCCGTGATTAACGGCCTCAATACTTCTGTTTCGACGATGGTCGAACAGTTTGGCACCAATGTATTGTGGATCTTCCGCTTCCCCGTCATCGGTGTGCGCCCCACCGCCGAGATGCTCGCCCGCAAGCAGATGACCTACGAGGACATGGTTGCGATCTCTGAGCTTCCGCACGTCATCGCCGCCTGCGCCGGCCTGCAGTACACGAATTACCAGTTCAACACCGGCTCCGAAACCGCGCACTACGGCCTGCGCAAGTCCGAGAACGTCGGCCTCGAAGGCGAAACCCCCTCCTACGCCCAGGTCTACGACAAAGGCCTTGAAGCCGGCCGCTACTTCACTCAAACCGATCAGGACCGCGCCACCGATGTCGTCATCCTCGGTCACGACATCGCCCAGGATCTCTTCGGCGGCACCGAAGACCCCATCGGCAAAGATGTCATCATTGCCGGCCGCACCTTCACCGTCATCGGCGTCTTTGAAAGAACCAAAAATGCGTTCGGCGGCGGGAAAAACCCCAACGACTCGATGGCCTACTTCCCGCTCTCCACCTTCCACAAGCTCCACCCGGAAATCCTCGACTACTGGATCAGCGCCAAGTTCGACAACCAGAAAAATAAGGACCTCGTCACCGACGAGATCCGCGAACTGCTTCGCCGCCGCCGCAAGGTCCTCAACGCACAGGACGACAACTTCGCCATCTTCTCCTCCGACGCCATCACCCGCCTCTGGAATCAGATCACCGGCTCGCTCTTTCTCCTCATGTTCGGCCTCTCCGCCGTCGGCCTCATCGTCGGCGGCGTCGGCGTCATGAACATCATGCTCGTCTCCGTCACCGAGCGAACGCGCGAAATAGGCGTCCGAAAAGCCATCGGCGCCACCAAGAAAGTCATCCTGCTTCAGTTCACCCTGGAAGCCATCGTGCTCTGCGCCGTCGGCGGCATCATCGGCATCCTCCTCGGCTCGGCCGTGGCCTTCGGCGTCCACTTCCTCATCGCCTGCACGGTCAGCGTCGTCTGGGTACTGCTCGCCTTCCTCTGCTCCGTCGCCATCGGCCTCGTCTTCGGCATCTACCCCGCCTACAAAGCCGCCAATCTCGACCCCATCGAAGCCCTCCGCTACGAGTAATGCACTCGCCTCTCCCGCCGATAAACTAGACACGTGGACCTCGTTGCGCGCGCCGCCGAAATTCTGACCGCCCTCCTCACCGCCAGCGGCATCGTCTACAGCGCGATGGCTCTCTGGGCCGCCCGCCGCTTCCATCGCATCCCGGCTCCCGCGCCATTACCCGCCTTCGCCCCCGGCATCTCCATCCTCAAGCCCCTCCGCGGCCTCGACGCCCACATGCACGCCGCGCTCCTCAGCCACTGCACCCAAAACTACGCCGGCCCCTTCGAGCTCCTCTTCGGCGTCAGCTCCCTCGAAGACCCCGCCGTCCCCGAAATCGCCCGTCTCCGCGTCGATCACCCCAACATCCCCATCCGCCTCATCGAGTGCCCCGCACGCCTCGGCCCCAACGGCAAACTCTCCAACCTCACCCAAATGCTCCCGCACGCCACCCACGAGCACATCCTCGTCAACGACTCCGACATCCTCGTCTCCCCCGACTACCTCACCCACATCGCCGCCGCCTTCCAGCCCGCCGGCACAACAAAGCCCATCGGCCTCGTCACCGCACCCTACATCGGCATCGCCAGCGGCACCCTCTGGTCAAAACTCGAAGCTCTCGGCATCTCCACCGACTTCATCCCCGGCGCGCTCACCGCCCGCGCCCTCGAAGGCGGCCTACGCTTCGGCCTCGGCTCCACCCTCGCCACCACAAAATCCGCACTCGCTGCTATCGGTGGATTCGAATCCCTCACCGACCAGCTCGCCGACGACTACGAGCTCGGCGTCCGACTCCACCGCGCCGGCTTCCGTGTCGAGCTCCTCCGCGACATCGTCGCCACCTCCGTCCCGCCCTATACCCTTCGCGCCTTCGCCGACCACCAGCTCCGCTGGGCTCGCTCCACCCGCGACTCCCGCCGCACGGGCTACCTCGGCCTCGGCGTCACCTACGTCCTCCCCTGGGCTCTGTTGAGCGTAATCGCAAGTGGCTGCGCCCTCTGGAGCATCACCCTTCTCTCCATCGCTCTTCTCGCCCGCATCTCCGTCGCGCTCACCATCGGCGTCGGCCTCCTGCGCGACACCCAAATCCTCCGCGACCTTCTTCTGCTCCCCCTCCGCGACTTCTTCGCCCTCTTCTTCTGGCTCTGGTCCTACGCGTCAGACATCGTCGTCTGGCGCGGCGAGCGCTTTCGCCTCCACCGCGGCCAACTCAAGAAGCTAGGAAGCTAGGAAGTTAGCAAATGAGGAATGAGTTAGGAATTAGGGATTTATGAACGCAAAGGAGTGACGAAGTTAGTAGTGATGTGAGGCTTGGCGCTTCTCTTGCTTGTCATCCCCGCAGGGGATCTGCTTTGTCTTTGCTGCGCTTTATTCACTTATTCACTATTCACTCGCCGACCTAACTCCTCAATCTATCTTCGATGTCGTCCAACTTATCGCCGAGCGCATGAATCTTGCGCGCCAAGCCTTGGATCTCACTCTCCGCTCTCCGATTCACCTGGAAATCCAACTCACTCCGCACCCTATCCTTCGAATCCTGCCGGTTCTGGCTCATCATAATCACCGGCGCCTGGATCGCCGCCAGCATCGACAAAAACAAATTCAGCAGAATAAACGGATACGGATCCCACGCATGCTTCTTCAACGTGAGATTGATTAGCACGTACACACACTCAGACAGCAGAAATACGAAGATGAACGTCCACGATCCACCGAACGAAGCCACTTTATCGGCGACCCTTTCGCCTGTCGTCTCCGCCTCCTCGAACACCTCATTCGGATTCCGCGCCGCGCGCCCGCGCACGATCCGCTGCGTCGAATGAATCTCCCGCGCCAGCACCGTCAGCATGTCCAGGCCCGCCAGCGGCTTGCTCCGAATCAACTGTTCGAGATCATTGCGGTCGATCACCAGGCACTTCGTCGCGTCCATCGCCACCGCTGATGTTGCATGGGGTGCGTTGTCCATCATCGAAGCGAACCCGAAGAAATCGCCGTGATGCGGCTCGGAGAAAACCACCTCCTGCCCATCTTCGTCGATGAGCGTCACCCGCACCCATCCACTCATCACAACGAATGCGTTCGCTCCCGGGTCACCCGCTTTATAAATGCGCTGCTTGGCCGCAAACTCGCGCTTCTCCACCTGTTGCGCCAGTACGGCAAGCTCATCCTCATCGAGTAAAGAAAACAGCGGAACGCCGCGCAACTCATCAGCACTGGAAGGCATAGCTAAGATTCCTCGCCCCTCAGCTTACCGTGACAGCGGACCTTCTTCGCCTTGGCTTTTGCTTCTGCTGTTGCTTCTTTTGCTTGTCATTCCCGCAGGGGATCTGCGTTTGCCTTGGCCTAACCACTAACCACTAACCACCGCACCCCTACTCCGTAAGACCCCGCTCCCCCAGCGCCGCCAGGATCGCATCGAAATCATCTACACCCGAGTACTCAATAATGACCTTGCCTTTGCCCTTCTTGTCCTCTACGGTCACCTTCAGCCCGAGCGATCGCCGCAGCCGGTCTTCTGCCTCGCGCACATTCGGATCCACCAGGCGCTGTTCCGGCAGCAGCTTCACCGGCTTTGCCACCATCTCCGGATTGATGATCCCCTGCACATACTTCTCCGTCGACCGCACCGACAGATGCATATGCAGCACCTTCCACGCTGCGGTCGAGATCTTCTCCGGCGGAAGCGCCAGCAGCGCCTTCGCATGACCAAAGCTCAGATCGCCCGACTCCAGATGCATCTGCACATCGTCCGGCAGCTTCAGCAACCGCAGAAAGTTCCCAATCGACGGCCGATCCTTTCCGGTCCGCAGCGACATCTCTTCCTGCGTCATCTTGAACTCGCGGCTCAGCCGCTCGAACGCATGCGCCTGCTCCATTGGGTTCAGGTCCGCGCGCTGCAGGTTCTCGACGATGGTCATCTCCATCGCCTGCACGTCCGACACCTCGCGCACCACCGCCGGAATCGTCGTCTTTCCCGCCCCCTGGCTCGCCAGCCACCGGCGCTCTCCCGTGATTAACGTGTAGCGCCCATTATCGCCCGATCGTACGATTATCGGCTGCACCACCCCGGACGCCTTGACCGACGCCGTTAGTTCGTCCAGTTGCTTCTCATCGAAACCGCGCCGCGTCTGATAAGGATTCCGATCGATCAGCTCCACCGGAATCTCCAGCGGCTTGCCCTCCGCCACCGGCGCGGCCGCACTCGCAGCAATCTCAACCGTCGGTTGCGGCCGCGACGGCAGTAACGACTCCAACCCCCGCCCCAGCGCCTTCCGCTTCACATCTCCCGCCACTACCGTCGCCATAGCATTGCCTTTGTCGTTGCTTTTGTTCTTGCCGTTGCTCTTCTTGTTTGTCATCCCCGAAGGGGACCTGCGTTTGCTGCCTTTGCCCTTGCCCTTGCTTTTCTTTCTGTCATCCTGAGCGCAGCGAAGGACTGCTTCTGCCTTGCCCTTACTAACCACTAGCCACTTCCGAACGGCCAAACCCTCTTCGCCTTCGGCGTACTTATAATCGGCCGCTCAGGCACCGGAGGTATCTCGTCCAGAATCAGCTTCTTAGCGTTCTTCTTCACCTCAACCCCATGCCGCTTCAGCAACTCCACCGCAAGCTCCAAATACGCCTCAGCCCCCTTCGACTTCGGGTCATACGCCATGACCGGCTTGCCATGGCTGGGAGCCTCCGCCAGCCGGATATTCCGCGGAATGGTGGTCGTAAATAGCTTGTCCTTGAAGAAGTTACGCAGATTCTCCCGCACCTGCTGTGACAGGTTCGTGCGCTCGTCGAACATGGTCAGCAGCACACCTTCCAGGTCCAGTCCCGGATTGAACGCCGCCGAAACCTTATCCAGCGTCGATATCAGCTCCGAAATGCCCTCCAGCGCAAAATACTCCGCCTGCATCGGAACCAGCAGCCGGTCCGAGGCCACCAGCGCATTCAGCGTCAGCAAATCCAGCGCCGGCGGACAATCCAGAAAAATGAACCGGTATTTCGTTCGTACTGGCTCCAGCGCCTCGCGCAGCCGGAACTCACGCTTCTCCGCGGCGACCAGCTCCACATTTGCGCCGATCATGTTCTTCGTTCCCGGAATCAGCGAAAGGTTCTCAACTTCAGTCGGCAGCGTCGCGTCTTCCGCAGTCGCCTCACCGACCATCAGGTCGTAGACCGACGCGCGCTCTTCATCCCGCCCAACTCCCAGGCCAGCCGTCGTATTTGCCTGCGGATCGCAGTCAATCAGCAGCGTTTTCAGCCCCTGCATGGCAACAGCAGCCGCCAGATTAATAGCGGTCGTGGTCTTGCCCACGCCGCCCTTCTGGTTGACGACTGCAATTACGGAGCTATGTTCTGTTTTCTCGGGTTTCTTCGCTTCGTCCGGCATCGTATGAACTTCAGGCTAGCAGAGAGCCACGAAATTGTTCCACGTGGAACAATCGTCAAAATTGTGCGTTTCCGGTCGCAAATAGCCCTCTAGATCTCCAAATCGCGGTGTTTTCGCGGAATTAAGCCGCGATAGCGCTCGAATCTCGGCTGATGCACTTTTCGCTGCAGCGGCTTGTAAGCCATACGCCGCGCGCCCCGCAGGGTAATTAGCAGCAGGAATGCCAGTACAAGCCCGGGCCCCAGCCAAGGGGTATGAAGCGCTCCGAGTAACCGTGTGGGGACATCAGCAAGCCTTGACGCCAGCGCGAATCGCTCCGCGCCCGCGGCTCGAGGTGTCGGCGAGGCAGAGTGGAACTCCAGGAGAAGAAGAACAGCAAAGGACCCAACGGAGCGCACGGCCTGCTCCTACTGCATTGCGTGCTCCGGCTCGGTGGCCGAAGCCTCTGTTTTCAGTGATATCACGGGCGTCCAGCTGAGGATTGTTCCACGTGGAACAACCCGCCAGATCCGAGTCATTGTTCCACGTGGAACATTTGACCGTTCACAAAATTGTTCCACGTGGAACAATTTGCCGGATCACCAGCCGCCTGTGTTCAGAGGTTGGGATTCGGAATTCCTCGCCATCCGTTGCATCGATCTCACGTCCGACAAGCGTGGCGATCCAACCGCCTTCGCGGACCCGCCCGGCGGCGGCGTCCATGGCTGTAGTCATCTTCTCGACGGCTCGCATGGTTACGGCGTCAAAGCGGCGGGATTCCGGCATTTCTTCGACGCGGCGCGGCCAGACTTCGGCGGAGAGATGGAGTGTTCTGATGACCTCGCGGAGAAAGGCCACCTTCCTGGCTTGGGATTCGGCCAAAGTTACGTGGATGCCGGGAAACAGCATTTGGATGGGGAGGCCCGGAAAGCCCGGGCCGCTGCCGTAGTCGAGCAGCTCGGCGTTGGGGGGTAAACGGGTTGCGAGATGGCCGGCTGCGAAGAAGCTTTCACCGAAGTGGCGCTGGGCAATCTCTTCAGGACTGCGGATCGCGGTGAGGCTGACGCGCGCGTTCCAGCGCAGGAGCAGCTCCAGGTAATCGGAGACCTGGTCGATGAGCGGTTCGGGCAGCTCGAGAGGTGGCAGGATGAAGGGCGCGAGGAGGGAACGGATTCGGTCGGGGGAAAGAGCAGGCATTCGGCTGGTGTACTTGTGTCCCTTCCAATTAAGCGGCTGCTACTTGCTTTGCAGGCCAGCCTTTTGTTCGGCCTCCTGGACGAGGCGTGCGAATATCGAACGCGAGGCTGCGCTGATTTCGGTGCTGCGCTCGGGATGCCATTGGACGGCCAGGAAGAACCACGGATCATGCCAGTCGTAGGGCGCTTCGATGGCTTCGATGACGCCGTCTTCGGGGCAGCGGGCAACGATGCGCATCCCGGGTGCGGGTTCGGCGATGGCCTGATGGTGGCTGGAATTAACTGGAATCCGAATAAATCCATTATTTTCAGTTACTTCTGCATCTTCAAGCAGGGAACCGAGGAGGCTTTCGCGGGCGATGTCGGCGGTATGGGCGACGGCGACTTTGCTGCCGGCGGAGTGGTTCACCGGCACGGGAAGTAGATCCTGGACGAGGGAGCCGCCGCGGTAAACGTTGAGGGACTGCAGGCCGTAGCAGATTCCGAGGACAGGGAGACGGTGGCGCCCGGCCTCTTCGAGGAGAGTCCAATCTGTCGTTTCGCGATATTCGTCTGGCTTGTTGGTGGCAGGGTCTGGAGCGGCGCCGTAGCGGGAGGGGAGCACGTCGGCGGGGCTGCCGGGAAGGAGGATGCCGGAGCAGGAGCGTGCCGCCTCGCGGAGTTCGCGGGTACTTTCGGTGGGGTCGATGCGGACGGGTTCGCCGCCGGCGGCTTCGATGGCCGCGGCGTAGGTGGGCCAGGAGCGATTGTTGTATTCGGTGTTGTGGCTGGTCGGGATGGGAATCGCGATCCGGGCGCGGGGCATGGGGTTATTTTCTCACTTGGCGGACAGGGTCGGTGTAGACGTCGCGGTACGTTGGAGATCGAGGCCGAGGAGGCATCCTGCGAACCCCCTCGACACCGACGAGGTCTCTCCCCACCGTCGAAGAACTAACCTTCAACGCCCAAGCCGAATTCGATAGTTACGTGGCCAAACTAGAAACCGAAATGCGCGGATCCGCCAAGACATTCGAGTTTTAAAACGCGCCGCCGCCCGCTGCGACACCATCAAAGAACTCAGATCAAAGAATTTTTCTTCAGCTAGTCAATTCCGTAAAGCATCTTGAATTTTCTGACGGGTTTCCGGGTCCGCTTTTAGTTTTGAGGCTTCCAAAAACCAGTGGCGCGCGTCTGCCGTGAAGCCCTGCCTCTGGACGCTCAAACCGAGATCGTACATCGCAGTAGCATTACTCGGATCGATTTGGATTGCTTTTCTAAAGCTTGTTTCCGCCATTGCCCAGTTCTCCAACTCGAAATAGCAGTAGCCCAATTTGAAATGATTGTCTGCGTATTTCCCATCGGAAGCGGCAATCGCCGCTTGCTCAGCGCTCACACATTCTTGATATCTAGCCGTATCGGCGAAAATGTCGGCCTCTGTCGCTAGAGCTAGCGAGTTGCCGGGCAATGCGCTAAGGGCTTCCTTCTCATTTTCCAGAGCTCCAGAGTAAACGCCTCGCTTCTCAAGAACGATGCCCATGAATAGATGGGCCACGGGAAGTTCTTTTTCGTACTCCGTAGAAGAGTTCTGATCCGAATTCTTCACCGACGCATCTTGGCAGTCCCGGCCATCCGATAGAACCTTATCTTCGTCAGTACTTGGTTGTAGGAAACGCCCCACTGAAGCGTAGCAAAGGTCATATCCGTAGCCAGCATCAGCCGCGGCCGCCCGCTCGTACGCGTCCGAAGCCACCAAGTAATCTTTAGCCTGAAAACGTCGATCACCTTCAGAGTTCCAGTCGGAGGCACTCGGACTATAAGTCTGTGTGAATTTGCGAAACCAGCCCTCAGCTTCATCGTCATGCTTCAGGGCTGCCGCTTCAGATATGAGATCTCGCATCGCGAGCATGCGAAGATCATTTCCGCACTCCTGAACCGGGTGCCCAGCAATCTTCTCGAAATACTCGGTTGCTCCTGCAAAGTTCCGGAGTTGATCCGCCGCGCCGCCGAGCACGAAAATCGCCACGTCGTCCAATTTTCCATTCGCCGTCTTCGTCTGGAGTGCGATTTTACTCGCATCTCCGAGGAAACGGCGTTCCGCTTCCTGAGCCTTATGCTGCTCATCTGATCCGTCCTTAGCGAAAGCAGCCGAGACGTATTGGAGGGCAGCTCCTTGGTACAGCGAATACGCTAACAGCGCCGAATTGCCCACAGTTGGGGTCGACGTGTAGGCATTTCGCGCGGCGGCAATACCGTCGTCGATTGCGTCCCAGCTTCGCACGCCAAGACATGCCAATTGACGCAGATCGTTCACTTTTCGTGTCAACGTAACTGCCGTGTGCATCGCTTGACCAAACTTGGCCGAGGCAAGCTGATATGGAGAATCTTGATCGGAGGAATAAGCTTCCTTGTCCTTCCGAGCCAGGAGTACCTCGACGTCGGGAATCTGTGGAGCAACCGCGTCCTCTACATCATTCGAGCGAGCCGCAGCCGCTTCGATTTCTCTTACGAATTCGACGGGAACAGCGAAGTTCAAATTCTCTCCGTCCGGAAGGATCCCCACCGCTACGCCAACAACCCTCCCCTGGCTATCCAGAATCGGCCCACCAGAAGAACCGTGCGAAATCGGGCTGGATATCTGGAGCAGCTTACGTCCACCTTCGGAACGGACTGCCGAAATCAGGCCTTCGCTTATGCTCTTCTCCAGCCCTTCCGGGTTACCAATGGCGTACACACGTTCTCCCGGGGAGGGCACGGTGTCCCGCAAAGGCAATGCAGTTGAGGTTAGGTCGACGTCGACTCTCAGGAGGGCCAGATCATTCTTCTCGTCACGACGCACAACCCTGATAGGAATTCTCACAGGGCCCACTGCAAGAACCGGAGTACCGGAACTCACGACGTGAGCATTAGTAATTAGTGTTCGTGGGCCAACAACGAACGCGGTACCGAGAGCCGTAGGTGAACCCGATGCGTCGTTCAGATACACGAGGAATACGGAATCGGCAGCACCCTTATAAATCTGTTTTGCTGCATCCGGATTTTGGGAGCAACATGGAACTGATCCAGCCCATATGATCAAGGCCAGACCGACTAAGCGGAGCTTGCTCGTCAAATTCGCTCGCATACAGAGGATGAGCTTCGACGGAATTGTAAATTGATGCCAGCGCTCGTCAATACCCTATGCTGTAGGGCAAACGGCGGCGTGGCCACTCACTCCTGAATTACCACACCTCGAGATGTGGGTTTGCAGGGTGTTAGCTTGGCCGGATGACGGTTCGACTGGAACGGCGATATGGGTGCGGGCAATATCACTTCGTGACGTTTCCCGCTATCGTCACAGCCGCACTTGGCAGATGTCACTGCGCTCAGCGCAGGGGCTTAGGGCGAAAGCAAAAGGCAGGTTCCTTCGGGAAAGACAAACAAGAAAAGCAAAGGCAAGAGCCGGCGAACCCGGTGTGGCGGCGAGCATGTTGCGCGGTTTGAGGAAGGCAATTCAGTCGTTTCGCTTCGCTGCACGACGGCCTTCGGCAGAGTGGAAGCGCTGCGCGCGGCGCGTCTATGGCACGACTTAAGTCGTGCCCTTAACGAGACGGTGGTTTAGGGCACGGAGACCCTGGGCTAAAGCTCGGGGGTAGCAATCGTGCTCTTAACTAGACAGTGGTGTACGGCAGGGACACCCTGCGCTGAAGCCCCAAGCGATCGAGCCGTGCCTCGACGAGGTAAGAGCAAAGGCAAAACAGAAGCAGATCCCCTGCGGGGATGACAAACAAGAAAAGCAAGGGCAAGGGCAAGGGCAAAAGCAAGCGCGAAGGCAAAGGCAAAAGCGGGTCCTTCGCTTCGCTCAGGATGACAGAAAGAAGAGCAACGGCAAGAGCAAAGGCAGAAGCAGATCCCCGCTCCACCCCAGCGAACTCGCCGGGGGGCCGGGTTAGGGGGATGACAAACGAGAAGAGCAAAAGCAAGGCCGGCGGCCGGTGCGGACGGCGGCCATATTGCTGAGTTCGAGGAAGGCAATTCAGTCGTCTCCCCTTCGGCTTCGCTCAGGGTTCACTCCAGCCTTCGGCAGAGGTTCGGGCGGTGTCGGGGTCCTTGGGCTACGCCTGGGCTGAGCTCGAGCTTCGCTCAGGATGACGATGCGGGTGGTATTTCGTTTTGGTGGTTGAAGGTGGGCGGGCCCGGCGTCCTTGCATGGCGCTTCTAGTTGTCTGTGGGGGGATCCGTGTGGTCGATGAGGATGACTTCGACGGGCGCTTTGGCGGTCTTGAGGCGTAAGCCTAGTTGGTCGGGCAATGCGGCGAAGAGTGGTGGTGCGTCGCTGCTGGCTGCATCTGACGAGCCGGGTTGCGGAGTCGCGGCGAGACTTTGGCGCGTCCAGCGAAGAGTGAAGTCGTAGAGCCCGGTGAGGCCCGTCTGGTTGATCACGGGACGGCCTCCGACTTCGGAGTAGCCCGCGAACCAATGCGCAAGATCGTCCAGCGAGGCGTACTTGGCGGTCATCTGGGCGGACTGGCCGGTGTAGAGAACAAGGATGCCGCGGCGCAGGTCCTCGGGTTTGGATGGCAGTCGAATGGATAGAGGGCTTTCCTGTGCGGTGGGCTCGGCGGAATCCGAGGATTCAGATTGACTTGTGCTCTCGACCAGGTCTGGGTCCGGTTTGGCGACAACCAGTGCATACACGGTGAGGATTCTGGTTTCGAAGTGGAGCTTCAGGTGGAAACGGTCGGCGAGGAGAGACTGCAGCATGAGACTGACTTGCTGCTTCTGCTGGTCGGGCGATAGTTTTGCCGGACCGCGGCGAGGTCAGCGGGGATGCGGGCGGCGATGTCGTAGCGGATGGTGTCGAGCCACGTTGGACCGCCGAGAACGCGCTGGTTTTCCGAAGACGTCCAGGGGATGCCGTAAGCCTGCTCGATGAGGTTGCGAACGGTCACGTTGGAGATGTGGACTTCGGCGGGAGATGCACTGTAGGGACGGGGCGTGGACGAAGCGGGTTTGATGGTCGCGACTTCGAAGGAGGGAAGCGGGCCGCTTGCGTGGATGATCTGCGCGTAAGAGGCGATGGCGAGGCCGAGGCAGGCGGCAGCGACCAGCAAGAGACGCGCGCAGCTCTGCTTCGAAGGCATGTTGCAGAATACGCTCCAGTAAGACATAGGGTTCCGTGCATGCCGATCAAGCCGTGCGGGCTCGAGAGGGGAACAGCGGTCGCGGCGATAAGTTGCGTCGAACCAAAGATGAAGAAGTCTGGGGATACGGACTCGCGCATGATTCGGATTGGGACTGCGGGATGGACTCTTCCCAGGCAGCATGCGCACCATTTTCCTGAAAGCGGCACGCATCTGGAACGGTGTGCGCAGGGGCTGAATTGCGTTGAGATCAACTCGAGCTTTCATCGGCCGCATCAGCGCAAGACCTGGGAGCGATGGGCGCGGTGCACACCGCCGGAGTTTCGTTTTTCGGTGAAGCTGCCGAAGGCCATCACGCACACGGCGCAGCTGGCGAACTGTGGGGCACTGCTGCAACAGTTTTTTGAGGAGGTGCGCGGGCTCGAGGAGAAGCTGGGGCCGCTGCTGGTTCAACTTCCTCCGAAGCTGGAGTTCGATGAAGGCCTGGCGCAGGATTTCTTTACGACGATTCGGGAGCTGCATCCGCAGGAATCGCAGAGTGGGTTCATCGCGCTGGAGCCGCGCCATGCGAGCTGGTTCACAGCGGCGGTGAATCGTGTGTTGCGCAGCTTCGAGATTGCGCGGGTGGCGGCGGACCCGCCTAGGGGATCGCCAGCGGCTGAGGCGCCGGGTGGATGGCCGCGGCTGTGTTACTGGCGGCTGCACGGGCAGCCGCGCACGTACTACTCGGCGTATGACCCGGCGTTTCTTCGCGAATTTGCGCAGAAGGTGCGGGAGACGAGCAGCGCGGAGCAGTGGGTGATCTTCGACAACACCGCGCTGGGGCATGCGACGGGCAATGCGCTGGAGTTGATGCGTGCATTGCAGGGTGGCGGCGAATCTCGCAGAACGAGGCGTTGACAAGGCCGGCGGGCGTGTCTAGCCTGTTGTGCCTCAGGCCCCCAACAATTTTTGATGAGGAGATCTCTATGAAGAGAGTCCTGTACGTTGTGCCCGCGCTGTTGATGGCGGTAGTGGTTCCGTGCGCGATGGCGGCGCACAGTCATGCTCCCACACCGAGCACGTGGGAGCTCAATACGTCCGGAAGCGACTTTGGCGGCGGACCGGCGATGAAGTCGGACCGGATGACGATCCTCACCGATACCGACAAGTGGTTCAAGTGGACGGATGTGTCGGTGGATGGTGATGGGAAGACCTACAAGACGTCATGGAGCGGCCCGCAGGATGGCACGATGAAGCCGATCGTGGGCATGCCGGGCGGGCAGGCCGGCTTTAAGACGGAGGACGACTCGTCGCATTGGGTGATGCCGGATGGATCGACGTCGGACTCGACGATTGTGATGTCGGAAGACAAGAAGAAGGCGACGCTGACGGTGACCGTCAAGACGAAAGATGGGAAAGAGTATCACCAGACGCTGGTCTATGACCGCGTGAAGTAAACGGACCGCGTGAACTAGTCGAGCTGCGGGGTCTATGCGGTTTCTTTTGGCAGAGGTTCCTTCGGCCGGGGAAGGAGCGCCTTGACGACCAGCCAGGCGCCGAGCGAGATGAGCACGCCGCGAATCATCAGCATGGAGTTGAAGTTCCAACCGAAGACGACAAACGTGATGACGACGCCGACCATGTAGATCTCGCCGAAGAATCCCTGCAGCCAGTGCGCGGGGCGGCCGGCGGCGGGGACCTGCGGGGTGGGAGTGGGAAGAAAGCGCGGCACGGCCTTGCGGTACTCGACGTAAGGATCGCCGAATTGCTGCGTGAGGAAGGGCTCTTCGGCGAGCGCGAGGCGGACCTGAAGCAGCCAGATGAGCGCGATGCAGAAGATGGCTCCGCTGGGCGGCATGAGGATGGCGAGGCCGACGATGTGCAGGATGGTGCCGAGATAGAGCGGGTTGCGCGTGCGGCGATAGGGGCCGTCGGCGAGCAGGGCGTCGCCATGCATTCCGCGCGATTGTACGATGCTCGCGCCCACGTAGGACGCGCCCCAGATGCGCAGCCACGCGCCGAGCGTGATCAGCACAATGGCGAGGATCAGCACGGCGTTTGTCGCAGCGATGAACGACAGCAGGCCGCTGCGCGACAGCAGGGACGACAGCACGAGCCAGGTGCGGAGGCGCGTCCAGCCGAAGGCGTGGCACCACGGCGCCCAGAAGCCGAGGCAGATAATGACGGCGTGGAGAAGGAAGCGGAACTTGTATTCAAGGTTTGTTGCGCGCATCAGAAACTATTCAACCTCACATCGGAATCGTTGGCCGGCGCGGACCGTTCGGCGACCGCGCTTAATTTGACCTGACTCAATTTATCTACGGCCGCAGGCGCGGGCTCGTCCTTATAGATGACGCCGGACTTCATCACGAAGCTCACGTGCTGGAGGGTGCGGATGTCCTTGAGCGGATCGCCGCTGACGGCGATGACGTCGGCCCACTTGCCGGGTTCGAGTGAGCCGACTTTATCGGTCCAGCCCATCAGGTCGGCGGCGTTGAGGGTGGTGGTCTGGAGCGCTGCGATCGGCGTCATGCCGTACTGATTCACGTACACATCGAGCTCGTGTGCGTTGAGGCCGTGCGGATAAACAGCGGCGTCCGTGCCCATCGCAACTTTCACGCCGGCGGCAATGGCGCGCTTCTGGTTGGTCTTCACGGCTGAGCTCACGTCCTCCATCTTCTGCTGATAGAACGCGGGCAGCTTCATGTTGGCGCGCATCCAGTCGACGAGATATGCGGTCGGCACGAGGTAAGTCCCGTGCTTCTTCATCATCGCAATATCTTCGTCGTTGATGTAGCTGCCGTGCTCGATGGAGTCGACGCCAGCCTCGCTGGCCCAGAGAATCGCCTGCGATCCATGCGCGTGCGCGGCAACCTTGCGGCCGAGCCTGTGCGCGTCGGCGACAATCGCCTGCATCTCTTCGAGCGTGTACTGCGAGGCCTGCGGATCGTCGCCCTTCGATAGCACGCCGCCGCTCGCGCCAATCTTGATGAGGTCTGCACCGTACTTGATGTTGTTGCGCACCATGTGCTGCACGGCGGCGATGCCGTCGGCGACCCCTTCGGCCTGCCAGTGGTACTGCTCGGGAAGCAGGTTCTCATCCATGTGTCCGCCGGTGATGCCGAGCGGCGGCCCGCTAACCTGCATGTGCGGCCCGGGGACGTGCCCGTCGTTGATCTCGTCGCGCAGCGCGACATCCGTCCATCCGCCCGCGCCTACGTTGCGCACGGTGGTGAAGCCGGCCTCCAGCGTGGTCTTTGCGTTCTCCACGCCGATTATGGCCTCCTTGCCCGAAGTCATCGAGAGCTCAAAGTAGGGGTCGAAGTTGGTCGTCATGGTGAGGTGCGTGTGCACGTCGATCATGCCGGGGAGCACGGTGTACTGCGCGAGGTCGATGACGCGGTCGCCGGGCTTTGCCGGTGTGTCAGCTGTCTTCGCCAGGGCTACGATCTTGTCGCCCTGCACGATCAGGGTTTCATCGGGGAGCTCGTTGCCGGTGCGGACATCGATGACGTGGCCGGCGCGGATGAGGGTGCGGGCCGTACTGGGCTGGAAGCTCGGTTGCGCGGCCGCCTGCGCTTCCAGATGCGCGCTCGCGCTCGTCGCAAACAACAAGAGCCCGCACCACAGCACACGTCTGCGCATTTTGACTCACCTCAATTCTTGAGCTTGTAAGGGACCTGCAGCCAGTCTAGAGCATTCTGGTCTAGCGGTTCGGCTGATTGCTGACGATCTCTTTTCCGCCGCCCTTCGCAATCACGTACACCGGGCCAATGCCGGCGGGCAGCTGATTGGGCGGGTCGGTCAGGGACTGCCAGAGAAAGATTCGCTGCGGGCCATGCCACTTCGCGGCGAAGTTCTCGGGCGTCTCAAAGATCTTCGGCGCGTCGGGGAAAAAGCTGCCATACCAGAGGTTCGAGCTTCGGCCTTCGAGGATGTGAATGTTGTTCCGCTTGAGATAGAAGCCCAGCGTCGATCCGGATTCGTACTCGCCGTGAATCGCAACTATATCCTGCGGGCGCACCTGTGGAGCAATGCGGGCTGCGAGCTGCGCCGAGCTGATCACCGGCGCAAAGGTCACGAGGCCCATATGCGCGGCCAGCAAAAATCCGAAGGCTCCCGCCGCCATCGCGACGTTAGCCTGCACCGGCAGTGCACGCTTGCGCAACAGCAACGATGCGAGAGGGCCGCCGACGAGGCTCACGGCCGCGATGATCAGCGGCACGCGAAAGAGGCCGAGCGCCTCCGCATTCAAATCGAGAAAGTGTCCCATGCTCATCGCATAGTCGCCGGGGTGCTCACTCAGCAGTGAGGCCAGATCGGCATTGCCGCTCGGCGTATGCGCATGCAGCAAGACACCAACTGCGGCAATCGCGAAGAGCACACCGAGGATCAGCAGCACCTCGGTCGCGTGGATCGCCGCCTGTCCTGCCTTGATCATGGACCATCCTTCTTCAGGAGCCATACCGGCCGTAAGAACTACAGTCTTCGTCGGGTCTTTCTTTGAACGACGAGGCTTGAAGTGATCGACCCACGCGAGCCAGCCGGCGCCCAGCACGGCCATCGCCGGGAACGCCGGCATCACGTAGTACTCCTGCCGGGTGGAAAGCAAAAAGAACAGCAGAACGAATGCGGCCCACACGGCGAGCAGCAACCGCGCGCGCAACTTGAGCGGAAGATCGTGCCGCTGAAACTGGCTGCGCCACTTTTCGGAACGCACGGGCAGAGCCCAGCCGGCTGCTTTAAATCCGAAGGCCGACCATGGCATCATCCAGACCAGGCACAGGCCCCAGAAGAGCAGGAGCGGAACAGTGTCATAGTCGTGCGGCACGCGCAAATTTAGATACCGCAGCACGTGCTCGTTCATGAAGTAGAACCAGAACCACCCGCGTACATTGCCGTCGGTGGGGAGCGGCACCTGCCAATGCCCATGTACGAAATGGAATGGTGTGGGATGGCCCTGTGTCGGATTCGCGAGACCCGCGAGCACATGCCAGGGTGCTGCGATCACGAGGAACACCAGCAGCGAGCTCCACAGATGCAGATCTCGCACCCTTGCCAGCGTTCGCTTCCATCCGCGCGTCAGCAGCAGATAGATGACGACGGTAGCGATCGGAAACACTACGCCGATCAGACCCTTGGTCAGGACGTTCAGCGCACAGCTTGCGGCAAAGCCCCAGCAACACCACTTGAGCGCGCGGTTGCGGGCGGGAAGCGTGGGTGATGCGTCCATCTGCTCTGTGCGCCAGAAGCACCACAGCGCGAGCGTGATCCACAGGCACACCATCGCGTCCGGGATGGTGATGCGCGTGAAGATGAAGATACCGAAGCTGGACAGCAGAATCAGCGCGGCGTAGAGGCCTGCGTTGGCCGATCGAAACATCCGTCGTGCAAAGCTTTCGCAGAGCAGTGCGAGCGCGAGCACGGCAAAGGCGAGCGGAAGCCGGACGGCAATGGTCGACGCGACGGCGCCGGTGAGGCCGAGCGCGCCAAACAGCTTCAGGCAGCCAGCCATCGACCAGTAAAGCAGTGGCGCTTTTTCGAGATAGCGAATGCCGTTGGCGTAGAGCGTCACGTAGTCATGGCGCAGGAGCATCTCGCGCGCCACTTCGGAGTGCACGGAGTCTGCGTCGTCCAGGAGCGGCGGCCGCAGCAGCGCGAAGCTCGCGTAGAACGCCGCCCACAGCAGCACGATCCATAGCAGCGTTCCACGCGCACGCGGGACCGTCGACGCCTGCTCAACCGTCTTCACGTCGACCTGATCATTCACACCTTCAAGTCTATCGACGTTCGCCGATCACTGAATTCCGCGCTCCTTGTTCCATTGTTTAAGCTGGCTTTGCTGATTGTCGAGACCGGGCACGCCTAACTGTTGCCGGAGCGGATCGGAGATCAGCGTGCGATTGTAAGGATCCTGCGTGGTTGGCTCATCCTTCGGCCAGCGAAACTGCGTTCCGTAGATCTGCGGCTGATTCATCGAATGCAGATAGCGGTCGAGCGTGGCCGCGGCAAGCCATGCGCCATCCTGATCGCCCTTCTTCAACGCAACAATCGCCAGCGTGTGCGCGAGCAGATAGTCCTCCGGCGTCGATCCGTGTTGAAACACAAGCGCCGCCTCCCAGAAATCCTGCCCGGTGTGCAGAGCCCCGTCGCTCAACAGCTTTCTCGTCTCGTCGCGCCGCTGCGCATCTGTGTGGGCTGCTTCCGCCCAATCGGTTTTCACTCCCGGTTGGCGCACTCTCTGGTCTTCATCGACGATGCGCTTCATGTCCGGGTTCGACGGCACGTCGTCATCCGGTGAATAACTTTTGCTCTGATCCCAGTCCGTGGAGACCGCAACCGTGCCCTGCGCTCGCTCGAGCTTCAGCGGTGGAATCAGACCGCCTTCAATCTCCAGATCGGCGTGCGTGCTGTCTCGCATCCTCAGCAGGTACGTGTCGCGATCAGTGGCGTCGGTCGGGCTCGCTACAGTGATGGACAGGGAATCGCCCTTGCGCTCACATGCGGCGATCGGCTCCGTCTCGGTGGGTCCCGTGACATGGTTGAAAGAGACCGCGTCAGCCGTCTGAAAATGCTGTGGCCGGGAGAGCAGGCCCGCGCATGCCTGTCCCGGTTTTTCCGCGGCGCGAACCGACAGCACGAACATCGTTCGCTGTCCGATGCGCATCACCCACTCGCCCATCGGACTCGTCGAAGTCTGAGCCGTCATCCCACACGAGCCGCACAGCAGCCCAACCGAAAGCATTACGCAATACCGGATCCCTCTTCGCATGCCCGCCATTCTAGCGATGGCTGCGCGTTCCCTGCAGATCGCAGTGATTCTTTGCAGTGGTCACTCGCTAACCACTAACGAAGAACCACGAACGACTGCCTCATCCCGTAAACTCATCCTCGATGCCCCAGATGCCTCAGATGCGTCCTATTGCCGCCGGCCGCGCGCCTGAGCTTGTGCAGCTCGACGCAGCCGCGAAGCCCAGGCCACCGGCGGAGTTCATCTACGACGACTGGTATCCGGCGCTGCGCACGGACATGCTGCGCGAGCCGCGCACGACCACGCTACTCAATGTTCCTCTGCTGATTGGCCGCAAGCGCGACGGCTTGCTATTCGCGCTGCGCGATCTGTGCCCGCACCGCGGCATTCCGCTGTCTGCAGGATGGTTCGATGGCGATACCGTGCAGTGCAAATACCATGGCTGGCGGTTCGAGCCGTGCAGCGGACGCTGCGAAGAGATACCGTCGCTCACCACACACGATTCGCTGGAGCCGACACGCATCTTCGCCAACGCGTTCCCCGTTGCCGAACGCGACGGCTATGCGTGGGTCTATGTTCCAGCGCCGGGCGCAGGCCGCATGAGCGCTGACGATGTAAGCGTGCCGCCGATCCCTGAGCTGCCGAAGTTCACAAAACGATTTCGCAGCGCGCACCTGTCGGCGGATCTTCCCTGCAACGTCGACCACGGCATCATCGGCTTGATGGACCCGGCACACGGGCCGTTCGTGCATCGCGCGTGGTGGTGGCGCAGCGCGGCCAGTATCCATGAGAAGACGAAGCGCTTCGAACCCATAGAAGACGGCGACAACAACGGGCGAAATGCCGGCTTCCGGATGTCGCCGCACGCGCCGAGCTCCAACTCCGCGCCGTACAGGCTGCTCGGCCGGCCGGTGACGACGATCGACTTCATGCTGCCGAACCGGCGCACGGAGACCATCGTCGCCGAGAACCCGCATGACAAAGCCAAACCGCCGCGCTGGTTCTCCTCACTGACTACGGTGACGCCGATCACGTCGTCGACTTGCCGGATCGATGTCGTTGCTGCGTGGAACATTGGGTACTATGTTCCTTTCGTCACCGCGCTGGTACGGGTCTTCGGCAGCCGCTTTGTGGAGCAGGATCAGCAGACGATGGTGGAGCAGGCGCGGGGGCTGCGGTCCAACCCTGGGCTGATGCTCATCGACGACGCGGACAAGCCGGCCAAGTGGTACTTCGCGCTGAAGCAGCGGCGGCTGACCGGCACAGGAGCGCATCCGCTCGAGGGACCGATCGAACTTCACTGGCGAAGTTAGACGGGCGGCGACAGCGGTGCGAACTTGTTCGCGTGACGACGCAGCATCCGCGCGCGAAATTTTTCTCTTCCCGCGACCTACTCAGCAGTACCCTTGTGCGCAAGTCCGCACGAACTTCACGCCTGGGTGCCAAATGGTCCTCCGCCGAGCTGTCCCGTCTGTCCTTTGCGCTCTCGTTCCAATCTTCCTGACCGGCTGCGGCGCGGCCCCGAACACCTGGCACTCTGTGCCTGTCACCGGGCAGCGGAGCGGGAGTGTGCACGGTGGCCAGCAGCCTGTCGTGGGCGCGAGCATCCAGCTGTATAGCGTGGGCACCAGTAGCGACGGCTCGGCAGCGACGCCGCTTCTGACCTCCGCCGTCACCTCGGACGCGAGCGGCAGCTTCTCCATTACGGGTCTTTACTCTTGCACGGGTGCCACGCAGGTGTACATCGTCGCCACCGGCGGCAACCCCGGCCTCTCGACCGCCAATCCAGACATCGCACTGATGGCCGCGCTCGGCCCCTGCTCCAGCCTCTCACCCTCCACTTTCATCAACATCGATGAGCTCACGACAGTCGCCGCCGTCTCGGCGCTTGCACCGTACATGAGCTCGACGAGCCCGGCATCATCCATCGGCGCTGCTGGTGTCGATTCCCACCTCTTCTATGCTTTCATCCTTGCGGACCAACTCGTCGACATCCCCACTGGCCTCTCACCGGGCGCCAGCGCACCCTCCGGCTTCACCGTCCCCACGGCCGAGCTGAACACATTCGCCGACATCCTTTCCGCATGCATCAACTCTACCGGCGGCACCGCCGGCGACGGCTCGCTCTGCGGCCAGCTCTTCTCTCTCACCACCGTCAGTCCCAACCCCGCGCCCACCAACACCATCCAGGCGATGCTCAACATCGTCAACAACCCCACCCTGAACATCAGCTCGCTGTATGCTCTTGTTCCACCCACTCCGCCCTTTCAGCCAACACTTCTCTCTGCGCCCTCCACCTTCCAGGTAGCTCTTACGCCTCCCGCCGGCGGTAGCGCTCTTCAGGTCACGCCCTTGTCGGCCACCTTCCCCGCCACGGTCGTTGGTTCCTCCTTCACATCTCCGGCTGAAAGCTTCACGCTTACAAATAACGGCTCCTTTACGGTCACCGTCAGTTCCATCTCCGTTACCGGCGCTTCCGGAGCCACCTTCACCATGCCTCCGCAAAGCTGCCGCGCCGCGCTCGACCCGGGCGGAAGCTGCACCTTTACCGTCTCCGCATCGCCCACACAGGCCGGACCGGACTCCGGCACGCTCACCATCAACTCATCCGCATCGGCCACGGCCCTCTCCGTCCCGCTCTCGATCACCGGTCTGTCACCGGGCAACAGCACGGCAAGCCTCTCCCCCAGCTCCTTCACTTTTGATATTTGGGGAGCCAACGAAGACCTCACCCTCGCCAACACCGGCAGCGCGCCATTGAACCTGGGTTATCCCGGCGCCTCTACCACCGGTAGCTCACAGACTCAGCACGTCTACACGATCTCCGGCGATAACTGCACCGCTGCCATTCCCGCCGGATCCAGCTGCACCTTCAGTCTTCAGAACCAGCTCACCGAAGCCTGGTCCAGCTATCAGAATTTCCCCTCCGGAGTCGGCGGCGAGGCGTATGTTCACGACGACGCATCCAACGGGGCCGGCTTCCAGACCGCGAACATCGTCACAAACAGCAGCGCGATCCTCCTCCAGAACAATGTTGTGAACGGCACCGTCGCATTCCCGCCCAACCAGGTCGGGTACAGCCAGACGGCCGCCATCGAGCTCGGAAACGTCAGCACTCAGACCGTTGGCGGCAAGCTTGTTCCCGTCATCAGTGGCTCACCCGCAGCCTCGCTCACCATCGGCGGCGCTAACCCCGGCGACTTCACCGTCTCCGCCGTCACCACTTCCGTCAGCCCCAGCCCATCGCCCTCCTGCCCCGGTGGCACCTCGGTCTGCAACATCACCGTCACTTTCGATCCCACGGCAGCCGGCACCCGCACCGCCGAACTCTCGCTCGACTCCGGCGGCTCCGCTACGGGTCAGTTCATCCTCCTCACCGGAACCGCCACCGGCTCCGGTCCGTCCTTTGCCACCAGTCAGCCCACTTCCATCGCCAGCTTCCTTCCAAAGAACGATGATCCGAAGAGCATCGGTAACGCCACCATCGTCGTCACCAACACCGGAACCACGACCCTCACTCTTACGGCTGTCTTCACAGGAGCCAACCCTTCCCGCTTCATTGCCGACGTGAGCCAATGCCGGTCCGTCGCCCCGCAGGCTACCTGCAACGTAGTCGTTACCTCGTCGTCTTCATTGCTGGGCCACTACTTCGGCAGCCTCGTCCTCACAGACAGCGCATCTTCTGCGTCCGCCACGCTCGCTGTAGCCAGCGTCACCTCTAACTGGACGCCAACCTTCTCACTCGGCTCCCCCTACGCATTCCCCTCCCAAGCCGTGAACACCACCGGGGCCGCCGTCTCCTTCAACATCACCGATCCCAACGGCTACGCCATCGGCGACAAAATGTCCCTCTCTCTGCCGGCTAACAGCAACTTCACCCTGCCGAGCGGTTCCTCCTGCCCTGCCGGGCCGCAACCCTGCACGCTCTCTATCGCTTTCTCGCCGCACACAACCGGGTCCATTGTGGAACAGCTCACCATCACCGACTTTGCCACCGGCGCCATGACCATCGTCACTCTTACTGGCACCGCTACGCCTTAGGGTCCTGACAACTTGATAAAGTCGGCCGCCGGAATTGGCACCATTCGGGCTGCGTTCTCCCTTCGAGGTGCAAGACAGTTCCGCAATTTGAAAACCTAAGGTCCGGAACTAAGTTGAGTCTTTTGAAGATTTTGCGTAAATAAGGGGGCAGGAGTACCCCCGAGCCGTTTTCAACCAAAATCCTTCGGCGCATCATAGATTGAATGCAGAGCTCACCATCAGCAGCTCCAGTGGAACGGCTGCGCGAGAACGCCAAGCGGCTCGAGGCCGCGCTGTCCGTCGGACTTGCCAATCCGACGATGAAGGCTGTCCACGAGCTGCGCGCCGCTACACGTCGCGTGGAGGCGCAGCTTGCTCTGCTCGCGCTGGTTCATGGGCTTCCTTCCTACAGGCCGGCGGCGGACAAGCTGCAGCGGCGGCTGGACAAGCTGCGCCGCATCGCGGGAAAGGTGCGGGACTGCGATGTGCAGGAGAAGCTCCTGAAGAACCAGGAGAAGACGATGACCTCCGCGGTCGAGGCGCCCGCGGGCGTGGACAAGGCGCAGAACAAGCTGCGCAAGAGGATCGCGAAGAATCGCCGGCGTGGAGAGCGCAAGCTGCTGGCTGCAATCGAACAGCAGCTTCCTAAGCTGGCGCGTGACACCGAAGCGGTGCTGGCATGCTTGAAGCCCGCGGCAGAAGAGCAGATTCCAGTGAGCCAGCTGCTGGACCCGATCGAGAGCCGGATGGAACGCATGCTCGAGTCGCGCAAGCGAGGCGAAGATCACCTGCACGATCTGCGCAAGGCGGCCAAGCGCGCGCGCTATCAGTGCGAGAACCTGCCCGGCCCGCAGGCCGCGGCGCTGGCCAAACGCCTGGAGCAGTTGCAGGACGCGGGCGGAAGCTGGCATGACCTGCTCGATCTGGCGACGGTGTGCCACGAGGAGGTCGGTCCGGAACACCCGCTGTCGCGGGTAATCGAGCATCTTCGCGACGAGCACCTCGACGACTATCTGGCGGATCTGGAAGACTTCCGCAACCGCGAGAAACACGGCGAGACCGCCGCGGCGAAGCGCAAGGCGCCACGGCGACCTGCCGGCGATCTGGGCAGAGCGGCAGCGAAAGGCAGACGGCGGCTGCGCGCGAAGTAGCTCGAGCGCGCACGTTACGATAACGGCATGCGAGTCGGCCTGTTCGGCGGAACCTTCGATCCACCGCATCTTGGGCATCTCGCAGTGGCGCGCGCAGTGCGGGATCGATTTGCGCTGGACTGCGTGCTGCTCGCGCCAGCCGGAGTTCAACCGCTGAAGCCCGGAGGCGCACACGCGTCATTCGCAGACCGGCTGCGGATGGTGGAGCTGCTGTGCGATGGATGGGCGGGAATCGAAGCATCGGCGATTGACGCGCCGCGACCGGACGGTGAGCCGAACTTCACGGTCGACACGGTTCAGCGTCTGTGGGCGGAGCTGCCGGCGGCGGAGATTTTCGTTGTCGTGGGCGCAGATGCGTTCCTGGGCATACGGGAGTGGAAGCGTCCAGAGGAGCTGCTGCGCTGTTGGCGGTGGATTGTGGTGAGCCGGCCGGGCTTCGATGTGTCTGCGCTGAATTCGCTGGGGCTTACGCCTGAGCAGCGTGCAAACGTCGAGATCCTGAGTGACTTCGCGAATCCGGCGAGCGCCACCGAGATTCGCGACCGGCTGGGCGACGACGAGGCTGCGGCGGAGCTGGTACCCGCGAAGGTGCTGGAGTACATCAAAACACACCACCTGTACGGAACATGAGCGAAAGTCCGCTCTAGTTCGCTAGGCTAGAAGACGAGGAACCTGATGGCGACAAACGAGACCAACCGGATGCTGGCCGCTGCCGCGGCGGCATGCGAGGACAAGAAAGCGGAAGACATTCGCATTCTGGCGCTGGATCCGGCCGAGAGCGGCCTGACTGACTACTTCCTGCTGTGCAATGGAACCAACGAGCGGCAGAATGTCGCAATCGCGGACGAGATTGAGCTGCGGATGAAGCGCGACTTCAACACGCTGGCCAACTCAGTTGAAGGGCGGCGGCAGGCGGACTGGATTCTGCTCGACTATGTGGACTTCATCGTGCACGTGTTCTCGCCGGAAAAGCGCGCGTTTTATGGGCTGGAGCGGCTGCGCAAATCGGCCACAACGCTGAGCGTGGAAGACCTGAACGCCGAGATCAAGCAGCACATCGCCAGCGCGCGGCAGAAGAGGTCCGCCGCGACAGCGAAGAGCGCCGCGAAAAAGGCGTTGACGAAAAAGAAGGCGGCGAAAAAGGCAGCGGCGAAGAAGGCTCCTGTAAAGAAAATTCCCGCGAAGAAGGCGGCGAAGAAGAGCAGCAGGCGCACGCGCTAGCGATTAGTTCTAAAGGGCACCATCGACCTGAGCCTTCGCCTTGTTCACTACACACTATTCACTGCGTTCAGGGCTTTGCCGCGGGGGATGCGACCTTCGCCTGATCGACCTTGGCCTGGGCCTTTGCGGCAAGCGCGCGCTTCTGTTCATCCTGATCGGGCCGCGCAGGACCGTAGGCCGTCCAGTCGCCGACGGGAATGTCCTGCGGAACGACGCGGAGGGTCATGGTGGAGAACACGGGCGCGCTGCCCTCCTGCGTGGCACGAATGATGAGCCGGTAGGTGCCGGGCGTGATGTCGGCAGTCTGGAAGGTGTGGCCCGTGACGAAGTTGCCCGCAGGGTCCGCGTTGGACGGGTCGACGGTCTCGTCAGACTCGTCGATGGGCTTGCCGCCGGAAATCGGTGAGCCGTAGAGGTAGTGGAGCTGTATGGGCGCGGTTTTGGGCTTGCCGCTCGCGTCTTTCGGGACCCAGAGCTGGAAGACGACAGGGATGCGGTCGCCGGCGTGCAGGGTGAGCGTGCCAACCGCACGTGGGCTGAAGCGCACATCGGCGACGGAGAACGGAAGCGTGCTGCCGTCATCACGGACCGGATTGCCGTTGTAGACGAATGGCTCGGAGATGCCGAGCGCTGCGGTTGAAGGCTGCGGAACGACGACGGTTTGCAGCGTGCGATGCGCAGCGAGAGTGAGATTGTTGGTCAGAGTCGACTGGATGATGTAGCGGCCTGGCACAAGAGGGAAACGGTCTTCGGCAGCGAACGGTTTTTTGCGGCCGGCGTCGGCCTGGCCGGGCTGCAGGCCTCCGGTGAGCACAACGAAGTCGTCATACACAGGCGCGCCGGACTCGGTGGTGATGTGGTTCTGCAGCGTGAGGTCGTAGCCGAGGGTCTTGTCCTTGCGCTCGCCGATGAGGGTCGCATCGGGTTCGGGGAACTGGATCAGGTAATTCACGGTGCTCAGGCCGCGTTCATCGCGCGAGACCGTGTAACCGACGTGGGGCGTGCCGGTTGTGGTGAGAATGCTGGCGGTCACCTTCTCCTGACGCCGGCGGAGGGCGAGCTGCTGTTTCTCGAGCGCATTGTCTGGCAAGGTGCGGATGGTGGCGAGCATCTCGTCCGACATCATGGTGGGCGAGAAGTTATCGAGATCGACGGGCTCGGTTGGCAAGAGCGAAACGGCCAATCGGGCGACCTCATCCCCCAACGACTTGCGGATGCTCTTCAGGCTGCGCGTCTGATCGTTCAGGTCCTCGAGTCCTGTGACTAATTTGTTCGGCCCGTCCTGATATGGCGAGTAGATCGTATACGGCTCGCCGATACTGCGCTTGAAGAAGACGATGTAGAAATATGACGGCAGCGCGGGAGATGGCGAGCTGTAGAACCAGACCACCAACGGACGAACGTTGCGCGGGCTCGGGTACGTCACGATCGATTGCGGAGCGCCCAACGTGATGTAGATGCGGCCCTGGTCTGTGCGCCAGCCATTCTGCAGGTTCACAGCGCCAAAGTGCTCGTTGGCATAGGCGAGTCGCCGATAATGCTCTTCCTTGTAGGTGTTGATGTCGGAGCCGGGAGTCGGATTGCGCGCATTCCAGAACGCCTGGATAAAGCTGTCGCGCTCCGCGTCGGTGTGCAGCGCGAGGAACTGCGTGCGCTCCTGGGTCTCAATGATGTATGGGACCTCCTCGTCGAGCCAGTGCTTGTAGCGTTCCGAAAGGTTCTTCTCCGCTTTGTCCGCACGGGGTAGAGCGGCAGCCGGGGTCAGAAAGCCAGCGGTGAACACCAGAACGAGCAGAAGGGCGAGTCGCGAACGGAACAACGGTGCTCCTTGAAACGGTGATCCAGCGAGTTGGCTTACTGGGGTGAAAAGAAGAAGAGGAGGAAGGCCATCGGCCTCCCTCCTCATAGTGTAGAAGAGTTGAGTTGTCGGCTAGAACTCGAACCGCACCGATCCACGGGCATAGAACGGGCCCTGGAACGAGGTGGGACGGCCAAAGTCTTTGTTCTGCGCGAACGTGCTGGCCAGCTCCGAGTATTGCTCGCGGCCGGTTTCGAACTGGCTGTTGGTGACGTTGAAGAAGTCCATCGCCAGCTTCAGGTGATACTTCTCTCCCATCGGTACGCCGTAGTCGAGGTGCATGTCGAGCTGCTCGGCTGCCGGTGTACGTCCTGCGGCGCCGCGGCCTCCGACTGGAACTTCACCCTGGTTTTGGTATATCGGGTGGTCAGCGAGATAGCTGAGCGGAACGCCCGACTGTCCGCGGAGGCCCGCGCCAACCGTGAGGCCGTGCAGACCGCTGAGCCAAGGTGTATCCGTGCCGACGTTGTAGCTCAGGAACAGATTACCCACGACGCGGCGGTCGGTGCTCAGGAAGCCGGGCGCAAACTGGTCGCCAAGCAGGCCGAGCTTGCCGGGGGTGAAGTCAAAGAGCGAGCTGATGCCAGGGTCGGCCTGGCCGTTGTCGTTGCGGAACGCACCTTCGTAGTTGCCCCAGAGGTTGCCCCAGCGGAAGTTGACGTCTGCCAGCCAGTGGTTGGAGAAGCGCTTGATGGCCTCGAATTCGACTGCGTTGTAGCGGCGAATCGGCTTCACGAAACCATCCGGAATGCCATCGCCCGGACCCGCGTCCGCAGTGCTCTTGTTCAGGAAGCAGGCACCGCCGGCATTGCTGCCGTTGGGGGCAGTGAAGGGCCCGCCGTTGGAAAAGTACGTGTCGTTGTCCTCAGTGCAGCCCGTCAGAACAGGAACATAGTTTCCCGCAACGGCAGGAGGGGTTCCGCCCGCTCCGGCAGGCGCGCTGTGGACGACCTTTCCCGGGTTCTTGGCGAGGAATTGCGCCTGAGTATAGGTGACTTCCTGCTCGTTCACCGCGATGTCTGTGCTTGGGCCGGGGTTGGCGATACCTCCGTTGTAGTTCGGAAGAATCGTCGAGCCTTCAGGCGATTGCGATCCGATGTCCTCGATCACCCGGGCGAGACGGCGGTCCGTGTAGCGGGCCTTGAAGACCAGCGAGCGGGAGAGGTTGCGCTCGAAGCCGATGACGTACTCGTCTTCGTACTCCTGCTTTGTTCCCGGGATGATACCTTCACCCGTGGAGGATGCGAAGCTCGGACCGCCGAAGTTCGCAGGGACGCCGGCGACCGTCTTCTGGGGGGTTCCATTCAGAGCGTTACCCTGGGTAGGATTGACGCTGATCGTCCCGTCAGAGGCGATAGTCGGGGCGAAGTACAACTTGGTTGCATCCTGCTCGTTGCCCAGTTGCCGGATGGCGGCATCCAGAGGCATCGCCCAGTAGTTGCGGCCAAAGTTGAAGAAGAGCTTGCTCTTCTGGGTTCCGGTCGGGTCGATGTTGACGCCCATACGCGGCGACCAGCTCGGTCCGAAGTTGTAGTTCAGCACCTGGCCGCCTACGCGCTGCTGCTCCCAGCGAACGCCGATGTTGAAGGTCAGGTGGCGATTCATCTCGTACACGTCTTCGCCGAAGGCCTGGTGATAGCGGCCGGTGGCGTTGACATAGAGGCCCTGGTACGTTCCGCGGTAGACGCTGGCGTATACACGGGCACCATTAAGGACCGCGCACTTCGTGCAGGTCTGGTCGGTAAGATCGGTCGTGTTGGCCGGGATGATCTGGAAGATCGCGTTGTCCATCTGACCGACCGCCGACGCCTTCATACCCGGGATGGGGTTACCCTGGTAGTTTGTTCCCGGTATCGCGAACAGCGCGCCGGAGCGGGCCGGGATATCGAGGAAGTCGGTGTGGTCATATCCATACCCGACGTTGAAGGTGTGCTGACCCCACAACTGGAAGATCTTCGAAGTGTTGGCCTCGATGCTGTAAGTGTTGTTCTTGGAGGGCTCATAAGCGCCGAGGCCGGTGATCACCTGCGGCGACGTCGGGGTGGTGTAGTTGCCAACCGTATTGATGACCTCGTACTGGTTGAAGGCCGGAATTTCGGTGAAGTGGTTGTGGTTGTACGCGTAGGCTGCGTCCACGGTCCAGGTGTTCGTGAGGGCGGAGTCAAGACGGATCAGCTCATCCTCGGAACCGAAGTTCCACGAGCTCTCGGTTGTGGTGGGCACCGTGCTCGAGAGGCTGTTCGGAACCACGTTGTGGCGGGAAGGATCGCCGAAGGCCGTCGCCTCAAGCGTGGTGCGGTCGGTGAGCTTGTAGGTCAGCTTGCCCGCGTAGCTCAGGGCGGTCGTGCTGGAATGGATCGTACCGAGCGCAATCGACTGCGCTGGAGCAGTCTTGGCGGCGGCGATGTAGTTCCGGGTCAGAGATGGGTCCCACGCTCCGAAGAAGAAGAGCTTGTGCTTCAGGATGTAGCCGCCGAGTTCAGCCGAAGCATCGAACGCCGGGTTTGAGAGCGTGCTCGAGTAGGAGTTGTTCACATAGCCGAACTGGTCGTAGTTGTACCGGCTGGCATAGAACATCGGAGGAGCGAAGTACGCGCTGAGGGCTCCGTGGAACTGGTCGCCGCCGGACTTGGTAACGATCTGAACGATACCGCCGGTGGCCTTGCCGTAAGGAGGCTCGAAGGCAGTCGTCTTGACGTCCACCTCTTTCACAAAAGTCAGGTTGATGCCCGTACCCAGCGCGCCGTGATAGCGGTTGAAGGTGCCGATGCTGCCGAAGGCCTGATCCGTGATGGTGACGCCGTCGACGACGTAGAGGTTCTCAAGGCCGGAGGCGCCGCCGATGGACGGGTTCGACTGTCCGGGTCCGATGGCGTTGGGGGTGGTGTTGACCTGGCCGGCCGCAACGCCCGGAGCGGCGTAGAAGATGGCGCTCACGTTGCGCTGCATCGGAACGCTGTTATAGAAGGTGTCGGTAAGGTTCGAGGTGATCGCTGTGTTCTGCGTGTCCAGTTGCACGGCGGCCGCGGTGACCTCAACTGTCGTCGACTCGCTGCCGATTCCCAGCTTGATGGTCAGAGTTGACGCGACGTCGGCGGTGACCTCGCTGTGCTTGGCCTCAGTTGCCGAGAAGCCGCCCTTCGTAACCCTCACGTCGTAATAACCAGGACGGAGGTTGGAGGCTGTGAAGCGGCCAAGGTTATCTGTATGCAATGTGAGTGTTCCCTGGGGCCCGGAAACGGCAACGGTCGCGTCTGGAATGGCGGCGCCGGTTGGATCTGTCACTGTACCGTTCAGGCTGCCGGCAACTGCGGACTGGTCTTGTGCAACTGCCGCGATCGGCAACAGCATTGTCAGGACCAGGAAAATGCTTCGGATAAATGTTCTCACTGAACACCCCTTCGGGGAACCTAGATATGCGGTCGAAAAGACCACATTCGCGGGTTCAACGGGCAATCGGTGTTGCAAGTCTCATGCCATCCCTTTGGTTGCTGAAAATATTGAACTTACACCTTTTGTGGGAGCTGTTTAACTCCTCTGTTTGGTATGACACATACGGAAAACTATATGGGTCCCGATGCGACTAATCGGTGAAGCGATCCTATTGAGCCACGCGGGTTTAGCATCCGGGAAGGCATGCGAAGATCTGGGGCAGACAATTGGGTGCCGGAAACCATCGCCGCGGTGGCCACGCCGCCGGGGCGGGGAGGCATTGGAATTGTCCGGTTGTCGGGCAGCGAGGCGTGGAAGATCGCGTCGCGACTGGTTCGGCTGCGGCGTGATCTGGAGGCTGGCCGGGCCGGACTGGCCGAGGTCGTGGACCCCAGGGCACCCGACGAGGATGGGCGTGGCTATGCGATTGATGAGGCGGTGGTCACGCCTTTTGCTGCACCTCACTCGTACACGGGGGAGGATGTAGTTGAAATTGCGGCGCATGGATCGCCAGTCGTGCTCGATACACTGCTGCGTTCCGCGCTGAGTTTTGGGGCGCGGCTGGCGAGGCCGGGTGAGTTCACGGAGCGGGCGTTCCTGAACGGCCGGCTGGACCTGATCCAGGCTGAAGCAGTGCATGACTTGATCGCGGCGCAGACACTGGAACAGGCACGTATGGCGGCGCAGCAGCTTGGAGGCGCGCTCTCGCGGCGGGTGACACCTATTAAGGAGCAGCTGGTGACGCTGATCGCTCTGCTTGAGGCGGGGATGGACTTTGCGGCCGGCGAACTGGACGACGTTGATGTGGTTTCGCGGGAGCAGATCGGGTCCACGCTGGCTTTTGTCCGGGAGCCTTTGGAGCGGCTGGCGCGCAGCTATGCGCAAGGCCATCGGCTGCGCGACGGAGCGTCGCTGGCGCTGGTTGGCCGGCCGAATGTGGGCAAGAGTTCTTTGTTCAACCGGCTGCTGGAGCGGGAGCGCGCGATCGTAACGCCGCTGCCGGGGACTACCCGCGACACGGTGGAAGAAGCGACGGCGGTTGGAGGCGTGCCTCTACGGCTGATTGACACGGCAGGGCTGCGGCTGGCGGGCGAGTCTCCGGCGGATGAGGCGGAGGCGCTCGGGATTGAGCGCTCGCGAGAGGCGCTCGCCGACGCCGACCTCGTGGTTGTGGTCCTCGATGCAACGGCGATGCTCCACGAGCAGGAGGCGGAGCTGCTTCAGTCGCTGGAGGAGCGGCCTCATCTGGTGGTCAGGAACAAGGCCGATCTGGTGGGAGGCTCGGCGAGCGCTGCGGGGCACGGCATCCTGACGTCCGCGGTGACGGGCCAAGGTGTCGAAGAGCTTCGGTCCGGGATTCTGTCCCTGTTGCAGGCGGGAGGTGAAACGGTCGCGAGCGGCGTGCTGAACTCGCTGCGGCAGCAGGAGGCGGTTGGCGCTGCACTGGAATCGTTGGGCGCAGCCGAGACGGCCAATGATACTGGCGTACCGCACGAGTTTTTGTTGGCCGACCTGCACGGGGCGCTGCGGGCGCTCGACATGCTTACGGGTCAAACGACCTCAGACGATATTCTTAACCGGATCTTCTCGACGTTCTGCATTGGAAAGTGACACCAAGTCCAGAACGGCCCGGGGAGATTCATAACATGCCCAAAAGGAAACCTATGGCGATTCCGCTGCGCGCTGCCTTGCTCTGCGTGACCCTGTTTAGCATCGGTGTCTCGGCCGAATCGAAGGCGGCGCGGGCTGGGGTCACAGCTCCGGCGATGCCGGCGCGACACACGCTGACCGTAAGCGGACGACAGTTTCTGATGGACGGCAAACCGTTTCAGATCATCTCCGGCGAGATGCATTACACGCGCGTTCCGCGTCCGTACTGGCGGGACCGGTTGCGTAAAGCGCGTGCGATGGGACTCAACACGATTACAACGTACGTGTTCTGGAACGTGCACGAGCCGCGTCCCGGAGTGTTCGACTTCTCGGGCCAGAACGACCTTGCAGAGTTCATCCGCGAAGCGCAGGCGGAGGGTCTAAACGTCATCCTTCGGCCGGGACCGTATGTGTGCGCGGAGTGGGAGCTCGGCGGCTATCCTGCGTGGCTGCTGAAGGACCGCACTCTTACGCTGCGATCAACGGAGCCGAAGTACACTGCCGCGGTCAATGCCTGGCTTGCGCGTCTTGCCCAGGAGGTCACACCGCTTCTGGCAAAGAACGGTGGACCGATCATTGCTGTGCAGCTTGAAAACGAGTATGGCTCGTTTGGAGATGACAAGTCTTACCTCGAAGGTCTGAAGGACGAGTTGGTCAAGACGGGCATCGGCGATAGTGTGCTTTACACCGCAGACGGACCCGCGCAGCTCCCCAAAGGTTCTCTTCCCGAGCTTCCGGCGGTAATCAACTTCGGAACGGGAGATGCGCACGGCGCTTTCGCCAGGCTCGAGGAGCTTCGTCCTGACGGCCCGCGGATGAGCGGCGAGTACTGGGCTGGATGGTTTGATCACTGGGGCGAAAAGCATCACGTAACCGACGGCGACAAAGAGGCAGCCGAGCTGCGATGGATGCTCGAGCAGGGCGACTCGGTGAGCATGTACATGTTTGAGGGCGGCACCAGCTTTGGATGGATGAACGGTGCGAACTCCAACGGAAGCAATTATCAGCCGGATACGACGAGCTATGACTATGACGCTCCGCTGGCGGAGAACGGCGATCCGCGCGCGAAGTATTTTGCCTTTCGGAAAGCGATTGAAGAAACAACGGGAGTGCATCCTCTGAAGGTCCCGAGGCTGAGTGCGCGTAAGGCCTTTCCGGTTTCGGCGATGACGGCGTCGGCATCGCTGTGGCGCAATCTTCCTACGCCGGTGAATGCCGAGACCCCGCTGACGTTTGAAGACATGGACCAGGCTTATGGGTATGTGCTGTACCGCACGAGTATTGATGAAGGTGGAGGCGGCAAGCTGGTGCTGGAGGGGCTGCATGACTACGCGCAGGTGTACGTTGACCAGCAACTCGTCGGAACGCTCGATCGCCGGCTTGGCACCGATTCGATTGATATACCGCGCCAGGCGCATGCTGCCACACTCGACATCCTGGTTGAAAACAGCGGCCGCGTGAACTTTACGAAGGTGATTCGTACGGAACGAAAAGGGCTGACCGGCGCGGTGACACTCGATGGCAAAACGCCGCGCCGCTGGGAGATTTACTCACTACCGATGGACGATCTGTCGCGTGTGCGATTCGTGGCTGGACCGTGCACGGGCCCGTGCTTTTATCAAGCTACGCTGAGTGTCACAAAACCTGCGGACACGTACCTCGACACACGCGAGCTGCACAAAGGGTTCGCGTGGCTCGGAACGCAGCCGCTCGGCCGCTTCTGGTCCATCGGCCCGCAGTTCGCTCTGTATACACCGGGCTGCTGGTTGCAGCACGGGCAAAATACTGTCACGATATTTGATCTGCTAGGCGATTCTGCAGACGCGCTCAAGTCGACTACGGAGCCGATTTTGTCCGGCGCTCTTGCGACACGCGACTGAGCCGAGAGCATCCGACTCACTCAGTTGGCAGGTTTTTGGGCGGCGAATGCCTGAAACTCGCGGATGCGGGCGGTGCCGGCGCTGGTGAGGATGTTCAAGCGGAAGCGGGTTGCGGTTACAGGCGGAAAGATGTCGATCTTCTCGTGCCCGATTGCCTGGGCCTCCGCGAGAGTTTTCCATTGGCCGTCGGCCATCGCCTCAATGCGATAGCGGTGCACTTGCTGACCATCGACGAGCCACTCCATCGTGAGGGTTCGGTCGACAGTGACGGGCGCGGGCAGGCGGAGTTCCAGAGCGGCTGCGTGCGAGCCCTCGGGCGCGCTCCAAAATGTGTCGCAATCGTTGTCGAAGGCGAGTTTTGCGTTCGCATCTGCTGCAACGGCGTGTGCGGCGAGGTTTGCCTGCCGGCCGTAGCGAGCGTGGATGGCTGCGCCGAGCTCGTGCAGGCGTTTCACATCGGCGTCGGGCAGAAGGCCGCGGTTGTCGGGCGCGACGCCGAGCATCCATTGACCTCCGCGCCCGACGGAGTGTTCGTAGCTGTCCATGAGCTCCGGAACAGTTTTCAGCGACGATTCGTCGTGCGGATGCCAAAACCAATGGAGTTTGCGCAGTGGGGTGTCCACTTCGATGGGACGCCAACGCAGCTGCCCGTGGCGGTCGATAACGTTCCAATTCTCGTAGTCGATTTTGCCTGACTCATCGCCTCCCCAACGCGCGTCGCCGTACTCGAAGAGCCCGGTATCGGCGAAGACGATGGTATTGGGCTGGTAGGTACGCAGGGTCTCGATGTATTTGTCGAAGTTGTAGACGTGGCCAGCGCTGCCGGCGCCATCGAGCCACCATTCCACAAGCTCGCCGTAGCGCGTGACGAGCTCGGTCATCTCGGCACAGTAGTAGTCGTCGTAGGCGGCAGCGTCCTTGTAACGCGGCTCGTGCCGATCCCATGGCGAAAGATAAATTCCGAAGCCGAGTCCCGCGCGGCGAGCGGCCTTCTCCACATCACCGACGACATCGCCTTTGCCGTCGTGCCACCGGCTTGCCTTCACGCTGTATGTGGTTTGATCCGTGGGCCAGAGCGCAAAGCCGTCATGGTGCTTGGCGACGAAGACTACGTAACTTGCGCCCGCGGCTTTAATGGCTTCCATCCATTGATCCGGGTTGAACGCAGTGGGGTTGAATACCTTCGGGTCTGCGGTGCCATCGCCCCACTCGCGATTAAGAAATGTGTTGGTGCCAAAGTGGAGTATGACGCCAAACTCGCGATCCTGCCAGGCACTCTGCTGTGGAGCGGGTTTTACATCCACGAAGTTCTGTTGTGCAGGAGCCGTAAGAGCCGCAAGCGATAGCAGCGCCAGCGTGACGCATCTTGTTGCCAGACGTGCAATTAGACTGCGTCGATTCGTTGAAGGACGCTGCTGGTCAATGGATTCGATACAGGACATAAGCCTATAGGTCCGCGATGAGGACACGCACGCCGTAACGCTCGAGCTCTGCTTTCGCGTCTTCCGGGATGCCGCTGTCGGTGACGAGTACGTTGATCTTCTGAATGCCGCAGATGATGGCGTGGCTGGTCATGCCGACTTTACTGGAGTCCGCGACGACGACAACCTCTCGAGCCTTGCGGACCATCGCGCGGGAAACAGCGGCTTCTTCGATCTCGATCATGGTGGCGCCGTGCTCTATGTCGATGCCTGTGACCCCGAGAAGTATGCGGTCGAGGACGAATCCTTCGATGGCTTCGAGCGCTGTCGGCCCAGTGAGCGAGAACGCGCCAGGCCACATCATGCAACCGCCGGTCAGCGTAGTCTGCGGCCCTTCGGAAGCGCTGAGTTCGAGGCCGATGTTTACAGCGTTGGTGAGAACGCGTACAGCTTCGCGTCCGCGCAGCGCGCGCGCAACCTGTGTAGTGGTTGTGCCGGCCGTCAAGCCGATGGTTTCGCCGTCGGCGATGAGCGTGGCCGCCTTGGTGGCGATGAGTTGTTTCTCGCGCTGAAAGCGTTTCTCACGTTCGGTGAACGTAGCATCGAAACGGAACGGCTCGTAGGTTTGACCGGCGAGCATGGCGCCGCCGCGTGTGCGATGCACGAGGCCCTGCTCCTCCAGCCGCGCAAGGTCGCGGCGAACACTTGTCGATGAGGTTCGGAAGTGCTCCGCGAGCTGCTCTACGGAGGTCTTGCCTTGATGAAGGAGGAGGTGGAGGATCTCCTTCGCGCGCTTCTCGGTCTTCTGAGCCATGGCGGTATTCTACGAATCCTTGTTGAATCGTGTGCGGTTGAAGCGCATGCGCAAGTTAGCGGTGCGTGTGATCCTATGTCTCCTGCGATTGTGCGGCGGCAAGGAGCTCCCGCACTTCCTCGGCCAGCACCATGTTTCTGCTGAACTCATCTACGCCAGGCTCGCCGAGGTTGAGCTTCCTCGCCTGAAAGCGCATTGGGCTTGGCATCATGCGGCGCATGGAGGAGTGAAATTCGGTAGCGCCGGTGCTGGCCATGAGGCGCGAGATTTGTGCAGGACGAACACCACCGCCGACGACGATCGTGATCCGGGCGGCGGCCTGTTGAACCATAGCGCGCAGACGTTTGCGGCCTGCCCACGCGGAGGATGCGCCTCCTGACGTAAGGACCCGCTGCACGCCGCAGGTGATCACGTCTTCCAGGGCATGTTCGGGATCAGGCGTCATGTCGAGGGCACGATGGAATGTCACTTCCATGGGGCGGGCGAGGTCTACGAGGGCACGCGTGCGGTCTTTGTCGACCTGACCGTCCGGCGTGAGAAGACCGAAGACGACGCCATCCACTCCTTCCTGTCCCATGATGCGGATGTCTTCCTGCATGGCGCGAAACTCGTCGGCGGTGTAGAGAAAGTCCCCGCCGCGCGGTCGAACGATTGCGAACAGAGCGATGGTGCAGGCGGATCGCACGGTGCGCACGAGGCCCAGGCTGGAGGTCAGGCCACCTTCGCGCAAGGCGCTGCAGAGCTCGACGCGCTGCGCGCCGCCCTGCTGGGCGGCGAGGGCCGATTCGGTTGAGTCAACTGCAATTTCAATCACAGCCATGGGGAGTCCATTCAGAACTAGTCATGCTGCCGATTAGAAACGGTAGTTGGCTGAGAACTGTAAATGCCGCTCAACGGAACGGATATTGCTCTCCTGCGCGAGGTACCCGAAGTGCGGTCCCAGGCCAAGATCGGGATTGCCGAAGCTGACCATGTTGAACGCGTTGAAGGCGTCCACGCGGAAGCCAAGGAACTGTTCGCGAATAATACGGAAGTCCTTGAATCCGGATAGATCCACATCGCGGAAGCCCGGACCGCGCACCGAACCATTGACGGAGTTGCCGAAGGTGTTCTGCGCAGGCACGCCGAAGGCGCAGACGCCGTTGTCGACACCGGCGACGGTGCAGGGCTGCGCCGAGGGATCCGTACCAAACCAGGCATTCCGAGACCGGTTGACGATGCGCAGCGGCCGATACTGTTCAGCACGCGTGGCGCCGTAGCTGTTCACGCCGCTGCCTCCGCCGGTGATGGTGTCCGGGAAACCGCTGTAGAACATAAATCCTGCGCTAACCTTCCAGCCGCCGAGCACCTCGTCGACGATCCGGTTCGCATTGTTCATGTACTTGCGTCCGTGGCCCAGAGGAAGCGCATAGGTCGCAGTCCCGTTGAGGTTGTGCTTCACGTCAGAGCCTGCCACGCCATAGTCTGCGTGGCTGTCATAGTAGTTCTGGAACCCAGGATCGCCGTTGTAGCCGCCGGTATTCAACCCATAGTTGCCTACGGCGTTCGTCATGGACTTCGAATACGTGTAGTTCACCTGGTACTCGAGGCCAGTGTCTGACAACCTCTGCCGCAGCACAGCTTGAAGCCCGTTGTAGTTCATCATCGCGCGGGATTCGGTGATGAGCAGACCATTCGAACAGACCTGCGTGGCCTGTGGTGACTTGCAGCCGATGTAAGGGTTGTTGTAGAAGGGCGCCGAGGTGGGATCGCCCGGGATCTTGTACTGGTTTACGTTGCCGTAGTCCTCAATGTGCTGCCCGGTCTCTCCAACGTATCCGACCTGCAGGCTGAGCAGATGTGTCAGCGCATATTCGAGCGTGAGGTTGTAGTTCTGCACGTATGCCGGCTGCATGTTCTGTGGATAGGTGTTGTAGGTTCCGCCGGGCTGGGCTGAGACATCGAAGGCAGTCTGGGTGGTGTAGGGCGTAGGGACATTGCCGGCGGCTACGGTCAGGCTGGGCGTTTGAATCGCCTGGATGAAGGGCGTGATTGAGGTCAGACGTTGATTGCTGGAGTTGCCTTCAAAAAAGCTGGAACCACTGTAGCCGCCGCGGACGACGAAACGCGGATCGACCTGCCAGGCAAAGCCCACGCGCGGCATGAACTGGTGAAAGTTCCAGTCATAGCAGGCGCGGTTGGAGCAGAGGCCCGAATTTGGCGGCGCGCCAGCGGGAATGTGGTCCGCGTAGATAATCTGCCCAGTGGTCAGATTCACGTTGCCCGTCTTGTTGTTTTGCTCGACCCAAGGCTCATCAATCTCGTAACGGAAGCCGTAGTGGAGAGTCAGGCTAGGGGTCAGCTTGAAGTCGTCGGTTGCGTAGATACCGGTGCGCCACTGCCGTTGTCCGACGTTGACGCTGGCCAGCGTGGCTGCGGCCGAGCTGATGCGGCTAAGCAGAAAGTCCGCTGCTGGATATCCGCCGGTGCCGATCGACGCGTCGCTCGTATATTGGCCGGTATAGTTCAGCTTGCCAAGGTAGCCATTGTTGTTTGCGGTCGGATAGTTGTTCTGATAGCGAAGGGCCGAGACACCGAAGCTGAAGTAGTGGCGGCCGTGTTGCCAGCTCGCCTCATCCAGGTACTGGTAGGTGTTGTCGATCAGACCGCCACCAGTCACCGGGTTGCCGCCGGCGAAGATGCCGTTGAGATTCTGGTAGGTGTAACCGGGCACGCTCTGGTTGGGGAAGTTGATGCCAACCTTCGCATCGCCGCCCAGGCCGAACTGCCCCGTGGAATCCACGGAGAAGTTTTGCGCCCACACGACCCGTGTGAAGCCGAGGCGGAACGAGTTCACAAAAGCAGGTGAGAAGGTATGTACCCAGGTCAGGCCGCCCAGCTTGGTGGGATACAGATTCGGCCCGGAGAAGCTGATCGCCAGCAGAGGTGTGGTCCCGTCATAGGCCGTGGACATGGAGTAGAAGCCGGTGAGCTTGTCCTTATCGCTCTTGTCATATTCGATCTTGATATCGCCCTGGTTGTTGGCCTTGAAGGTACGTTGGTTTCCCTGGTAGTTGTCGGCTGCAATACCGTCCGTGGGCGCCGCGTTTGGCAGTGGATACAACGAGGGATTCGCGAAGAGGAACTTGGCTACGGGGTTCGTGATCGGAATGCCCACGTTGCCGACGAACGGCTTGTTATTGTTCAGCGTGTCATAGAGCTGATAGGTGTCGGGCGTGACGTTGCCCTGGCTGTCCTTGCACGTCGCCACGCCGTTCGATCCCACCCCCTGGTACACGCTGTCCTCACCGCAACCCTGGGGCAGTAACGCGGAGAAATCTCCGGTTCTCATCGCTGCAGTCAGCACGCTGGAGGTGCCAATGCCGCCGTGATGATAGCGCGAGCCAAGATAGTCGACGAAGAAGAAGAGTCTGTTGTGCAGAATTGGGCCGCCGAGAGTGGCCCCAAACTGGTCCTGCGAAAACGGGTTCTTGGGAATAACAGGTGATTGGTTCTTGTTCTGCCAGGTGTTCGCGTTCAGACGATAGTCCTGCAGGTAGCCGTACAGCGATCCGTGGAAGTGATTGGTGCCGCTCCTGAGCACGCTTACGACTCCCGCGCCGTTTACGTTGCCCAGTTCGGCGGGTGAGTTGGCTGTAACAACCTGAATCTCATCGAGTGCTGCCGGCGCCGGGCTGTAGGCGATCTCGTTGTTGAAGGTCTCGTTCATGTCGATGCCTTCAAGCGTGTAGTTATTTGCCTGGGCACGGTTGCCGTTCACGTTCACCGAGTCGCTGTAATAGGTGTCGCGCTCAATGACGTTCGTGGCGGTGTTGCCATAGGTGCTGACCGCTCCGGGCGTATAAAGCGTGAGCGCGCTGAAGTCCAGACCGTTCAGCGGAAAGTTCGCGATGGTGTTCGCTGTGAACGTGCTGCTCATGGTGTAGTCCTGCGTGTCCAGAATCGGCGCGGCGGAGGATACCTCCACGGAGGCGGTCGATCCCTCAACGGCGAGCTTCGCGTTGAACGTCACCGTTTGCAGGGCTTCCAGGCTGAACGAGGGCAGCGTCTGACGGCTGAACCCGTTGGCATTCACAATGACTTCATACCTGCCGATGGGCAGATGTTCGATGTGATAAACACCGTCGGCGTTCGTCGTGGTGGGCGTGGACACGTTGGTGTCCAGATCGTGGGCAGTGACGGCCGCGCCTCGAATGGCCGCGCCGCTCGGATCGGTGACGGTCCCGGTCACGCCACCGGTTACGGTCTGCGCGAATGCGCCGAATGCGCAAAACGTGCAGGCAATAAGGCCAACGAACATGTGCAAGCGAAGTTGTCTAATCACCGGATTCTCTCCAAAAAGTGGAACACCAGCCATAGCCGAATGAGAGGAAGCGTATGTTTCGTAATGAGCATATGTCAAGTAGAAATGAGCGAAAAGAGCATATTTGTGACGATTACGGTCTATATTTTGAACGAATCGGTCAGTTCTGTCGTAGCGGCTTCCCCGGGTTGAGCGCGGCGGCGGGCCGAGCGGTTAATCTCTTTCCATCGGAACTCGCGGGAGCGGCCTGACCGGCGTTCGACCACAGAGACGACGGCAAATTCAACCGCGGAGGAGGTTTGGGGGTGAGCTTATTTCTCGCAATCGACGCCGGTGGAACAAAGGCGGACTACATGCTTGCGGATGAGAGGCGCGTGCTGGGCATGGTCCGGAGCGGGAGCATCAAGCGGATGCGCGTGTCTGCCGAGGTCGCCACAGAAAATCTGAGGATGGCTCTCGCGGAGCTCGAAGCACAGTCAGGCGGCTCGCTTCGAGATGTCGAGGTCACATGCATCGGGACGGCGGGGGACACGGTGCCGCTGGTCACGGACTGGCTGCGGCAAGAGCTGGGGTCGCGGGTTGGCGGCCGGCTCTTGCTTCTCGGCGACGTGGAGATTGCGCTCGATGCGGCATTCCCGGATTCGCACGGCATCCTGGTTCTCGCAGGCACCGGATCGAACGTGAGGGGGCGTGCACCGAACGGGTCCATGACCGGCGTCGGCGGGCACGGGCCGATGCTAGCCGACCAGGGTTCGGGCCACCGCATTGGGCAACGTGCATTGCGCGACATCTTTCGCGCGATAGACGATGAACGCGAGACTTCGCTGCTGGCGCGGGTGCTCGCGCACTGGGGATTAAAGGATGTCGACGATCTGGTTGCTTATGCGAACACGTGCGACCTGACGGAGTTCGCGGCGCTGACGCCGCTGGTGCAGGCCAGCGCGGAGGCAGGGGATGCAATCGCGCGCGTCTTGCTGGTTCAGGAAGGACAGGAGCTGGCAGAGCTCGCGCTGCTGACGCACCGCAAGCTGGAGCGGATGGAAGGCGAGGCTATTGCGCCGCGGTTTGCTTTCGCAGGCAGCGTGCTGGAGCATGTGACGGTGCTTCGCGACGCAGTGATCGCGGCGTTGCGAACGCAGTTTCCGAGCGCCGAAATCCAGATGAAACCGTCCGCGCCGGTTGAAGGAGCTCTGTTCCGTGCACGGCATGCACCGGGAAGGGTTGACCAGCGTGGAAGTGCGACTGGATGAGGTCTGGACGGGGCGTCTGCGTTGAGGCAATGTAGTTTTTGAGCGAAACAGGCATAATTTTGAGGGAATTCACCGAGACTTTCATTGCGGCAGCCAACTTTTGATTACTTGAAGCACTTTTCTGGACAAATCGACCATTTCGTGAGTATCTTGACGTTCCAAGCGACCGAGACCTTCCCGGGCCGCTGCTCGCCGATTGATTCGGTGCGCAACGGAGGTGAACGCCGAAGGCGATGAAAACCTTCGGCTGATCCGACGGTCGCGCCAGGAGGTTTTCCATGGACATTTCCCCCGCCGCTCTGCGCATTTTGCGCCGGTTAACTGCAGCCCTGGGAGTGGGGCTGCTCGGCTTCATGATGGTTCCAAACAGTGAGGGCCAGGTGGTCACGGTGCCGTCGACACCGGTGATCGGCTCTTCGAATCCGGCGACGGCGGAGCCGCCCGTCTCCCGGCCTTCGACGCAGCCCTGCGTGGTGACGCTGTTCAGCAATGAGGAGTTCGGCGATTACAGCGCACACGCGATGAGCTATGCTCCGCCGGCAGCATGCCCGGGCCCGTGGGCCAAGGTTGTCCTCACCATGGACTTCACCGTGACGGCCGGGCGGCAGTTCGACCGTACCGCATCGCTTTACCTGGGCAATGCGAATATTTACTTCGGCACGACGGCAGAGCCGCGTGCCACGCTTAGCCCGTCGTGGCATATCGAGCGCGACGTAACCGACCTTACTCCGGTTTTCAAAACCGCGGAGAGTGGGCAGGCGGTCATCTACAACATCGTGGACTCCACCTATACGGGCATCATCTACGCGACGGCGAAGCTGTACTTCTACCCCGCAAACTTCCGGAATCCTCCGCCGGTCGTTCCGCAGGTCGTGGTCCCTGTGAGCGGCTCGAATAACACGTACACACTGAACACGGGAAGCGATCAGGTGACCGCAACCTTTACTGCGCCGCGAAACACCATCAAGGCATACCTCGATGTCATCTCGCAAAGCCAGAGCAGCGATGAGTTCTGGTATCAGTGCGTGCCGAACAATGTGACCGGACCGCTTGAAAGCTGCGGCAACACGGCGTTTCGCGAGACCGAGGTGACCATCGACGGCAAGGCCGCGGGCGTCGCTCCGGTCTACCCATGGATCTACACCGGCGGCATCGACCCGTACCTGTGGGAGCCGATCACCGGGGTGCAGACGCTGAATATGAAGCCCTACCGAGTGGACCTGACCCCATTCGCGGGCGTGCTGAGCGATGGAAATCCGCACACCATTGGTATCAGCGTCTTCAACGCGCATTCGTACTTCTCCGAGACTGCCAATCTTCTGCTCTATACGGATCCGTTCCGGGCGGAGACGAGTGGTGCGCTCGAGGAGAACACGTTGAGCCCGGCACCCACACCGGCGATCACGGAAAACCTGTCAAAGAACAGCGCGGGCGACACGGTCGGGACGGTCTCAGTTGATTCCGTGCGCAACTTCACGCTGCGCGGATATGTCGATAGTTCGTTCGGCCGCGTTGAAACTACCGTCGCCGAAAAGGTGCACTTCAACAACACGCAGACGTTCGACGTTGCGGCGGCTGGCATTCCGGAGGTGCAGAACGGCGTGCAGACGAGCACGGTGAGCCAGAAGACGACGGAGCAGGTCGGCATTCTTCGCAAACAGAGAGACTTGAACGTCTCGTTCCCGCTTACAGTGGACTACTCTCTGCTGCCGGACCCGGATGGAACCTTCTCGCAGATTGTGAGTGTCGATCAGGGATACATCGTGCAGGACGCCACATCGCTGAACGGCTTCCCGACCGGGTCGAGCAATACGCAGGAAGAGGTAAAGTCGAGCGACACGTCGTTCATTAACTCCAGCTTTACGGCAATCACAGGCCACACCGGAGCGCAGAGCTCGGCGAGCTACATCTTCACCGACTCGACCGGAGGCTGCTATAGCCGGCAGCTCACTTCAGCCGATAACGTGTTGACGAGCGTTGTCAATGGAAAGGGCTGCCCCACGCACTTCTGGTAAGACCGCGGTGCGTTGATAAGAGTGGCAGGCGTACTGTTTACGCGCCTGCCACTTTTTTGTGCAATAGCTCCTAACACTCAGCCCGATGACAAATGTCACAACATTTCGCTGACGTGGCTCACTTATATCGTCATGCTTGTGGACGCACACTGCTTCTGTAGACAGGAGGCAGACATGATCCCCGTGGCTTCACCGACAACAACGACGACATCCCGGAAGAGCAGTGATGTTGTCGCTTCGCTCGACGCCGTAACCAAGCGATACAAGAATGATGTGCTTGCGCTGGACAACTTGTCGCTCTCATTGCGAGCCGGAGAAGTTCTTGGACTTCTTGGCCCGAATGGGGCCGGCAAATCGACCGCAGTTCGTTTGCTGATGGGGCTGAGCATGCCCAGCAGCGGGCAGGTGAGTATCTTCGGCCGTGACCCTCGAGTTGCTGCAAATCGCCTTCGCACCGGCGTGATGTTGCAGGTTGGCCGCGCCCCTGACAATTTGAAGGTGCGCGAGCATATCGATATCTTCCGTGGATATTATCCGCAGCCGATGGGCCGTGCTGAGCTGATCCAGGCCGCCGGCCTTCAAGGGCTTGAGAATCGTCTGTTCGGCGAACTCTCGGGCGGTCAGAAGCAGCGTGTGCTGTTTGCCCTTGCGCTGGCGGGTGATCCCGACCTTATCTTCCTTGACGAACCGACTGTGGGTCTCGACATCGAAGCGCGGCGAGGGATGTGGGCGCAGATCCGTGCACTCGCGGAGCGCGGGAAGACTGTCCTGCTTACGACGCACTACCTCGAAGAGGCGGACGCGCTTTCAAGCCGGATCGCTGTCATCGCCAAGGGGCGCCTGGTTTGTGAAGGCACGCCAGCGGAAGTGAAAGCGATGGGCGCGTCAAGAGTGCTCAGTTCGGAAGCGGATGTCACTGCCGATGTGCGGAGGGCAGAGCAGGCTCCTACGGTGCGCATCATTCGCTGCGTGACGACGCTTGCTGCTGAAAACCTGCTGCGCATGCCCGGCGTTTCTCATGTTGAGATGATCGGCTCCGGCACCGTCCTCACCAGCTCGGCGCCTGAAGCAACTTTGCGCGAGATGCTAGCGCTGGACGCGCAACTTCATTCACTCGATGTTCAGAGCCCCGCACTCGAGGACGCCTTCCTGGCGCTCACGTCACTGAACTGATGCAAGAACTTTGATTTCGTACGGTTAAAAGGAGATTGCCATGCTCACCGCTTCACTTGCCATTCCGTCTGCAAAGGCGGCATCAACAAACGGCATCAGCCGCACGTCGCGCATTCTGTTGAATGAGGTACGCTACGAGCTTGTCCGCGCGCTTCGCACACGCGCGTTCTCTCTCTCGGCGATTGGTTTTCCGCTCATGTTCTATTGCCTGTTCGGGCTGCTGCTGAATCGCGGCGAGCGTATGGATGGAGTAGCCGTCGCGAAATACCTGCTCGGCGGCTATGCAGTCTTCGGATCATTGGGCGCGGCGATCTTTGGCGTCGGAGTAGGCGTGGCGCTGGACATCCATGCAGGCTGGTTGGAGCTGAAGCGTGCCAGTCCTATGCCTCCGCTGGCCTATATTGTCTCGAAATGCGGAACGGCCACGGTGTTCAGCATCATCATTGTGTGCATGCTGAGTGGGCTTGGCGTCGCTTTTGGGCACGTCCATCTGTCATCCGTGGAGTTTGCCCGCATGCTCGCGCTGGCTGCCTTCGGTTCCGTGCCCTTCTGTGCTCTGGGCCTCGTGATGGCTTTCCTGGTCCCGCCAAATGCTGCAGGCGGAATCGCGAACCTCATCTATCTGCCAATGAGCTTCTTCGGCGGCCTGTGGATTCCGATCACCATGCTTCCGCATGCTGTTCAACGCATCGCACCGGCGCTGCCCACCTTCCACCTCGCGCAACTGATGTATGCCTGCTTCGGCGCCACACCGCAAGGCTCTGTCATGGGCCATGTATTCAATGTGCTCGGCTTCACGCTGCTCATGCTTGGCATCGCGTGGATCGGGTTCAGTCGACAGGAACAAAATTCGTGACGCCTGGGAGCTTCCGGTCTGCCAGGTTGCTCCCGGGCTTACACTCAAATTCGAGGTAGGGCGATGCATACAACAGGCGGAAAGGCGCTTCGCGGTTCAGCGCTCATTTGGATCGCCTACATCGGCTTTCTATTTATTGATCCCATCTTCGAGCCTCGCCCACATCTGTGGCTGGGAACAGTGGTTGTCCTCGCGGTCTTTCTGCCTCTTTATTTTTGGTATTTTGCGAGCTCCAGTAAGAAGGTCCAACTATGGCTGGTCATCGCCATGGCTGCACTCGGGGCGATCACAGTTCCCTGGAACAATGGCGGCACAACATTCTTCATCTACGCCGCGGCTTTTTTCCCCTTCACAGTCGCTTCAATCCCGTGGGTCTTGACCGGGTTCGCAGCCGAAATCCTGGTCCTATGCGCCGAGACGCAATGGATACACACTGCCGGCCTGCACGTTTCATGGATCACAGTCACCTTGAACAGCTTCCTCATGCTGATGATCGGAGGCGGGAATATCTTCTTCGCGCAGCACAGGCGGTCCGAAGCCAAACTCCGCCTGGCCAACGAAGAGATCGAAGCACTGGCCGCTGTCGCTGAACGGGAACGCATCGCGCGTGATCTGCACGACGTGCTCGGGCACACGCTTTCGGTGATCGTGCTCAAGGCGGAGCTGGCCGGCCGTTTGCTCGACCAGAACGGAGAAGATGCTGTTCTTCGTGCCCGCAGGGAGATGGCAGACGTAGAGAGCACGGGCCGCGTCGCACTTGCTGAGGTCCGCGAAGCCATTGGAGGGTACCGTTCGCGAGGTCTCGCTTCCGAAATCGAGTCGGCGCGCAGTACGCTTGCGGCTGCGGGCGTCGCGCTTCAAGCGGACGCGACCGAAATCCGCTCCGTTCGGCTAAACGCGGCCGAAGAGACCGTGCTCGCGCTCGCGTTGCGCGAAGCTGTGACCAACATCGTTCGCCACGCTCACGCACGGACCTGCCATCTTCGCTTTGCAACTCAGGACGGCGTTCGCCGGCTGATCATTGAAGACGATGGGGAGGCTGCTGCGATTCGTGAAGGCAATGGTCTAGGAGGTATGCGGGAGCGCATTGAAGCACTGGGCGGACGCTTCGCGTTAGAGCATGGTCAAGGCACGCGTCTCGAACTCCACCTGCCGGTCAAGCCCACGCCAGCCAACGCATGAACGCGCAGAAGTCTTCGCCCGCCGCCAAGTCCATCCGAATTCTTCTCGCGGAAGACCAGACAATGCTGCGCGGAGCGTTGGCTTCACTGCTTGAACTTGAAGCAGGCATCACGGTCGTTGCGCAGGCAGCCAACGGGCGCGAAGCCCTACGCCTTACACGCGAGCATTGTCCCGATATTGTCGTTACCGACATAGAGATGCCCGAGATGACGGGGCTGGAGTTTGCGATGGCGCTTCGCGAGTCCGGTTCCACAGCCCGAGTCGTCATTCTCACGACATTCGCGCGTTCGGGCTACCTGCGGCGCGCGCTCGAAGCCGGTGTGCGCGGCTACCTGCTGAAAGATCGCCCCGCATCTGAGCTCGCCGAGGCCATTCGACGAGTTCACTCAGGCCTGCAATCCATCGATCCCTCGCTTGCGGCCGAAGCGTGGAACGCCGACCCGGACCCACTCTCTGAACGTGAACGCCAGATTTTGAAGCTTGTGAACAGCGGGCGTTCTTCCGCTGAAATTGCCCAGGAACTGCACCTCAGTGAAGGAACATTGCGGAACTATCTTTCCGAGATCATTTCGAAACTTGGAGCCAAGAATAGAACGGATGCCGCCCGAATCGCTCATTCGCGCGGCTGGTTGTAATCCGATGCCGAGGCGCATGTGCCTCGGCCGCTCGCTCCCTGATCGCTGATGTGGGCTCGACGGAACATCTTAATTTGCAGGAGCCTTAAACGGTAGCGCCGTAGACGCTGGTGGCGCGGGCGCGGTGGAAGAAGGTGCAGGCTTACCTGTCACCGTTTTCGGCTCCATGATCTCGACGCGCGTTCCATCCGGATCGTAGAGGTTCACCTGCCGCTTCCCATTCACGCCCGTGTGTACAGTCAGCGGCTTCCCATAAATTGTGTAATACATCCTGGACTGCAGTTCTGCGACAGCTTTCTCAATGTCCGGCACCACCAGCGAAAGATGGTTCTTCGTTCCCCAGCCACTCGCGTCCGGCAGCGAACGATACAGCATCAGCTCCACATAGTCGTCGCCATCCGGAACCTTCATGTTGATCCAGCTCAGCTCCTTCGGATTCGCTCCGCCGCGCCACGTCTCCGTAAAGCCAAGCATCTTGTAGAAATCTTCCGTCTTCTTCGCGTCGGCAACCATATAGCCCACGTGATAGATGCGCGGAGAAATCCGCGTCTCCGGCATGAACTTGCCGGTGGCCTGCATCTCCCTGCCGGTCGTCAGCCGCTGCACAAACTCAATCAGCAATCCATTCGGGTCCTTGATCTCGAATGCGTAATCGCCGGCCTTCGTCTTCGATCCATTGCCCGGCTTCAGGTCGTATCCCTTCGACCGCAGGAACACTCCCGTCTTCTCGATGTCGTCCACCGTGAAGCACAGATGACTTAGCATGTTGTGCGGCATTGGCGGTTCTTCATTGAAGAGCTCAATGTGTTGCAGGTCGTTGATCTTAATGAACGCAATCCGCACATCATTGCTGTCCCTCTTCGGCAACGTGTACATCTCGTCATAGCCAAGGAAATCGTGCCAGAACGCGATCGTCTCCGGAAGATCGGATACGAAGAAGCCGACATGCGAGATACCGGTGATGCGCGGCCTTACCACCACCTGCGAGCGAGCAGAGAGCGGGATCACTCCGAAGAGTGCAAGCAACACAAACATCCCGAGCCGGTGAAGAAGGTTCCGCGATTTCGAATGCATCCGCTTGCCTTTAATGCAGTGATTGCGATTGCGAACAGATGTGCCGTCCCGCGATCAGAAGCGCCGTGTGTCATCTGCTGCAGGTAGTGCCAACACACTAACTGCTAGGCGGAAAGCGCACATCGGAAACCGATGTTGGATGTGGAGCTGTCCGGCGTGTTGGAACTCCGCGCCGCCACACGATATCGATTGCAATAAGACTTGTGACAAAGGAACGAACCGCCCTTCATGACGCGCGCCACGCCCGCCGGCGGCCCCTGCGGATTTGTGCGTGGACCGGTGCGATGAAAGGTCGCGTCGAACCAGTCCGAGCACCACTCCCACGTGTTGCCGGTGGAGGAGTACAGGCCGAAGCCGTTCGGCGGGAACGCTTCCACGGGAGAGGTGCCCTTGTAGCCGTCGTCCCCGGTATCGATCTTCGGAAACTCGCCCTGCCAGATGTTGCAGCGATGCTCGCCGTCAGGGCGCAGCTTGTCTCCCCACGGATAAAGCTTCTGCTCCAGACCTCCGCGTGCGGCGTACTCCCACTCGGCCTCGGTCAGCAGCCGCTGACCGGACCATTGACAAAATGCCTGCGCATCATTCCAGGAGACATGCACGACCGGATGATTGCCGCGCGTCCTGACGTTCGATTGCGGTCCCTCAGGCGATTTCCAACTCGCGCCTCGAACCTTGCACCACCACGGAGCAGCCGCCACCGTGTCCTCTACCAGTTCATCAAATCTCTTCTTCGGCAGATGCGACCAGAATACGAACGACCAGCCGAATCGCTCGGCCTCCGTCTTGTAGTCTGTGGCACGCACAAATTCTTCAAACACCGCATTCGTCACTGGATGGCGATCGATCATGAATGCGTCGACGAACACCTCCCGGACCGGCCCTTCGCCGTCCGCAGGAAACCCATCTTCGGTATCGGTGCCCATCAAAAAGGACGCGGAGGGCAGAGAGATCATTCCCGCCAATGTGGCTTGGGTGCACTCGCGCGCAGGTTGGTCAAAGGGTTCACTTTTGGTGTGCGTGCCATCCGCCGCAGGAGGCGCGCAACACGCATGCTTAGTGTCCGGGTTCGATCCGCACGGCATACTTCCTCTAGTCTCCCTCAAGCCACAATTTTACGGGAGGGCCGGTGTGGTCTTTGTACTGTTCGCGCAGTTCCGAGAGCTGCTTCGCGAGCGTCTGCACGACCGACTTGTACTCCGGCTGCACGGCCAGGCCGTTTTGGATGATGAGGTTATCCATCTCGTCCGGATCTTTCTCGAGATCAAACAGCTCCCACTCATTGCGAGTGTAGTAGTAGATGAGCTTGTGGCGCTCGGTACGAATGCCATAGTGCGGAGTGACCCAGTGCGGTGGACTGAACTCGTAATAATGGTAGTAAAACACCGACGGCCGCTCAGCAGATCCATTCTCAAGCAACGGTACAAGGCTCTTACCCTGCATGTCGGACGGAACAGGAAGTCCCGCAAGCTCAAGCGCAGTCGGTGCGTTGTCGATGTTCGCCGTCCATTGCTCGCGCACCACACCGCGCTCGCGCTGCCAAGGTGTTCGAATCATCATGGGCACGCGGATCGCCTGCTCGTACATGAATCGTTTGTCGAACCATCCATGATCTCCCATGAAAAATCCGTGGTCGGTTGTGTAGATGACCACAGTATTCTCCGCCAGCCCCTTCTTCTCCAGGAAGTCGAACAGCCGGCCGATGTTGTCATCCTGCGAGCGCAGCGTTCCCAGGAAGTGCTCCATAAATTTCTGATAGTTCCACTGCTTCCGCTGCCGCGGCGTCAGATCCGCCGGCGGATCGAAGTCCGGCATGTCCTCAATGCGCATCCGCGCGTCCTTTGCCGCCGACGAACGATGGCTGTAATCGTCCCAGAACGTTCCCGGCTCCGGAATTCGCTCATTGTCGTAGATGTGTTCGTACTTGTGCGGCGGATCGAACGGACGATGCGCATTGAAGAACTGCACCATCATCAGAAAAGGCTTGTCGAACTCCTCGATTCCCTTCATCACCAGGTCCGTCATCACATCGGTCTCATACCCTTCAAAGCGCATGTCCCGAATTTCCCGGCTTCCCAGAGACGGATTGCCCAGAAACCCATCCGGCTTGTAGTAGGGTCCGCCCGCACCGTTCTTGTAGATGAAGTAATCGAACCCCGCATCGGCTGGGTTGATCGGCAGGTGCCACTTCCCCACCAGTCCCGTCTGATATCCATTCGCTTTCATGATCTTCACGAACGTCTGCTGCGCAGGATCAAACTTCGCAAGCACTGCCTGCATCTGCCCCTCGATCTCCTGATTCGCCACCATTCCGTTGATGTGGGTATACGTCCCGGTCAGCAGCGTGGCGCGGCTCGGCGCACAAAGCGCGTTCGTCGTAAATGCATTCTCGAATCGAACACCCTCGTTGGCGATGCGGTCAATGTTGGGCGTCTGCATCAGCTTGCTGCCATAGCAGCTCAACACGGACGTCGGAACTCCTTCGCCCGTGATCCAGAGAATGTTGGGCTGTTTGGGCCGTGTGCCTGTCGGTGGTCTGCTGGGTGTGCTGGCTGCGGAGGTCTGTCCCGTCAGAGAAGCAGCCAATGCACCGCTCAAGGTCTTTAGCGCTGTTCGGCGGCTGAATTGTCCAGTGTTGGGGCCTTTGCTATCTGGTGTCATCGTGTATCTCTCCGCCTGATGCTCCCTTTTATCACCTTCTAAAGATCTCTGTGCCACAACCCCCTGCGGATAATTTTCTCAAAGTGGGGAACTTCGGCTGCGGTATAGGCGAGCATGGGTGGGCTGCAAGCGGACAGAAGTTTCCTCGATGCAGCGATGCCCCATATCCACGCGGACTTGCGCCGAATCGCTATCTTTCCATGAGACACAAACGAGGCTCGCAACGCTCACCTGCCATCACACCGGCTGGCGCGATTCTGTCTACGGTAAGACTGGAATAGGCTTCGACCTCGTCCTTTTGTGTGTGCGCCGCCGCTCTATTTAGCGCTTGACAGTGCGCAGTACCGGGCGGAGACTTGCGCACACGCAGAGTTTTGAATCGAGCGCGGACCTTCAAGGACCGCGCTTTCGCTCGCCAGCGGAGTGCTCGCCGCTGGTCGGGCACCATTCTGGGCCTTCGCCGCATCTTCCTTTTTCTTCCAAAAATGCATTCAGCCATGGAGGTTTGTATGAATTCCCGTTTCATTCGTCTTGCCCTTGCGGGCTCAGCGTTTCTTGTCGTTCTCTCCTGTTGTCCCCAGGCGCTCTCTGCGCAGGAGAGCACACCCACCTATGGACCCTCGAAGTTTCTCGTCATTCAGCGTGAGTTCACGAAGCCCGGCCGGGACGGCGCCGCTCACCAGGCGACAGAGGCCGGCTTTTTGCGAGCGGCTGCAACTGGGAAGGCGCCATTTCACTATGTCGCCTTTACGTCGCTGACCGGACCAAACCGCGCGCTGTTTTTGAGCGGATACGATTCGATGGAGGCCGTTGAAGCAGAGCGCAAGAGCATGAGCCAGGCGCTGCAGACCTCGCTGGACAAGGCAATGATTGCCGACGGCGACCAGCTTTCCGCCACGGACGAAAGTGTCTGGATGGTGGATGCCGACCTAAGCCAGAACACGAACGGACCACGGGTTGGATCTCGCTACATGATTTTCCGCGAGTTTGTGGTTAAGCCAGGCCATTCGGGCGAATGGGAACAGGCCGTGAAGCTGGTTCTCGATGGCTACAAGAAGGCTGATACGGGCGCGCACTGGAGCACCTATCGGATGCTGTTCGGAAACTCGACTGGCCCAACGTACCTGGTGCTGACGTCGGTAAAAACCATGTCGGAGCTGGACGAGATGTTCGCCAACGATCCCAAGTTCATGGAGGCGATGGGAGAGGACGGCATGAAGAAGCTGGAAGGGCTCGAAGCTAAGTCCATCGAGAGCGAGAAGACGAACTTCTTCATCATCGATCCGAAGATGAGCATACCGACGGATCAGATGATGAAGGCGGAGCCGGACTTCTGGAAGCAGAAGGCGTCGGCGACCTCTACGGCGACAAAGAAGCCTGCTGCGTCGAAGGCCACCAGCGGGCGGTAATTGTGGCGTTGAGGCGTTGTGGTGAATTCGCGTGGGCTTTGCATATGCAAAGCCCACGCTGTTTTTTCACTCAGGCTTCCGTGATGAGGGTCTGCGGAACCGGGAAAGGGTTCCGCTCGTCGAACTGAATCTGGTGCCAGTAGGGATAGGCTAGCTTCGTCTGGCTCGCGGCATCAAGCTTCGCGACCTGCGCAGCCGTGAGCTTGAAGTCCACGCTGGCGAGATTCGCGCGAAGCTGTTTCTCGTCGCGCGCGCCGATAACGAGCGTGGAGACCGTCGGACGGCGGAGCAGCCAGTTGAGCGCGATCTGCGGGATGGATTTGCCGGTCTCTTTGGCGATCTCGTCGATGGCGTCGACGACCTTGTAGACGTACTCCCAATCGGGCGTTGGTCCGGCGTCGACGACTTCTTTGCTTTTAAGGCGGCTGGTTTCGGGCAGCGGCTGGCCGCGGCGAATCTTTCCGGTGAGACGGCCCCAGCCAAGCGGCGACCACACGAGTGCGCCGACGCCCTGATCGACCGCGAGCGGCATCAACTCCCACTCGTAGTCGCGGCCGATGAGTGAGTAGTAGACCTGGTGGCCGACATAGCGCGCCCAGCCGTATCGCTCGGACACGGAGAGCGATTTCATCAGGTGCCAGCCGGAGAAGTTGGAGCACGCTATGTAGCGCACCTTGCCTTCGCGGACGAACTGGTCGAGCGTGTTCATGGTCTCTTCAACCGGCGTCGTCGCGTCGAAGGCGTGCATGTGGTAGACGTCGATGTAGTCGGTTCCGAGGCGCTTGAGCGAGCCGTTGAGCTGGTCGATGAGGTGGTAGCGCGAGCTGCCAACGTTGTTTGCGCCGGGACCGAAGCGGAAGGTGGCTTTTGTTGATATCAATACATCTTCGCGCTTGAGGTGTTTGATGGCCTGGCCGAGCACCTCTTCGCTTTTGCCGTCCGAGTAGCCGTCGGCAGTGTCGAAGAAGTTGCAGCCGGCCTCCATGCAGATGTCGATGAGCTTACGGGCTTCCTCGGTCTGGGTGTTGCCCCATGCCGCGAAGAACTCGTTCGCGGCACCGAACGTGCCGGTGCCAAAGCAGAGCTCGGGAACCTTGAGGCCGGAGCGGCCCAGTGTGCGGTACTCCATAATCACCTCGCTTGCGAGTGAGACTGGGCCCGCGCGGAATCGTTCACGCGCAAATGCCGTTGTCTTCGCTTGGATGCAGCGGAGTGCCCGAAGGACTCAGGCGTCTATTTCAGCAGGTGCGCTGCGTCTTTAGCGAAGTAGGTGATGATGAAGTCAGCCCCGGCGCGACGGACGCTGAGCAGGCTTTCGAGCATAGCGCGCTCGGGTTCGAGCCAACCGCGCTGAAACGCCGCCTGCAGCATCGCGTACTCGCCAGAGACCTGGTAGGCGCCCATGGGGATGTCGAAGCGCTCGCGTGCATCGCGGATGATGTCGAGATACGGCATAGCGGGCTTCATCAGAATCATGTCCGCGCCCTCGGCGAGGTCCTGCGCGATCTCGCGCATGGCTTCGCGGCGGTTCGCGCCGTCCATCTGGTAGGTGCGGCGGTCGCCGAACTGCGGAGCGGAGTCGGCGGCTTCGCGGAACGGGCCATAGAACGCCGAGGCGAACTTGGAAGCGTAACTAAGGATGGGCGTATTGTGGCGATTCGCCGTGTCGAGTGCGGAGCGAATGGCGGCGACGCGCCCATCCATCATGTCGCTCGGCGCAACAATGTCAGCGCCCGCAGCGGCGAGCGAGGCTGCGGTCTTCGCCAGCAGCGAAAGCGTGGTGTCGTTCTCGATCGCGTAGTCTTCACCGTTGCGCCGGACGATTCCGCAGTGCCCGTGAGACGTGTATTCGCACAGGCAGACGTCGGCAATGAGCACGAGCGACTTCGCGGCGGAACTCTGCTTAAGCGCACGCAGGCCGCGCTGCACGATGCCGTCGTCGATCCACGCGCCCGTACCTTGCTCGTCTTTTTCGGCCGGAAGGCCGAAGAGTAGAAGGCCGCCGACGCCGAGTGCGGCGCAGGTCTCCGCTTCTTTCACAGCTTCGTCGACAGAGAGATTGAAGACACCCGGCATGGAGCCGATCTCGCGGCGAACGCCCTCGCCTTCGCAGAGGAAAAGCGGATAGACGAGCGCGCCGGGGTGCAGATGCGTCTCACGAACGAACGAACGCATGGCCGGTATGGAGCGCAGCCGGCGCAGGCGTGTCGCGGGAAAGTTCATGGCTCTAGTGTAGTCGGGACAAGAAGTTAGGGGGTGAAGAGTTCGGGAATTAGGGGCGGCCGCGGAGGTGGTTGAGCAACTTGGTGAGCTCGGCGGGGAGCGGCGCGCGCAGTTCGAGGGGCTTGCCGGTGCGCGGGTGTTTGAGGTCGAGCTCAGCAGCGTGCAGGAAGTTGCGATCGAGCGTGAGGGGGGCTTCGCGCACGTCACGTGAGAGCGGCGCAATATGGTGCGGTGCACCGTAGAGGGTATCGCCGGCGACAGAATGGCCGATGGCCTGCAGGTGTACGCGAATCTGGTGCGTGCGGCCAGTCTCGATGCGGACTTCGAGAAGCGTAAATTTGCCGAGCGGGCCGTCAATCCTCTCCAGCACACGCCAGTGCGAGACTGCGTGGCGGCCGCCGGCGCGGCGGGTCGTCATGCGCGTGCGACGCACCAGATCGCGGCTGATGGGCAGATCGATGGTGCCTTCATTATTCTTCACGCTACCGTGTACGAGCGCGATGTAGACCTTGCGCAGATCACGCGCGGCGAAGCTCTCGGCGAGCGTTCGATGCGCGGCGTCGTTCTTGGCGACAACGATGAGACCACTGGTCTTCTTGTCCAGGCGATGTACGATGCCTGGCCGAAGGTCGCCGCTGGTGCTCGAAAGCTGCTGGCCGAAGTGATGGAGCAGAGCGTTGACGAGTGTGCCGCGATTGTCTTCGAGCGAGCCCGCACCAGCGTGCACGGTCATGCCGGCGGCCTTATTAATCACTGCGAGATCATCGTCCTCATACACGATGTCGAGCGGGATGTTCTCGGGCTCGGCGCGTAGCGGCGCGAGTTGCGGTTCGCCTTCGATCTCAATCTCTTCGCCGCCGCGAAGTTTGTGACTAGCCTTTGCGGGCGAGCCGTTCAGGGTGACCTGCCCGTTCTCGATCAACATCTGCACGCGCCCGCGGCTGATATCCGGCAGCGCTCTGGCGAGGTACGCATCGAGCCGCATCTTCGCGGCTGCGGCTTCGGCGATGAAACTGCGGACGCCGTCTTCCGGCTCAAGATCTTCATGCACTTGAATCTCAGGGGCCGCGGGTTCGAGCGGCTTCAGTCCTTCGTAGCGGCGAGTGTCGGGCGTCGTGGCTTCGTTGCGCGTGCCGGCGGTGTTGGCGACGCGGAGGTATGGATTGGCGGGATCGGGCAACGCGTCCTGCATCAGATCCGCGGTGTCCCACATCTCCTCACGCTGGTCGTTCTCCCGCCCAAATATCTCTGCATCGCGGAGCTGCGCTTCATGAGCGCGCGCGTCATTAATCTCGGTGCGCAGCTTGCGGTACTCCGCGCGGACGGAGTGGCGGCGCTTGCCCTTCGGCAGCATGTTCTTTGAGGGCATCAGCGAACCTCCAAGGTCGGAGCAAAGGTAAACAGACAGACCCCGCACAAGATAGATGCAAGCGCGAGCCACTGGGAGAGATCGAGCAGGCCGTGACCCAACGGCTGTTCCGGAACGCGCAGCATGTCGAGCAGGAACACGATAACTCCAGCGGTGATGATCGCGATGGCGGCGACACGGCCCGGGATATGAACGCGTCGCAGCAGCGAAAACAGTGCTCCGCAGAGCAGGAGTGCCGCCGCCGCGGTGTAGAGTGCGACGGGATGCAAGCGAACGCCTGCGGCAGAGCGCACGCCCCACGGAAGTCGCGTCGGTAAGCCGTTTCCTGTGCCGGCGGCTGCTTCGGCGAGCGAGATGGCACTCCACAGCAGAGCGCCGCAGGGGGCCCATGCGTCAATCACGCGAAGGATCGGAAGCCGCTTCCAGAGCAGCCACAGCGCGACCGCAATTGCAGTGACGAACAGGCTGAGATAACTGAGCGACGAGAAGCGCAGGACGTCACGAAAAGAGATCGTGAGCTGGCCGCGCTCGATCACGAACAGCAGCAGAAATCCGAGCGCGCGCGACAGGATGAACGCGGCGATGATCGCGAAGAATCCGGCGTCCCACAGCGAGTCTGGCGAGAGGGCGCGCAGCTTTGCCGTATACAGGCTGAGCCACAGCGCGGCGACGAGACCGGCGATCGCGATGAGCGCGTAGACGGGAATGTGTAGGGCGACCAGATTGGCGAACACGGCCATGCAGGCCGCAGTCAGCGCAGCAGAGTACGTCATGAGGCTAGAGAGAAAGTGAAGACCGACCCACGGGGCCGTGTGTGAAGCGCTGGTGAACCCGTCCTAAGACGGTGGGACCCGGCCGTGGCTCTTCAGGCATTCCGGACTGGCGGACGTTGCACACCGAACCATGTCTACGAGCTAGGCCCCTGTTCATTGAATGTTGGTTCAACCAGCGTGGATCACTGTCACCTGCTTTGCAGGCCGGTCTCTGGGTTGGATGCTAGCCGCTCTTCGCCGGATTGGCAAACCCCATTTGGTAAGTATCTGTCTCCCACCCCAGAGAACAAATTCGCTGGGGCGGTCTCTCGCGTTACGAACTCGCTTAAAAGCTGTAGCGGAGACCGGCTTCCACACGGCGGCCGTTATCGGCGGCGTACGGTCGTCCAAATAATGGAGAGCCCAGCACGCTGCCCACGCTGGTTACATTCATGTGGTTAAGTATGTTGGACGACCGAACGTTCACCGTCAGAGTCTGCGGATGGTCCGCCTTCGCATTGTGCGTCAGCTTAAACACGCGTTGCAGATTACTGTCCAGATAAAAGGTCCAGGGCATGTATCCCTTGTTGCGTGGCAGGGAGTTGACGCCGCCTGAGTTCACCAACTCGCCCCACCGTGTGGAGTAGCCACACGGCGTCGCATTCGGGTTCGCGGAGCAGAGCGGTGTTCCCACGGACGCGTACCGTGGACGATCGTTGAAATCGCCATCCCCATTGTTATCGAAACCAGTCGTGACGTTATAGACGGACAGGCCTTGGCCGTTGTAGTTCGCGCTCAGCACGAATTTCGCAGGAAGGTTTAGCGTGGCGTTGCCGAAGACCTGCCATAATCCCTGATTGTCCCGACGCGCATATTCGCCGGCGTTTACGCCGGTGGTTTGCGGGGTGAAAAAGGGGCTATCGTCCGTGTCGTCAACTACAGCGACGCGGACTGCGCCCGCAAAGAACTGAACACGCTTCAGCGCCTGGTTAGTTAGGCCGAAGAACTCGACGTTGGCGTAGCCACGACCGGAGGCCTGCATCTGCAATATGTTCGTATCTGCCGGTCCAGGCCGCGGTCCGGTGGGCGAGCCGTTCACCGGTGCGTTGATATTTTCGCTACGCCAGTAGTGCCACATTTGTCCGATGTAGTAGTCAGCCGTCAATGTAAACTTCTTCGGAAATGTCTTGGAGAGACCGACGTTTTCAATGTCGTAGAAGAGGTTGGGAATGTTGGGTTGGATCGTTCGCATGGAGCGGATCGTGGTGCCAGTTTCGAGCGGTCTGCAAGCGGTGGGATCAAAAGCTCCGCTGCACGTCGGGTTGTAGACCGTGCTGGTGATGCGTTGCGCGCCATCCATCTGAAGGTACTGAGCCCATGTGTGCGCGCTTGACCTGCCGGAAAACAGCCCCGCATGCGCGTGCAGGTTCCATGTGGCCTTCTTATCGGGCGACCACGAGAAGCCAAATCGCGGGTTCAGGGCATCGACTACGGCGGGCTTGCTTTGCGTGTAGTAGCGCAGCCCGTACGCAAAGTGGAGGTTCGGGCGAACCTTCCAGTCATCCTGGTAGTAAATGGCGTTACGGAACTGAAGCACGTCGATCACCGGGTGACCGGTCACATCGGAGAAGGCGGTGGGCGATCCGTTAGCAGCACCGTTCAGCGCGTTGACGTACTGCTGAATGCCCGTGATCGTGGAGCCGTTCTGGGTGACGCCGCCACCAAAAGTGTAGGTCCCGTTGAAGTTGTTGGTGGCTACCGTGTGTATCGTGGCGAATGCGGGCTCAATACCGATTTTGATGAGGTGCGTTTTCGTCTGGATGATGACATCGTCGATCAGGCCGCCCCACAGTTCCCGCTGGTTGTACTCTCCAAATGTTGAGCCGCCGCTCGTAAAGGCGCCGGCCACTGAGACCTGCGGGGCTAGTGAGTTGGGCGTGTAACGCTGGCCGTCCCACTCGAATCCGACACGCCCTTCGTGCATGATCTTCGGCGAGATCGTCGTCACGAGCGTGACATGCAGGTTGGTGTCGTAGTCCCTGCGGTCGTACCCGGTCTCGGCCAGAGAGGTGCCGCCGACGCCCTGGTTGCGGCGATCGTTGTTGTAGGTATCCACACTTGCGATGAAGGTATTCTTCGGGCCGAGCTGCCAGTCGACGCGGGCGTTGCCGATCCAGAGGCGTTGCGGTGTGGGAACGTCCTGGATGATCTGCGATTGGTTCCCCACCGAGTCAACGGTAATCGCATTGACAACGCCGATGTTGTTGATGGAGCGATGTTCCAGGTTGAGCGAAAAATCAGAGCCTTGCTTCCGGATCGGCCCGGTGAGCTCAAATCCATAACGTTGCTTTCCAATCGATCCCGTGCTGGTTGCGAAGGGGTCGCGTGCGTTCATCCACGAGCTTGAGTTTGTAGCGAAGAGCGCTCCATGAAAGGTCGACTGCCCTGGTTTCGTGTAGACCTCGATGCGCCCACCGCCGAAGGGGGGATTCCGATACTCGGCGGAAAAGAGGTCAGGGTTCACCTTGATGTAGGCGATCGAGGATTTGGGTGGAAGGTGGGTCGTACCCTCCGAATTGTCGAAACCGTCCACGGCCACCGTTGCGTTGGCAGGCGCCCCGCCCGAGGCCGCCGAGAGCTGCTGCAGTTCACGAAGAAGATCGTCCGGATCGTCGGCCAGACTGCTCAGCTGTTTGCCGGAGATAGTCTGCGCTGGACCGGAGTTTGTAGCGCTGTTGTTTTGCGCGGCGTCTGCGCCAGCGACGTCAACCGTTGTCTCGACGGCTTCGGGTTGCAGAACTGCATTCAGCGTCCTGTGCAGCGGCACCTGGACGGTGATGTCCTTGCTGGCAAAGCTGGCCGCGGCAATTTTGAGATGATGTGAACCATCCGTGACGCAGGGGAACCGGAAGCGTCCATCGGAGCCGCTGGTCATCGTTGTGCCGCTCTCCAGCGCAATGGTTGCGCCGGGAATGATCGCGCCCGTTGTATCGACAACAATGCCGCTCACAGGAGCGCCGGCGCAGGCACTCTCACCGTCTTCGGCATGCGCGGAAGCAGCGATAAGCACCGCGAAAAAGGCTACGGGAAGAATGAGGGATTTCATGCGCAAGCTCTCTGGAACTGTTAACGAGAAAGAAGGGGTGATGCGGATGAAGTTTTTCGCGAGCCGTCGGTATGCCGCTCGCTCTCGTGTTCGCTCGAAAGCTATTACGCAGAGACTTGCCCAAGGGTTCCATGCTGTTCGTCACAGACCGGAGCAACCCGAACAATTACCCAGGCGAAAGGTAGAATGGAGTAGACGATTTTTTATTCGAGGAAACTCTATGAGCACTACTACCGCGCCTGCCGCCCAACTGGATACCCTCGCACGCTCCCATGGACTGACCCTGACGCCGGCAGAGCCCGGCACCGACTTCTCGGGTAACCCGACGGTTCGTGCCACGATGGCGCTGGCCGCCGCCGGCACGCACAGTCTGCTGCTGGAGCTGAGTGAGCGCTTTGACGCGACCGATCCAAAATTTACGGCTGAGCTCAACACCTTCTTCGCGGAAGCCGCGCAGCGCCTGCGCAACCCGCGCCCTGACTGCTATTTCACTCTGCTTGGACTTCCGCTCAGCTTCGACAACTTCGCCTGGCCCTTTCACGCTTCCACGTCCGGCGCGGACACATTCATCGTGCATGGACAAGTCAATCTGGAGACTGGTGGAGAAAGCACGCTGCATGCGAAGGTCTCGGCCTCGATGACTCGCACCTTCGCCGAAGTTGTGGCTGCGCTGGAGCAGCCGTTCGCGGAAGGCTTCATCTACAACGCCGTGCGCAAGACGCTGGATCAGGGCCAGTTGGAATTGGTGAAGTCCGGCAACCGCCAGCCAGTGCCGGTCACCACTCGCTACTATTCGATGAAGCAGAAGCGCTTCATCTTCAATGACACGACAGAGCAGCAGCGCGCGCACTTTCTCGCCGGCAAGATCTTCTGGCTCAGCGGCGTGCTAGGCAGCGGCGCGCCGGTTTGGATTGCCGACCCGCGCGACGCGCAGTATCTGAACACGACAACCGCGGAACTTGTGAAGGCTGCCAGCGCGCTCGCCAAGGATGGGCTGATCTCGCTGAGCGGCACGGGTGATTGGGCGTCAGCAACCGCGAAACTCGAGGAGCAGCGCGAACGGTTTGAGGCTGAGGTGCAGGACGGCCTCAAGTTCATTAAGCCGAGCTTCAACGAAGACATGCGCGCCGGCCATACGAATATGTAGTTGAGGCAGGGAGTGAGGGGTTAGGAAAAGTTAGGAGAATCGCCCAGCACCGTGTTCTCCAGCGCACTCCACGCTGCCGGATCCACGGCAACGCCCAGCCGCATACTCTCTTCACGAATGCGCAGCGTTCCTTCGCCTGGATACCGTGCGATGTGACCTGGCTCGATCGGCGTCGCGGCGTGCAGCGCCTCGATCGCACCTGCAGCGATGCGGTCGAGCTCGTCCATCGAGGTCAGCGCCGAGGGTGCGAGCGCGATGAACACCTGCGACTGCCCGACCTCCTCAAGTGGATCGCTCGAGAACTCATTGGTCGCGCGTCCGTCAGCCAGCATGGCTGCGAGTACATCCAGCACGAATGACAGGCCCGATCCCTTCCACAGACCGATCGGCAGCGCGCGTTGGGTGCGTTCGATCGTCGCCGGATCGCGCGTCAGCTCGCCTTGCTCATCGAAGCCGCCGGGAAAAGGCAGCAACTCTCCGCGCTCGCGATATGCCTGCACTGTGCCATAGGAGAACTGCGACATCGCGATGTCGAGCACGATCGGTGCGCTCGTCCCCGCCGCATCCGTGCGCGGCGCGGCGAGCACCAGCGGGTTGTTGCCGACCGCAGGCGTCGTCGCTCCCCAGGGCGGCAGATTGGGCAGCGTGTTGGTCCAGCACATCGCGGCGAACCCCGCCTCCGCCGCCTGCCAGCCAAAGGCTCCTCCGCGGAGCCAGTGCGTCGTGTCGGCGAGTGCGACCGCGCCCACTCCGTGCTCACGCGCCAGTTCCATGGCGCGATTCATCGCCGCATGCGCTGCAACATTGCCCGGTCCGCGATGGCCAGTCCACCGCTCCAGCGCGCCGAAGCTGGCTACCCGCTTGGACTCCGCGGAAGGATCGATCCGGCCCCTCCGGATCATCTCTGCCATGCGCGGCACGCGCGCGATGCCGTGCGTGCGGACGCCGTCGCGGTCAGTCTCGGCTATCAGCTTTGCGGCCAGCACGGATCGCTCGCCGATTCCCAGCGAGCGCAGAATGCGCTCCACGCGGGCTTGTACCTCGTCAAAAGGAACACGCAACATGCATCCATTAGAACCCACGTTGGTGCAGCGCGAGACGCTACACTGTGGCCTGACCAGCTTTGCCGTTTGCTTGCCAGGCCTACAAGGCTGAGCTTCTCTCCGGGGTTTGTTGCTTGCGCGCGTGTCTCTATCGGCTGTTTTGGATCGCTTTGATCCTCTCCATCACCGCTCCCGCGTTGTCGGCACCGCACACCCGCCGCCCTCCAGCCACCACAGTCGATGTCCTCATGCTGAGCGACATCCACTTCGACCCCTTCTATGATCCGGCAAAGATCAGCGCGCTGCTTCGCGATCCCATCACCGAGTGGTCGGCGATTCTCTCAAGGCCCGATTCCGCCTCGCGCCTGGCCGTCTTCAGCGGCCTGCAGAGTGGATGCGGCATACGCGGCACCGACTCGCCGTGGTTGCTCGTTACCACCTCACTTCGCGCGGCCAGGCAACATCAAGCCACACCGCTGTTCATCACGGTAAGCGGCGACCTCCTGGCTCACGGCTTCATCTGCAAGTTTCGCAAGCTCAATCCGTCTGCCACTGCGGACGAGACTGCAGCCTTCGCGGTCAAGACCATCGCGTTCCTCACGCAACAGTTTCACGCCGCATTTCCATCTACGCCAATCTACTTCGCGCTCGGCAACAATGACTCCGGGTGCGCCGATTACGGCGAGACACCAGGCAGCGGCTTCCTCAAGTCCGTCGCGGTAAGCGTTGCAGTCGCCACACATGACATGGCGGCATTGGGCTCCATCGGGAAGAGCTTCTCGCGCCTCGGTGACTACAACGTAGCAATGCCCGGTCTGCACAACACACATCTCATTGTGCTGCAGGACATCTTCGAATCGACGCACTATAAGGGCTGCAATGGCCAGGCAAGCCCCGCACCAGCCGCTGAACAGATCGCGTGGCTCCGCAAACAACTCACCGAAGCACGCGATAGCGGGGAACAGGTGTGGGTGATGGGACACATTCCGCCCGGCATCGATATCTACACCACCTACCATCGTTATCTCTTCGCACCCGGCGAGGCTTGCAACGTCAAACAGCCGCAGATGTATCTCTCGAACGGAGCGCTCGGCGATACCATCGCGGAGTTCGGAGACATCGTGCGACTCGCGATCTTCGCGCACTCGCACATGGATGAAATCAAATTGTTGCAGGGCCCTGACGGTCATGCCGTCCCCGTGAAGCTTGTGCCCTCGATTTCACCGATCAACGGCAACGATCCTTCGTTCATGATCGCGCAGGTGTCACCGCAAAACGCGACTATCAAGGACTTTGAGGTCTACGCCGCGTCTAATGCACAGGGCGCCGGCTGGGGACGCGAGTACCGCTACTCCGACGTCTATCATCTCCCCGATTTCTCGGCGGAGTCAGTCGACCAACTAAGCTCGTCGCTGGTTGCCGACAAGACCGGCGAGGGCGAGACCAGTCGTGCCTATGAGCGATATTTCCTCGCGGGCGGAGGAGCGTTTGCCGCGCTTGGGCTGCAGCGCCTCTGGCCCGCGTATAGCTGTTCTCTGCGCGAGCAGGACCCCGCTGCCTTCCGCCGCTGCATGTGTCCCGCCGCGCCCGCGCCCGCTTCGGCATCACACTAACTGCTACGATGTTTTTCGCGGGTGTTCCCGCTTCAGATCGCGCCGGATGAACGAATGAGCGCAGCAAACAAGCCAACAGCAACGACGGGGATCGCATCAGCAACGGCCGGCACCGCACGCGCGACCGCAGGAACTCGTCTCCGCGAGGCCGTCCAGGCAGAACATCCGCTGCAGATTGTTGGCGCAATCAACGCCTACCACGCGCGCATGGCGGAACGCACTGGCTACCGCGCTGTCTACCTGTCCGGCGGAGGCGTCGCGGCCGGCTCGCTCGGTATGCCGGATCTCGGCATCTCGACGCTGGACGATGTCCTCGTCGACGTTCGTCGCATCACTGATGTCTGCTCGCTTCCGCTCCTCGTGGACGCGGACACGGGCTTCGGCGGAGCGTTCAACATTGCAAGGACGATTCGTTCGCTCACGAAAGCTGGCGCGGCTGGATGCCACATCGAAGACCAGGTTCAGACCAAGCGTTGCGGACATCGGCCTGGCAAGCAGATCGTCTCGAGTGAGGAGATGGTGGACCGCATTAAGGCCGCCGCCGACGCGCGCACCGATCCCAGCTTCGTCATCATGGCCCGCACAGATGCCCTTGCATCCGAAGGTCTGCAAGCCGCTTTGGAACGTGCCGCAGCCTGCGTCGAAGCCGGCGCGGACATGATCTTTCCGGAAGCCGTGCGTGAACTCTCCGACTACCGGGCCTTCGCAGACCGGACCCGCGTCCCCGTCCTCGCCAACCTCACCGAGTTCGGCGCGACGCCGCTCTTCGGACTCGACGAACTCCGCTCCGTAAACGTTGGCCTCGCACTCTATCCGCTCTCCGCCTTCCGCGCGGCGAATGCCGCGGCGTTGCGCGTCTACGGCACCATCCGGCGCGACGGCACACAGCGCGCCGTCGTCGACACGATGCAGACTCGCGCCGATCTCTACGACTTCCTCGACTATCACTCGTACGAACAGAAGCTGGACGAGCTCTTCGCCAAAGATAGAACCTAACCTCAGAACGTAACAATCAGGTGCAACTATGAACGACACAGCCACCATCCCGGCCCCCACTGGCTTTAAACCTAAGAAGTCCGTTGCACTGTCCGGTGTCACCGCCGGCAACACCGCGCTCTGCACCGTCGGCCGCACCGGCAACGACCTCCACTATCGCGGCTATGACATCCTCGATCTTGCGGCGACCGCCGAGTTTGAAGAGGTCGCCTACTTGCTGCTGTATGGCAAGCTGCCCGCGCGCGGCGAGCTCGATGCCTACAAGAAGCGCCTTCGCAGCCTGCGCGGCATTCCGCAGGGCGTCAAAACCGCGCTCGAGCAATTGCCCGCCCGCGCCCACCCGATGGATGTTCTGCGCGTCGGCGTCAGCGTGCTGGGCACGCTAGAGCCCGAGCCACAAACGCACACGCCGCAGACCGCGCTCAACATCGCCGACAGCCTCATGGCCTCGCTCGGCTCCATGTTGCTCTACTGGTACCACTACGCGAACAGCGGCAAGCGCATCGACGTTGAGACCGCGGACGACTCTATCGGCGGCCACTTCCTTCATCTGCTCCACGGAAAAATCCCCAGTGAGGAATGGGTGCGCGCCATGCACGTCTCGCTCATCCTTTACGCCGAGCACGAGTTCAACGCCTCCACCTTCACCGCGCGCGTCATCGCCGGCACCGGCTCCGACATGTACTCAGCCATTGCAGGCGCGATTGGCGCGCTGAAAGGTCCCAAGCACGGCGGCGCCAACGAGGTTGCGCTTGAAATCCAGCAGCGTTATCACTCGCCCGACGAGGCCGAGAAGGACATCCGCCAGCGCGTCGCTAACAAAGAGGTCATCATCGGTTTCGGCCACCCGGTCTACACCATCTCCGACCCGCGCAACGTCGTCATCAAGCAGGTCGCGCACGACCTCTCTGTTTCTACCGGCGACCTCGCAATGTACAACGTCGCCGAGCGTCTGGAGCAAGTGATGTACGAGGTCAAGCGCATGTTCCCTAACCTAGACTGGTTCTCGGCTGTCGCTTATCACGTGATGAGCATCCCCACGGCGATGTTCACGCCCATCTTTGCCATTGCGCGAACCTCCGGCTGGTCCGCCCACATCATGGAGCAGCGCGCCGATGGCAAAATCATCCGGCCAGCCGCCAACTACACCGGTCCCGAGGATCTGGAGTTTGTGCCGATCGAGGAGCGCCAGTAGAAGATGTCGCAGCAGATTTCCAACATCCGCCCTCCCTTCGACCAAGTCCTCGTCGACATCGTCGACTACGTCCGCGACTACACGATGACCAGCTCGCTCGCGTACGAAACCGCGCGCTACTGCCTGCTCGACACGCTCGGTTGCGGCCTGCACGCACTCGACTTCCCCGCCTGCACGAAGCTGCTCGGCCCTGTTGTTCCTGGCCTCACAATGCGGAACGGCACGCGTGTCCCCGGCACAAGCTATGAGCTCGATCCCGTGCAGGGCGCCTTCAATATCGGCGCGATGGTTCGCTGGCTCGACTTCAACGACACCTGGCTGGCCGCCGAGTGGGGCCATCCCTCCGACAACCTCGGTGGCATCCTCGCCGTCGCAGACTGGCTCTCCCGCCGCTCCCCGAACGACGGGCGCAAGCAGCTCACCATGCGCGATGTCCTCACAGCGATGATTCAAGCGCATGAGATCCAGGGCTGCCT
>DASUHZ010000115.1:0-12788 GCA_036273275.1 Bryocella sp.
GCAGACCGTGACTGCCGGTCTCGACCATGATGCCGGCGTCGAGCAGCCCGGGAAGTTCCGAGATCAATCCCGCAGGGCGTATATCGCTGACTGTTACCTGGGCTCCTCGCGCCTTGAGGAAGCGCGCGGCCGCGATGCCGCTCTTGCCGAGACCAACTACGAGTACACGCTTGTTCTTCAGTTCCATGTTCTTTCGTGAAGCTGCCTCTCGTTTATCGCAGCTTCAGCGTCGTTAGCGCAAACAGCGCGAACACGAGCGCCATGATCCAGAAGCGGGCGATGACCTTGGATTCGGACCAGCCGCCGAGTTCGAAGTGGTGATGCAGCGGCGCCATGCGGAAGATGCGCTTGCCGCCGCGCAGCTTGTAGCTGCCGACCTGCAGCATGACGCTGAGGGCCTCCATGATGAAGACGCCGCCGATGAACGGCAACAGGAGCTCCTGCTTGATGCAGACCGCGACGGTGGCAATCGCACCGCCGAGCGCGAGTGAGCCGACGTCGCCCATGAAGACCTCGGCCGGATGCGCGTTGTACCAGAGGAAGCCGATGCTGGCGCCGACCATGGCGCCGCAGAAGACGGTGAGCTCGCTGACAGCGGGCATGCGCTGGAGCTCAAGGTAGTCCGCGAAGACCACGTGGCCGCTGATGTAGGTGAGTACGGTAAGCGCGCCGGCGGCGATGATGGTGCAGCCGATCGCGAGACCGTCGAGACCGTCGGTGAGGTTGACGGCGTTGCTCGAACCAGTGATGACAAACATCACGAAGACGACGAACGGGATGAACGCCAGGGGCCACAGGAGATGGACATGCAGCAGCGAGTCGATCATCAGGTTCGGGCGGAAGTGTTTGATGAACGGCACCACCAGACGGGTGGAGTAAAAGCCCTGCGCCTGCAGGACGATGAGTGCGACCGCGATGGTTCCGCTCACGATGAACTGCAGCGCGAGCTTCTGGAGCGAGGTGAGGCCGAGGTTGCGTTTCTTCGCGACCTTGGTGTAGTCATCCGCGAAGCCGATGGCGGCGAAGGCGATGGTTGCAAACATCACCAGCCAGACGAAGGGATTGGAGAGATCGCTCCACAGCAGCGTGGGAATGAGGATCGAGATGCAGATGAGCACACCGCCCATGGTGGGTGTGCCGCCTTTTTTCTGGTGGCTCTGCGGGCCTTCTTCTCGGATGTATTGGCCGATCTGGAACTGGCGCAGGCGATCAATGACGAACGGGCCGATAAGGAGGCCGATCAGCAGCGCCGTCAGGCTCGCGAACACGCAGCGGAACGTGACGTAGCGGAAGATCCGGAAGTACCGGAAGTATGGAAACAGCTTTTGATAGAGCAGCCAATAGAGCAACGAAAGCCGCCTCACGCGCGTTGGAGCTGACCGTTCTGCAAATCGCGGTTCTTCGATATCTTACGCTGCGAGCCTGCGTAAAACCGGGTTTGACGCGCCGCGAACCAAGCTCGTTCCCTCACGCGAAAGCGCTATTCCTGCAGGGCTTCGATGGCACGCTCGAGGTGCACGCCGCGCGATCCCTTGAGGAGCACGACGTCGCCTTTGCGGAGGTTCTGCTCGAGCCAGACGCTGGCCTCGCCGGGGCTTTCGACGAACTCTGCGGTGACTCCGCTGGCGCGAGCGCCTGCAACGATCTCCGACGCGAGACCGCGCACGCCGATGACGCCGTCGAGGCCGGTCATCTGCTCGCCAGCGCTGCGGTGCAGCGCGGGGCCTTCAGGGCCGAGCTCGAGCATCTCGCCGGCGATGACGAAGCGGCGCGAGGCGGGCGTCTGGCGCAGCGCTTCGACCATAGAGGCGAGCGCTTTCGGATTGGAGTTGTAGGTGTCGTCGATGAGGCGCGCGCCGTGGAAGTCGAGCACGCGGCCGCGCTTCTCGGAGGGGCGCATCTCTTCAACGGCGGCGACGCAGGTGTCGATGTCGATGTCGCTGAGCAGACCGACGCTGATAGCGGCGAGCGCGTTGAGTACGTTGTGGCGGCCGATAAGGCGCAGGTGTACCTCGCGGCGGAGTTCTTCGACGGCGACAGCGAAGCGCGTGCCATCGAGGCCGTCATCGCGGATGTCGTCGGCGCGAACGTAGGCTCGGGACAGAGTGCCGTAGAGCAGAGCGCGCTCGCCCATGCCGCGCGCGAAGGCGGCGACGCGGTCGTCGTCGGCGTTGAGGATGGCGTAGCCTTCGGGCGGAAGAGCGGCAACGAGTTCGTACTTGGCGCGCGCGATGCCGGCGATGCCGTCAGGGAAGAACTCGAGATGCACGGGAGCCACGTTGGAGACGACGGCCCAATCGGGCTCCGCAATCTTTGCGAGCGCGGTGAGTTCGCCGGCGTGATTCATCCCCATCTCGAGCACGGCGACCTCATGATGCGGTTCAAGACGGAGCAGTTGCAGCGGCACGCCGAAGTGGTTGTTGAGGTTGCCGGTGGTCTTGAGGACTTCGAACTTCCTGGCGAGAACGGCAGCGATGCATTCCTTTGTCGTGGTCTTGCCGGCCGAGCCGGTGACGCCGATCACGCGCCCTCCCCAGACGTGGCGCACACGGTGGGCGAGGCGCTGCATGGCGTGCAGGACGCAGTCGTCCCGGTCAGGGACGCGCAACAGTTTAGCGGGATTGACGTTCGGCGGCGTGAGCCAGCGCATGCTGACGACAGCTGCGATGGCACCGTTTGTGAGAGCGTCTTCGATGTAGTCGTGGCCGTCCATGCGCTCGCCACGCACAGCGAAGAAGAGCTCGCCGGGATTGAGAGTGCGTGAGTCGATGGAGTAGCCGACGGTAGTGAGACTCGAGTCGAAGTCGCCCTCGGCGTGAATCCAGTCGGCAATCTGTCCCAGGGTAAGGTTCACGGGCGCACCTCGCGGAGTTGTTGGAGGACTCGTGAGGCCTCGGCTACATCATCGAACGGAATCACGCCGTCGGCGAAGACCTGTACCTTTTCATGTCCCTTTCCGGCGAGAAGGACGATGTCGCCAGCTTGCGCAGAGCGGATCGCGCGCTCAATCGCAGCGCGACGGTCCGGCTCAACGACGAAGGGCGTGTTGGTGGCGCGGACGCCGGGGAGGATCTCGTCGATGATCGCAGACGGCTGCTCGCTGCGCGGATTGTCGCTGGTGACGATGACGAGGTCGCCGGCTTCGGCGGCGGCACGGCCCATCTTGGGGCGCTTGGTGCGGTCGCGGTCGCCGCCGCAGCCGAAGAGGGTGATCACGCGACCGCTGTTCGGCTTTACGAGATTGCGTGCGAGCTGCAGGAGGTTCACGAGTGCGTCGGCCGTGTGGGCGTAGTCGACGACCACGGTGAAGTCGGCTTGCTGAGAGCCGGGGACGACTTCGAAGCGCCCGGGCACTTGCTTGAGTATGGGTGTGGCGCGGGCGATGTCGTCGAGCGTGAGGCCGCGTGCGAGGGCCGCGCACATCGCGGCGAGCAGGTTGTATACGTTGACGCGGCCGCTGAGCGGAGATTGAATTGCGACGGTGCCGTCTGGGGTGACGAAATCGAAGCGTGTGTCGCCGACGGCGAGCTGAATGTGTTCAGCTCGATACCGAATATTCTCGGACTCGAGGTTTAACCCATAGAGCATCCAACTGCTGAACTTACCCACTTGTGTGGTAAGTTCAACGCCCCAGACATCATCGAGATTGATCACGGCTTTCCGCGGCGATCTCGTGCCGATGCCTTGAAACAGCTTGGCTTTGGCGGCGAAATAGTTCTCCATGGTGCCGTGGAAGTCGAGGTGGTCCTGCGTGAGGTTGGTGAAGATTGCTACGTCGACGGGCAGGCCCCAGACGCGCTCCTGTTCGAGCGCGTGGGAACTCATCTCCATGACGGCTTCGGTGCATCCGGCTTTCACGGCTTCGGCGAAGATGGCGTAGATGTCGCGGCTTTCGGGTGTGGTGTGCTCGGTGGGGCGGACTTCGCCGGCGATGTGGGTTTCGATCGTGCCAAGCAGGACGCTCTTGCGGCCGATACTGGCCAGGAGTTGTTCGAGGAGGAACGTTGTCGTTGTTTTGCCGTTGGTTCCGGTGACCGCGCTGAGTTTAAGGTGGCGCTCCGGATGACCAAACACTGCGGCGCTGATCTCGGCCAGTGCGCGGCGGCCGTGTTCGACGAGTGCGATCGGGAGATCTGCGTGCGAGGTGCGCAGACGATCGAAGACTTCAGAGCTGTCTGTGGCGATAGCGGCCGCGCCTTGCTGCAGAGCGGCGTCGACGAAACGGTTACCGTCGCTCGATCCGCCACGCATTGCAACGAATACATCGTTGGAGCTAACGCGGCGCGAATCATACTGTACGTCGCGAACTTCGACGCCAGGACGTCCGGTGGCCTGAAGCGAATGCAGCTCCGCGGTGATGTCGTTCCATCTCATGTTGCCCACCAGATACAGACGAACTCAACGCGCGAAGCGCACAACGATCTCGGTTCCGGACGGCACCATCGTGCCAGCGGCGGGCATCTGGTCGCGGGCAACGCCGCTGCCAAGAGTTTCGATGCGCAGACCGAGATTGGTTGCGCTCTCGACGACCGAGCGCAATGCGGAGCCGCGAAACTCCGGTACGGCGACACGCTTGCCGGCGTCGACGATGACGGCGCCGTTGCCGCGTGGCTGCACTGCAGGATCAATGCGACGTGCCGTAAGAGGCTGGTTGTCAGCCGTGTTCGCGTCGGGCATCACGGACGTTGTGTCTCCGTTTGCGTGGAAGGCGGAGAGAACCTTGTTCGGCAGCCCGAGAATGCCCTTTCTTGGAGGCGGTGCATTCGCGGCTTTCTCAGCAGCGGCAGCCGCGGCGCGCTCGTCGGCGATTTCGTTCTGCTGCATCGCGGCTGCTGTCGCGGGCTGGCGTAGCGGATCGTCGGCCGGTAGGCTATTGATCTGATCGAACATCGCCGTCATATCCGAGCTCTCGTCAGGGACGTCGTCGGGCTGCACATTGGAAGCGATCTGCTGCATCTGCGCCTTGGTCTTGAGCGGCTGATCGTGCGGCACGCCGAGATACTCGAGCACCTGCTGCGCTACTTCGGAGAAGACCGGAGCGCTGGCCGCGCCGCCGTAGTGCATATCTTCGCCGCCGGCTGTGGGGGTGTCGATGACAACGGCGATTGCGATCGCGGGATCGCTGACGGGAGCGAAGCCGGCGAAGCTGGCGACGAGTTTAGTGTGCGAGTAGGTGTGTGTCGCAGGGTCGATCTTCTCGGCGGTTCCCGTCTTGCCGGCAGAGCTGTAGCCGTTGAGCGCGGCGAGCTTTCCGGTGCCCTCAATGACGATGCCCTGCATCATGGCGCGCATCTTCGCGGAGGTCATCTCGGTGATAACGCGGTGCGAGCCGTCGGGAAGATTCGCGGGAAGTTCGAACTCGGGACGGAAGGGCTCGCCTTTCAGATTCTGGCTCCCCTTCGTGTCGTCGGTGGACGCAAGCAGGATGTGCGGGGGGATGTATTCGCCGCCGTTCGCGATTGTGGAGACCATGGTCACGAGCTGAATAGGCGTGACGCCGATCTCCTGGCCGATGGCGAGCGAGAGGATGCTGGTGGAGCCCCACTTCCGCGGCGGACGGAGCAGCCCGCGCGTCTCGCTGGGCAGCTCAATGCCTGTGCGGTCACCGAAGCCGAAAGAGCGCATGTACTTGTAGAACTTGTCGGGGCCGAGCTTGAGCGCCATCTTCGCGGCGCCAACGTCGGACGAGTGCTCCAGCGCCTGGCGTACGGTGACGACGCCCATGTGATCCGATTTGTCGTCATGCAGCGTGCGGCCGTACATCGTCATCTGGCCACCCTGGCAATCGACCATGTCAGTCGGTTGCACACCGGCGCCATCGAGCGCGGCGGAGTAGGTGACGAGCTTGAACGTCGAGCCGGGTTCGTAGATGTCGCTGACGGCAAGATCGGTCAGGTCCTGCGGATTAATATGGCGCGAGTCATTCGGATTGAACCGGGGCGATACAGCGAGTGCGAGAATCTGACCGGTATGCGGATCCTGCACAACGATCGTACCGTGCAGCGCCTTAAGCTTCTGCACCTGCTCGTCGAGCGCGCGCTCGGCCATGTACTGAATGTTGGCGTCGATGGAGAGCACGAGGTTTTCGCCGGGCAGCGGATCGCTCTCCTCCGAGCCCATTACATGGCGTTTTGCGTCCACGGCCGTGAGCTTGTGGCCGGGGACGCCGTGCAGCTCTTCATCGAATTCGCGCTCGAGGCCGCCGAGACCGTTGTCGTCCGTCCCCACGTACCCGAGGACATGCGCGGCCAGGTCGGCATCCGGATAGAAGCGCTTGAACTCTTTCTGAAAGTAGACGCCCTTGAGGTTGAGCTCGCGCACACGGTCAGCCACATCGGGTGTGACCTTGCGCGCCACCCAGGCGAAGTTCCGTGAGTCGTTGAAGCGCGCGAGCATCTGCTGATCCATGGTGTAGTGATCGAGCGGATCGGTGTGAACGATCCTGGAGAGAAGAGCGGCGTCCTCGGGCCGGTTCTCGCCGAGCTCGCTGGGAACAGCGTAGATACTGTCGACGAGCACGGTCATGGCGAGCTCGCGCAGGTTGCGGTCGTAGAGCACGCCGCGGCGTGGAGCGACCTCAAAGGTGCGCTGCTGCTGTCTTAAGGCGCGCTCGACGAACTCGCTGTGGCGAACGACCTGCAGCCAGAAGAGACGCAGACCGATAGCCGCGGCCCAGAAGCAAAAGAACATCGCCACGTAGACGAAACGAACCCGCCGGATCGGCGCGGTCATCGTCTGACGTGGCGAGGACTTCATGCTGGAAAACCCTTGATTTGCTAGTAGTGGTTAGTTGTTAGTAGTTGGCGGTGAATCCAGGTGCTGCAGCGAAACTAAGAACTAACAACCAAGAACCAACAACTTAATTTCTCTCTCCGAAGCTGGGCTTATGCGCCTGCGCAAGAACGGGTGTGAGGCCTCCCGAGCCGTCGGGGCGAACTACCTGTCCGGGAAGCGGCGTGTTGAGTCCAAGCTGCTTGGCGATCTGATCGATGCGACCCGGATCGCTGAGCTGCGCTTCAGACAGGCGAAGCTGGCGATTCTGCTCGCGGAGCTGCTCGACCTGCTGCTTCTGTGCCTCGACCTTGTAGCCAACCTCGATCGCGGAGAAGTGCTGCCAAACGTAGACCATCGTGAGCGCGAAGAAGAGCGTCATCATCATGGTGAACATCTTCATCTCGCGGGCACGCTCGGGGTCGTCGGCCTTCACAAGCCGCGTGTTGTCGAGGTGCTTCGCGAAGAACATTTCCGGGGTGGGACCACGGCGGCGAGCACGCTGCGTCTCAAAGAGCTCCCGGTTGCGCTCGGCAATGCTGACGGTGCGCGTGTGCGTGCGCCGCACCTGCATTTGCTCCATCCCTTGACCTGCCATTGCCATTGTCGCCATCGCCCGCCTCCTTCCAGAGTAACGTTACTTTTGCACTACAATTCCACCGCTTTTTCCACATCCGCAAGTTACCCGGGCCGGGGTTGCTGATGAGGAAGGGACTGTTTGTTGCGGGTTGTCTTTCGCCTGAAAGCACGGCAGGACAACCCCGGCCCGATCTCAAATTTTTTGTGCAGAGCGTAACTTTGCGCTGCGTGATCGCGGGTTCCGGAACGACTCCTCGTCCGTTGCCACGACCGGTTTCTTCGTCAGCAGCTCATACTGGCCTGCCTTTGCGCCGTCTCGGAGCGCATCTTTGACCAGCCGGTCCTCCAGAGAGTGGAAGCTGATCAGTACCAGCCTTCCGCCCGGCTTGAGCAGTGATCCCGCGCTTCTGAGCAGCGATTGGATCTCCTGCAATTCATCGTTCACACGAATTCGAAGCGCCTGAAAGGTCCTGGTCGCGGGATGAATCTGGCTACTTTTTCCGTAGCTGCGGTCAGATTTTTTTATTGGCGGGGCGACGGCCGAAACGACGCGAGCAAGCTCTGCTGTTGTCGATATCGGCCGCGCCCGCACAATAGCTCTGGCGATTCTCCGCGACCTCCTTTCCTCTCCGAATTCGTAAATCAGGTTGGCGAGCTCTTCTTCGTCCGCCTGATTTACCACTTGTTCGGCCGTCAGGGAGCTGCGCGGATCCATCCGCATGTCCAGCGGCCCTTCGGCCCGAAAACTGAATCCTCTGTGCGCCTCATCGAGCTGCAGGCTGCTGACGCCGAAGTCGGCGAGCAGGCCATCGAGCGTGCCGGGCGGGATCACATCCGCGATCTCCGAGAACGGCCGGCTGACATACTCAACCGTGGGCATCCCGGGGCCAGGCTCCTGGGCTAATGCCTCGAGCTTTGCCTGCGCCTTGCTCAGCGCTTCGGGGTCGCGATCGAACGCGATCAGCTTGCCCTTCGGTCCGAGCCTCCGCGCAATCTCCGCGGAGTGTCCGCCGAGCCCGAGCGTAGCGTCTGCATAGACGCCACCAGGGTGCACAGCGAGGAATTCGAGACTCTCTTCTAAAAGAACCGGTACATGTTGCGGTCTTTCCATCTATGCCCGCCTCATGCGTCCCCTGGGGGACTCGAAACTTACAAACCAACCACTCCCAGCGACTCGATGTCTTCGTCCGTGGCGGGGTTCTCGGTGACCTGAGCCCTGAGCCTTGCATCGTTCGCCACAACCAACCTCTTCTCGATGCCCATGACCGCAACATCGCCGACCAGACTTGCCGCCTCGCGCAGAAGCTGCGGAATCAACAGCCGCCCCTGGTCGTCCATCCTGACCGCCTGCCCGTAGTAGTTCGTCGCATCGAGGAACCGTCTCTTTGCGGCGCTGGCGGGCAGCTTGGCCAGCGACTCTTCAATCTGCTCCCACTCCTTCATGGAATGAATCTCGGCGCGCTGACCGTCGCGGCTGGTGATGAAGCACTCCCGGCCCTGGGCCTCCAACGCGGCCTTGAACTCCGACGGGACCTTCAATCGGCCCTTTTCGTCGACCCGCGCTGGATGATTGCCCCGAAACATGCCAGAACCTCAATCGGTACCTCGTACACAAGCTGGGGAAAAGTAAACTTGAGGAAGCCCGAAATCGCTTGCTTGGTCCTCTTTTTTCTACTTTTGACCACTCAACTCCACTCATCGTGCAGCCCCGGGCGAGGCGTGTAAAGAACTAAATTGCGAGTTGGGACGCAGTTTTCCTCGCGTTTTGTGGAAAACCTGGCATATTGCGCGGTCGATTCGAAACACCACTAGATGTAGTGTTTGGCTCGTGGAGTCTTTACCAGATGCTCACTTGCCCGAATGGGGCATGCTGGGATAGCGAAATTTAGGCGAAAGTCGCAATTCAAGACGTGGTTCGACCCGACCGCGGCCGGAATAGTTCCCTGCGCAGCACCCAGACCAGGTAAGCGAGCACGACAAGGTTGACCAGCAAAAGCGTGATGCGTGGGATAGTGAATTCCTTATATAGCTCGAAGCATTCCCAGGGCAGCGCAAGGATGGTCAGCGTAAGCGTGAAGTACTCCGCCCAGCGCTTTTCAAGCATGAGGCCGGTGCCTTCAATGAGGCATAGCCCGGCGTAGGTGAAGGTCAGCAGGCTGAAGTGCTTCAGCTGCGGCGGACCGATGAGGTCGGCCTTGGTCATCAAGAAGCCGACAAGGCGGTTCTCGGGGTCGATCTTCAAGACGTCCGTAACGTGCAGGACAACGCTGGCGATGTCGTGATGCAGAAGCTTGAGCGCGCCCACGCCCAGCGCCACCGACAGAATCGCTTTGCTGAGCTTGAAGAGGCCGATGAGCAGCAGGCCACGGCGATGCTCCGGGCTGGAGCGCCGCGGCGTGGCGGAGCAGTGGTCCGTGTGGGCGGAGCGCTCTTCCTGCTCCTGCGTTCTATCGGTGGCCTGCAGCATGCGTTTCTCAGCTTCCAGTTGATGAGTGGTCCTGCGGCTTTGTCAACGCGCGCGGACCCCGAGCAGGTTCACACGGCGGAAGAAATTTCTGCAATCCGGTTTTGCGTGGCGCGCGTAGAGAAGATGGACGTTCTTGATTGCGGCCGCACGAGAACGCGATTTCGAATAAAGGATGGACCATGAAGAAGATCATCAGGAATTTGCTCGCGTCGACGGCGGCCGTATGTCTCGCCTTCGGCTGTATCAACGCCACGGCAGCAGATAAAAAGGACCCGGCCGTGGGTGGCGCGCCGATGTACCCCAACAAGACTATCGTGCAAAATGCGGTGAATTCACCCATCCATAAGACGCTCGTTGCGGCGGTAAAGGCAGCGGGCCTGGTGGATACGCTGAACAGCCCCGGGCCATTCACGGTTTTCGCGCCGACGGATGACGCCTTCGCGAAGCTGCCGGCGGGCGCCGTGGACAATCTTGTGCAGCCCCAGAACAAGGCCACGCTGACCAAGGTGCTCACATATCACGTTGTGCCGGGCACCTACAGCACAGCGAAGCTGATGAAGGGGATCAAGGCCGGCGGAGGGACATTGAAGCTGAAGACCGTCGAGGGGGATGAGCTCGCCTTCACGATGGATGGCGGCAATATCAAGATCACCGACGACAAGGGCGGCTCGGCGATGATCACGACGCCGAATGTGTATCAGTCGAACGGCGTCATCCAGGTCATCGACTCGGTATTGATGCCCTGAACAGTTCCCTGACCCATGTTGAGGGACGGCGACCCAGAGCTGTCCCTCTCTTTTTTGTGCACCGGGGGCGTTACATCTCCGCCCACTGGCGCAGCAGGTTGTGATACACGCCCGTGAGCTGCACGCAAGTCTGCTTCACATCCGGCGCCGCGGCCTGCTCGGAGCGAGCGAGACGCTCGATGCTCTCGTCGAGATCGAAAAGCAGCGTGCGGTGCGCGTCCTGCCGGATCATGCTCTGGATCCAGAAGAAGGAGCTGATTCGGTTGCCGCGTGTGACGGGCTCAACCCGGTGCAGACTCGTCGCGGGATACAGAACCATGTCGCCGGCTAACAGCTTCACGCTCTTCTCGCCATAGCTGTCTTCCACGATCAACTCGCCGCCGTCGTAGTCTTCCGGTGAGGTGAGAAACAGCGTGGCGCTGAGGTCTGTGCGAATTCTTTGCCCTGTTGTCGTGAGCTGACGAATCGCTGTGTCCACGTGCGTGCCGAAGGTCTGGCCGCCAGCGTAGCTGTTGAACATCGGCGGAAAGACACGCAGTGGAAGCGCGGCGGACATGAAACGAGGCGAACGCGCCAGTGCGGCCAAGATCAACGCGCCGAGCTCTTTGGCGACCGGTGAATCTTCTGGGATCTGCGCATTACGCTTAACCTCCTGCGCCTGGTAGCCGGCTGTAACGCGGCCGTCGGTCCACTGCGCTGTGGCGAGCTTCACGCGCGCTACCTTCACCTGCTCGGGTGTCAGCACTCTCTCAATTGTTATCAGCATCGTTTTCCTGTTGCTTAGAAGCGATAGTTTGCGCCGATGAGCGCGCTGCGACCCGAGCCAGGGATGAGATGGCTTGGGTGCGGTTGATCGATATAGAAGCGGTTGAGCAGGTTGTAGACGTTGGCCTGCAGCTCGAGCTTTTCAGTGATGGGGCGCTTCAGCATCGCATTGAAGACCCAGTAGCCGGGCACCTGCTTCATCGCGGTTGCGAGCACGGGATAGCAGGTGGTCGCTCCGCATGGAGAGGATGCAGCCGCGAAGTTTTGTGCTGCCCCGAAGGCGGTCGGCACGTATGGAACGGTGGAGCTCGCAGTCCGCGCGGCGACATAGTTGCCGCCGAATCCTGCGTTGAAGCGCCAGCGCAGGTTCCGCGTGAGGAACGCGTTGAACGTTTGGCGCGGCACATTGGCGAGCGGATATCCGATCGCTGTCGGGAACAGCTTCGAGTAGGTGACTGCGCTATCCAGGTACGCGTAGCCGAGAACAAGATCCGTTCCGCCGTGGAACCGTCCGACCGCGCTCGCCTGCACGCCTTTCACAAGCTGATTGCCGGCGAGCACGATGTTGTTTGAGTTCGTTGGATCGGTCTCGCGTGCGTTGTCCTTCGTTGTGTGGAACCAAGCACCTTCAAGTTGCAGACGCTCATGCGCGAGGCTGTACTTCGCTCCGGCCTCGAAGGTTTCGTTCTCTTCTGGCGGAAGGACGCTGTTGGCGACGCTGAGGCTGAGCGACTCGGCCGAAGGATTAAAGCTCGTACCGTAAACGAAGTACACACTTCCATGCGTATTCGGTTTGAAGACGATCGCCGCGCGATAGCTTGGCTGGCGAACTGTCTGATCAATGTAGGGTACGCGCGCGGTCGTCTTCGCTCCGGGGATGCCCGCAGGAGCCGCATAGAGGTTGAAAAGCGTGTTGAAGTAATCCCAACGAACGCCGCCCGAGAGCTCGATGAAGCGGTCAAACTTGATTGTGTCGATGAAGTAAGCGCCGGCGCTCTTGGATTTGAGGTGCGAAACCGAAGCGATGTAGCCTTCGTCGCCGAAGCTATCGTGCGGATTCGGATCCACAAGGTCTGTTGACGGCACGGAGTTGATGCCGTTCTCCGTGTAGCCATATTTGGTGGGGTTTGAGATCTCCTGGCCGCCTTCAACGCCTGCGGCGAGGTCGTTGCGAATGCCCGCGACCGTGAACTGCGTCGTTACTTCCGTCTGGTCCCACAGATCGCCCTCAACGCTCTTTATCTGGATCTGATTGCGGTTCACCGTAATCTGCGAAGGCGGCGTTCCCAGCGTGTAAGGACAGGGCTTGGATGTGTTCGCCGCGCTTGTGGGGAGCGCTGCAACGTATCCGCCCACCGGCACACTGACGCCGGCGTTCGAGCAGATCTGCGGCTCGGTGATCTGGACATCGCGCGGGTAGTTCGCCCAACGGGAGATGGTGTGGAGATCAACGCTGTTCC
>DASUHZ010000116.1:0-11188 GCA_036273275.1 Bryocella sp.
TGCCGCTCGTGCGCGGGAGCGCCGCCTCCGCGACCACTTCCGCTCCATCCTCGACCAGCTCATCACCGACTATGCGAGCGACGAGCGCGGCCTCGAGATTCGCGAGGTCGCCGGCGGTTTCCGCTTCGCCACCAAGCCCGAATACCACGACGCCGTCCGCGGCTTCGTGAAATCGCTGAAGCCGCCGCTGAAGCTCTCCCTGCAGGCGCTCGAGACGCTGGCTGTCATCGCCTACAAGCAGCCCATCACCGCGCCGGAGATCTCGGAGATTCGCGGCGTCGATTCGGGTGGCGTCCTCGGCTCGCTGATGGCGCGGAAGCTGGTCGCCACGGCCGGGCGCAAGCAGGTCATCGGGCGGCCGATTCTCTACAAGACCACCAAGGACTTCCTTGTGCGCTTCGGCCTCAAGGACATCAACGAGCTTCCCAGCATCGAAGAGTTCGAGAAGATGGCCAGCGAGTTCGCCGAGGCTGTTCAGGAGGAGATTTCGATGCCGTCCGCCGAAGGATCAAACCGCCGCTCGGAAGAGGACGCCAGTGCCAATGTGCACGAGTCGCAGGCCGACGGCGTCCCGTACAGCGAAGAAGACCTCAACGACGCGACGCCCTCTGCCGTGCCCGACGGCGCCGCCGACGAAGTCCTCACCGACGGTCGGCTCTCCGGCCTTCCGCCGAACTACGACGCAGAAGACCAGCCCGAAGGTGATGGCGTCGACACACCCGCGATCGATGCCGAGGTCCAGTCGCACGAGCGCGACGGCGGGGCCTGAGCGATCCAAGCGGGTCTATACTTTCTGCGCAGCCGCAACCCGCGCCTCACGCATCCCGGCTTCCAAATTCCGATGAAGCGCTTCTCCGACATCCCGCCAACCGACCCGCCTGACTTCGTGCCGGACCACGAGCCGGACGTCCTCGCCACCCCTGAAGGCGATGCCGAATATCCCGCTGACGAGCCGCTGCAGACCGGCGGAGTCCCAGCCGTCGAACGTCCGCGCGGCAACGAACCGCACTACACCCAGCCGATCCGCAAGGCCCTGGAATGATTGGGTCCTGCGCTCGCCATTAGCCAGAAGGTAGACACCCGGCTCGACAACACACAAAAGGCGCAGCCAAGGGGCTGCGCCTTTTGCTTTTTCTGGGTCCCGTGTGTCCCGACTCGTTAGGCCCGATTACTTCTGGGGTGGGGGAGGAGGCGTCGTGGGGGTGTTGGACTCGGTGTGGGTCTGGGTCTCGGTGTGGGTCTGGGCCGAGCCGTCCGGACTTACCGTGTCCTGGGAATGGGTAGTTGTGCGCTCGCCGCCGACTGGGTTGCCGTTCGCGTCATAGCGGCTTGCATCGGTCTTGTGCTGGGTGGTGACCGTCGTGCCGTCCGGCATGGTGGTCTGGGTGGACTTCTTAGCCTTGTGATGAACCGAGGTCTGGCTCTGGCCATAGGCGTCCGTGTTGGTTGTGCTCTGGGTGGTCGACTGCGAAGTCGATTGATCCTGAGCAAGCACTGTGCCTGCCGCGAGAAACGCAAACGAAAGGGCGGTTGTTGCAAGGGGCTTCAGCAATCGCATACGGGTCGTCTCCTGATGCTGCTTCCCGGGGTCCGGCCATTTCGTGTCCATTTCCGGCGACGTTCTACCGGAACCCCGCTTTTTGTGTGCGGCTGACTTCAGCCACGAGATGTTTGGATGGCTGGTTGCTCCCCGGTGAGGCCCGATAAAACGCCTATTTTGTTCCAGTCGCGGGACGATGGAATGGGGATTGGTTGCCCGTTGGCCCCCTCTCCCTTTCTTTGCGGAAAATGTTCACATATAAAGGCTTAGGTCAGGACCTCGATGCGTAAGCTCTTGAAAACAAAGGACCCCGAAGTTTACAGCGGATGCGATCGATAAACACGGACGGGCTGGCCGCATAATGAGGTCTATGAAGCAGGCATTGAAGTCAGCGGATGAGTCACCGCGCAGTCGCGAGCGGTTGCAGAAGATCCTGGCGCAGGCCGGCATTGCCAGCCGCAGGGCCGCCGAGCAGATCATTCTGGAAGGACGGGTCCAGGTGAACGGGGAGACGGTCACGGAGCTCGGCACAAAGGCCGACCCGAGCCGCGACCACATTCGCGTGGACGGCAAGCTGCTGCACGGGCCCGAGGCGCAGCGCTATTTTCTGCTGAACAAGCCGAGAGGGTATGTGACGACGCTGGACGATCCGGAGGGTCGGCCGACGGTGGCCAGCCTGCTGGCGGAGTCGGCCCAGAAGAAGATTACGGGCGAGCACAGGCGGCTGCCGAGGCTGTATCCGGTAGGACGACTGGACTACCTGAGCGAAGGCCTTTTGCTGATGACGAATGATGGGGCGTTGGCGAACCGGCTCTCGAAGGCGAGCAATGGTGTCCAGAAGACGTATCTGGTGAAGGTCTCCGGAACACCGTCAGGTCAGGCGCTGAACCAGCTTCGGCAGGGAATCATGATCGACCGGGGACGGCTGAACGAGGTGCGCGGCGGACGCCGCGACCGCATCATGACGCAGCCGGCGAAGGTGGAGCAGGTGCGCGGCGGCGATAATCCCTGGTTCGAGGTCACCCTGACGGAAGGGCGCAACCGGCAGCTCAGGAAGATGTTTGAGGAGATCGGGCACCACGTGGAGAAGATCCGGCGCATTGGCTACGGAGCGCTGGTGCTGGATGTGCCGCCGGGAGGGTTCCGGGAACTCACGCCGGGTGAGGTGCAGGCGCTGAACCGGGCTGCGGCGGGCAAGGCGGTGGAGCGGAAGAAGACGCTGCCCGAGGCCGCGCAGCTGAAGAAGCCGGTGCCGCCGAGAAGGGGCAAAGGATCAGGCAAGAGGGATCAGGGATCAGGAGGGCGGCCGGCAAGGCGGCTTCGCTAGTTTTGTGGCTGGCTAGGATTCCGCGAAGGGTTTGTGCTTTGAGTTTCGAGATCCGAGTTTCGAGCTGCGAGTTAAAGCGCGAAACAACCGGCGCCCGGGCTCGTGCGGGAGCCCGGGCCAGCGGTGAAAGGCTTATTTACCCCACTCGATGTGACTGACGACCAGCGTCGAGGGGCACTTGCCGGTTTCGGCGCCGAATTGCGTAGCGCCGCCGGTCTGATAGCCAGGCTTCAGGGGCTGCATGATGATGTCGCGCCCGGTGGCCTTGCCCTGCTGGATGGCCGGCGAGTAGGTGTAGGTGAATTCCAGTGAGCGCAGCGTGGTGCTTCCGCTGTTGCGGATCATCCATGTGCACATGTTGTCGTTCACCTGGCTGAAGCTGACCTCGACGCCATTGGCGTTGGGCAGGGCCATCCAGGGGCTCCACGTAGCGCGGGTGGCCGCGTTGCCAAGCGAGGGAACGAGGACCGTGATAGCGAGGGCAGTGAGTGCAATTTTGATGATTCTCAACATATGAGGGTCTCCTGAGTAGCAGATACGGGACAGCAAAATCGGGACGTTCTGAATCCGGTGGTCCTGCCATGGCCGAAGGAACTCCAAGCCAGCCTTCAGAAGCCTTGCGTTGCGCACCAGGAAATGTTCCCCGGCAGTGCAAAGTGTGCTTCAAAAGGCCAGCGAATACGAGTAACCGCCGAGAGACTGGGACCTTAGTGGTACTTCTTAGTCCGAATTGGGGGTTGCCAAATTCGTTTGTTCGTGTTTCTTGATGCTGAGTATAAAGAGGGATTCGAAAGCTGCAACATCTCTGTTGGGGACACTTTGGTACTGTCACCAAAAGGTGACCAAAGCAGGCAACCTTTTTCGTGAGACCACTGCGAAATGTTGGCTGCAGGGCGTCCAGGCGGAACAACCGGTGGGTCGCGATACCCTTCCAATCCAGACGAGGTGACTTTATGCGCAAGTTGAACTTGCTCGTACCAGCGATCGCGGCGGCGGCTCTAGCCTTCGGCGCATCGTCTCCAAGCCAGGCCCAGGTTGGAATTGGAGTACAGATCGGGCAGGCGCCGGTTTGCCCGTACGGCTATTACGATTACTCTCCGTATCAGTGCGCGCCGTATGGCTACTATGGACCGGAGTGGTTCTCGAATGGAATTTTTATCGGAGCGGGGCCGTGGTTTCATGGCCGTCATGGCTTCTACGGGCACGTAGACCGTCACTACGATCCGCATTATGGCTACCACGGAACGTATCCGCCTCGCGGCGAGCACTTTGACTCCCACCGCGACTTCCACGAGTTCCACGGGACCTACGAGCGGGATGGGCACGGGCACGAGCGGGGTGGAGACCGGGATCATGACCGGGGCCACTAAAGATCGCCGTCAATAAAGTCCGTAAAGAGAGTGCGGGGTGACCGATGAGGTCACCCCGTTTTTTCTGGGCGGAAAGGGGCAGAGGCTAACCCCAATCGTCGCGGACGCTGCTTTCATCGGCCATGACCTGATCGAAGTGATCGGCCTTCTTGATGAGGATGTCGCCGAGGGATTCGGCCTGGCGGAGAAGAATCGCCTGCAGCCGGACGAGCTCGAGCATGGCGAGGAAGGTGCAGATCAGAGAGCGCTCGGAACGGGTGTTGGCCAGGAGCTTGCGCAGACTGACCGGCTTATCCTCCATGGTGAGGCGGCGCTTCACGTAGTCGATCATCTGGCCGACGGTGACGGTGTCCTCGTCGATAGTGTGAACGGGGCGCTCGCGGAGGCGCTGCAGGATTTCCTGGAAGACGCGGACGAGGTCGACGGTGTCGGCGGCGATCTCACGGTCGTCGTCAGTGGATTCGAGGCCCTGATCTTTGAGGAATTGCTTCAGCCCGGGATTCGTCCAGGTGGCTTCCTCGATCTGCTGCTTCTGGCTGAGCATCTGGGCGGCGGCCTTGAAGCGCTCGTGCTCCAGGAGGCGCTCGACGAGTTCGCGGCGCGGGTCTTCGGCGTTGCCGAGGTCGCCGAGCTCCTTGGGGTCGCGCGGGAGCAGCATCCTGCTCTTGATGTGGATCAGGAGTGAGGCGGTGTAGACGAACTCGCCGGCGGAGTCGACGTCGGTTTGCTGGAGGTGGCGCGTGTACTCGAGGAACTGCGCGGTGATGCGCGCGATGGGGATGTCGTAGATGTCGATGTTCTGCTTGCGGATGAGGTCGAGCAGGAGGTCAAAGGGGCCGTCGTAGACTGCGCCCACGGTGACGGTGAAGGGCGATTGGGAGGCCTCTTCGGGGTCTTTTTTGGGCGCGGGCTTTTTGGGCTCTTCGGGCGCGGGGGTCGGTGGGGATTGGAGGCGGAAGGGCTCGGCAGAGGCGTTGTCCGTTGCCCGTCCTCCGTTGTCCGTTGCGGGCGCGGGTTCTGCGCTCCGCTGCGAGCTTCCGGCTTCGAGCCTTTGTGCTTCCAGTTCTGAGTTCTCAGTTTTCAGTTCTGAGTTTTCGATCGCCGGATTTTGGATTTCATCGGCCATTGTTAGCTGAGTCCCATGGCGTGTTCGACTTCGGCGAGGGTTTCGGCGGCGCGTTTGATAGCGCGGTCTTTGCCGTTGGCCAGCACGTCTTTGACGACGGAGGGGCGACGCTCGAGGTCGCGGCGGTGCTCCTGAATCGGCTGGATGACGCGGACGATGGAGTCCGCGCACCAGCTCTTGCACTCGATGCAGCCGATGCCGGCCGTGGTACAGCCATCGTAGACCTTGGCGATGGTCTCCTGGTCGGAGAAGACTTTGTGGAGGTCGCCGACGGGGCAGAGGTCGGGGTTGCCGGGGTCGTCGCGGCGAACGCGCGCGGGGTCGGTGACCATGGTCTTGAGCTTGGCGCGGAGGCTGTCCTCGGGCTCGGAGAGCGCGATGGTGTTGTTGTAGCTCTTGGACATCTTGCGGCCGTCGAGCCCGGGAAGCTTGGGTGAGGGCGTGAGCAGGACGTTGGGCTCGGGGAGGATCTCGCGGCGGCCGAAGGGCGAGAGCTTTTTGGTCTGCTGGGCTGCCTGAAACATCTGGTGCGGCGTGAAGTCGGTGCGGGTGGAGTCCTTGGGTTCGCCGGCGAGCTTGCGGGCCTTTTCGAGGATGGCGGCCAGCTCCCAGGGCGCGGCTTCAGGCGACATGTAAAAGTCGCCGGGGTAGAGGCCGTTAAAGCGGCGCGCGACCTCGCGGGTGAGCTCGACGTGCGGAGCCTGATCGGCGCCGACGGGGACGAAGTCGGGCTTGTAGAGCAGGATGTCGGCGGCCTGGAGGAGAGGGTAGCCGAGAAAGCCGTAGGTGCTGAGGTCTTTGTCGGTGAGCTGCTGCTGCTGGTCCTTGTAGGAGGGCACGCGCTCCAGCCAGCCGATGGGCGTGAACATTCCGAAGAGCGTGTTGAGGCGGTCGTGCTCCTTGACCTCGGACTGGCGAAAGATGACGGAGCGGCCGGGATCGAGGCCGGCGGCGAGGAAGTCGAGGGTGCACTCGAAGATGTTCTGCTGCATGCGCGAGGGGTCGGCGTAGTCGGTGGTCAGCGCGTGCAGGTCGGCGATGAAGAAGTAGCAGTCGTAGTCGTGCTGGAGGCGCACCCAGTTGTGCAGCGCCCCCATGTAGTTGCCAAGGTGCAGGCTGCCGGTAGGGCGGATGCCGGAGAGGACACGGGGGCGCGGGATTGTGCGGGAGTGCGGTGAGCTCATGAGTTTCTGAAGATTAAGGATATCAGCGCGGGCGCCCCCGGGCATGAAGGGGCGTTAGAGCGTGAAGAGCATGGTGTTGAAGATGGTCATCAACGGGGCGAAGAAGATCATGATGACGTAGAAGCCGAGGAAGAAGAAGCCGATCATCATCCACATGCTCAGGCTCTGGTAGGTCTTGGCGGCGTTGTAGGGAAGATAGTGCGTCAGGATCTTGCCGCCGTCCAGGAACGGGAGCGGAATCAGATTGAAGACGAAGAGCAGCAGGTTCACGAGGATGCAGAAGTAGAGGAACAGGTACAGCGGGAAGATCGCGGGCAGGTTGTTCAGCGGCACCGCAAAGTTGCGCATGCCGAGTTCCTTCGCGATGGTCAGCGAGAGGATCGAATCCGCCTGTGTGTGCCGCAGAATGACCAGAATGATGAGCGCAACCAGGGCCGCGAGGAGTTGCACGCCAGGTCCGGCGAGGGTGGCGACCATCTCATCCCGCGAGGGCCGGCGGAAGTTGCGCGTGGTCATGGGTACGGGCTTGCCCCAGCCCAGCACGAGCGGCGACTGGAAGATGAACAGCACCGGCCAGATGAGCATCCCAAACCAGTCGAAGTGCTTTGCGGGGTTCAGGCTGATGCGGCCCATCATGCGCGCGGTGGGGTCGCCGAGACGGTTGGCCATCCACGCCTGGGCGGAGTCGTGCAGCGAGATGGACAGAACCATCACGACGAGCTCGAAGATGACTAGAGCAAAAGTAAGAGGCATTTCATGTTCTAGAGTACCGGAGGGCTACGGAAGGGGTGGGCATGCCGCGTGGAAGTATTTTGTATGGAAGGGAATCCGCTCTGTAGTCCGGGCTTCGGGCTCACGGCGCCTCTATCCGTTCCCGCACCTTCTTTTCCAACCCCTGCGCATCGAACGGCGCTCGCACCTTCGCATCATTGTCGAAGTACACATAAACATCCCGCGCGCACGCCTCCGCCTCGTTCTCGCACGCCCTTCGTCCTTCTGCCCGCGCGCCGGTCGCCCACGCCACCACCCGGTCCGCCCACTCATCCAGCGCAACGTCCTCATACCCGCTGGCGTACAGCTCCTCCGACCCATGCAGCCGTACGTAGACAAAATCCGCAGTCACATCAAACAGCAGCGGCCACGCCACCGTATCCGCCACCACCAGCGCCACGTCATGCTCCCGCAGCAACTCCACGAACTCCTCGCACGCAAAGCTCTCATCGCGAATCTCCACCGCATGCCGGATAGGCGTCTTCTTGGGCACGCCCTTCGCGACCTCGACACACGCCCGGTTATGCAATCGCTCGTCGTGCCCACAAGCCAGCCGCGCTGCCGCTCCATGGGTCCGCGGAAGCAAATCAAAAAATTCCCTGAACCGTGACGCCTCGAACCGCAACTGCGGCGGAAACTGCCACAAAATCGGCCCCAGCTTCTTCCCCAGCTCCAGCAGCCCACTGGCAAAGAAGTTCGCCAGCGGCTGCTCTGCATTGCGCAGCTTCAGCATGTGCGTCAGGAAGCGCGACCCCTTCACCGCAAACACAAAATCCTCCGGAGTCGCCGCGCTCCAGTCGCGAAAATACCCCGGCTTCTGCAGCGAGTAAAAAGTGCCATTGATCTCCACACTCGGAAACTTCGTCGCGGCGAACTCCAGCTCGCGCCGCTGCGGCAACTTCGGCGGATAAAACACGCCCCGCCAGCCCGCATACCGCCAGCCCGAAATCCCGATGCGAATTGCACCTGTTTTCATCTACTCGCAGCTCCATCCACACATCGCAACCGGCGCATCCAACCGCAGCATCCTAGCCAACATGGACCATGCCAAGTACCACGCCAAGCCGCTGATGAACACTCCGGTTATCCTCACGCCGGATACTACGATCACAATCGACGGCGAGCAGGTTGCAGCGGAGATCGGCGAGCCTCTCATCGAGGCCGTCAACCGGGCAATGTCTATTCGGCAGCAGACCTTCCCGCAGGTCTGCTACCTCAAGCCCATGGGACCCATTGGCTCCTGCGACACCTGCATGGTCCAGCTCAACGGCGGAGAGCTCGTCCGCGCCTGCGAGACCCGCGTGGCTGAAGGTCAAGTGGTGTTCACCCGTTCCGACCGTGCCGACGTCGCCCAGCGCGACGCCTTCGATCGCCTCCTCCACCACCACGATCTCTACTGCACCGTCTGCGACAACAACAACCAGAACTGCACCGTCCACAACACCACCAAAGAGCTCGCCGTAAAACACCAGGCCCGCAAGTTCGAGCACCGCCCCTACCCGCAGGACCACTCCAACCCCTTCTACCGCTACGACCCCGACCAGTGCATCCTCTGCGGCCGCTGCGTCGAAGCCTGCCAGAACGTGCAGGTCAACGAGACCCTCACCATCGACTTCACCCGCGAAATCCCGCGCGTCTTATGGGACGGCACCGAGCAGATCGCCGGCTCCTCCTGCGTCTCCTGCGGCCACTGCGTCACCGTCTGCCCCTGCAACGCGCTCATGGAAAAAGGCATGCTCGGCAAGGCCGGCTATCTCACCTCGCTTCCCACCGAAGCCCTCAACAACATGATCGAAGCTGTCAAAGGCGTCGAGCCCTCCACCGGCTACGAGCCCATCCTCGCGCTCTCCGAGATCGAAGCCGAGATGCGCAAGCAGCGCGTGAAGCGCACCAAGACCGTCTGCACCTACTGCGGCGTCGGCTGCTCCTTTGACATCTGGACGCGCGACCGCAACATCCTCAAGGTCGAGCCCGCGCACGGCCCCGCCAACGGCATCTCCACCTGCGTCAAAGGCAAGTTCGCCTGGGACTTCGTCAACTCTCCCGACCGCCTCCGCAAGCCGCTCAAGCGCACCGTCGTCGAAGGCAAACACACCTTCGTGGAAATCGAATGGGACGAAGCGCTCGACATCATCGCGGACAAGTTCACGAGCATCAAAAAAGAACACGGCCCGGACGCGCTCGCCTTCGTCGCCTCTTCCAAATGCTCCAACGAAGAGAGCTACCTCATCCAGAAGCTCGCCCGCGCCGTCATTGGCACCAACAACATCGACAACTGCTCGCGCTACTGCCAGACTCCGGCCAGCAAAGGCCTCTCGCGCACCGTCGGCTATGGCGGCGACTCCGGCTCCATCTCCGACATCGAAATCGCCGACCTCGTGATCATCATCGGCTCCAACACCTCGGAGTCGCACCCGGTTCTTGCCACACGCATCAAGCGCTCGCACAAGCACCGCGGCCAGCGCCTCATCGTCAGCGATCTCCGCAAGCACGAGATGGCCGAGCGCGCCGACCTCTTCCTCCATCCCAACCCCTCCACCGACGAGGTCTGGCTCGGCGCCGTCACCAAACACCTCATCGACACCGGCCGCCACAACCAGGCCTTCATCGACCGCTGGGTCAACAAGTGGGACGAGTACCGCGCCTCGCTCGAGCCCTACACCCTCGAATACGCCGAAAAAATCACCGGCCTCTCCATCGCCACACTCCAGCAGATCGCCGACGAAATCGCCTCCGCCGAGCGCGTCTGCATCCTCTGGGCCATGGGCGTCACGCAACACTGCGGCGGCTCCGACACCTCCACGGCCATCTGCAATCTGCTGCTCGCCACCGGCAACTTCAAGCGCCCCGGCACCGGCGCCTATCCTCTCCGCGGCCACAACAACGTGCAGGGCACCAGCGACTTCGGCTCCATGCCCGACGTCTTCTCCGGCTACCAGAAGGTCGACAACGAAGAGATTCGCGCCAGGTTCGAAGCCGCCTGGGGCGTGACCCTCCCCACCACCAAAGGCCACGACAATCGCGAGATGATCGAGGCCATTCATCAAGGCAAACTCAAATCGCTCTACATCACCGGCGAGGACACCATCACCTCCGACGCCAACGCCAACGACGTCGCCGAGGCCTTCGGCAAGCTCGACTTCCTCCTCATCCAGGACATCTTCTTCTCCGAAACCTGCCGCTTCGCCGACCTCGTCCTTCCCGCCTCGCCCTCACTCGAAAAAGACGGCACCTTCGTCTCCACCGAACGCCGCATTCAGCGCTTCTACAAGACCTTTGAGCCACTCGGCGACTCCAAGCCCGACTGGAAGATCTACCAGCTCATTGCGCAAAAACTCGGCGGCGCCGGCGGTTGGGACTACACGCATCCCTCCGACGTCATGGAAGAAATCGCCAGCCTCACCCCCACGCTCGCCGGCGTCAGCTACGAGCGCCTCGAAGGCTACAAAAGCCTGCAATGGCCCGTCGCAAAGGACGGCACCGACCAGCCGCTGCTCTACGCCGGCGAAACCGGCTTCCCCTACCCCGACGGCAAAGCCAGCTTCCACCCGCTCCAGTACATCGCTCCCAGCGAAGAGCAGAACGAGACCTACGACCTCCACGTCAACAACGGCCGCCTGCTCGAACACTTCGAGCAAGGCAATCTCAGCTATCGCGTCCCCGGCCTCAAGGAGATGACACCCGAAGTCTTCGTCGAAGTCTCGCCCGAACTCGCCCAGGAGCGCGGTCTCGAATCCGGCCGGTACGTCCAGCTCGAAAGCCCTTATGGCTTCATCCGCCTGAAGGTCCTCGTCACTCACCGCGTCATCGGCAAGCAGATGTACCTGCCCATGAACTCCATCACCGAGCCCGTAAACAAGCTCACCAGCT
>DASUHZ010000117.1:0-2486 GCA_036273275.1 Bryocella sp.
CAAGTCTGGTCTGGCATATTGACCTTGCTGTTGAAACACCGAGAGCGAAACTCACGAGGGCGATCAAGTGGCGCCATGCGGAGCCCCAGTCGTGCTGCACCGTGTTCAGGCCAAAAAGAACGAGGTTGCCCGTCATCGAATTGGCGAAGGTGTGTCCGTGGGCGAGCCAGGTGAAAGCATCGAGGAGACCGCCTACGGCTGCGAAGATCGCACTTTCCGGAAGGCCAGTCAGATGGGATTCGCGAGGTATCTGCATTTCCGATGCGTACTGGCGCCTTCGAGAGTGGGGTTGACGAACCAAGCTGTCGAAGGAGCACGATCGATCGGGTAGGAGGGGCCTCACGACCCCGTCCTCCCACACCACCGTACGTACTTGGATGTATACGGCGGTTTCGTTTAATGTTGGAACGAGTCATATTTGGTGACAAGCGAAACGAGTCCCTGAGTATGGAACCACCTGATCGACATGGCTCTGTGGACCGGAGGGCAGTCGGCCAGACGCCACGGCCCTTTGCCGGAACAACCCACTTTGCTTGCCGATAGCGCGGAGACGCCCAGCTTCCGCAGGAAAGCGGAGACGGACTTACCGCGTTTGCGCTGTTTGAGGCGATAGCAGCGCAGCTTTCGCCGAATCCACTCGTCCAGGCGGCCCAGTTCACCACGCATCGCCGCGAAGCGATAGTAGGTGAGCCAGCCCACCAGAAACAGGTTGAGTTCGACGATTACCCGCGCGAGGCTGACGCCCCGGTTACGACGGGTAATCTGCCTGATCTTCTCCTTGGCGCGGTTAACGCTTTTGGGAGAGATTCCGAGTTTGCCGTTCAGGAGCAGCCGATGGCCAAGGAACTGACGTTCTCCGACCGCCGCGACGGCGCTCTTTTCGCGGTTCACTCGGAGCTGGAGATTTTCTTCCAGAAACCGGGTTACCGATTCCATCACCCGCTGCCCCGCTGCCAGTGATCGCACGTAGATGTTGCAATCGTCGGCGTAGCGGCAGAAGCGATGGCCGCGGCTCTCCAGCAACTGGTCGAGATCGTCCAGCAGGAGATTGGCCATCAAAGGGGAAAGTGGACCACCCTGTGGCGTTCCTTGCTCGCGGGAAACGCACACCCCGTCCTGCATCATGCCGGCCTGCAGGAAGCGCCGGATGATGCGGAGAAGGCGTTTGTCGCCGATCCTGCGCGCGATTCGGGACATGAGGATATCGTGGTTGACCCGGTCGAAGAATTTCTCCAGATCCAGATCAACGACGAACTCGCGCCCCTCCTGAGCCACGTATTTCCGGGCCTGTTCCAGCGCCATGTGCGCGCTGCGACCGGGCCGGAATCCGTAGCTGGAGTTGGAAAAGGTGGGATCGAAGATGGGGTCCAGCGCCTGCAGAATCATCTGTTGCACCAGACGATCCACCACCACTGGAATCCCCAACTGGCGTTGTCCTCCTCCCGGCTTCGGAATCGACACTCCACGTACTGGCTGAGGCCGATAGGTCCCGTCCAGCAATGAAGCCGTCAACGCCACACTGTGTTTCCGAAGCCAGTCAGCCAGTTCGTGAACGGTCATCCCATCCACGCCCGGCTTTCCCTTGTTGGAGCGAACCCGCCGGTAAGCGCGAAGAAGGTTCCTCGGGTCGCATACCTGCTCCATCAAACTGACTGTCAAGGCTCGTTGTTGAGCGAATGCCGCAAACGCTTGCTGCCGTCCATGCGCTGTGGAGCGGGTTCCGCCCACGCCGCCAGCGCCGTGGTGCCGGTCGCCTTTCTGCTGCTCTGCGTTCATCGAAATCGTCCATCTGCTCCTTGCATTAAAGATTCGGCCCTTCGCCCGGTAGAGCTACTACGGCCTCTGCTGACTTCTCCGCTCCTGTCCCGTCGCATTGCTGCTTCGGTAGTCCGGTGTGAGCGGACCAGAACGGAGATCTCTCGAGGTAAGACATGCCTTCTTCTCCCGGACGCGTCGGATCTACCCTGCGGCTTCCGAATGACAATCGGGCATTCCCGTCCCTGGCCGGGTTACCCAAAGCCGCGTTGGCCTTATATCCGCCGCAGCCGCCAACTGCGCGACTGCTTCCTGTACGTCGCTTCCGGGATTTCGTCATCGGCTTTCTTCAGATTCCGCCTCGCGGCGGACACCCTTGCTTAGACGGATGGTTCCGGTCATTAACGGTCCATAGGGGACTTTCACCCCCTGAATGCACATCACTACTCGACACACCAGGCCGAAGGCCTACGCTACATCTGAGGCCGATGTCATAATCGTAAGTCACACCCGATGCCCATCCGCAGCATGACCGGCTTTGCGCGGGTTTCACGCGCGACGCCGTTTGGCGAGCTGACCCTCTCAATCAAAACCGTCAACCACCGCGGTCTCGACATGCACTTCCATATGCCGCTGGAATTTGACGGCGTCGAGCCGGCGCTGCGGAAAGCCGTGCGCGCGCGGGTGCAGCGGGGGCATGTGCAGCTTCAGGTGTACTTCAAACGCACTGC
>DASUHZ010000118.1:0-8060 GCA_036273275.1 Bryocella sp.
GATGGCAAATTCGAGCAGGTCTACGCGCACGGCATCCGCAACTGCGTTGGCGAGGCCATCAATCCCGACACGCACGAGCTCTGGTGTTCCGTCAACGAGCGCGACAATCTCGGCAACCACCTCGTCCCCGACTACGTCACCAGCGTCCCCGAAGGCAGCTTCTTCGGTTGGCCCTGGTACTACATGGGCGGCCATCGCGACCCCCGCCGGGAGGATCCCTGTGCCAACGGCACCGGCCCCAACCCGCAATTGCCGAAGCCGCTTACGGAATCCGAAGCGAAAGACTGCAAACGCGCCGACATCCACGCGCAGGTCCGCACGCCTGACGTCCTCGTGCAGCCGCACATGGCTTCACTGGAGATGAACTTCTACCCAGATCACGGCGGCTCATTCCCCGCTGCATTCTCCGGCGGAGCCTTCGCCGCCGAGCACGGCTCGTGGAACCGCAAGCCTCGCGCCGGCTACAACGTAGTCTTCATTCCCATGCACAACGGCCACGCCACCGGCGAGTACGACGATTTCCTCGACGGCTTCGTCACCAAGGACGGCCAGGTCTGGGGCCGTCCCGTCGGCGTCGCCGTCGCGCCTGACGGCTCGCTCCTCGTGACGGACGACGGCTCACGCAGCGTATGGCGCGTCACCTACACCGGCAAGTAACTCGCGCAACGCACTATCGTCACCGAACGTCCGCAAGAAATCTGCTCGGGTCGTGCGCGCCTGCCGTATGATGGCGCGCATGACCAGCCGGACAGTCTGCGCTCTTCTCTGTTCAGCGGCGCTCTACGTCGCCACCCCGCCGGCTGGCTCGCAGACCACCGCCGCCCCGCCCCCTGCCGCCACAGGCGCAAAACCGCCCGCCAGCACGACCCCCACAGCGCCCGCGACTTCCCCCGCCCCTCCCGCCGCGAACACCAGATTCATGTCGGCCCGCGCGCTCTACTACACGCCCACCGCGCAGGGCCTCCGCTCCTTCAAGTGCAGCGTCGACTTCAACTGGAAAGACTTCCTCACCCGCTACTCCGGCGGCGACATCAAGGACGACAACCCCTTCCTGCAATATCTCCGCGCCGTCCACCTCGCCGTCGCCGATGAGCTCAACGCCGATGGTCATCTCGAATGGACCAACTCCACCTCGCCGCCCGCAGGCAAAGAGGACGCCGCCGCCAAGATGAAGGAAGGCATGGAGCAGATGATGACCGGCTTCTTCTCCTCCTGGAACGCCTACATGAACGGCAACATGGTGCCCATCCCGGACGCCACTACCACCATCGTCGAAACCCCCGACGGCTTCCGTCTGCACGCCACCTCAACCGGCACCGACGTCACCGAGCTCTACGACAAAAACCTTCTCCTCACCGAAGCGCACGTCGTGCAGCCCACCAACGACGTCCACGCCTATCCCACGTACGCCGACACACCCGACGGCCGCCTCGTCTCCGCTATACGCACCGTCTTCCGTCAGCCGCCGACTGCACCGCCAGCCGAGCTGAACATCCGCGTCTCCTACACTCCCGTGCAAGGCTTCCGCCTTCCCGAAAGCCTCGCCTACGAGCTCAAAAACGTCGGCTCCTTCGAGTTCAAGTTCTCCGCCTGCTCCACCGAGACCGCAAAGAAAGTCACCGACGAAACGGAGTAACTCCCTAACTCCTAACTTCTTTTCTCATCCCGCTTCCAGCATCCTTCCCTGCTTCTGCTTCAGCTCGCCCAGCAGCCGCTCGATCTTCTCATCCTTCTCCAGCCGCTGAAATTTGTCCTCCAGCGAATCCCCTGAGATCGCGCCGTTGCCCAGCTGCTTTGCGGCATAGTTCTCCGCTTCCTCCGCGCCGATCCGCGCCTTCATCCGCGTGATCGCGCTCCCCTTGGCCACCGTTCCTATAGCTACGCCGGTCACCTTCTCCTGCGCCGCCGTCGCCTTGCCAACCATCTTCGCGCGACGATGTTCAGCAACTAACAGCTCACACTGCGCCTGCGTCTCCTTCAGCTTCTGCTGCAGCTTGTTGTAGGTCGTGCGCAGCGCATCGGCCTCGGCAGACTGCTCGTTCACCTGCCGCGCGAATGCCTCCGCCATGCCGTCGTGACTCATCGCGCGCTCCAGCGCCAGCCGCGCCAGGTCGTCTTCGTTCTTGTCGACCGCGAGCTCCGCCTTCCTGCGCCATCCGTCGGCGTTTTCCTTCTGCTCCACAGCCTTCTTCTCCAGCAGGTGCTGATCCGCAATCGCAATCGCCACCTGCGTCTTCACCTGGAGCAGCTGGTTCTCCATGTCGATCAGCAGCTGCTTCAGCATCTTTTCCGGATCCTCCGCGCGATCGATCAGGTCATTCACGTTCGCGCGCAGCAGCGTCGCAACTCGTTCCATAAGTCCCATGGCATGCTCCTTTCAATAACTACTCTTCCCTTGATTTCTTCAGATCGAATTCCCATCCGTGGTGCCCTCGAGCATCGCCGGTGTCGTGCTCCCGTGCGTCCCGTTCGCCGACGCTCCATTGCTCGACACGCCATCCGGACGCGCCGCCATACTCTTCACATTCGTCATCAGTTCCTTCAGGTTCATGCCGCTCAGCGCCTCAAACAGCGCCGGCACCTGCGCGGCAATCTCCGTCATCTCGCCTGTCAGCTTCGATGCGCCCGTCGTCTTCCCGTCGCCCGTAGACACAATGGTGATCTTGTCCACGTTGGCCAGCGGCTCGCTCATCGCGCGCACAATATCCGCAAGGTTGGTGATCAGCTTGTCGACGACCGCGGCCTGCGACCACTCCTGGTACGCCTCCGCCTTCACGTTCATCGCCTTCGCCTCGGCCTCGCCCTTCTGATAAATGATCGATGCCTCCGCCTCACCCTGCGACCGGATTGCCTGCGCTCGACCCTCAGCCTCGGCCACCAGACGCGACTTCTCAGCGTTTGCCATGTTCTCGATGCGCTGTTTCTCAATCTCCGACTTCTTCAGCACAGTCGCGATCAGCTCTTTCTCGTTGCGCTGGATCTCGGCCTCCTGCACCTTCACCTGCGCCTCTTTCTCAATCTGCTGCACCTTCACCTGTTCGGCAATGACCTTCTGCTGCATCACGTTCGTCTGCAGCTCATACGATTTATCCGCCGTCGCCTGCTGACGCTTCGCCGTCTCGGTAAACTGCGCCTTCTGCACGTCCAGGTCGCGTTGCGCCTCGGCCTGCTTCGCCAGCGACATCGTCTCCGCCAGCACGCGCTCCTGGTCCGCCGTCGCCTTCGCGACCGCAGCTTCGCGCAGTGCAATGGCCCGCCGGATCGCTGTATCGCGCTCCGCTTCTACCGCCGCAATCTCCGCATCGCGCTTGATGCGCGCAACGTCCGGGCGTCCCATGTTGGTGATGTACTCGTTCTTGTCGCGGACCTCCTTGATGGTGAAGCTCACCACCACAAGCCCCATCTTGCTCATATCATCCGCACACGTCGCACGCATGCGTTCGCCCATCATCTCGGGCTCCTTCACAATCTGCTCCACCGTGAGCTGGCCGATGATTCCCCGCAGATGCCCCTCCATCACCAGGCGGATCAACCCCTCACGCTCCTGCGGCGTCTTGTTCAGGAACTGCTCCGCCGCCGTCATGATGCTCTCCTGATCCGATCGCACTTTGGTCTGCGCGACCGCTTCCACCGTCACCGCAACACCCTGCTTGGTGTAAAGATCCTGTTGCGGCGCCACGTCGAAACTCATCAGCTCCAGCGAGAGCGAGCGCGCGTGCTGCACCATCGGATACACCAGCGCTCCATGTCCGATGATCACCTTGGGGCCGCCCAGACCATAGCGAATAATCGCCTCGTTCGGGCCGGCCTTGCGATACATCCGCGCCAGCGTGCTCATCAATACCAGCACCACCAGCACCATCAATCCAATTACGACGATTTCGTTGTTCGACATACCATCCCTTTCTCAATCTTCCAGCGAACCGCTCGCCTTCACATCTTTCTCAGTTGCAGCAAGGACACCGCCGCACTTCCCATCACCATCACCAACAGAACCAGCGGAAGGAAGGCATTGGCCTTTGCTCCAAAATGCCCCACGATTCCACCGCACAACACCATCGTCCATATCCCGGCGGCGATCAGATTCGCGCCCGCGTGACGATTCGCCTCATACCAGATCTGCGGATTCGACATCGTCTTCGCCGTACGAAATCCGTAAATCCAATTCGGCGGCACAGCTCGCATCACCAGCGGGATCGACACCGCGATCAACACAAGCGGCAGCCATAAGTCATAGAGCCTGGTCATTCGCCTCCCTCCCGGCTGCTCAAACGCGGCTCGCTGCCGAGCAGCCCATGTGCAAACTCGTCCCAGCGCCGCACGTACGCCACGCCCTTCGCGCGCCGCATCACAATCACCTCGGCGCCGCGCTCAATGGGAGCTCCGTCTTCCGACCGCACTACTGCCGACCACCTCGAGCCATTCTGCGAGTACAGCATCTCGCCTACACCGTCGTTGCCAATGCCTCCGCTCAATCTCCCCACCACGCCAATGATGTCCGTGTCCGCGGCTTCCAGCGTCTTTTCCTTCGCCAGCAGCACGCGGCTCAGAAACCAGAACACCACCGCCGATCCCGCCAGCCCGCTCAACACCGAGCACAACAGCACCAGCGTGTTCGAAAGCAGACTGCCATGATGCAGCAGATATCCGGTGCCGCCGAACCAGCACAAAAAGGCCACAATCGTGAATCCATTCAGTGGCGACATCTGTGCCGCATGATGCGCGCCGGCAGCCAATGACGCTCCACGGTGTACTGCGCCGCCATGGTGATGCCCGGCGTGCAGGCGGAAGTGCCCAAAGTGCAGATGCCCGAAGCCGCTGAAGAAGGCCAGAAGGCTCAGCAGCAGGCCCACGCCAAAACACGTTAGATAAATCGCTTCCCAATCGAAGGTGATCATCGCTTCGACCCTCCACGCTTTGCCTGCGAACTCTTCACTCCGTTGCCACGCGTTCCATTACCCTGAGAGCCGCTGCCGTTCGCCGGGCTCTTCTCTCGCGCAGGCTCCGCCGCAACCAGCAGCGGCGCCTTCCGCTCCCGCGGCGTAGAGCCTTGCTCCGGCCGCAATACCTCCAGCAGCCGCTCGCTCAACGACGGCGTCTCCAAAATGCTCTCCAGCAGCAGCAGACATCTCCGCGAATCCTCATGCCGCGCAATCCCCAGCAGCGCACGCCGCAACTCCGGGTCGCGCCGGAACCGCTCCGCTCCGCCGATCAACCAAAGGTCCAGCTTCTCGTCCAGCGTCGCCTGCCCCCGCAGGTCGCTCACCAATTCATCCTGGTACCCCTCCGGGTCGTCGACCAGGTACCCGGGATGCACCTTGAAGAACTTGGCCAGCAGCAGCCGCGTCGTGTTCGTCAGGTGCGGCCGCGCTCCGCTCTCAATCTGCGACAGGTAACTCTGGCTCAGAGGCTCGTTCATCTCCTCGTGGATTGCCCGCACCATCTCGCCCTGCGTCATCGCGCGACCCAGACCGCGAAGCTGCCCTTCGACCTCACGCAGGTACCGGATTTTGTCGCAAAGCTTCATAAGTCCGCAGCCGAAATTTGCATCCGCAATGGGCGCTCATTGCGGATTGCAATTAGCATATCGCAATCTGCGATATTGTCAAGTAAGAAAACGTTCAACCAAAGGGTTGACAGTTTCTTGGCTCCGGATCTACTATTCAACCGAATGGTTGAATCATCCGCAGCTCGACTCGACTCCGTGTTCCACGCCCTCAGCGACCCCACCCGGCGCGCCATCCTCCACGGCCTTACCAGCGGAGAACGCACCGTCACCCAGATCGCCAAGCCGCATAGGATGACACTCGCCGCCGTCTCCAAGCACCTCAAGGTGCTGGAGTCGGCCGAGCTCGTCGCGCGCGAGCGCCGCGGAAGCTTTCACATCGTTCGCCTGCAGGCCCAATCGCTCAAGCCAGCGGAAGAGTGGATTGCCTTCTACTCCCGCTTCTGGAATGAACGCCTCGACAACCTGGAGAAATTCCTCGACGAACCACCTTCCAACCAAGGAGAAGGAAAATGAGCACAGCCGTCGCCGCTCCCACCGGGACCAACAACAACACCACCCCACCCTCCGCCCCGCATGTCCATGTCTCCCGCTTCTTCCGCGCCCCACGGGAGCGTGTCTTCGCCGCATGGACCGACGCCGAACAGATGAAGCGCTGGATGGGCCCCGTAAACTTCACCTGCCTGGAATGCGAATCCGACCTCCGCGTCGGCGGCCACTACCGCGTCGCCATGCGCGGCACGCCACCGCCCCGCGATGGTCAGCCATCCCCCGAGATGACACACATAATCACCGGCGAGTATCTCGACGTCCGTCCGCCTGAACTCGTTCGGTATAGCTGGAATGCAAGCTGGTCTCCCGGCGAGGAGACCATCGTCACCCTCCGTCTCCATGAGGAGAACGGCGGCACGCGCCTGGAACTCGTCCACGAAAACTTCGCTTCCATCGAATCTGCCAACGGCCATAACCATGGCTGGAACGCCGTCCTCGACAAGTTCGCGGCCTACGTCGAGCGCTAGAGCGAGCCAAAAAGCTAGGGAGTTAGGATGCGGCTGACATCGCCGCCCTAACTCCCTAACTTCTCACTTCCTGACTTCCTGACTTCCTGACTTCCTAAACTTCCTAACCGATCGTCCCTGTTCCACCCAGCTGCGCCATCGTCGTCCGCAGGTACTTATGCGGATTCACCGCAGTCCCGCGCACCTGGACCTCGTAGTGCAGATGCGACCCGGTCGTGCGTCCGGAGTGGCCGACATAGCCGATCACCTGGCCCTTCACCACCTGCTCGCCCACCGTCACGTTATAGCCAGACAGATGGCCATACAGCGTCACCAGGCCATTGCCGTGGTCGATCTCGATCTCGCGGCCATATCCGGTTCCTGGCCCTGCCTTGACAACGCGTCCATCCGCAGGCGCATGCACCGGCGTTCCGTCGGGCGAGCCGATATCCACGCCTTTGTGGAACTCGCCCTCGCCGCCGCCGATAATCGGGTCCTCGCGTTCGCCGAATCCGCTCGTAATCGGTCCCAGGATCGGCCACATATCCGGCATGTTGATCCCGGAGGCCTCCATCCCCGCAAAGCCGCTCAGCGCGGCCCGCTCGCCCAGCGACGGATCCATGTGCATCGTGCCCATCGTGAGCCCCGTGTCCGCCGTCTTCTCCAGCGCCAGGTAGGTATCCAGCGACTGGTGGTAGCTCTCCTCGCTAGTCAGCGGAGCATTGGCAGCCTCCTGCGCCGCCGTCTGCTTCGCCTTCGAATGGTGCATGTGGGCCAATGGAATCGAAAGCTTGCCCGCCGTCAGGCCATAAATCGCTGAAATCTCGCCCGCCAGTGAGCCCAGACTCGCCACCTGCACGTCCTTCTCGTGATTGGATTTCTCCAGGTGCGCGTAGTCCTGCCGGCTCATCGCCAGCTGGTCGCGCAGCGTGTTCACCGACTCCGCCTTAACCAGCATCCGCGTGTACGAGCCCGCCATTCCCGCAAACGTAAACATGCCCGCCACCGCCGCGGCGATGAAAACATAGACATATCGCATGGGAATGGAGACACGATCCATCGTGCCGTCCTCTCCCTCGGTAACGTAGACAATGGATCGTTTGCGCAACGTTCGGGCCGCTCCGTGCTTGCCATCAGCGCGCACACTCAACTGGGGCGCGCAGCTTCAGGTCATGGTTTCGCCTCGGTCCACGTTGCGCGGCACTCAAGGCATGAAACGGAGCAGCCAGCCAGAGCCGCGCTGCCGTCCGTGTACCTCTATGGTAAATCGTCGCCTGCCCTGCGGCAAACGCAAATGACCAATTGCGAATGCCATTTGGCTACCACTTTTGCACCATTTAGCACTCCAGAGTTTTGCACTGGCCGCGCACAGGATCGCACAGCCCACCGGCGTATCCTTAGACCCTCGACCGTTCCCCCATGACCCCAACGCAGAGTTCGACCAGCGTTCCTTCAGCGCCCGTCCCCGACATCCCTGCCCGTCTGTCTTCCGCCTCCCCCCACGGCGAACTCGCCTGGATTGAACGCATTCGCCAGCGCGCCGCCGTTACCGCCCG
>DASUHZ010000119.1:0-10698 GCA_036273275.1 Bryocella sp.
CCATCGCCGCCATCGGCCCCACCGGCCTGCTCTGGGAAACCAAACGCCTCACCTGGGAAGGCCTCACCCTCCACGGCATCCGTGACCACCACCTCCACGGCCTGGGCTGGGACATGCGCACCGACCGCGAACTCCCCTTCACCATCGACCTCGCCACCGGCCACCACACCGGCGGCGCCTTCTGAGCAAGACAGTAGACATCAGACAGTAGACAGTAGAAAAAACCAACCGCGTAGACGCCTCTACTGTCTACCTCTCTACTGTCTGCTTATAAAAACTCAGCGCCGCATCCCCCTGCTCCAACACCCTGTACCGCTCCAAATCTCCAAATCTCTCCGCCAGCGCAACCTTCCGCGCATGCTCCGCCACTACCACCGCATCTTCCGCGAGCACCTCCGCCGCATGCTCGCCGAAAAACCCCATCGTGCGGCCGTACTCCTCCGCCGCCTCATACGGCGGATCCAGAAACACCAAATCCACCACACGCGCGCTCTTCAGCAACTCTGACAACACTCTCGCCACACCCCGGTCCTCGATCGCATACCCTCCCGCAATCTTCAGCGCGCGCAGATTCGCCCGGATTGCCGCCGCTGCCGGCGCAGCCTTCTCGGCAAACCAGCAGAACTCCGCTCCCCGGCTGATCGCCTCAATCCCCACCGCGCCCGACCCCGCATACAAATCCACAAACTTCGCGCCTACAACACGCGGCCCCAGCACATTGAACAGCGTCTCCCGCAGCTTATCGCTCGTCGGCCTCGTCGCCATTCCACGCGGAGCCTGCAACTGCCTCGACCTGAACTCTCCCGCAATCACCCGCATCCGCGCCGCCTTTTACTGTCTACTCCTCTACTGTCTACTGTCCGCCTCTCCTCTACAATCAACACAATGCTCCGCTCCTCAATCCCCTTCGGCAGATTCTTCGGTGTCGAGGTGCGTGTGCACATCTCGTTCCTCCTTCTGCTTGCGATTTCCGTGGGCTACTCCGGACTGATTTTTTACAGCATCGGCCGCGGCCTCGCGCTCTGGCTCGCGCTCTGCTTCGCTGTTCTGGTGCGCGAAACCGCACGCGCCATCGCCGCACTCTACGCCGGCCTCCATCTGCGCGGTCTCCTGCTGCTTCCGGTCGGCGGCGTCATGGCCTTCGCGCCCCGCGAGCACGGCAATCGAAAGCCCAACATGCGCCTCGTCACCGCTGCCGCGCCACTCGCCAACTTCGCCATCGGCCTTATGCTCATGGGCTTCTGCTACGGTCTCGAACCAAAGGTCTCGCTCATCGCGCAGCCCTGGTTCAGCTTCCATCACATCCTGCGCAGCACCGTCTGGATTCAGTTTGTGGTCGGCGCCGTCAATCTCCTGCCCGCGGCCGCGATGCCCACGCGCCGCATCATCCGTGCACGCCCTTCCGCTCCTGCGCCCGTGCTCCGCACCCTCAATACCGGCGTCGGGCTCAACATCGCCCTCGCCGTCATCCTCATGATCGCCGGCTTCGCTCTTTCCAATGTCTGGTTCATCTTCTTCGGCGGCCTCATGCTGCTCTGGAGCCAGTTCCGCATGTCCGCTCCGCTCGACACCGTCGAAACCAACGCCATCCTCGTCTCCGACGTCATGCTCACCGAGTACACCCTGCTCTCCGCCTCCGACACCCTGCGCGGCGCACTCGCCCAATCCGCTCACAGCCTCCACGACGTCTTCCCCGTCATCCGCGGCGACCGCCTCGTCGGCTCCATCTCCCGCGACACCCTTCTCTCCCGCCTCCAGCTCGAAGGCGATGGCTATCTCCAGGCAGCCATGAACCGCACGCTCTCCTTCGCAGAACCCTCCGAAAAGCTCGTCGAAGCCCTCCGCCACGCCCCCTCTTTCGGTCCCACCGGCATCCTCGCCGTGGTGGAAGATGGCGCAATGCTGGGCATCCTCACCCCGCAAAACCTCTCCCGCAGCGTCCAGTTCACGCGCCTCACCCGACCCGCCCAACCCGACCGCAACGACCGCTCCGATTCGTAACGCGGCAACTTGACCTGATCTCGAGAGCGTTTCGTTAAGGGCACGGCTTCAGCCGTGCCGCCAGCCGCCGCATTAAAGAGGGGCTTTAGCCCCTGAGGCATGCCGCTGATTCCCGCAACGAACCGGGTGCCCCATCCTCGGCCGGCAGCGCAGCTGACGGATAGGGTGGGGGATCGCGCGTTAAGACGCGCGAGTGTCTTTGTCTTTGCTCTTGCCTTTCTTTCTGTCATTCCGAGCAACGCGAGGAACCTGCTTTTCCTATCCCCCGGTATGCCTTTCGGTGCATGCGAGGTACGCTGACATTCGACGATGGACCACTCAATCACTCCCAACGCCCCCCTCGCTCCCGGCCTCTACCTCGTCGCCACACCCATCGGCAACCTCGAAGACATCACCCTCCGCGCGCTCCGCATCCTCCGCTCCGCCGACCGCATCGCCTGCGAAGACACCCGCCAGACCGCAAAGCTCCTCAACCACTTCGGCATCTCCACGCCCACCGTCAGCTACCACCTGCACAACGAAGCCGGCCGCGCCGACGAGCTGATCGCACAACTCAAGACCGGCGTCCGCATCGCACTCGTCTCCGACGCCGGCACACCTGCCATCGCCGACCCCGGCGCTGACCTGGTCTCCGCCGCCATCGCTGCCAACATCGCCGTCTATCCCATCCCCGGAGCCAACGCTGCCCTTTGTGCCCTGATCGCCGGCGGTCTCTCCACCGAGCGCTTCACCTTCCACGGCTTCCTTCCCTCAAAGTCCGGCCAGCGCAGAACTGTTTTGGAACAACTGCGAGCTGCGCTCTCCGTCGCTAAGCCTGTGCAAGCTGACGATCCGCCCACAACACCCGGGGTCCCCGGGCGGCTTGCCGCCTGGGGTGGAACCCACATCTTCTACGAAACCCCACACCGCATCCTCGAAGCCCTCGAAGACATCGCCGCCACGCTCGGCCCCACACACCAGATCGTCCTCGCGCGCGAACTCACCAAGCTCCACGAAGAATTCCTCCGCGGTCCAGTCTCCGAAGTCCTCGCAACCCTGCAACAACGCCCCACCATCCGCGGCGAAATCGTCCTGCTCCTCGACGGCACCCTCACCACCAATGCCGCTGAGCCCACACAAAAATCCCTCGCCGACGAAGTCTCCACACTCATCCGCTCCGGCCTTCCAGAAAAAGACGCCCTCAAGCAAGTCGCCAAATCCCGCGGCCTAGGCAAAAGCGAAGCCTACCGCGAGTACCAGCGCACCAAACGCTGAACGCACCAAGCACTGAGCGCTGAAGGCGCGCTCTATGACAGCCTAGGGCGAAGCCCTAGGTTAGCCGCGTAAGAATGAAGAGGGCTGAAAGCCCGACCTATAGATGCGAGATGACCATCCGCTAAACCGTCTCTCTGCCCTTCAGTCGGTCGTACATATATTTATCGCTCACCGTCCCCAGCGACTCGTTGTACAGCACCAGCGCGCCCACCGACTCCTTCAGCTCTTCGCTGAATTTATGCAGCGACCGCAGGTGCTCCGCCGTCGCCGGAATCTCCAGCCGGCTTGTCTTCAGAAACTTCTGATAGCCGCGATCCACCAGCCGCGAAATCTCCCCGCCCAGCACCCATCCGGCCTTCGCGGCAATCCGCACCGGCGCGTCCTTGCTCTGGCCCGGCGCAATCTCCGCCGCACATCCATACTTCGAAACCGTGCGCGCTCCCGCCGCATGGTTCGCACCGTCCGCGGCCGGCGCCACATCAAACCTCTCACTGCCTAGAATCGACAGCACATCATCAAACGTCTTCTGCTTCTCAGCCTTTGCCATCGCAACCCTGCTCGCAGGCACACCCAAAACAGTCGCCCGCAGTAAACTCAGTTAAGACTCGCACATCGGCGCAGCCCGTTCAAACTCGGTGTAACAACCTACCACTTAGAACTTCCAACTGCCTTTATGATCTCCGCACCCGCCAAACCCGCCGGCCTCACCCTCCTCGAGCGCATCGGGAACACCCCACTCCTCCGTCTCGACGGCCTCGTCAGCAATCCCGCCGTTCAACTCCTCGGCAAAGCCGAGTGGACCAACCCCGGCGGCAGCGTCAAAGATCGCGCCGCCTCCGCCATCGTCGCCGACGCCATCCGCCTCGGCCACCTCACCCCAAACTCACCGGCAACCAGCGACCGCGGCCAGAATTCGAAAGCCCTCCTCGACGCCACCTCCGGCAACACCGGCATCGCCTACGCCATGTTCGGCGCCGCCATGGGCTTCCCCGTCACCCTCTGCGTCCCCTCCAACGTCTCGCCCGAGCGCAAAAACATCCTCGCCGCCTACGGCGCCAATGTCCTCTGGACCGACCCCGCCGACGGCTCCGACGGCGCCATCCGCATGGCTCGCAAACTCATCGCCGAGTCGCCAGAAAAATACTTCTACGCCGACCAGTACGGCAACGACAACAACTGGCGCGCCCACTACTATTCCACCGCCAACGAAATCTGGGAACAGACCTCCGGCGCCATCACCCACTTCGTCGCCGGCCTCGGCACCTCCGGCACCTTCATGGGCACCACCCGCCGCCTCCGCGAGCTCAACCCTTCCATCCGCTGCATCTCCATGCAGCCCGACTCGCCCTTCAACGGCCTCGAAGGCCTCAAGCACATGAGTACGGCTATAGTCCCGCCCATCTACGACCCCACCCTCGCCGACCGCAACATCGACATGCCCACCGAGCGCGCCTACGCCATGTGCAAGCGCCTCGCCCGCACCCAGGGCCTGCTCCTCGGCATCTCCGCCGGTGCCGCCGTCGCCGCCGCGCTCGACATCGCCGAAGAAGAATCCCGCGCCAACCGCGAAGCCCTCATCGTCACCATCCTCCCCGACTCCGCCGACAAATACCTCTCCGACCGCTTCTGGTCCGAAGAGCATGAAGAACGAGGTGCTAGGTTCTAGTTCTCGCATCCATTCGCGGTCCGGGAGCCGCATCTCGCGTTCGCACTCCCCTCTGGCGCTGCAGCTCACACCTAGCACCTAGCACCTAGCACCTAGCACCTAGAACCTAGAACCTAGAACCTTGAACCTGAAACCCTATGTCCCTCATCCTCTCCCGCGCCCTCTACGACGACCTCCGCGCCCACGGCGAAGCCACCTACCCCAACGAGTGCTGCGGCATCCTGCTCGGCCGCGCCGACGCCGGCGGCGTCCACGTCACCTCGCTCCTCCGCGCCGGCAACACCCGCACCGACTCCGCGCACAACCGCTACAACATCGCGCCCTCCGAGCTCATCGCTGCGCAGCGCCAGGCTCGCGACCAGGGTCTCGACATCGTAGGCTTCTACCACTCCCACCCCGACCACCCCGCCCAGTGGTCCACCACCGACTTCGCCGAAGCCCACTGGTTCGGCTGCGCCTACGTCATCACTTCCATCGCCAAGGGCCGCGCCACCGACACCAACAGCTTCCTCCTCACCGGCACCACCGAAGACGACAAACGCCTCGAACCCCATCCCATCGCCGTCGAATAAGGCGTCCATTCGCGCACTCATTTCTTGTTGTCATCCCCGCAGCGAATCTGCGTTTACTTTTGCCTTTCTTGTTGTCATCCCCGCAGGGAATCTGCGTTCCCGAACGCCGCGCGTAAACTGCTCCCGATGCCCACAAGCAAGCTCACCACCCTCACACTCCTCCTGGCCTGCACCACCCTCCTCGCCCAGCAGCCCGCCATCACGCACGATCCCGCACCGAACCCCTCCGCGCCCACAAAAAACGTCGAAACCGTCCTCGACTCCCACGGCAGCCGCATCGACGGCATGTTCCTGCTCGCCTCCGGCACCCAGCCGCACCCCACCGTCATCCTGCTCCACGGCTTCCCCGGTTACGAGCAGAACATCGATCTCGCGCAGGCCCTCCGCCGCGACGGCTGGAACGTCCTCGCCATGCACTACCGCGGTTCCTGGGGTTCACAAGGCACATTCTCGTTCACACATTGCATGGAAGACGTCTCCACCATGCTTGCCTACGTCACCCAACCCGCCAGCGTCGCCAAATTCCACATCGATACGCATCACCTCGTCGTCATCGGCCACAGCATGGGCGGCTTCCTCACCGTCGCCGCACTCGCCCAACACCCTGAGCTCAAAGCTGGCGTCGTCATCACCGAAGGCAGTCCCGTCCAGGACACCAACGACTACTTCAGCAACATCGACCCCGCCGACTACGCCCCGCTCGCCGGCGCCTCACCCTCCGCCCTCCAGCACGAAGCGCAATCCCACGCCGCCGCCTGGTCCTCCACCGCCTTCGCCGCAAAGATCACGCCGCGGCCCGTCCTCGACATCTCGGCGAATGACGGCCTCCGCGCCTCCAACGAAGCTCTCGTCGCCGCACTCAAGCAGGCCGGCTCGCCCGTCACAAGTATCCACTTCGACACCGACCACGGCTTCAGCGACCACCGCATCGCTCTCGAGTCCGCCATCCTCAAGTGGCTCGACGACACTGCCCGCTAGCCCCGCCCAATCACCGCGGCGTCAGACTCTCCCGCGGCCCATACTGCCCCTTCGAGTTCCCCGGCCCTCCCACAAACTCCAGCACCGGAATCCGCTCGTCCACATCCGGCAGCGGAGGAAACGGCGCATGCGGCTCCGCCTGGTACCAGTACGCGACCGAAGAAAACGTATCGGACCGGTGGTTGGAATGCCCATGCTCAATCGACGCCTTGAAGTACTTCGTGAACGGTATCGGCGAGTCCAGATGAAACCGGTACACACTCCACCGGCTCCCGGCTTCCTCCTTCCCCACCAGCGGGGCTCCGTTCATCATCCCGCTATATGCCACGCCGCCAAAGTCCCACGCCCCCAGAAAATAATCCTCTGACCCCGTCCCGATGAACGCCGGCTTCGCCTCATCGTCAATGAAGAAGAAATCGTCGCCCTCTCCCCACCATCCATCCTGGTTCTGCAGAATCGACATCGTCACGCCGACAAACTGCCCGTGTCCTCTCGCCTCCACCCACACATAGTTGTCCTTGCCATCCAGGTTGCGCCGGTAGTTCACAATCGGGTCGCCGTTCTCATACCACTCTCCCGTCCAGCCCTTGTTCGGCTGCGCCTGACGATACTGCGCATGAAAATACAAGGTGTCCTTCGCCAGCGGATGCGTGTACGTTCGATAGTCGATGTTCCAGTACAGGCTGTTCAGCGGCAGCTTGCCATCGTTCGTAATCGTGATCCGCGCATGATGCCCGAACGGCATTGGAAAATAACTATTCATCGCGTGATCGTGCGACACGGTAATCACCGCCGACTGCCACGGCACAATATCGCCTGTACCCTGGCCAAAGAAATCCCCGATCGGCGTCTCCACACTCGGCGTCTGCTCGCCGTCCCAATACATCCGCAGCACAATGCGCTTCAGAGAATACGGCTCCCTGTCGTTCAGCGTGAACCACATGTGCGAGATCATCCCCGGTCCATCCGCATCCAGAATCGTCAGCGTCTGCCCCGGCGTTACCGTCCGGAAATCGTAGTTCGCTGCGGTAGTCTCCCCGCTGCTCGAGCGGTGCAGCTCATACGTCTGCTGCTGCGTCGGATCCGGCATCCATCCCGGAATCTGTGCCGAAGCGAACACTGAAACCAACAGCCCAAAGACTCCCACCGCAACCGAACGCATAGCTTTCGTTCCTCAAAATCAGGGATCAAACAACCGCCGCGAATTATAGCGGAGACCGGTCTCCAACCGCCGCGACCAAATAGCCGCCGCCTTCCTCCACCAGTCTTCTACGGTCACCGCTCGCCGGGAGCTGAGGCGAGATCGGTTCGATATCGGCTGATCTGAGTGCCTGGACGTTACTTCAGTGTCGCTTCGCTGTGGCCAGACAAATTCATCAGCGCTGACTGCGCCTGTTCATCCAGGCTCTCATTCACCCGGGCTAGATCCGGTATCAGGTAGCTGAGGTTTACGGCGAGAAGGTTTTCCTGGACGACTTGCGCTATCGTGCGGCGCAGGTGGCAGAACTCGGCCAGAATCATCCCCGGTGTGTACCGCTCCCAATGAGGAGGATTGCTTAGCAAGGCGACAGCAAATTTTTCTTCTCCAGCTTCTTCGCCGGCGTAGGTCTGCGCCGCGCGAATTACCTCGTCGAGGAACCCGTGCAGACAATCAAGACGTTCTTCGTTGCTGCAAAGCACCTGTGACAGCGCCTTATCCTTATCTATCGACGAGAGCCACAGCTCCTCAATGCGTCCTCTGTGCTCTTGAAGAAGCATCGCAATCCGTTTCGGCGGTGGCAATTGCCGCTGTCGTGGCGGGGTTGCGAGCTTACTCTCAATCGTTCTAACCAGAACCGGAATATTGGCGGGCTTGACGATATAGTCGTCTACCTGCTGCCGGATTGCTTCGAGCGCAGTTTCAAAAGCCGGGTAGCCGGTAAGAATCATCGTTAGCGCGTCCGGCTGCGTTCTTCGCATCGCGCTGACCACCGTCAGACCGTCCCCCGGATTGCCAATGTTCAAATCCGACAGCAATACGTCGAACTTTTCCGAGGTAATCTTCTGCAAAGCCTCCGCAACCGTGCCTGCGGTGGTCACATCGAATCCATGCTTTCCCAGTATGGCTGCCAATGTGCTGCGAATCGATTCTTCATCGTCCACGCACAATAATCGTCGTTGCATGCTGAGTCCTACGATACGCCATCCACCCTATACGCCTGCATCGTTACAGTCCCTCCGCACCTCAGGTTCAGCCGCGCCCGGCGCATCGCACTGCAAAGCGAGGCGAGATCCCACACCTCCGTTTGGAGCTCCTGCGCCTTCACCCCAGGAAGCGAGCGCCAGCCGTCGGATCTGCACCAACGATGGCGCCCGCGCCTGTAAGGAGACCATCGCCGCAATACGGCCTAGAAGATCACCTTCAACGCAAACTGCACCACCCGCGGCGTGAACGTGCTCGAGATAATGCCGCCCGCCGTCGGATTGCCTCCCTGCGTTCCCGTCGGGCTGCTCGGCAGATACAGGTTCGTATGGTTGAACACGTTGTACAGCTCTGACCGGAACTCCACCTGCATCCGCTCCACCGGCGTCTGGAATTTCTTGTTCAGGTCCAGGTCCGTCTGATACAGCGGCGGCGTTCTCCCTGGATTCCGCGAAAGATTCCCGAACGGCGACTGCAGCACTCCACTCGCATTATTGATCGCAGGCAGCTGAATCGCCGCATAGTTGATGTACTGCACGTACCCCGTATTCGCCTGCCGCACGCTGCGTCCCTGCGTCAGCGCCACGCCCGGCACGCGGTTCGGGCGATACAGGTTCACACCGCGATAGTTCGCCGTGATCTGCGTCGACGCCAGCTGCGCCGAGTTCGGCGCGTACGTAATGTTGAACGGCGTTCCTGCCTGCGCCGTATTCACCGCGCTGATCTGCCATCCGCCCACAACCGCATCGAGCACACCATTCATGCTCCGACCGAAGTGCCGCCCCCGCCCGATCGGCAGGTCATACACCAGGCTCGTTATATTCGCGATCGGCAGGTTGTAATCCGACTGCGAATAATCCCCGGCCAGATTGAATCCATTCTGCGGCGATGGCGTGTTGCCCTCCAGCGATGCGCTCGCGTTGTCCAGCGAGTGCTCCCACGTGAAGCTGTTCAGCAGCGTCAGACCCGCCGTCATCCGCTGCTCGTACCGCACCTGCAGCGAGTTGTAGTTCGACATGAACTCGTTCAGCGCCTCCGTAATATCCGACGGCCACGCCGTGAACGGCCTCACATATCCGCCCGTCGCCGTTACGTTTCGCTGGTTGCCGTTGATGAAGCCCTGCAGCTTCAGTCCATGATTGCCCACGTACGCCACATCCACCAGCCCGTTCTTGAACAGCTGCCGCTGCACCGCGAGATAGTAGTTCTCCACATAGCTGTCACGCGTATTCCGCGGCACCCACGTGATGTTGTCCGTCGCCGGGTTGAACGTCGTCGCCAGCGCCGATGGGAAGCCCTGGTCCGCCGTCACGTAGCAGCTCTCCGTCGTCGAATTGGTCGCGATAATCTGCGCCGGCAGCGGCGACGCGCAATGGTTCGTAGTGTTCGGTGCAATCTGGCTCACCGCCGCAAACTGCGCCTGCGGCGCGTTGATCGCGATGATGTTGCCTGACCCCGCGCGGGTATAGTGCACGTAACTCGTCCCAAACCCTCCGCGAATCGACAGCGACGGCACCGGCGAATACGCAAAGCCCACCCGCGGCGCAAAGTCATTCCGGTCCGGATCAACCAGCGTCTTACCGTATGTCCCGCCCGGATGCACCGGCGTGATCCCATTTCCCGCCACCGCATTCGGTGAAATTGTCAACACCGTCTGCGTCGTCGGGTCCCAGTTCGACACATAGTTGTCCTTCTCCGAGTACGGCGATCCATACTCCCAGCGCAATCCAAGGTTCAGCGTCAGGTTCGGCATCACCTTCCAGTCGTCCTGCGCATACACACTCTGGATCGTCTGCCGCAGATGCGCCTCGAAGAAATTCGCCAGCGCATACGCACTCGTCGTCCCGAACAGGAAGTCCGCGAAGTACGTGTCCGCCACCTTCGCCGTCGACAAGCTCACGGGCGTTCCGCTCGCCGACGAGCAAGTCCCCACACCCGCAATCACCGTCCCCGCCGGGCACGCGCTATACCCTCCGCCGAACGTAAACGACCCATACAGCGGGTTGTTGTCCAGCACGCCCATCCACACCTTCTCCCACTCGTAC
>DASUHZ010000120.1:0-59224 GCA_036273275.1 Bryocella sp.
AGCTCTTTGCGACGCCGCGGCCTACGCGCCCGCGAAGCTGATGCATCTGCGCGAGGCCGAAGCGTTCGGCGTGCTCGATGACCATCACGGTGGCGTTGGGCACGTCCACGCCGACCTCGATGACGGTGGTTGAGACGAGCACGTCGATTTCGCCGCGCTGAAAGCGGGCCATGGTGACTTCCTTGTCGTCGGCGGACATGCGGCCGTGCAGAAGTCCCAGCTTCAGACCGTTCAGCGCGCCGGCGCTCAGCTCATCGAACATCTCGGAGGCGGAGCGGAGCCTGGCGCGGTTCGATTTTGTCGCGGGTAATAGCGCCGGGCCTTCAGCCCTCGCAGCTTTTCTTTTGGGTGCGGTCCTGGGGCGTTGTCCCAGGCTGGTATAGAGCGCGGCTTTGGCGCTTTTTCGCTTCGCGCTGGGGGAGGCGTTGCGAGCCTGCGGGGCTTCGGTGGGTTGGACGGATGGGCCCCCCTTGTTTCCGTCCAGTTTCGAGATGCGAGTTCCGGAGTGGCGAGGGTCGCCCGTGGGCGGGGAGGATGGGCCACCCGTTTCGTCGCCGGCGGGCGCGTCGTTGGCGAAGTCCAGCTCTGGTTGGTCGTCGCGTTCGCCTTCAATGATCGGGTACACAATGTAGGCTTGCCGGCCTTGCGCGACCTGTTTGCGCACGAAATCCCATACTTCGTCGGCTCGCTCTTCGGGCATGCGGCGCGTGACAATTGGCGTGCGTCCCGGAGGAAGCTCATCCAGCACACTCGCTTCAAGGTCGCCGTAAATGGTCAGCGCCAGCGTGCGGGGAATGGGTGTTGCGGTCATCACCAGGACGTCGGGTTCCATCGCCGTGCCAGAAGCACCATGTTTGCGCATCAGTTTGAAGCGCTGCTGTACGCCGAAACGATGCTGCTCGTCGACGATGACAAGGCCGAGATTTTCGAAGTCCACCTTCTCCTCGACCAGCGCGTGCGTTCCTATTGCAAGGTCCGTCTCGCCGCGAAAGATGCGCCCGCGCGCGTCACGCTTCATGCGGTCGTCGAGCGAGCCGGTGAGCAGCGTGATGCGGTAGAGACGTTGCTTGCTGGGCGAAACTGCATCGCGCAGCAGCTTGCGCGCGGAGAGATAATGCTGCGTTGCGAGAATCTCTGTGGGCGCCATCATGGCGACCTGGTAGCCGTTCTCAATCGCCACCAGCGCGGCCTCGAGCGCCACAATCGTCTTGCCGGAACCCACATCACCCTGCAGCAACCTACGCATCGGCCGTGGCGCGCGCATGTCCGCCACAATCTCGCCGAGCACGCGTTTCTGCGCTCCCGTCGGCTTGAAGGGCAACACCTGCTTCAGGGCGGTGCGCACCTGATCGTTGGTGACGAACGCGGTTCCTTCGCGCTCGCGCAATCTGCGCCGCTTCAGCTCCAGCCCAAGCTCGAGATACCAGAGCTCCTCAAAGATCAGCCGCCGATGGGCCGGGGTGCGCGCCGACATCAGCTCCGTCATCGAGGTGCCGGCAGCAGGGAAGTGAATGGCCTCCAGCGCCTGCATGCGCGACGGCAGCCCGAGCCGCTCGCACAGCGCGGCAGGAAGCGTCTCCTCCGCTGTGGTCCCGCTCTCGCGGAGATCCCGAAAGATGGTCCACATCACCCGTCGCAGCCAGCGCGAGGTCAGCTTCGCTCCCCACGGCGTGGTCCCGCCCAACGACGGATACACGGGCACGATTCTGCCCATCTCCAGCGTGGTGAACTCCGCATCCTCTTCACCCCCGCGAGCTCCGCTCGCCGGGGACCCCGATTCGCCCGTCGCGCTCGCGTCCGGCAGGATCTCGAAGGTCGGCTGCACCATCTTGAACTTCGTCGATCCCGCCGGCGCATTCAGCGCGTTTCCGGAGCGTGAGCCTTCCAGCTTCCCGTAGAGCGCGATGCGCTGGCCGGGGCGGAACTTGTCTTTGAGATAGGCGCCGTGGAACCAGAGGCATTTGACGGTTTCGAAGATGGGTGGGGGGCGGAGGAGGCCGGACATGGTTGGTTCGGGTTCTTTATGGGACGCGCCTTCAGCGCTCTGGTCTTCTTTTGAACCCGTGTTCCTGGGGCTGCGCCCCAGGCTGTTATGGGACGCGCCTTCAGCGCTCAAAAGCGGCGCCACCCCGACGGTCATCTCGAAGATGGGGCCGGAGCGGGTGCGGAGCAGGACGGTGCCGCGGACCTCGCCGACGACCGAGGCCATCTCGCCCGGGCTGTAGGCCGAAAGTGGTTTGGGATGTAGGCGATCCTCGTACCGGAAGGGCAGATGGTAGAGCAGGTCCTCCACCGTCTCGATGCCCCGCTCGTGCAGCCCTTCGCCGATGCGCGCGCCGATTCGCTTCACAAACTTCACCGGCGTCTGCATATCGATAGGCACGTGAAGGGTCACGGCCTTGATGCTAGCAGGGGATTCCACTACAGCTTTAGTACCGTCAGAATGGGATAATAAGGCTCAGAGCCCCCCGGTTTGTAAGCTCCAATGGATTCCTTCTTCTTCCGTTTCAGAAACGCGCTGGTCCTGATCGTCATCGTGCTGCTTCAGGTCGTCGCGCTCGCCATCCAGGTGCAGCGCCCGGTAGAAGGCGCCGTTCCCGGAGGCACCCCTGACGGCCGAAAGGTCACGCTGCTCCGCCGCTGGACCGTCGCCCTGGTCACCCCGGTCGAGCGTCTGACACACGGCTCCAGCCTGCACACCCGCAACGTCTGGGACAACTACATCGACCTTCGCCACACCCGCCAGCAGAATCAGCAGCTGAAGCAGGAGGTCACGCAGCTGCGCGAGGAAGAAGCCGCCTTCGCCGAAGACGCCGCGCAAGGCCGCCGGCTCCAGGCTGTGCTGGGGTTCCAGCAGCAATATATTTCGAAGACCGTGGCCGCGCAGGTCATCGGCACCAGCGGCTCGGACCGGTCGCATGTGCTCTATCTCGACAAGGGCCTCGTCGACGGCCTGCGCCCGAACCAGGCGGTGATTACGCCGTACGGCGTGGTGGGCAAATTGCGGGACGTCTTCCCACACACGGCGCAGCTTCTGCTCATCAACGATTCCAGCTCGGGCGCCGGCGTGTTGCTGGCGTCTACACGTATCCGCGGTATCCTTCGCGGCACCACTACGGGTGAGATCCAGATCAACAATCTCACGCCGGATCAGCGCATCAAGCCGGGCGAGCAGGTCATCACCTCCGGCGGCGACCAGGTCTTTCCGCGCGGGCTTCCGGTTGGCACTATCGTGTCCGTGGCGCCCGACCCGCAGCACCAGCCCTACACGGCCATCACCATCAAGCCCGCGGCGAATCTGTCCCAGCTCGAAGAGGTTCTGGTGATCACCGGCACGTCCTCCACGCTGCCCGCGCAGGCCCAGGCGGATGCGGCCCAGGCTGAGGCTACGGCCGCCGAAAACAAGCGCGCCGCCGAGGTGCTTGCCGAAAAGCTGCCCAGCATCTATGACCAGGCGAACGGGGACCAGCCAAACGGGGACCAGGCGAACGGGAACCAGGCGGCGGCCGACGGCAAGTCGCCCAACGCACAGGGCGGCACCACGCCCGCTGCCGCGGCCAATAACAACGGCAAGCCTATCGACACGACCGGGCAGAATCTTGTCGGCGGTCTGCCGGGAGTGCCGAACTCAGGACTCCCCAAGGCCCAGCCGCCACTTCATCCTGATCGCTACACGCCTGGGGCGACACCGCCGGCCGCCGAGCTGCAACCTGGCGCGCCCGCCAATTCCGTTTCCAGGCAATCCAAACCCGACACTCCCTAACCGACGCGACGCAGACCCAGAATGCCTGAGCATAGTTACACATCCCGAGCCGAGCTTGACCAGTACGCGTTTCGACCGATCGTTACGGTGCTGGCGCCACTGCTCTGCATCCTGCTGCAGGCGATGCTGCCCAAGACGTGGGCGAAGTTCAACTACGTTGACCTGCCGCTGATTGCGGTGATCTTCTTCGCCGTGGCGCGGCGCAATCCGATCACGGGCACGATTACGGGGACGGTGATTGGGCTGCTGCAGGACGGGCTGACGAACCATCCGTTCGGCGTCTTCGGCATCGCGAAGGGCATCATCGGGTATATCGCTGCCAGCATCGGCTTCGCCGTCGATGTCGACAACATGGTCAACCGCGTGCTGCTGAACTTCGGCTTCAGCCTGATGCAGAGCGGGCTGCTGTACATCATTTCGAGACGACTTCTGGCCGATCAAAGCGTCCATCTACAGCCGGTTCACCAGGTCATCTGCGCGGTCGTGAACGCCGTCGTCGCGATCCCGGTGTTCCTGCTGCTGGACCGCTTCAAACTCCGCGAGTAATGGGCTGTGAGGGGCAGAGGAAATGCGATTGGCGAATTAGAGGAATACGGATTTGATCTTCGGCGATGACAATACGGATGCACTGAGCCGGCGTGAGAAGCTCTCACAGATAAAGCTCTCGGCGTCGCAGTACGCGGCGGCGCTGGTGCTGCTGGTGCTTGGCGCGGGCCTGTGGCGGGTGCAGGTGCTCGGCGCGTCGAACTACCGCGTGCTGGCCGAGCAGAACCGCATCCGCAAGGTCCCGGTGCTGGCCCCGCGCGGCCGCATCTTCGATCGCGAAGGGCGGATCATCGTGGATAACTATCCGTCGGTCAGTTGCTTCCTGCTGCGCGAAGGACAGGCTCATTTGAGCGATGACCTGCCGCTGATTGCGAGCGGTCTGCATATGACTGTCGAGCAGATTCAGTCGACCATCCGGCACTATCAGTCGGCACCCAAGTATCAGCCGATTCCGCTGAAGCAGGACATCACGCCGGACGAGCAGGCGTTTATTGCGGCGCACCGGGACGATCTGCCGGAGCTTGAGACGCTGGACGAGCAGCGGCGGCTGTATCCGGACAACGGCTTCATGGCGCATGTCATCGGGTATGTCGGCGAGGTGAGCGAGGCGGACCTCAACAACTCCAAGTACGCTTTCTACTCGCCGGGCGACGTTGTCGGGAAGTCGGGTATCGAGGAGGCGTACGACGAGATTCTGCGCGGGACGGATGGTTCGCGGGATGTGATTGTGAACTCGCACGGCAAAGAGGTGGGCGTGTTGGGTCAGGAGATGGCGAAGCCGGGCATGGACTTGCGGCTGACTATCGACCTCGACCTCCAGAAGGCTGCCGAGCGAGCGCTCGAAGGCAAGACCGGAGCGATCGTCGCCATGGACCCGCACACGGGCGAGATCCTCGCTATGGTGTCGCGGCCGACGTTTGACCCCAACCAGTTTGCGGTTCGGCTCAGCCACGCCTACTGGCAGTCCATCATCACGAATCCTGATCACCCGCTAATGAATAAGGCCATCCAGGCGCAGCTCGCGCCGGGGTCGACGTTCAAGGTCATCATGACCCTGGCGGGGCTGCAGGAGAACGCTGCGCAGAATATGCACGTGGAGTGCAACGGCGGCGCAACGTTTTACGGGCACTTCTTCGCCTGCGACAAGCATCACGGCATGGTCGACATCCACAGCGCGTTGCCATACTCCTGCGACACCTTCTACTACACGCTCGCGAACAAGCTCGGCATCGATACCATCGCGAAGTATGCGGAGAGCGTGGGCATCGGGGAGAAGACGGGCGTCGACATACCCGATGAGGCCGCGGGGGTCATGCCGTCGACCGAGTGGAAGCTCAAAACTCAGCACGACAAGTGGTATGCCGGCGAGACTATCTCGGTGGGCATCGGCCAGGGCGCTATTGAGGTGACGCCACTGCAGCTTGCACGCGCTCTCAGCGGAATCGCGTCCGGCGGCGTGCTGCGGCGGCCGCATCTGGTCTTCCCGAACGAGCTCACGGCGGAGCAGCTATCCGCGATTCAGAACAGCTATCCCGGCTCCGGCAACAAGACCATCCCGCTCACGCCCGAGAACTGGGAGACCATCACCGACGATATGGCCAATGTGACGCAGAGCCCCATCGGCACGGCGGCCGAGGCCCGTCTCGAGGGCGTCGACTTCGCCGGCAAGACGGGCACCGCGCAGGTGGTCGGCCACGACACCAAGCTGGCCCACGGCCACAACACCATCCCCAACGCCTGGTTCGTCGGCATCGCGCCGCGCCGAAACCCGGACATCGTCGTCGCGGTTCTTTGGGAGCACGGCAACTGGGGCAACAACTCCGCCAAACTCGCCGCACAGGTCATCAACGCTTACATCACGAAGCAGCGGACCCGCTCCGGCAATCTGATGAAGCTCGCGGAAACACCGGCGACCAAACCGGAGGCCGGTTTCGGCGGCTCTGCCCCGGCTGCGAATGCCACACCAGCTGCGTCTGTTCCTCCTACAGGTGGACAGTGATGCAGCAGATCGACGCAATCAAGGTTGGTCCTGCTGCTCAGGAATCCATCTGCAGCGGATCGCTCACGCAGCGAGCGGCATATCGCAGCGCCTGCAGAATGTCTTCGCGCTCCAGGTATGGGTACGCGTCAACAATCTCCTTGATATTGTGTCCCGCGCCTACTAACCCAACCACGACACCCACCATAACGCGCATGCCGCGAATACATGGTTTGCCGCCCAGTACCGCTGGATTCCGGGTGATGCGGTCGATCGCGCCCATGGGACAAATCCTGCCTCAGGGGCTAAAGCCCGATTCTCTTTTTATCGCTGACGGCACGGCTGAAGCCGTGCCCTTAACGAGACGGGATTTTGGGGTGAGCCGTGGTGGCGTGCTCTTCGCGCGACGCGATTCCCGGACAACCTGTGGCCACGTCCGTGCGACACAACAGGCTGCAATGCGGGACCATAGGCAGGGATAGAACACTATGCTGCGCACCCGACTCCGCGATTTCGACTGGACCCTGCTGGTCTTCGTACTCATCATGTGCGTGATCAGCGTCATCGAGATCCGCTCCGCCACCGCGACCACCAAATTTCACGGCTTCCAGGTCAAGCAGATGGAGTTCATCGCTGTCGGCCTGGTCCTGATGTTCATCGTCTCGGTCATCGACTACCACCGTCTGCTCGATATCGCTCCCTGGGCCTACGGCATCAGTCTGTTTCTGCTCGTCGCCGTACTCATCCCGCACATCGGCCAGAAGGTCCTCGGCGCGCGCCGCTGGATTAATCTCGGCGGCGGTATTCACTTTCAGCCCTCCGAGTGGGTCAAGCTGGTGCTCATCCTCGCCGCCGCGCGCTTTCTCTGGACCCGTGTCGGAGAAGAGATGAACTGGGTGGACATCGCCAAGGTTGTTGCCCTGATCGGCATACCGATGGCGCTCGTCCTCAAGCAGCCGGACCTCGGAACCGCGCTCACCTATCTTCCTGTGCTCATCGTCGGCATGTTTCTGGGCGGCATGCAGTTCAAGCAGGCAGGCATCATCATCCTCGGCCTGTTCATGCTTGGCGGCATAGCCTTCGCCACCGGAAAACACCTCAAGCCTTACCAGCAGAAGCGCATCGACGCCTTCCTCAACCCCGACTCCGATCCCAAGGGCTCCGGCTACCAGATCCGGCAGTCGCTCATCGCCGTGGGCTCCGGCGGCATCTGGGGGCAAGGCTCCAACAAGGGCAGCCAGACCCAGGGCGATTTCCTGCCCATCCCCTACACCGACTTCATCTTCGCGGCCTTCTGCGAGGAGCACGGCTTCGTGGGCGCCGTCATCGTCCTGCTGCTCTACTTTCTGATATTGATACGCCTGGTTCAGAACGCCCAGACCGCCGCCGACGCGCCCGGGGGTCTCCTGGTAATGGGGATTTTTGCCGTCCTGCTCTTCCAGATCGCTATCAATATAGGGATGTGCATCGGCCTGATGCCCGTCACCGGCATCCCCTTGCCGCTGATGAGCTACGGCGGCTCCTCGGTGCTGTTCACCTTCCTCGCGCTCGGCATCGTCATGAACGTCCGCATGCGCCGGTTTGTGAACTGAGGCAGGAGAGATCAGAAATCAGAACTCCGAAGTACAGCCGGAGCAGTAACTTAGAGCGAACCTGATCTCTGATCTCTGTCTCTGATCCCTGTTTTAGTGCATACTAGAGACAGGTTCTGGCCGGAAGGCCAGCCCCAAACGGATTGACCGCTCGCAGGATGTCACCCATTCCCTGCCAGCGGCCAGACAAGATCTTTTTTAGAAGGCCGGCCAGGCACGGATCAGCTTCCGCAGGCCGGACAGGTTTTGAGAATGCCGCCATGTGGATGGCTAACGGCCCCGCCTCGGGATGAGGTTGAGTTGGTCACAAACTCCGCACGGCAGCTTCTGCCCGGGAACAATTCGCTGGACTCCCGGGCCCGCAGCGCCACACTGGACAAGTTCTTTCTCAGCAGATTCCTCGGGGGACCACCGGTCTATCCCGCAGGCAGTGCCCGCAAGTCAGCAGGCCGTTTGTTGAATGCTCCGCCAGTCTTCGCAGCGCATACCTCGTCCGCTCCTGGGAGGTTGGCCCTCGCGAGCTAACGAACGTTAGCGCTGCGGGGGGCCTTGACCCCTGCCTGTTCTGCCAGCTTGTGCCTTGACCGGCACAGCAGAAAGCAGAGCAGCAATGTCGAAAGAAATCTATATATCGAGCACGCCGCACGAGACGCGGCTTGCCATCGTTGAGAAGGACGAACTCGCCGAAATCTACTACGAGCGCGAGAACGAATACACCCTCGCAGGATCCATCTATAACGGCCGCGTCACCCGCGTCCTCCCGGGCATGCAGTCCGCGTTCGTGGACATCGGCCTGGAACGCGACGCCTTCCTCTACATCACCGATTTCATGGAGGAGCAGGGCGACGCTGCCGACTTCGAGGCCGAGAGTTCACGCTCCGCGCGCCGCGAGCGCAGTGAGGGCAGAGGCGAAGGCCGCGAACGTGGCGAAGGTCGTGAACGTGGCGAAGGCCGCCGCCGCGGTGGCGAACGCCAGCAGCCCCAGGCCACCGTCGTGATCGAAGAAGAGCCCGTTTCCCTGCAGGGCGACGCCGGCTCTCCGGACGCCGGCGAGCAGACCGATGACGGCAGCCGCCGCTGGCGTGGGCGTCGCGGCCGCCGCCGCGGACGCGGCGAAAACGAGGATCGTCCCGGAGGCAGTTCGCCCGCCGAAGCGGGCGCCGAGACCAACGAGCCGGAGCCGACCGAATCGCGCGAGTTCGACGGCCGCCATGACCGTCGCCGCGCGGATCGTGATCGCGACCGCGAAATACTGGCACGCCAGGATTCCGTCCGGGAGCGCTTCGCTTCCCGGGGCCACCGGCATGGTGCTGCTGAAGAAACCGTCGATGTGAATGCATCGGCAGAGCCCTTCATCCTTCCCGGTGAATCGCTTTCCAAGTATCGCCGCGGCGAGCAGAATGAGCAGAAGCCCCGCGACTCCCGCTCCGCTGCAGGGCCCGAAGCCAGCAGCCACGCGAAGCCTTCGAACGAGTTTGAACTGGCCGGCTCCTGGGATGGCGGAGAGACCCTTCCGGGCGAATCGCTCTCCCGCCATCGCGGCCCTGAGCAGCGTGAAAGCAACCGCGCGGAGCCGCAGGGTTCCAGCGCATCCAGCTCCGTACGGGGGCGGGACCGCCGTCGTGAGCGCGACGAGCGGCGGGGCCTCTCGGGCCGTCAACGCGAGCGCCTGTCTCCCGAGGAAGCGGTGCTGCCTGGCGTCACCTCGCAGCATGAGCCCGAGCCCGCATCGCTGCCGATCAGCGACGACGTTCCCGCATTCGAGGTCGCCGAAACGGAAGCCCGTTTTGAGCTCGAGCAGCACGCCGCACAAGAGATCGCCTACACTCCCGAGACCGACGTCGCGCCGGTAAGTGCCGAGCCTTCGACGCAGTCCGTTTTCGAGGCTGTCGAGGAGTTCCACGAGACCGTCGCCGAGTACGAGCCGGGTGAAGAGGCCTCCGCTTCCTACCGCGTCACTCCTGCCGGTCAGAGCGAGTTCCGCCAGGCCGGCACCATTGACGAGGCTATCGAGCCAGTTGACGCGGAAGGCATTGCTGAGCCCCGATTCGACGAGACGCACGGCCTGGCCGGCGCCGATGCACACGAGTTCACCAACGTGCAGCCCACCGGCGAGATGATCTCGGAGTGGCCGCTCACGCCGGAGAATGCGAGCGACACGGAAGCACAGCCGGGCGCTCCCATCGAGCACGAGAGTGCAGTGCAGTCGGTCGATCTCGACCACGCCGAGCCGGCGCCGAGCTCAGCTCCCCGCTTCGCTCCGGGAGAAGGTCAGCTCGAGGAAGAGCTGATCGACGAAGAGGACGGCGATTTTCCTGCTCTGCACGCTGCGGCGACCGAGGAGTATGAAGAGGAGACGCTGGATAACGCGGCCGACCTTGGCACGATGATCCGCGAAATGTCGATCGACCAGCTTACGCGCGCCGAACTTCCCGAACTCGACGAAGACGAGGACTTCGACATCTCCGAAGAGGAGATGGAGGAGGACGAGCTCGACTCCGAAGGATCCATTGCGTCCAGCGACATCGATGAGGTGGAAGAGGAGCAGGTTGCGGAAGACGAGGAGTTCACCGACTCCGAAGCTTCGGAACCAGCCGAGGCCGAAGGCGGGACGTCAACCGAGCGCGAACCTGGCCGCCGTATCCGTCGCGACCGCGACCGCGACCGTGGACAACGCCGTGGACGGGAACGCAACGGCGATCGTGGCCGCGGGCACTCGCGCAATGGCGGACGCCCCGGGCGTCACTCCATGCAGACGACCGACCTGCCTGCGATCAGCGATCTGCTGAAGCCCGGCCAGGAGGTCCTTATCCAGATTGCGAAGGAGCCCATCGCCAAGAAGGGCGCGCGCATCACCTCGCACATCGCGCTGCCCGGCCGCTTCCTGGTATTCATGCCGACGGTCAACCACGTCGGCGTCTCGCGCAAGATCGAGTCCGACAGCGAACGCCGCCGCCTCAAGGAGATTCTGCTCAGCGAAAAGGGCGAGGCTTCGGGCGGATTCATCGTGCGCACCGCGGCCTCGGGCGCCAGCGAGGAGGAGCTCCGCAGCGATCTCCGCTTCCTGTTGAACCTCTGGGCGGACATCAAGCAGCGGTCTGATTCATCCAAGTCGCCGGCGCTGATCTATCACGACCTCAACCTCGTCGAGCGCATCCTGCGCGACCAGGTCACCGACAACTTCTCAGCCATCTGGGTGGACACCGAGACCGAGTACGAGCGGGTGCTGCGCTTCCTGCAGAGGTTCCAGCCTTCTTTGATCCGCCGCGTCAAGCTGTACTCCAAGGAGACGCCGCTGTTCGAGCAGTTCGGCCTGCAGGAGGAGATCAATAAGGCGCTGCGCTCGAAGGTGTGGCTCAAGTCCGGCGGATCGATTGTGATCAACCAGACCGAGGCGCTCGTGGCGATCGACATCAACACCGGCAAGTATGTCGGCAAGACGGCGCGGCTCGAGGACACGATCGTGAAGACGAACCTCGATGCGATCCCGGAGATCGTCCGCCAGATTCGTCTGCGCGACCTCGGCGGCATCATCGTCATCGACTTCATCGACATGGACGAGCGCAAGAACCGCCAGAAGGTTCTCATCGCGCTTGAGGAAGAGCTGAAGAAGGACCGTGCTCCATCGAAGGTTCTTCAGTTCAACGACTTTGGCCTGGTCGCAATCACGCGCAAGCGGGTCAAGCAGTCGCTGGAGCGGACGCTCTCGACGACCTGCGCGATCTGCCAGGGCACGGGCATGACCAAGTCGGCCGTCACGGTCTGCAACGAGATCTTCGTCGAGTTGCGCAAGATGCACCGCCTGCTGGAAAAGGGCGACATCATGCTGCGCGTGAACCCGGAGGTCGTCAAGCAGCTGAAGTCCGGCGGCGGCAAGTGGCTGCAGGAGATGGAGGAGATGAGCGGCAAAACCATCCTCGTCAAATCCGACCCGAGCTTGCATCCGGAGCAGTTCGACATCCACTAATGCGAGCCAGGTAGGTATCGCCGTGAAGGGAGGGGCGTCGCCTATCCGCGGAGATCGCAAACCGCGACTTCCGGGGGGAGGCTCGCCTACCTCCTGGACAGTGTGGCGAGCCCGATCTTCTTTCGGGTTCGCCGCTTCATGTTATTGAGAGCCGTCTTCACAAGTCGACAAAAGTACGTCGATCGGTGACGTACGCGAATCATTTCCTGCGACTGTTAAGGCGGCCAAGCACAGCTTTGAGCTGTTCAAGTTTCTGCCCCGCCTCGGCGAGCTTGCCCTGGGCGGTGAGGCGTTGGTAATCGTCGAAGTCTTTGCTGGCTTCAGTGATGAGCGCGCCGGTGTCCATCGCAGGCGGGGCTGCTCCCGCGGGCGCAGGGGCGGCTGTTCCTGGCGACGGCGGGGCGGCTGCGGACGTCTCAGTTGGGTTGAGCGAGGAAGGTTCGCCGCCGAAGAGCGATCTGAGAGCTGCGTCGAAGGTTGTGCCGTACGCCAGTTTGTCTTGCAAGGCGAGCACAACCAGCCGTAGCTCAGGCATGGGACTTTCTTTGGCCTGGAGATAGATTGGCTCGGCATAAAGCAGCGCGCGCCCTGAGGGTATGACGAGGAGGCTTCCGCGCAGCACGTGTGAACCCTGCTGGTTCCAGAGGGTTAATTGCGCGGAAAGCTGCGCATTCTGATCGATGCGCGCCTCGATCTGCTGCGGACCGTCAATGAGTCTCGTCTTCGGGAAGTCGTAGACAACCGCGGTGCCGTAGTTTGCTCCGTCGCAGCGGCCAGCGATCCAGCCAATTAGATTGTTGCGGTTCGCTGGAGTAAATGGCAGTATTTCCACGAACTCCTCGTTCGTGCCTCCGGGCAGTTTCATCAATACGAAGTTTGGCTGCATCGGCTGTACGGCCTGGTCACCCTGGCTGTCGGTCGTCGTTTCAGTAGCAACGGTCCACAGGTCCTCACGATTGAAGAAGACCTCGGGGTTGGTCATGTGGTAGAGGCCGTAGACTTCCGATTGCAAAGTGAACAGCGCCTCGGGATAGCGAACGTGCCTGCGAAGATCTGCCGGCATTGTGGCCGCATCCTTGAAGAGAGCTGGAAAAATGCGACGGTACGTTGCAAGGACCGGGTCTTCGCTATCGAAGACGTAGAAGGTCACGGTTCCGTTATAAGCGTCAACAACAGCCTTGACGCTGTTCCGCATGTAATTGACGGAGTTGTCGCCGAGACCGTAGTGAGTTGAGTAGGGATAGCTGTCAGAGGATGTGTAAGCGTCCATGATCCAGGAGAGCCGGCCATCGTCGCCCACCACCATGTAAGGGTCCTGATCAAAAGTAAGGAAGGGCGCGAGCTTGGCGACACGTTGGCGAATATTGCGCCAGAGAAGCATGTGGCTCTGCGGGTTGACGTCGTCGCTGAAGGGCAGCGTTGCGAGATCGTCGCGGGCGACGGCGAGCAGCAGCCGCCTTGCGAAGCCTCCCATCAGGATGCCGCCGGTTCCCTGGTATGACGTGAGGGTATTGTTCTGGCCCTGCGGATAATCGAACTCTTTCTGTCTGGTGTTGACGTAAACATCCGTGTCGGTGAGTTCGCCAAAGTAGACTTCGGGACGAGTGACGTTCAGGCCCGCAACTGTGCTCTGGACGGGCATGTTGCTCAGCAGCAAAATGGGAAGGCCCTCCGGCGTAAAGCCGTTGACCGGATTCATAGTCACGCCGTAGCCGTGGGTGTAGATGAGTTTCTCGTTGATCCAATTGCGGCTGCTCTCCGGCAGTCTGTCGACGTTCAGCTCGCGAGCCGCCAGCATCACCTCGCGAGTGGTGCCGTTGAGGTTATAGCGATCGATGTCGATGTCGGGGAAGTCGTAATAAGTGCGGATTTCCTGGATCTGGCGGAGCGTGTCCTGCAGCGCGCGCCAGTCCCAGAGCCGTACGTTCTGGAGTGTGGCTTGATTGTTCGGGGCATCCACCGCATCGGGAGTGGTCTCGGCGGGAAACTCACTTTGGGAGAACCGGTCAAGGCCAAAGGCGCGGCGAGTGGCATCGATATTGTGCGCGATGTAGGGCTCTTCGCGATCCAGCTGATTCGGATTCACGATGAAGTTGCCCACGTACCAGCCGATGATTCCGATGGCTACGTAACAGAAAATGGCTGGAGCGATTGCGATCAGAAGCCATCGTCCGCGCGACTCTCGCGCGGCATTGAAGGCCGCGATTGCTGCACCGAATAGAAGGGCGACGCAGAGAACGATCGCACCGGGGATCGATATATGCGCGTCGGTGTAGTTCACTCCGTCGAAGATGGTGTGATGTTCGAGCAGCGTTTGATAGCGATCGACGAAGGTAGTCATCGCCAACACGAGCAGCAAAAACGCAAGGGTGAGAGAGAGCCCGCGCCAGGGCGCCGGACCGTAGCTGATCTTTCGCTTCTCGAGCGTGCGCGAACTGCTGGTTATGAACAGAAACAGGACGCCGACCGCGCAGGTTGCGATCGCGAGCGTCAAAAGCCAGTTGTTGATGATCTGCCATGCAGGCAAGGTGAACAGAAAAAAGTTGAGCGGCTTGCCGAAGATGGCATCGGTTGTGCTGCCCATAGCGTGCGGTGCGTACCAGAAGAGCCCCAGCGTCGGCCATTCGCCAACCATGGTGAAACCGGCTATGAGCGCGAACACAATCGAAACAGCGAGTGAAATGAAGCGTAGCGCGGGCTCTACCGAGAACCGAACCGGCTGACCTCCGATGATGATTGCGTGAGCCGCAGGGAGATTGCCTTCGTGAGACCGCCTGATGCCCCAGAAGGCGAGATACAGAACGACAAATGTGACCAAACTGGAGACCGCAAAGATGATCACCTGGAGCCAAATCGTGGTCCAGAAGACGGACCCGTAGCCCAGTGACCTGAACCAGAGGAGGTCGACCCAATTGGATAACACCAGGCGTGCAAGGATGAAGGCAACGAAGAGCAGCACGGCGAGCAAGAGCAGCTTACCTCGCCTTGTTCTCCATTCCGGCGAGATCGCCGGATCGATAATGGTCTGCAATCTTGGCTCCGCGTTCAGTGACTTTCGTTGAACATCGAGATTGTAGGACTTTTGGGGATCAGAGTGTTCGACGATTCGAAAGAGATGGTGCGGGCGAGAGGATGGGTACGCCCAGTCATGGGGGGCAGATCGATTCGGGCGGATGGGCGTGAACTTCCGTTGGGCGCGAAGTGAGGGACACGACCCGCAGTAAGGTTAGCCCCAAGGCCTAACGGAAATCTATTGCAGTTGTCGCTTATGACCTGATCTTATCGGTTCAAGCTGCCTGCAGACGTACCGCTTGGCCGCACGGGCAGAAAAACTACTCGGCGTGGCTTAACCTGCCTTGTGCTCGAACTTCCAGTAGAAGCCTTCGGGGAACGTATATTTCGCGATCGATTCCGGCCTGATTTCAATGCTGTAGCCCGGCTCCTCAGGCAGCAGATAGGCGCCGTTCCGTATCTTCACGGGCGTCAGGAAATGTTCGTGGAGGTGATCCACATACTCCACGGCGCGGTCTTTGAGCGAGGCTGAAACGCAGATGAAGTCGAAGGCGGCCAGATGCTGGATATATTCGCACAACCCGACGCCACCGCCGTGAGGGCAGACTGGGATGCCGAACTTTGCCGCCATCAGCAGAATCGCAAGATTTTCATTGACCCCCGCTACGCGGCAGCTGTCGATCTGACAGACATCGATTGCGCCAGCCTGCAGGAACTGCTTGAACATGACTTTGCTGTGGCAGTGTTCGCCGGTAGCGATGCGTACGCCAGTCTCGCGGCGGATGCGTGCGTGCGCCAAAATATCGTCGGGGCTGGTGGGTTCTTCCATCCACCACGGTTGGAGCTCAGCGAGGGCGCGGGTGCGCGCGATGGCCTCTTCGACGCCCCATATCTGATTGGCGTCCACCATCAGTTTGAGATCCCATCCAATCTCCTCACGCACGAGGCGACCGCGACGGAGGTCGTCCTCCAGCGGACCGCCTACCTTCATCTTGAAGCGGGTCCAACCCTCATCGAGGGCTTTCCGGCATAGTCGTCGCACCTCGTCGTCTTCGAAGCCAAACCAGCCGACTGAAGTGGTATAGGCGGGCAGTCCATGCTCTGAGAGCAGAGCGATGCGCTCGTCGCGCGTTGGCCGATGGCGGCGAAGAATCTCGAGAGCCTCCGCCGGCGAGAGCGCATCCTCGATGTATCTGAAGTCGATGGCTGAAATGATCTGCTCCGGTGTCAGGTCCGAGAGCAATTTCCACAACGGTTTGCCAGCGACCTTCGCCCACAAATCCCACACGGCATTGATCAGCGCCGCCGCAGCCAGCTGCACTACGCCCTTGTCCGGTCCGAGCCAGCGGAATTGCGTGTCCCCTGTGATCGCCCGTGTCAGCTCAGCCATGCTGGAGGTGATATCCGCGAGCGTGCGACCCACTACGAAGCGTGACAGGTACTCGATTGCCAGCACGCAAAGGTCGGTGCCGCGCCCCAGTGTAAACGTCAGGCCATGGCCTTCGTAGGTTCCGTTCGTCTCCAGCACGCAATAGGCAGCGGAGTAGTCAGGGTCCTTGTTTACGGCGTCCGAGCCAATCTTGTATCGGGAGGTGGGGAAGCGCAGGTCATACTTGCGCACCGCCGTAATCTTCACGTCCAGTTGTCCGTTGTTCGTCATAGGTAATCATCAGACCGCACGCTCCTCAAAGATCAGCTTGGGCACACGCTCGTCGTCTTTTCGGAGCCTCCTTGCCCTGGGGCGCATTCACTCGCAAGTAAAAATCATATTGTATTAGCTGGATCAGTAGCAGAGTCGCGGCCGATGGGCGACGTCAGCCATGCGAGATGTTTTCATCGGACCTTCCCGCGAGCAGCAACATTCCATGAACCGACGATCTTGCCGCCGCGTGCGAGAAGCACCTCGTCGTGCATATTAATGCAGGTGCAAACGTGGTTGGGAATGACCGAAAGGACCTGGCCTACGGAGAACCGGGAGAGATCGTCAGCAGTGAGGAATCCGTGTTCTTCGTTGAGTTTGGTGAGGGATGCGCCAGCGTCGCGAACGTAGCCGTAACCGCGCCTGGGTCCTGCGCTTAGAAGGTCAGAGGAGAGTGTCTTTGAGCCGGCATCAACGATTACATGGCCGGGAACGGCAGTTGAAACGACGGTCGTCACGACGGTGACGGCGCAGTCGTCCAGTGAGCAGAGACCTTGATAGTGGGTGTTGAGGTCGTTGTAGACATAGGTGCCGGGACGAATCTCAGTAATTCCGGGCACGAGGTGAGAGAACTCAGCGGCCGGAGTGGAGCCGGCGGAGACGATTTCGGTGGAGAGGCCCGCTTCCCGGAACGCTGCGATAGTCGCTGAGACAGTCGACTTAAGGTGCTCGATTTCGGAGGCGCGTTCCTGCGGGTCTCCCCACACGCTGCCGAAGTAGGTGAATAAGCCGCGCAGGTTGAGGTTAGGAAGTACGGCAATCTGCTTGCCCAATTCGGCGGCGTATGCGCCCGGAGCGACGCCGCAACGCAGGGATCCTGAGTCGAATTCGAGGACGATTCCAAACTGGCGGCCGGTCTCAAGGGCGATGCGGGAAAGAGACTGTGCGGTGGTGAGCGAATCGACAGCCACGATGATGTCTACTTTGGACGTAAGTGCTGCGAGCCGGCGCAGTTTTTCATCGCCGATGATGGGATGCCCAACCATGATCTCTCGAGCACCTGCGGCAACCATCACTTCAGCTTCACCAACCTTCGCGACGGTCAGACCGATGGCGCCTAATTCCAATTGACGCCGCGCGGCTTCGATCGCTTTGTGCGTCTTGGTGTGAGGGCGGAGTCCGATGCCATGCGAGGAGCAGTAGTCAGCCATGCGAGCGAGGTTGCGCTCCATGACCTCGAGGTCAATTACGACGGCAGGGGTCGAGACCGCGCGGACGTCGAGCCCAACTTCACTGCGCATTGGGGTTCCTCTGCGCGAGAGCTAAAAGTTGATCGAAGGCGGAATCGACGAGAGCCTCGCCGCTACCCTCGGGAAGGCGCGCTGCCGTTGGCTCGTAGTTGCCCTCCTTGTAGGCGACACGATTCGGAATATAGACGTAGGCGCCATTCGCAAGCTCGTCAACGATGGTGATGGGGAAAGGCGAGTCTTCTTTTAGTTGAAGGCCAAACTCGGCGAACATCTCGCCGGGGAATCCGACGATGGCCACCTTGTCGCCGATCGTGAAGACCTGCACCTCAGCATCAAAGGGCCGGCCATGACGTGCATTCAGTTCCAGCACGCGCGCCGCTTTAACCAGATCGAGAAAGGGCGCGGCATTGGGCGTGCCAAAGGTGGCCTGCACGCGCTCGGCATCGGCGACCTCGGCGGAGGTGTACGTCGGGGCTGGAATCTTAAGGATCTTGTCGCTGATCCGGATGACGGGATCGGGAACGAGCGGAGCGGCCTGAATGGTTTTCAGCACATCACCGGCAAGTACGGCGCCGATGCGCGCGGCTTCCTCGAAACCACTCTGAGGGCCTTTGCGCGACACGTCGAGGTGGTTTACATTGCCTGCCGCACCAATGGTGAACAGGGTGAAGAAGTCATCGCCCTTGGCCATCTTGAGCACGCGGCTAAGAGTGTAGGAATAGTCGCCTGAGAACTGGAGGCCGCCGGTGGTGTCCTGATGCACGCCAAAGTTGACGTAGGCAGCGACAGGTTTTTCGTGGTCCGGAGTTTCAAAGTAGAGCACTGGAATGCCGGTGTCGACGGGCCCGGCAGGGCGAACGATATTGGGATTCAGCTTGCCGGGGTTCCAGCCGACCGAGCCGTCCTTCATGAAGTAGCGGCGATTGAAGCCCAGCGTCGTCTCCTTGCCGACGCCGGCGCGCATCTCGACCGGAACCAACGAAGTATTGGCTAGGAGAATCGCGTTGGCGATCTTCTCCGGCAGGGAAGCAGTGTATTTGTCGGCGATAACCTTTGTTTCGCCCTGCAGGTTGTAGCGTGAAGGATTGGTCACGATGACCGGTGTGGTGTGGTCGTGCGTGGCCGTGATCATTACGTGGTCGGAGGCGAGTCCGATTTTTTTCGTGACGATGGCGCGCGCCTGCCCGGACAACTCGCGGGGCAGCGAAACGAGATCGCAGGCGACGATCGCGATCTTCGTGTCTCCCGATTGGAGGACCATAGCCTTCGCATGCAGAGGATCGTGGGTGCCGGTGGCGATGCGTGGCACATAATAGCCGGCCATGGGGGCGCCAGCGGGTGGCGTGATATCGACCTCGGCGACGCCGACGCGAAGGCTCTGCGCGCCTGCAGCGCCCGCCAGAATGAACAACAATAAGGCCCAACGACGCATTCGTCCTCCGCGGCGCTGCCTCGTTATGGAGGCGTTGCCGATTCATTCTGTCATCGTCCACCTGAAGTTTGCGCCCGTCAAAAAAACTATCGACCAGAACGACGAAGGCCAACACGCGGTGACGATAGCGCCGACACTCCTCGTGGCCGGAGCGGGTTTCCAGATGGCATCATCTATAATTTGCCGGGTATTGGTTCATGTCAATAGCGATATGATAGTTTTCGATATGGAACAAAGGCCAGGTTTGACCCTGTATCTGGTTCCACTGATTGTAGGCGGAGATCCCGCGACGTTCGCTTGCAGATAACGCCTGATCAAGTCACAAAGGGAAGCACACAAGGAACAACCGAGAGACATTCATGAGATCACTCGTGGCACGTGTTTTGACCTTCGCTTTTCTCAGCGGAGGTTGCGTACTCAAGCCAACCATGGCGCAGATGACCCATCCGAGGCTGTTGCCCGAGCCGCGTGAGATTCAATACGCCGACGGATGGGTGAATGTTCACCAGCTTTGCGTGGCGCCAATCGCGCACGCTGCGGTGGAGGACAGATTTGCACTGAAGACGCTGGACGAGGGGCTTCGCATTTCGCTTCCTTCGTGCCATGGAGCCAAAGGCGTTGCGGTGCAGTTGGAGAGAACCGGTGCGATCGATGCGTTGCCGGTGCCGAACGAGACGCCTGGACCGGATTCGCGTGAAGCGTATTCGCTGAACATCGGGCCCAGGGGCGTCTCGATTCGCGCCCGCTCGTCCGCGGGGGTGTACTACGGGGTGCAGACGCTGCTGCAGATGGTGGAGCGTGACGCGGACGGCAATGGCCGCCTGCCGTATGCGACCGTTCATGATTGGCCGCAGCTGGCTTACCGTGGAACGTTGATGGATGCCGGAAGCGAAGGTCCAATGTTGACCTTCCAAGAGGTTGAGAGGCAGATCGATTTCCTCGCGAAGTGGAAGGACAATCAGTACTTCTTCTATACCGAGGGCAACATCGAGATGCGAGGATATCCGCTGCTCAACCCGCAGGCGCGGTTCACGCAGCAACAGATTCGCGAGATTGTTGCATATGCGCGCGACCGGCACATCGACGTGGTTCCCGCGGTTGAGATGTACGGCCACTTGCACGACCTCTTTCGCATAGAGAAGTATTCGGACCTTGCAGACTTTCCACACGGTGGAGAACTTAATCCGAGCAGCGAGAAGGCGCATGCCCTGCTGCAGGATTGGGCGAATCAGATTGAAGAGTTGTTCCCCAGCAAATTCGTGGATATCGGGTTTGATGAAACCTGGAGTCTGCAAAAAAACGCGGAGCACGCCGGAGCGAATTCCACACCGGTCGAGCTGTTTATTCAGCAGCTCACATTTGTAACCAGCCTCTTCCAGGGGAAAGGCAAGACCGTGATGGCGTACGCCGACATCATGGTGAAATTCCCAGGCATCGTTCCACGGCTTCCGAAGGGTTTGATCGCGCTGCCCTGGTGGTACGGAGTGATGCACGAGCCTCAGTACAAACGATGGCTGGAACCGCTCGTCGCGGAGGGTGTCCCACATATCGCAACGACAGGCGTCACGAGCTGGAATCAGATTGCGCCGGACTTTACTCTGAGCTTCGAGAACATCGACACATTTTTGCTCGCCGGCCGGAAGTCGCATTCAGTCGGACTGTTGAACACTCTGTGGACCGACAGCGGGCAGAACCTGCTACAGCTAGCGTGGCCCGGCATGGCATACGGGGCCGCGGCCGCCTGGCAGGATGCTCCGATGCAACCGCAGACCTTCTTTGCGGACTACAGCAGAATCCAGTACCCGCCGCAGATAGCGGAAAACTTTGCAGCGGGGTTGAGCAAGTTGGATGCTGCGGAACGCAGCCTGCAACAGGCTATTGGCAACGAGACGTTAATGGCTATCTGGAACGACCCATTCACGGAGAGCTCACTGGACGCGTTGAAAGGGAAGGGCGAGGATCTACATCAGGCCCGGCTGGAGGCTGAGGACGCTCTCGAGCACTTCTATGCGATCCAGAAGGCCGCGCCGGACACTCCGCAGATCGACTCGTTTGTCGTGGCGGCGCAAATGATTGACCTCGCCGGGATGAAGTTTCAGTACGCCAGCGAGATTGCAGAGACGTGGAAATCGATTCCTTTGCATCCGACGCGCGAGCAGCTGCTGGATGTAATAGTGCAGGGCATATCGAATCAAACGCATAGCCGTTGCATGGATATGATGGATGCGCTCACCGAGATGCGCGAGAACTACAGGAAGGCATGGCTGGAGCAGTACACGCCGTATCGGTTGGGCACGGCGTCGGGCAGATGGGATGCGGAGTACCTCTTCTGGGAACACGCGCAGGAAAACTTCGAGAGTGTGCGCACCAGATTTAAAACAGGCCAGACGGTGCCGACGCTTCAGGAGATTACGTCTCCCGGGTACGTCGATGAGCGCTAAACGTCAGGGCTGGAGTCGGGGTCGGAAGCTTTTCGTTCGAGCTCGGAAAACTCTGCGGTAAGGCGGCGAATCCTGTAGTTGAACTCGAGGAATCTAGCCTCCCATGCTTTGGCCTCGTCCTCGGTGTACTTGTAGAAGCCGCGGCCGTTGGAGATTCCCCGGCCGCCGCTTTCGACCACATCGCGCATCAATTTGGGGACATCCTTCTCTGCCGAGAGATCGGGAAGGAGATCCTTCATCACCCGGTGATAGGCTTCCACACCCATGAGGTCCATATAGCGGAAGGGGCCCGCGAAGGGAATCCACCAGCCGACATCGTTGCGCAGCGAGCGGTCGACGTCCTCGACGGTGCAGACGCCGGAGTCGACAAGGTTGCAGGCCTCGCGGAACATGGCGTAGGAGATTCGATTGGTGATGAAGCCGCGAATTTCCTTTCGCAGTGTTGAAGGCTCCTTGCCCCAGAGTGGCGCGAGTTCTGCGACGCGATCGAGATACTGCTGTTGAGTGGCGCCGCCGGGGATGATCTCCATGAAGCGTGTCACATGCGCGGGTTCGTCCCAGTGGATACCCAGGATGCGCTCCGGATTTGCCGCTCCTTCCTGCAGTAACGAGACGGGCAACGCGGAGGTGTTTGTGGCCAGGATGCATGTGGGCGAGACGACGCGTTCGGCTTCGCGTAGAACGGAACGCTTCAACGTGAGGTCTTCCGTTATCGACTCGAAGACGATGATCGAGTCAGCCGCGGACTGGAGATCCGCCGCCAGTGTGAAGCGTTGCATCGTCGAGCGGACGTCTTCGTCCAGCAGATTCTCTTCGCGCATCTCATTCAGTAGATCTTCGATTCGTTGCGGAACAGCGGTACTGCCTGCGATGTCATTGGTGACGCCGGTAACACGATGGCCTGCGGCGAGCAGGCATGCCACGATGCTGCGTCCCATCAAGCCGAGTCCAATGACTGCTACCGGGCCTGGGTTTTGCTGTTGTGTGTTCATCCTGAGATTCTCCTCGAAGGTTATTCGGCGAAGTCCAACTGCGCGGGAGGGCGCTGGAAGCCGCGAGTAAGTATGGCTAGATAGGCAAAGCCCACAACTATCCAGATACTGCCGATCCATCGGGCCAGGGTCGGCAAACTCCACCAGATGACCGCGCAGAAAGCAAAGCCGACGGCAGGCACGAGCAGGTCGCGTATCAGATTGCGTTTGCGGTCCTGAACGTAAAACGTCTTGATAACCGCGGCGTTGACCCCCATGAAGGCGAGGAAGGCGCCGAAGTTAAGTACCTCGGCAGAGTGCTCGTAACTGAGCGTGAAACAGCCAGCCAGAGTGAGCGCGCCGATGAGCAGGATGTTGAAGGCAGGTGTATTGCTCTTCTCGCTCAACCGGCCGAAGGTGCGGCGCGGCAGGACCCCGTCGCGTCCCATGCCATACAGCAGCCGCGCCGCGCCAGCCTGGCCCGTGAGCGCGGTGCCGAAGCCGGCGACCAGCAATGTTACGGCCATCGCCTGAAAGAGCCATACGCCACCGGCACGACCGCAGACGTCGAGAAAGGCCGTCTCTACGTTGGGAAAGTTGTTGTATGTCGGCCAAACGCGGGCGGCAAGGTAGATCTGCAGTGCGCTGAAGACGCCGGTGAACGCGCAGACGAGGACCGTAGCGACAAGCACATTGCGGCGGGGGTTTTCGACCTCCTCTGCAAGCGTTGTTACGCCGTCGAAGCCGATGTAGGTGAGAGCGGCGAACGACGTCGCCGTCATGATGTCGCGCAGGTTGAAGGTCGCGGGATTGTAGATGGGGATGAAAGAGAAGAGCGCGTGTGTTCCGCCGTGCTGCATAAGGTACCGGACGGACAGAATGAAGAATGCTGCAATGACCACGCACATCGCGGCAAGCAGGATGATGTTCGACCGGGCGGTGGCGCGCATGCCGCGAAGATTCAGCCAGGTCGTCAACGAGACAAGCAGGACAACCCAGGCCCAGAAGGGTACATGCGGGACGATACGGGTCAAGGTGAGCGCGGTATAGATGGTACTGACGATGGGAATGATCAGGTAGTCGAGCACCATAGCCCAACCGGCCAGAAACCCGAGATGGACGTTCAAGCCGCGCGAGACGAAGGTGTATGCCGACCCCGCAGAAGGATAGACGGAGGCCATGCGACCGTAGCTGACTGCGGTGAGCATCATCGCGAACATGGCGATAAGCACGGTGGTGACCATGTGGCCTCGCGAAAGCTGCTGTGCGATACCGAACAGGCCAACAGCGGCGATCGGCTGAATGAGCACGACACCGTAGAAGACGAGGTCCCAGAGGCCGAGGACACGCTTGAGTTTGGGAGCACTGGCAGTGCTGGACACGCTCTCTCCTTGCTTCCGCAACATTCTCTACCGCAAACGTTGGAACGGTTGACCGGTCGCGACTCAGCCGAACTGGATGCCGGAGTCAAGGCAAGATCCAGCTTGACTTTGGCCGGAAGCAGCCCTCAACTATAATAATGCTGCCGAACCAATTGAAACACATAAGGTTCAATACGAAAATTTCAGAGGTTTGAGGTGGGCAATTCGATCGAGCAGATGCAGGTGTTTTCTCCGCTGGTCCGGGATGAGAGTATCCGCAGCAAGACGGGCGGATCTTTGCAGCGCTGGCACCGCGCCTCGCGCAGCCTCGCTGCCGGCGTGTCCAGTGGATTGCGCCGCTCAGCACGACCCTACCCGCTCTATTTTTCACATGGGCATGGAGCCACGCTGCACGATGTGGACGGCAACAGTTACCTCGATTACACACTCGGCTGGGGGCCGAACATACTAGGTAATGCGCCGGCGGAGGTGGTCAAGGCTGTTCAGGCTGCTGCACAAAAGGGTCTGACGTTTGGGGCGCAGCACGATCTCGAGTATGAGGTGGCCGAGCTGCTGACTCAGGCGATTCCATGCGCGGATCGCGTTTGCTTTGCCAACAGCGGTACAGAGATCGTACAGGTAGCTCTGCGTTTGGCCCGTGCTGCCACGGGTCGGGAGAAGTTCATCAAGTTTGAGGGGCACTACCACGGATGGGACGACAGCGTTCTGCTTAGCTATCACCCGTCCGAGAGACAGTTGCTGGAACAGCCTTGCGGCCCGGTTCATGAGGGTCAAGGACAGCTGCCCGCCAGCAGTACCGTGATCGCACAATGGAACGACGAGGAGAGCGTTCGCGCCGCCTTTGCCGCAAATCTCAATCAGATTTCGGCAATTATCTGCGAGCCTCTGATGTGCAATAACGGCTGCATCGCTCCGCGGCCTGGATTTCTGGAGTTTCTGCGCGACATTACAGAAGAAGCGGGCGCGCTGCTGATCTTCGACGAGGTAATTACGGGTTTCCGGTTAGGAATCGGCGGTGCACAGGGTTTTTACGGCGTAACACCGGACCTTGCTACCTACGCAAAAGCTGTGGGTGCGGGAACACCACTGAGCGTGCTCGCGGGCAAGCTCAAGTTTATGCAGTTGATCGAGCGCGGGGATGTCGTGCACGCAGGAACGCTGAATGGAAATCCGCTTGCGCTTTCTGCGGCACGAGCGGCGCTCACGGCGCTGATGCGGGATGCCGAAGGGACCTACGGCGACCTATTTCGTCGCGGCGAACGGCTGCGAGATGGGATGGCGTCGATGCTCCGCGCGCACGACCACAAAGTGCAGGTCGCCGGCGAGGGGCCAGTGTTTCATCTCTCGTTCGCGGAGCACAAGGCCCGTAACTATCGGGACCAATTGGCGAGCGACCGACAGAAGTACACGAGCTTCACGCTTGCGCTGCTCGATGAAGGAGTGCTGGCGTTGCCGGATGGCCGCTGGTATCTGTCCACTGCGCATACGGATGAGGACATTGAACGGACGCTGGGCGCTGTTGCACGCACGCTGAACTAACGGGTTTCGGACTTTTGCGGCAGATAGGCAACGCAGTCGATCTCGACCTTCATGCCTGGCTCGACAAGCGTCGCCTGCACGGTGGTGCGAGCCGGCGCACCTTCAAAGAAGAACGCGCCATATACTTCGTTCATCGCGTCGAAGTCTTCTGCCTTCGCGAGGAAAACACCGCACTTGACGATGTTCTTCCGAGTCGCGCCGCAACCGATGAGCACCCGCTCAACATTCTCAAGTGTCAACTTTGTCTCTGAGCGAATGTCGCCAAAGACAAACTCCTGCGTATCGGGATCAATGGCACCCTGGCCAGAAACGAAGAGCAGGTCTCCCGCCCGCACTACCTGCGAATAGGCTCCCTTTGGCGCAGGAGCATCGTCCACCTGAATACGTTCAGACTGATTCATTTGCTGTTCTCCGTCATGGAATGGCAAGTCTCGGTCATGCCATTAGATATATACTATGCTCATTAGAGAGACGCGAGGTGCGAAGTTTGGCGGACCTTCTCCTCCGCAACGGTAGCATTCTGGACGGGAACGGGGGCCCGGCCGTCAAAGCTGACATCCTGATCCGCGGCGAGCGAATCGAGCGAATCGCGTCTGGGTTGCAGGTTGAGGGCGTTACCGTGCGGGACTGTAGTGGTCTGACCCTCGCACCGGGTTTCATCGATTCTCATACCCACTCGGACCTGCAGGTAGTGGAAGGCCGCACGATTAAGCTGCGGCAGGGTGTGACCACCGAGGTAGTGGGGAACTGCGGTTTCTCGGCGTATCCGCCGGCGCGAGATCCTTCTGAGCTACGCTCGTTCGCGAACGGAATCTTTTGCGGCGACGATACCTGGGGATGGTCATCAACCGACGCGTATTTGCGAGACATTCAGAAGAGCCGCGTTGCGAATGTCATGTCGCTCGTGGGGCATGGTTCGCTGCGCATTGCGGTTGCGGGGACCAGACAGGGAGCGCTGACTGAAGGCGAAGTGCGCTCGATGGAGAATCTGCTGGCGGAGGCGCTAGATGCAGGCGCTGCCGGATTCTCGACCGGCCTGATGTACGCTCCCGGTTCAAGTGCGCCAACCGAGGAACTGCGCAGGCTATGCAGCGTGACCGCAAGCAGAGGCAAGATCTACACAAGTCATATCCGGTCGTACTTCGCGGGTCTGGTTGACGCGATCGATGAGCAGATCGATCTGGCGCGGCGTAGCGGCGTGAGGCTTCAAATCTCGCACTTGCAGGCCGTAGGAGCGGCAAACTGGCACCTGCAGCGCATCGCGATCGACAAAATGGAGCAGGCAAACGCAAATGGCGTGGACGTTGAGTTTGACTGCTATCCGTATGTGGCCGGTTCGAGTGTGCTGACACAGGTGCTGCCGCAGAGCGCGCTTGATGGCGGCATCCCGAAACTGATGGAGCGGCTGCGCAGGCCGGCGCTGCGCGAGCAAATCCGCGAAGAGCTGGAGCGCACAATTCCCTGGCGATGGAGCGATATCTATATCTCGTCGGTTGGCTCAGAGGCGAACCTGAAGGCCATCGGCAGAACGCTGGTGGAGGTTGCGGATCATCGCCGTGTAGAGCCTGCCGAGGCAGTACTGGCGCTGCTAGACGAGGAAGAAGGGGACGTCAACATGCTTTGCTTCAATCAGAGCGCGGAGAACCTTCAGGCCTCGCTGCAGCATCCGTTCGCGACGATTATCAGCGATGGTTTTTACGTGAAAGGTCGACCGCATCCGCGCCTGCATGGTACGTTTCCCCTTTTACTTGGCACATACGCGCGCGACAAGGGGTGGCTATCGCTGCCGGAAGCTGTACATAAGATCACGGCCAAGCCTGCGCGTCGTTACGGTCTTGCAGATCGAGGCGTGCTGGCGCCCGGATACTTCGCAGACGTTGTGGCGTTCCGTGCAGATGCGATCGACAGTCCGGCTACGTATGAGCGGCCGGAGCAGGCGCCGGTAGGTATTTGTGAGGTGTTTCGCAATGGAGCGTCTGTAGCAGACCTGCTGTGCGGGGCAAGTTGACGCTATGGTTTTCCGATTGAACCACCCTTAGGAAGGTGAGATGCTAGCGAACGTGTCCAACACCCGAGCTAAGAGAGCAACCGCGAAGCAGGCGCCGTCGACGAACTCGAATTCGTCCGGCAAGTACTCCGTTCCGGTGGTTCGGAGCACCTTCACGATTCTTGAAGAGCTATCGCGTTCGGAGTTGCTGGGGCTGCGTGAAGTGACGCAGAACACAGGCATCCCCAAATCGACTGTCTTCCGTATCCTGAGCACCTTGGTCGACCTCGGCTATGTCACGCGCGAGCCCAACCGCGACTACCGCATCAACCCGCGTCTGGGGAGGCTTGTGAACGACGGCGCAGCGAGCGAAGCGCTGCGACGGTTAGCACGCCCGCTGATGCTCGAGTTGCGCGATACCTACGGTGAGACGGTGAACCTAGGAGCCCAGCAGTTCGATAAGGTGACGTATCTCGAAGTGGTGCCGAGCGAGTTTGCATTGCGCCTGCAGGAGAGCCGCGGCGCTTCGGTGCCCGTTCATGCCAGCGCGTTAGGAAAGGCAATTCTGGCGTTTTCGCCTCAACGCGAGGTTGAGGCTCTGGTGCGAGGCCAGCAGCTTGAAAGCGTAACTGAACACACGATCTCGGATCCAGATGCGTTTCTTGCTGAGCTGAAGCGGGTGCGGAATACTGGTGTCGCTTTCGATCGTGGTGAAGGATCGATGCTGGCGATCTGCATCGGCGCACCCATCCTCGATGCGGGTGGATTCGCGGTCGCCGCGATGAGCATCTCGGGGCCAGCGTCGCGCTTCAATCCAAAGAAGGGCTCTCCCGTCATTGCGTCGCTGGTGAAGGGAACGGCAGAATTGTCGCGGGCTCTGGCACGAACGCGAGCGCGCGAATGATGAGATGTGACGCGTAGAGGGACGAGCCTCCGCGCAGGCAATTGACGGTCTGCCTCTGCGAAAATTATTATGTTGTTTCATTGTTCTACGAATAGAACAGCAGAGGCTACCCGATTCCTACATGCTGAGCCGTCGAAAGTTTGTGGAAGGCTGCGGATTGGCGGCGGCAGCATCGCTGAGACCTGCATGGATGCTGGCTGCTGAGGCGCACAACAGCGCGACGGACATCCCGGCGAAGGCATACGGCTCGGGGTTGTTCGGCGAGTGGACCGCGGATGAATTTGGCTTGCCCGCGTTTCGCTACACGTGCGATCAAACCAGAGATCCGAAGGCGGTGACGCTAACCGATGTGTGCTTCCGGGGAAGCACCGACCATTCGCACCAGGTTGGAAACGACCGCATCGTGGCGGTTGTTTCGAACTTCGGCTACATGCAGGTACGACAGGACGAGGGCGCGCCCAAGTTTCTCAACGACTATTGCCCTGAGCGCAACCTCTGGGGCGGGGGCCTCGGCTTCCTGAGTGACGGCAATCACACACTGAGTACGTATTATCCCGGTGACACGCAGACTTTCGAGCGCATCTTCGGCATGGGCTACTTCCGCAAGAAAGTTGCGAGCGGAAGTTACAAGATCGACCAAGTGATTTATGCGCCCTTTGGGGACGATCCTGTGTTGCTCTCAGAGGTGACGATTACAAACGCCGGCGCGACTGCCGCGGATCTTCGCTGGGTGGAATACTGGGGCTGCCAGCAGTACCAGTTCTCGTTCCGCTCGTGGTTACAGGCGTCGGCGGCCGGCTCGAGCGGCGGCGCGGCGGAGCTGCGCAGAAAGTTCGGCGAGCGTTTTCGGAGCAGCTTCGAGAGCGTGGAAAATGGTTCTGGCCTGATTGAGCGCAAGAAATTCCTGGGCCGCACCAGCGAAGACCATCGCCTGTGGCAGACGGTGAAGGATGGGATTGCGGCGAACGCCGCGCAGGGTTCACTCGACTACGCGGAGCCATTGGCGGGAACGGCGGGCATGGAAGACCTCGCGCCACCCGCGACCTTTCTCGTATCGCTCAATGGTCCGGTGCATGCAGTCGCGACGGATGCGGATGCCTTTTTCGGCGAAGGCGGGCCTCTGCAGCCTGCGGGTATGGCGCGAGGGCTGGATGGGCGGACCGAGGGACACGACTCCGCAAACGCGATGCTGCTGGAGCACGCGCTGCGGCTTGCACCCGGCGCGAGCCGGACGCTGCGCTTTCTGTACGGTTATTTGCCCGCGGGCTTTGAACTTGATTCCTTAGTGCAACGGTATCGCCGTGAGGCGCCGGGACTGCTCGCACGTTCGTGCGAGCGATGGAGGCAGAGCGGACCGCGGTTTGCCACGGCCAGTGAGCCCTGGGTTGAGCCCGAGGTTGCGTGGAATCACTACTACGTTCGCAGCAATCTAACCTTTGATGACGCCTTCAACGAACACATTCTCACGCAGGGCGGGATCTATCAGTATGTGATGGGCCTGCAGGGAGCAGCGCGGGATCCGCTGCAGCATGTGCTGCCGTTCGTGTTCAGTGATCCGGAGATCGTGAAGCAGATTCTGCGCTACACGATGAAGGAAGTGCGCGAGGACGGATCGATCCCGTACTCGATTGTCGGCCACGGAGTGCCGATGCCCACCTCTCAGGACGATGCGAGCGACCTTCCGCTCTACCTGCTTTGGGTAGCGTGCGAATACCTGCTCGGCACGCGCGACTTCGCTTTCCTCGACGCGGAAATGACAGGTTGCGCGATGCTCGCAGAGACCGGCGCGCGGACGGTAAGCGTGCGAGCGGTGCTGGCGCAGTGCTTCCGCCATCTGGTCGAAGATGTTGGTACCGGACCGCACGGTCTGATGCGCATGCAGATGGACGACTGGCTCGATGCGCTCGTGTTCCAGACAGTTAGCCCAGCACTGCGCGAAGAGTACGTGAAAGTGGGCGAAAGCGTGCTGAACTCAGGCATGGCGGCGTATGTTTTCGAGCGCTACGCCAGCGTTCTTGAAATCGCACATGAGGACGTAGAGCGAGTGGCGGCAGTGCGCAAAAATGCCGCTGCTCAACGCGACGCAGTGCGCGCGCAGTGGACGGGACGATGGTTCCGGCGGGCGTGGCTTGGACCAAAGCTCGGCTGGCTTGGTAGCGACGACCTGTGGATCGAAGCACAAGCATGGGCGATTCTGGGCGATGCGGCAACGCCGGAGCAGAGCCGCGGGCTCGTGCGCACAATGGATGAATTTCTGCGGCGCCCATCACCGATCGGCGCGATGCGCTGGAGCTCCGGCACGCACCCTGAGCGACAACCTCCGGCAGGGGCGCGTTATCGCGTCTGCGCATCACTGAACGGCATGTTCATACACGCGCTTGCGAAGGTCGATGGCGATATGGCCTGGGACGAGTGGAAAAAGAACTCGTTCGCGTACCACACCAAAGCGTATCCCGGTCTTTGGTATGGCACGTGGAGCGGCCCCGATGTGTACAACGGCGTCTTCCGCGATCCACCAGGAGGGTTGGAATCCAGCAATGAAGCCAAGCACGGCAAGCCAGGCTTCGCGGACGTCGATTTTCCGGTGATGAATATGCACCCGCATGCGTGGCCGATCTTCTCTGCAGCGAAGATGCTGGGTCTGGAATTCACCGCAGAAGGCGCAACGCTCCGCCCGCAGCTGCCGCTCGATACCTACCGCTTCTCATCGCCGCTGTTTGGTCTGGAGCGAACCGCGGATGGTTATGAAGGCTGGTACGCGCCCCATGGGATGGGGGGCGAGTGGAAGCTCGAGTTCGATCTGCGGGCCGAAGACGCTGCGAAGGTCGGAAGCGTTCGCGTGAACGGAGCGGAGAGCCCAATCAGTCGAAAGGCGAATAAGATTTTTCTGCGAGGACGGAGTACCCCGACACAACCGCTTCGTTGGGCACTCATGATGCGCTAAGGCCTTTAGCGCCACGATGGAAGCAATCGCCCTGGGGCTGAAGTGATCACGGGCTAAAGAGCGCGGCCTCTAGTCGCCGGGCCTGATCGGAACTTGAACAAGTGCGGCGATCCGCAAGTGCGAGCCCGCATTCGGAGTTCCATGAGGTCAATGAATGCGCGCCCATTCTTCTTGACGGGCAGTATGTCAGGTGGTAGAAGTGACCAACTATCGTACTGACTGTTCGTTCTGCTAATTGAACACGCTTTGGGCCCTTTAGATGACCAGAAAGTCCTATATGAACGGGGAGTAGCGTATGACCTTTTCCACTTGTCGCGCGAGGCTGTTTCAGAATTTTCGTTTCATGATGGCTCTGGTCGCGGTGGTTTGCGTTGCCGTGGGGATTTCCGCGGCTCAGGAGGTCCGGAGCTCGATCACTGGCCGCGTCAGCGATCCGAGCGGAGCTGCGATTCCCGATGCTCAGATTACTGTGACGCAACAGCAGACGGGGATTGCCGCGCACACCAAGACTGATTCCTCAGGCAACTATACGGTGCCGGAGCTCGATCCGGGCGTGTATTCGATCAAGGCGGAGAAGCAGGGCTTCAGTACGGAGACGGAGACCGGGCTGCCGATATTGGCACAGGAGACCGTGCGAGGCGATCTGAAGATGAAGGTCGGTTCCGTGACGGAGGACGTTCAGGTTTCAGCTGAGGCATCCCTGATCGACACGGAAAATGGCACTATCCAAACGCAAATTACAACGGAGCAGCTCAAGGAACTGCCGACGCCGATCCAGGACATTGATAGCTTCCTTATTTTGGCCGCAGGTGTGGGCCGCGCCACATTTAACTCCGCGCCGCAGATTGCCGGAAGCACGCACTGGGGCGCTGACAACTTCACGCTGAACGGCGTGAGCGTCAATGATTCGGGTAACGGAGGCGGATCTTACTCGTTCGGTCTCGGGGGCGTGAACCTGCCGTCATTGAGCTCGCTGCAGGAGGTCAACGTTGGCGGCATTGGGATGGACGCTCGTTACAGCCGGATCGTCAATGTGCAGATGGTCACGAAGGCAGGCACCAACCGAATCCACGGCGATGCGTATGAATACGTGGAAAACACGATCCTCAACGCCAACACGTTTGTAAATAACGCGGCCGGCATACCGCGGCCACCGTTCCACCGGAACGAGTTCGGTGGCGATATTGGCGGACCGATCCTGAAGAACCGCGCGTTCGCGTTCTTTGACTACGATGGTGTGCGTCAGAGAATCCCGGTGGTTGCGCAGGACAATTTGCCTACGGCAGCCGAGAAGCAGGGCAATTTTGGGGCGCTCTGCACTACCTTTGATTCGAATGGTGTCTGTGGCAAGGGCGCGGGTGTGCAGCTTTACAATCCGCAAACCGGCCAGCCTTTCGCGAATAACGTCATTCCTGCGGCGATGATCACGTCGCAGGCCAAGACGCTGCTTGCGTTTCTGCCCGACCCGACCGATCCGACCTCCCGCGGTTTGCCGCAAAATACCTCGCTCGGAGGCGGCCCAACCGAACAGTACAACTACACGACAACGGTGCCCCAGGTGTTCAACGTGAACAAGTGGGACCTGCGCGTGGACTACCATGTGTCGAATCATGATTCGCTATTCGGCGTGTACTCGCATTCTGTGGGCCTGCCGTGGTTCGATCCTTTGGGAACGCCGCCGACGTTTGGCAATGGCCAGAACTACGGCTACAAGACCTACACGCTGAGCGGCACGGAGACTCACATCTTCGGCGCGAAGACCACAAACTCGTTGCGCGGCGCGTGGTTCGAGCATGAGAGCATCCGGAGTGGACAGAACGCTTCCTTCAATCCCTACTCGATCTTTTCAAACTTGACGCCGAGCAAGAACCGCGGCTTGCCGACGATGACCACGACCGGGTACACGTCGCTAACCGATATCGGCCAGAATGACTACACCCACCAGTACGACATCGAGATCACCGATGACTTCACGCACGTAATGGGACGACACACGCTGCAAGCGGGACTCGACGAGACGGGCTTCAAGATCTACAACCCCGGCGGCGGCTACGGTCCACTGGGTACGTTCACCTTCAACGGAACGTGGACCGGCAACGGCGGTTGGCCGCACCAGCCCACATCGATCGGCAACACGTTCGCCGACTTCCTGCTGGGCGACGCCACCAGCGCGACGACAGGATCCGCGACGCCCGACCAGAACGTTTACAGTCGCGACTGGGAGTTCTACGGCCAGGACGTGTGGCAGGTCGCACCGAGCCTCACGGTCAACTATGGCCTGCGTTATGTGTACCAGTCGCCGTGGATCACGAAGGGCAACATCGCGACGTTCTTCAGCTTCGATAAGAATGAACTGGTCCTCGCCGAGAACTCGGGCACACCGACCCCACCTGCGGGAACGAATCCGGCGCAGTTGACTACGTATCCGTTCACCACGACGCAGGCTTTAGGTCTGCCTATTACGTTTTACCAGCCGGACCGTAACAACTTCGGTCCGCGACTGGGCTTTGCCTGGCGCCTGACGCAGAACAACGACACGGTGCTTCGCGGTGGATACGGTGTCTACTACAACTTCAACGCGGCCTATATCGGTTTCAGCCATAACATCCAGAATCCGCCGTGGGGTGGAAACGTTGTTTACAGTTCGGCCAAGCCCTCCACGCCTGCCGCGCCTTTCCTGCCGGATATCACGTTCAATTTGCCGTTCCCCACAAAGCAGGCAGGCGCACCGGCAGCGCATCCGACGGTCTATGCGATGACTCGCAATTTTCAGAACGCGCGCATCCAGCAGTTCACGCTGTCGGGAGAGCACCAGTTTCCCGACAACTGGAAGATGCGCATGAGCTACGTGGGTAATCGCACCATCAATCTGCCGATCACGCAGTACAACACGAATATCCCAGTCGTGCAGCAGCCCACCCAGCCGCTGCAGAACGAGCGCCCCTACCAGCCGTGGGGACCGATCCAGACGACCAATAACGAGAACATCTCGAACACCGACCAACTCCAGGTGGAAGGGCTGCACCAGTTTGCACACGGCTTCATGGCGCAGGGGCAATACGAGTGGACCAATTGCCGCGACATCGCCCACCCGACCGGCGCGGGCCCGCTCGTCGTGAACGACCCGCGAATCGACTACGGTAACTGCCCGTATCTCTCGCGGCACACCTTCGTAGCGAACTATGTTTTCGATTTGCCGTTCGGACGCGATCGGCACTGGCTGAAGCAGGGTTGGCTGAGTGAGGTTGTGGGCGGGTGGACAGTCTCCGGCGTCACCACATATGAAACCGGGCCTCCGTTCTCGGTCACCTTCGTGGTGCCTTCCACCTATCCGGGCTGGATTGCGAGCCGCGCGAATGTGATTCCAGGGGTGAATGTGTACACGTACAACCATGCACACTCGAAGACGGCGCAGTGGATAAACCCGGCTGCCTTCGTTTCGCCGGCTCCAGGACAGTTGGGCAACTCGTCGCGCGACGGCTTCTGGGGCCCGGGCTACTGGAACTATGACATGAGCGTACTCAAGAACTTCTCCATCCGCGAAGGGCAGCAGCTTTCGCTCCGGGCGGATTTCCTGAATGCGTTCAACCACACAAACTGGGACGGCGGCGGCACGTCGATCGGCGGCGTGGCGGCGCCGGTTGTGGCCAATGTGAGCGAAACCCAGTATGGCGGCGCGGCGGTGAACAACTTTGGCGATGTAACGACGGGTGAAGGCAGCCGCATCATTCAAGCGTCGGTGCGTTACACGTTTTAATCCGAATAGGGTGCGGTGAAAAGCCGCACCCTGTCCTCTTCCGGACCTTTGAAAAGTGAGCAGGCATGAACGTCTTGGCCCCTGAGCAGCAAATACATACAGGAGCGCGCGACCGTATGCGCGCTTCGGCTCACGCAACTTTCGCGGATAACATCCTCAGCCCCATCTTTGAGTTTAACTGCGCGTACTACTTCGCTCCGCTGCTGGCGGCGCATCGCGCATGGCTGACGATGTTGGCCGAACGCCGCATCGTGGACCGCGCAAAAGCCGCGGCAATCATGCGCGGTCTGGATGACGTAGAAGTATCCGGACCGGACTCTGTGCGGCCTTTCAATCCTGCTGTCGAGTACTACTATCTGCACATGGAGCGCGCTCTGACGGAGCGCGTGCCAGGCGGGGAAGCAATCGTTGGCGACCTGAACCTGGGCCGCACCCGCCCCGAACCGCTGAGCCGCATGGTGGTCCGGGCAAAGCTGTTACACGTGCTGTCGCTGCTGGTCGAGCTGCGTGAGACGCTGCTCGCCCGCGCGGCTGCCGAGGCCGACACCGTAATGCCGGGCTACACTCATCTGCAGCACGCACAACCGACGACGCTAGGGCACTACCTGCTGGCGGTTCACGATCACCTGGAACGCGATACCGAGCGGATATTCGCCGCGCTTGCCGCGACCGACCGCTGCACGCTGGGCTGCGGTGCAATGTCAGGCAGCAGCCTTCCGATCGATCGCGACCGCGTGCGCCAGTTGCTCGGGTTCGCGGAGCTCTGTGAGAACACCATCGACAGCGTTTCGGCGACCGATCATGTGATGGCAGCCGCCTCTGCGCTCGCCAGCGTGATGACGGCGATAGGAAGGCTATGTCAGGATCTTTATATCTGGTCCTCCCAAGAGTTCGCGATGGTGGACGTTACGGACGCGTTCTCGTCCCCGAGCAGCCTAATGCCGCAGAAGAAGAATGCGCTTGTGCTCGAGTACCTTCGTTCGCGCACCGCGCGGACGATCGGCTCGCTCGCAGGCGTTTTCGCCGTATCGCATAATGTCGGTTACATGGACACGGAAGAAGTCGAGTTCGAGTGCTATCTTCCGCTGTTCGAGTGTTTCACCAACACAGAGCAATCGCTGCCCGTCATTGCGCAGATCGTACGCGATATGGTGCCCGACCGCGAACTGATGTATGAGCGCGCGGCCGGCGGATTTTCGAGCGTTACGGCGCTAGCGGAGATGATTCAGAACACGCAGGGCGTGTCGTATCGCTCGGCGCACCGCATCGTTGCACGTTCAGTGCTCATCGCGGTGGAAGAAGGAAAGACTGCGAACGAAATCGTCGCTGCGACGGTAAACCGCGCGGCGCAGGAGATGATCGGCCGAACGCTTTCACTTGACGACGATTCCATCCACGCGTGCCTGGGACCGCGCAATTTTATTGCGCACCACGCCGGAATCGGGGCCACCGCCCCCGATGAGGTGCGACGTATGGAGGCTGAGCGACAGCAGCGGCTCAGCGCTGACCGTGAGAATCTTCAGGCAAGAGATCAAACAGTGCGCAACGCGGAAACCATGCTCGCCGAAGCGGTGGCGGAGATCACCGCTGCATGAACGGAGTCAAGAGCCGCATTCCGCTGACGACCTCCGACCTTGTAATGATCGGCGGATACCTTGTGCTGGTGCTGCTGGTGGGCCTCTATTATCGGAGGCGCATGCATTCTGCGGAAGACTACTTCGCAGGTGGCCATGGCGTTCCGTGGTGGTTGGCCGGTGTCTCACACTATATGTCGAGCGCGAGCGCGCTGGCGTTCGTTTCATATTCTCAGATTGGGTACACGTACGGCTTCACAGCGATCAGCCTCATTTGGGTCTCGGTGCCCGGTTGCCTCGCGGGAGCGCTCATCTTTGCACGCCAGTGGAGACGCGCTCGGGTGGTTACACCGGTGCAATTCATGGAGCAGCGCTTCAACCCGTTTGTGAGGCAGTTGCTGGCATGGGCCGGGATTCCCATGAAGGTTGCGGAAGATGGGCTGAAGCTGTTCGCGACGAGCACATTCCTGGCGGTGGGACTGGGAATCTCCGTTACATGGGCGGTCATCATCTGTGGCGTGATCACTATCGTTTACACGTTCCTTGGCGGCGTGTGGGCGCTGATGGTGACCGATTACATTCAGTTCCTGATGAAGACGATGGCACTGCTTCTACTGGTGCCGCTCGCGGTATGGGCGGCCGGAGGCATGCATCATGCGATCACGTCGATGCCGCCGGGATTCCTGCGGGTAACGAACGGTCCATATAACTGGCTCTATCTTGTCGGCTGGGGCGTAATGCTCACAATCACGCTGAACGGCTCATGGTCACTGGCGCAGAAATTCTACTCGGTGAAGAACGAGCGCGAAGCTTCTAAAGCCGCGTACTTCTCCGCCTTCCTCCACCTGATTGGCGGCCCTGTGATGATCCTGCCGGCGATCCTCGCTCGAAGTTTTCTACCAGACCTCATCGGTCAACACAGGACGGCCGACGTCTACATTCTGCTAGTACTCAAGCTGCTGCCCGCAGGCATGGTGGGCATCATCGTCGCAGCGATGCTTTCGGCGACGATGGCGACCGTCAGTTCAGATTTCAGTGCCATCGCCAGTGTGCTAACGAAGGACGTCTATCAGCGTTTGATTCGTCCGGATGCCACCGAGAAGCGCATGGTGAACATTGGCCGCGCAATTACGCTGCTGGTCGGTGGCACCTCGCTGGGGATCGGACTGTACATCGCGCGTGGCGGAGACCAGTCGCTCTTCCACCTCATGGTTTTGCTGGCGAGCGCCTTCATTGCTCCATCGTTCGTTCCTCTGATGGCGGCGCTCGTGTCGAAAAGGCTGAACTGGCAGGGTGTCGTGGTTGGCTACTTCCTCGGCCTGGGAACGGGACTCGCGCTGCTCGGCATGCGATCGTGGTACTTCCCAAGCGGCCACTGGCACTGGATGGCGCAAAATTATGACGGTGCGGCGGTGCTCATCAACACCGGAGTTACCATCCTGGGAATGGCCATCGGTACGAAGCTCTTCGGCACGAAGCGCAGCCAAGAAGCGAAGTACGAACAAATATTCGCGCATGCTAGCGTCGCCACTGCATATGTGGCCGGACAGAAGCTGGAACAGGCGAAGGTAATTGCCTATGCGAGCGCTGCGGTAGGAGTGCTGTTGGGCGTTGCGGGCCTGCTCGCGGGTTCGCGTGGTGCGCGACTCATCGATCTAGCTATCGGTGCGGCCCTGATTGCACTTGGCTCGTATCGCGTGTCGCGCGCGAAACGCGCTGCTGCAGCGGAAGAGCGCTCACTAAACCACGTCCACGCGAAGTGAGTGTATGAAGCAAAGTGGAGGCGGGCTGGAGCGTCCGCCCTTAGCTCACCGACCAGCTTAGGATGTCCTCGTCCGGTTGCTTGACCTGCACGGCCTGGCCGTCACGTGTGAGCGACTCGTGGATTGCCTCGAGCGCTGCCGTGACCTGCCGCCCATCGAAGCCAGACACCTTCGGCGCCTGGTCCTTGAGGATCGCGTAGGCAAAGTCTTCCAGGCACGACGGAAAGGCGCCGCGCATGCGGCCAAAAATTTCTGCGCTAAGAAAGTTCTTCGGGTAGCTGAAAGACTTCTCCGTGCTTACCTCCAGCGATTCGCGCTTGCGGTCGAGCAGCACCGTACCCGCGGAGCCGACCAGTTGGATGTAGGAGTCGACGTTGGTAGGAAATGTGTTGGGATAGATCCAGCCGGATTCGAAGGTAACGAAGGCGCCGTTGGCGAACTTCACCTGCGCCTGGATCATGTCATATGTCGGCACGCCGAGCGCCGGTAGAAACTTCTTGCTGCCGTAGGCACGCGCCTCAACCGGCTCGCTGCCCAGGAACCAGCGTACGAGATCGATGTCATGTGAAGAGAGCAGCCACGCACATGTCGTTTCGCCTGCCCAGCGGATGTTCTTCGTAGACACGATGATGGTGTCGTTCTTTCGGGCGTAGCCGGTGATCGGCACGCCGATTTCGCCGGCCGAGATGGTCTTGTGCGCCGTGTGGTACGCCGAAAGCCAACGGTGATTGAAGGCCACTTGAATTTTGCGGTTCTTCTGGTGAGCGAGCCGCAGCAGGATGTCCGCTTCCTTTACGCTGGTTGTGAACGGCTTCTCTACGAAGACGTGGCGGCCGCTCTCGAGCGCGGCATGGGCGAATTCGAAGTGCCAATTGTCGGGCGTAGCGATGACGATCGCATCCAAGTCGCTCCGCTCGAGCATTTTGCGGTAATCAACATAACCGGGCAAACCGAACTCGGCGGAGACCTGGTCGACGACCTCCTGACGACGTGCGCTGAACGCGACCACACGGGTCAGATGGCTCTCCATGAACACTCGCATCGCGAGCCGCGCCATCTTGCCCATGCCAATAATGCCGATTCGAACCTCGTCCATCTTGGATTCCTTTCCTTTGAATGATGACCCACTGCAGTGCGACTGCGGCTCAGGATTCGCCCAGGAGCCGCAGGAAATTAAAACGCAGGATCATCTCCTTGTCCTCGTCGGTGATCTCTGCGGTAAACACGTCGGCCAACGTGCCGGCCGGATCTAGAGCGGGCATGTCAGATCCGTATACGATGCGCTCGGCTCCCAATCGGTTCACACAGCGTTCCAGCATCGTGCGGTTGCGCTGTGATCCGGAGAGTTCCAAGTACAGGTTCGGCGCGGCGACGGCCGCATCCTGTGCCTGCTCGTAGCCGCGCCACGTCACACCGGAATGTCCAAGGAGAATGCTGGCGCGCGGGTGCGCCTTCGCAATTGGCGGGAACATCAATGGACCACACATTGGATGCGAATCCCACGTGTGCACCAGAACAATGGCGCCGGTCTGGTCCGCATAATCCCAGACGGCGTCGTACTTGGGACTGTTCACCGGGCACTGGTGCGCTCCTGGATGCACCTTGATAAGCGGAGGATTGTGGAAGTGTGACCAACGCTCAAGCTCGCGCAAAGCCTCACCCGGCACGTGGGGGTTAACCGTAATGTAGCCGCGGAAGCGCTTGCCATGTTTGCGAAGTACGTCGTTCACCTCGGCGTTACCGCTCGGCACATCGTTCCAGCAGGCGAGCGATGCCGTTACAGCGAGCGCTTCAATGTTAAGCGCGTCCATCACTTCGAGCATCTGTTCGGGCTCGGTCTTGTAAGGAAAACGCACGCGCAAGCGAAGATGTCCATGCGCATCGAGAACGGGGATGGGCGAACACATCATTTCGCGCCTCCCACTGTTACTGCGTCGAGCAGGCGGCGGAGGTTGCCGCCGGCGATCGCCAAGCGCGCATTGTCGCTGATACGCGCTGAAGCAAGCACGCCAAGCGAGGTTGCGGCGGTGAACAGAGGCAGGCGGCTGCCATAGAGCAGGCGATCGGGACCGCAGCGATCGACAAGGTTTTCGAGCTGCCGGTAGGCGAGATACGTTGAACTTTCAAAATGCAGCGAAGGGAAACGCCGCAGCAACGGCTGGATGTAATGGTCAAAACGATAGCCGATGTCCAGCAGCACCAATGGAAGCTGTGGGAAGTTCTCGAGTACGTTGACAAGCGACTCCCACTCGATGTCCTCGCGTGCAACGAGAGTGACGATCCGATGCTGGGCAAGGTAATCGAGCAGCTCCCCGGCGCACCACGATGTTACGGTCCAGCTATGGTTCGGATTGCGCGGCATAAGGCGAACCGCAGATGGTTTTCGCCGGACGAGCTGTGATATCGATTCTGTATCGGGCAGCGGCGTCCACGCGGGAATCAAGCGCTCTTCGTGGATGGCAGCAAGCTTCTCGTTACCGACGTTCGCGTCGTACTCGAGGCCGGTCCAGTGCCCGGCGACGGCTTTCTGGATGAAGAAACGAGACATCTCCGCGAGGAGTGCCGGGGTGTGCATGCCTAGATGCCCGTTCGGACCTGACGGGCCGACGCGTACGTTGACATCCCAAACGCTCCAGTCGGTGGCTTCGCCAAAGATACTTTCATTGCTGAATCGAGACATCATGCTCCTCTCCAGCCGTGAGCGGCACAGCCACCATCGCGCCATGATAGGGGACCGAAATCACCTTACCGTCGACAGTTACAGATTTCGGCGGGTTGTCGCTGGCAACATCCAGCGTGGTGTTATGCCCGGCAAATACGTGAACTTCGAGTGATGCCTTGGTGCGGTACCAGACGATATCTATCGGATTATTGGCCAATAGTAGAGTGTGCCCGTTTTGCTGAACATTCCTGGCACCAAGAGCGAGATCCACATCTCCGACGTTCTGCGCGAGTGCTTCGCCGTCGGTCGAGAGCCCGCCAAGTACGAGCAGGCCCGGATGCGAACGAAAGACGACCCGTGGCGATTCGTTTGCGGCACTCAGGGCGAAGCCGACGCTGTTGGCTGAGGCGAGTGTCTTCAGCGCGCTCTGTGGCGTTGCGGCGCCGCGCACGAATCTCATGCCCGCGAGAAACTGTGTGTCGGTGGTCGTTCCGGACGTGAGCACGATATCCTGCCGCGGCTGGATGCGCTGATGATCGAGGTCCGTAAAGAGCGTGGATTGGATCGGGACCGTCGCGACGGTCCACGCGGTGTTTGCACCTGCGGCGGCGATGGCTGCCGCGGCAGTCTTTGTCTGAAAGACTGCGGCGGCACCGTTTATGTCGACCTTGGAATCGGCCGGGGCATGCAGGAGAAAGGAGAACGTGTGCGGTGTAGAGGAGTCCACGCGATCGCGCACGATCAATACGTCCGGCTTGAGGAAAAGGAACTCGCGCTCGTAGTGCCCGAGCGCTCCGTTGTACGCGGAGGTGAGGTCCGCTGCGAGGTAGTCTATGCTTCCAGCGAGAACATGTGATGTGAAATGTGGTGTCGCGAAACCCGGCCAGTACCGGCTTGCGATCGCAGTCTGGCTGAACGGATTGCCGTCTACAAGCAGGGTGTTGTGTGCCGGGGCCTGTGTAAAGTAGTCCGGATAGCGAGGATCGGTGTAGTAGTTTGCGTATCCGGCTTCGTCGATCAGCCGTGTTCCGAACGCCTCAACCTGAAAGCTGCCTTCATCGGCGTGCTGATGGTTGAACCACGGACCTGCACGCAGGGAGATGACGGTTGCGTCATCGCTCCAGCCACTGCGCAGCGCAGCGCTTCCACGCGCAGGAAAGATCCGGGAGTCGGGCGGCGGTGTGTCCGATGATGCCGGTTCTGAGCAGCACACCAAGTCGATAGGGCCGAGGCGTTCCTCAAGAAAGTGCCCGTTATGGCCAGTCTCGACAGCTTGCGTCAAATCGAGGTTCGTGCCCTTGTCATACAGCCCGCGCAGTTCAGGAAGGCCTGTTGTGGCTGCGCCCCACGCGAAGCCGGGTAAGCCGGTGAGGTGTCCGTTGAAGTCTCCCGTATCAAGCTGTAATCCCTGTCGAGCGGTGACGTAGTACGGCCACCAGAATCCATTGACCATGCGCTCGGCACCGGCGGGATGAATCCCGAGCGCATTGAGCGAACTCATGCCCCAGCTCATGCCCTTCATCGCGAAGTTCTCGTAACCGTAGGGTTCGGCCTCGCTGCCATCACCGGGGAAGAGTCCTTGCAGAAGCTCCTGGTATGCAAACTGCAGCTTGGCGAGCGCGGGAGCTTCACGATCGCGCCAGCCGGGTGTGTCGGCTGCGATGGCGACGGCCGCTTCGATAGCGCCGCCGACGGAGTTGGCCATCCAGTTGCTTGCGGCGATAGGATCGCGGTTGTAGGAGAAGTACTCCTCTACCGTGGGGTGAATCACAAGCTTCCAGAATGCGTCGGCGGTGTTCTGCTTCTCCTGTGGAGAGAGCTCAGGCGCGATGAGATCGTAACCGAAGGCGACGCCTTGTGCGGCGACACCAGCCTCATAGTAGGTATAGAGGCCGTGCTGTTGAAAGCGCGGTGGCACCCATGTGGGCCAACTCACCATTGCGGCCAGCGCTTTGCGCGAAGCATCCAGTGCGGTCTTGTTCCCATTCAGGCGATAGTCGAGCGCGTTGTAGGCGATTGTGTCGGCGTAGTTTTCAGCCAGCTCCATGTAAGGCTTGAGCTGACCGGGCTCGGTGGGACCTATGCCGCGGCCGGACGGCATGAGTGCAATGTTCTCGCCCGCTGCAGCATTGAACGTTATCCTGGCGGCCAGCGTTTCGGCCTGGTGATGTATTTGTTCCCGCAGATTGGCGTACCGAGAATCGGTGCACAGCTCCTTGAGCCTGGCCTGCGAGAGCAGCAGGCGAGGGTGTGGCGGAATCTGACCTAGTACAAGGAAACGGAAGCTGGTTCGCGCCGGGCCTTCCGCGATCTCCGCCTTCCAAAGGCCTGGTTGCGCGTTCGCGCTGAGGTCCAGAGAAGCTGTGGCTGTAGCTGCGGGAAGCTTCTGCGATCCAGAGATTGCGCCTGCTGGATCGAAGAGTGTAATGGTGGCGGGCAAAGAATCCGAAACGCGCTCGATCGAAAGCGTTCCACCGGGTGCGAGCGTGATCCGCGCGACGTGTGAACCATCGACCGTGGTATCGAGCTGCGGAGCGTTAAGAGCAACCTCCGGCGTGCGCTCCGCCTGAAGGTCGAAACCCTCAAGCAGCCACTGCGATTCGGAGTATGCGGGTGGATGCTCGATCCTTCCGCGCAGGATGATCGCGACGATCGGCGTGGCGGATGGAAGATGAAGCTGCGCACCCGTGATGGCAACCGCGTGCTCTCCGTTACCGGCAGCGAGCGGTGCGGTGAAATGATGGCCATCCTCGGCGACGAGCATCAGTTCGGGCTGCGTGAGCGTTGCGGTTAGATCAAGACGATAGCGCAGCTCAATCCGACTTCGTGAATCCGCGATGAAGCAGAGCGGGCGGATGAAACCGAACCACGGCGCGGGCTCGCCGTGGGAGATAAAGTTGTGGCGCAGCGCGGCTTTGTCGTCAAGGCGCACCGTGTACAGCGTGGGGTCGTAGCCGATGTCCTGTGCGAGCGGAAAGCTCATCCAGCCGGAGAAACCGCCGCTCCAATCCGCCCGAAATGTCCAGGGCGCCAGTGCAGAAGTATCACGGTGCGTTGCAGCGCCGGCAAACAACGGTGCGACGGCAAGGCCCGCGATGAGGGCCGCAGTGCATTGAGGCGTTCTCGTTCGCATATTCACCTTTGGTCTGTGGGGGAGAGACTCTGTGCAATAGGTAGAACAGTAAGACGATATGCTAAACGCACCTACTTACTCCAGTCAATGGCGCATGGTCTCGAGACGCAGCAGGGTAAGTATCAGGTGGCGTGGATGGTGGTAGTTCTCGATGCGTTTTCTGAGGCCGGAAAACTGCTCGAACGTCGCCTGGCGTCCGCTCTGATACATCCAGATGGGAGAGCCCTGCGCGGCGAGAGGGAATCTGTCGCGTACGTACGCGCGTAGCCCGGCAAAGAGTTCGGCAGCCCATCGTTCCCCCAGGCGAGCATAGATATAGAGAGCGTCGGTAAGCGTCTCCTCCTGCGCCCAGAGCAGCTTCGCAAGTTCGTATCTGTTCTCATCGACGTTTAGGAGTGTGTGGAACATGCCTCCGTAGACGCGATCGCGCGCAATCTCGGTGTGACGGTGGAAGCGCTCGGCAATGGCGCGAAACATTACATCGTCGCGCTGTCTCGTCGCTTCGTCGAGCAGCATCCATGTCATCTCCAGAGTGTCGCCCAGGTTGACGAGCTGATCGTACGGCGGAGGAGGCAAGGAAGAGTCATGCTGCAACAGCTCATTGTTAAGTTGATAACGAGGGTTGAAGTGGTGCTCCAGCACGATCGAGGCGCAGCGTCTCGCGAACTGATCGAAATAGGGATCGTGATCGGCGGCCAAAATCTGTGCCGCCGACCGCAGCATGATCATGGCGCTCCCCATGATGCGCGCGCCTGGGAGCGGTGGAGCGTTGGCCCCGAAGTATGCGTGCCCGACGGTGGGATTGTAGTCTGGCCGATCATACGCCTCGATGCACTTGCGCAGCAGCCTCTTGGCGCGATCTAGATACTCGTGCTTGCCCGTGGCCTGCGCGTACGCTGCGAACCCTTCGGCGATGCCGACGTCAGTAGGGATCACCTTGCCTGCGGGCCCGGCTGGGGAGCCGTCACGGTTGATTGAGTTACACCAGAATTTGTCCTGGGGAGGCTGCGACTTTGTCAGCAGCTCGGCGCTACGTCGCGCTATCTCGAGATAGTGCGGATTTCGCCCGAAGCGCGAATAAAGTGTGGAGTACACCCATATGCCGCGGCCTTCGAACAGCGGGTTTTTTTCATAATTCACGTGCGTGCCATCGAAATCCGTGTTGCAAAGAAAGCCGCCGTACTCCGGATCGATCACGTGCTGATCCATGAAAGGCAGCCAGTCGATGAACAGGTCGCGGTGATATATCGCGCGAAGGTCGGCGATCGAATGGCCAAGCAGCAGTTGCTTCTGCGCACTGCTGCCTTGTGTTTCGGAGACCACATTCGCCGCAAACGCCGGCACGAACGGAGCGGCACCGACAGAAGCGGCGCGAAGCAGGAACTGCCGTCTCTCCATAGTTCGAAACCACCTCAACGACACGATGGCCGCAGCGACGATGCTTAGGCGAAGGCTTCTGTGAAGACTACGCTACGGCTTCCGGAAGCGATAGACATGCACCTCGTCGGGGCCGAACCAGTCAGTGAACCCGCCGCTCGTGACCTGCACGTGACGCGGCGCTTCGAAAAGCACCTCTCCGTCCGTGAGGCCCGCGGGCAGGCCGGAGAAACTCACCTGCACGGTGTCACCTTCACGCTTGGCCGCAAGCAAGTAGATGTAGTTGCCCGCTTCGCGGACGACGTATTCCAGCCCAGGGCCGCCGCTGGACTTAATCGCAAGAGTTGAGTTCGGCGCGATGAGCGCTGGATAGAGCGGACTGGAAGGACTTAATTCGTCGAGCACCGGATGAAGAACGCGATCATAAAACGTCCAGTTCCAGCCCAGCGCTTTATCGCGGTCATTGAGGCACGCCGGCAGTGTTCCACCGAAATACAGCAGACCGCGTGCGCCGTCGATGATGGCCTGGTAGGACATGTAGCGTTCATCCGGAAATGTGGGGAAGCGCAGTGTTTTGCCGGGTTTGGCGACGCCACTCCAGCAGATCTGCAGCGTCATCATCACGGGCTTTTTGTAGTCGACGGCCTTGCGCATCTCGAGAGTGTAGTCACCGACAACGCTCAGGTTGCGGTTGCCGTTGCCGGAGTGCGTGCCCGGGGGATAACTGACTGGGTAGATGTCGATAGCGCCCACATCGAAGTACTTCGAATACGGCTCGAGGTCTTCGGCCGTGCCGCGCGGTGCCTGTGTCACCCATACCGGGTGGTTCGGGTCGGACCGGTGCACCAGGTCATCAAACGCTTGGAGATGATCAGCGGGGACCTTACCCCACTGTGGCTCGTCAATGCCCTTCCACAGAAAGATTGCCGGATCGTTGCGGTACTTATGGATGACGCGTTGCAGCTCCGCGTACTTCGCCGTGTCGGAAGGCTGTACTTTCTCAAGGTCGCCGATCCAGATCACGACATGCTCTCCCTCACGGTCGGCGGCCTTGAGCAACGTGTCCAGCTCGGCTTCCTTGGCCGGTCCCCACTTGCCTTTGGGGCACTGCCACTGCTGAAACGTGAAGCCTTCGCGGCGCAATGCGGCCATGCCGTTGGCGCCTGTAGGATCCTTTCCATCGGCTGCAGGTCCCTGAGTGAAGCCAATGGGGAAGACAGGCTCAGCGTCAGCAAAGAAGCGTCCGTCCGGCTCGGTCGTAATGCGTGTCACTTTCGTAAGTGGCGCCTGTGCAAGCGCAAGCGCTGGGACCAGCAGCATGATCCATGCGGTGTTCCTGTAGGAGAGCACTATCGGAGCTCCTTTTGGAGGTTGCTTGTTCAATACAAAGAACAGCGAAACAGTATAATAGTTCGAGGAAGACTCGTGGTCAATGGAACTCTAAGGTTGCGCCTTGGGCGGTTCTGGCGGATCGGGTGCGCGACAGCTTGCTGCCCGGCGCTGCTCATGCCCGCGCACCTTGAGGCGCGCAACTCTCACAAGCGACCGTTGCTTGTGTTCGTGGGCACAATGGGTGTGAATGCCCAAGGCATCTACGCCTATCGCTTCAACCCGGCGACGGGCCAGGCGACGTTTCTCGGGCTCGCTGCGGTAACTCCTAACCCATCCTTCCTTGTAGCAAGCCGTGATGGCCGCTCTCTTTATGCGGCGAATGAGATCGGTATCCGCGGGCGGGAGGTTGGCCGTGTCAGCGCATTTCGCGTCAGCGCGGATGGCAAACTAACGCTCATCGATTCCGTGGCCTCAGGCGGAGCGAATCCATGTGATCTCGCGCTCGACCACAGCGGTGGGGCACTGCTTGTTGCCAACTGCGCCGGCGGCAGTGTGGCGCTGCTGCCAGTACGGCCTGATGGCGGTCTGGATGAGCCCGCGGCGGTGGTGCAACATCAGGCACATGGCGCCGACCCACTCCGGCAGCGAAGTCCCTATGCCCATGGCGTCGCCATCACACCTGATAATCATTTCGTCGCCGTGGCGGACTTCGGGCTGGATCAGATCTTCCTGCATCCATTTGACAGCAGTCGGCGCATACTGCGCGAGAATACCAGTGCCGCGGCGGTCGTGCCGGGAGGGGCGGTGCGTCACATCGTTTTCACGCCTAACGGCAGTTTCCTCTATGCCATTGACGAAGTTGACTCCGCGCTGACCGTCTTCCGCTACCGTGACGGCGGGCTACGCAAACTGGAAACGCTCTCCGCATTGCCACGCGGTGCCACTACGAAGCGGGGCGGTTCAGAGCTTGTAGTGGACCGCAGTGGCCGCTTTCTTTACGTATCGATTCGTGGCGATGAGAACAAGATCGTCGTCTACCATCTCAATCAGAGGACGGGCCATCCGACTCCGATCCAGTTTGTATCCACAGAGGGCATAATGCCACGGCATTTCGCGCTTAGCCCGGACGGGGTGTGGCTTGTAGTGGCGAACCAGAATTCGCACTCCATTGTCTGGATGCGGCGGGACTCGCAAAGCGGCAGGCTCGCAGCGAATGCGCAGCGTAGCGAACAGGTAAACTCGCCTACATGCATTGTGCTCGTAAACCCGCGGTAACTGCCATTGGAGAAGGCCGTTCTTGACATTGGTCGGCCGGGCCAGCTAACTTATTGAATCATTGTTCCGCATATTGAACGCCGCTTTGTAGCGTGCAGATGCTCTGGTAGCAGAAAGGAATCGCTCAGTGACACTCGCGATGCTTGGCGGCCCTGCCGTTCGCACCACGCCGTTCGCGCCTTGGCCACAGTACGACCACAATGAAGAACAGGCGTTGCTAGGCGTTCTGCATAGCCGCTCATGGGGTGGCTATCACGAAAGCGTAAAGGAGCTCGAGAAGAGCTTCGCCGCGTACCACGAGGTGCCGCACGCGGTCGCCTGCTCAAACGGCACTATCGCGATTGAAGTGGCGCTGAAAGCGATGGGCATCGGGCCCGGCGACGAGGTCATTGTTCCGCCCTTCACATTCATCGCGTCAGCGAGCGCCATCATGCTCTGCCAGGCATCACCGGTCTTTGCTGATATCGACCCTGAAACGCTCAATCTTTCCGTCGAGGCTGCCGAGGCTGCAATCACGCCGCGAACGAAAGCGATTGTCGTTGTACATTTCGGCGGCCGTCCAGCAGAGATGGATGCCTTTCAGGCGTTGGCCCAGCGTCGCGGGCTCAAGATCCTTGAGGACACAGCTCACGCGCATGGCGCGAAGTGGAAGGGCGTGCCCGTAGGCGGGTGGGGAGACATCTCGACGTTCAGCTTCCAGTCCTTCAAGCTCATTACCGCAGGCGAAGGCGGTATGATCCTGAGCAAGTCCGAAGAGTTGATCGACAAGTGCTGGGCGTACTGCAATCAGGGACGCCACCGCGACGGCGGATGGTTCGATCACTCCACGCTGGGCACCAACTACCGCATCACGGGTTTTCAGTCTGCAGTTCTATGCGAGCAGCTAAAGAAAATGCCCGCTCAGACAGAATTGCGCGCGAAGAACGTTGCGCGTTTCCGGGCAGGCCTCAAAGACATTCCGGGCATTTCGCTCATGGCCGATGATCCGCGTATTGAACGGCATCCGTATTACCTGCTCACCCTGCGCTACAACCGCGAGGGTTTCGGCGGCCTTGAGCGCGATACCGTGATCCGCGCGCTGCAAGCCGAAGGCATTCCGGCAAAGCCAACCTATCCTTCGCCGTTGTATCGCAACGGTGTGTTTGCGAAAGAGAGCGGCTCGCTGTCTCATCGCGGCGGGTGGCATGCCGCCCAAGACTACCATTCTTTGTATCTGCCTGAGGCTGAGCGCGTGTGCAAGGATGGAATCTGGCTCAATCACACGGTCTTCCTCGGCGATGACCACAATGTGGACGATGTGCTCGAAGCGATGCGCAAGGTGCAGACGCTGGCCGCAACCGTGCCTGTGCTGGCAACCGCAGGCAAGTCTTAGGCGCAACCCGATTCTGTATGTTGGGTTGAAAGCCCGGTAGTTTTGGTCAACTCAAGCGAAGAGTGATCTAACAGGAGAGCGGACCTTGCCGGAGAGCATGACCCAGTCACTGTTTCAGGATGCCGCGGACTGGCATCTATTCGATGTCAACGTGCGGCTTGGCTCCTCCGGCATTAACGGCCAGCTGGCACTGGGTGCCGATGGCCTGCTGCGCGAGATGGAGCAGTTTCACATCCGCCGCGCGCTAATCTCGCATTGGGAGACGGAAGAGTACGACGTCGTGCTCGGCAACGAATCACTCGCGCGAGAGATCCGTCCTCAAGTGGTGCCAGTCTGGGGTGCGTTGCCGGACGCGAAATCCGTGGAGGAGTTGGCCGCGCGCAAACCTGTCGCGGTGCGCCTGACGCCGTCGACAAGTCAGCACAACTTTTCCCTAACGAGATGGTGCGCCGGACCATTACTCTCATTCCTCCAAGAAAATGCGGTCATCACACTAATTGTTCTAGCGGATCTTGGCTGGCCCGGGGTTGCTTCGCTGCTTGAAAACTTTCCGCGTCTTCCGCTGGTTTTGCTTGAGACTGGATATCGCGCCGACCGCTACCTTTTCCCGCTGCTGGATCGTTTTCCAACGCTGCACTTCGACTCTTCTACTTACCTTGCGCATCGCCAGCTCGAAGCTTTTATTCAGACACGCGGGCCAGAGCGCGTGCTCTTCGGATCGCGGCTGCCACTCTACACGCCGGCTTCGGCGCTAGGGGTTCTTTCGAGCGCGCGCATCAGAACCGGCGATCGTCTCGAAGTCGCGGGCGGCAACCTTCGGCGTCTGCTGGCTCAGGCTAGGTTCGGAGGGCCGCAATGAGGTCGCCGATTGCTATCGCGGACTGCCACGGCCACATCGGCGTTCACCCGGACTTTCCTGCGTACAAAGCCGAGCCCGAGGAGATGGTGGCGGTCATGGACCACCTCAACATCGAACTGCTCGCTGTGACCTCAACGCTCGCCTGTTACAACGACTGCCCGCGCGGCAACGCAGAGGTCGCGCCGGTCCTCGAGAAGTATCCCAATCGTTTCCTCGGTTACATCACCGTGAACCCAAATCCGCCGGGACAGGCAGTCGCCGAGTTGGAGCGCTGGAAGCACTTTCATCAGCCGCCGCTCATCAAGCTCCATCCGGGCACGCACAAATATCCTGTCACGGGACCAAACTACAAACCCATCTGGGAATACGCGCACCAGCGCAACGCAATCGTGCTCGTGCACACCTGGGATTCGGATCCGAACTGTGGCCCGTTGCTCTTTCCGAAGATCGCAAAGGAGCATCCGGGCGCTCGCATCCTGCTGGGGCACTCGGGTGTCACGTGGCGCGGCTATATGCAGGCGATTGAATCAGCGGAGGCGGCGGAGAATCTCTGGCTCGACCTCTCCGGGTCCCAGAACCACCGCCTTATTCTCGAGCACTGCGTGGAGCGCGTCGGGGCGGAGCGCATCCTCTTCGGCTCTGACCTTCCGTTCCTCGAGGCCGCGATGACCATCGGCCGCGTACTAACCTCGCGCATCTCCGATGACGCGAAAGAAAAAATTCTTCGCACCAACTTTTTGCGCATGGTGAACAGACTATGAAACTGACAAACATCTTCAATGCTGCCGGCGAGCGCGTGCTCGCGTTAGTGGAAGGCGACCGGGTATACGACCTCTCGAAGGCGTCGGGCAACAGGCCGGAGTTTGCCTCCCTCGGCAAATGGCTGCACGCTGGCGAGCCCGCGCGCTCTCAGGCTGACAAACTGCGCGAACAGCTCGCGCGTGATGCCTCCGCAGGCACGCCACTGAGCGACGCCAAACTCGCCCCTATGGTCGACTGCGAAGCCCGCATTTTTTGCGTGGGCCTTAACTACGCCGATCACGCCGCGGAAAACAACTTGCCGCCGCCAGAGTCCCCCATCTTTTTCACTAAGTTGACACAAGTAGTCGTGCCGCACGGCGCAGAGATCCCACTGCCCGCGATATCGAAGCAGGTGGACTACGAAGCCGAGGTTGCCGTGATTTTAGGCCGGCGCGCGGACCGCGTCAGCGAGGAGGAAGCTGAAGCGTGCGTCGCGGGGTACAGCATCATGAACGACGTCTCCGCGCGCGATCTCCAGCGGCAGGACAAGCAGTGGTTTCGCGGAAAGAGCTGCAACGCCTTCGGCCCGCTCGGTCCCTGGATGGTGACGCTCGACGCCATCGCTGATCCGAAGAATATGGAAGTGACCCTGCGCTACAACGGTAAGGTGCTACAGCATTCGAACACAAAGAACCTGGTGTTTACGCCGCCGGCACTTATCTCCATCCTCTCGGAGACGCTCGTGCTGGAACCCGGCGACGTGCTCAGCACAGGCACGCCTGCAGGAATCGGCTTTCATCAGAAGCCCCAGGTCTTCATGCAGCCCGGAGATCGCGTGGAGATCGAGGTGGAAGGCGTAGGGGTGCTGGAGAACACCTTCGTCGCGGAGTCGCCAAAGCGATAATTCATTGTTTTGGTTTCTTTGAAGCTCGAGATTTCTTGACAAGCTCGGCTGTCCTTGTGTTTCATATGTAGTGCAGACGTTCTACCAAATGAACAAGCGCATCTTTATCCGCCGATCGAGCGACAACGGCAAGTCTCTGGTTCAGAGCTTCACAATCGAAGCGCGGCCTGAGTTCACTGTGCTGGATGCGCTCTTCACCGTGCAGCACCAGCACGATCCCTCTCTGGCCTTCCGGTGTTCCTGCCGGGTGGGAATGTGCGGCACGTGTGGCGTGCAAGTTAACGGTGTATCGCGCCTCGCGTGCAAGACGCGGCTCAACCAAATCGAAGAGAACGATGTCTTCCTTTCGCCCCTGCCGCATTTCAAAGTCATTCGCGACCTGGCCGTATCGCTCGCGCCGTTCTTCGAGCAATGGAAGAAGGTCCTGCCTCGACTGCGCCCGCGCGACGCAGACGCAGAAGAGCTGGCCATCATCCCGGCGACCTCGGCGTATGCCGAGCACTCAGAAGGTAAGCGCGACTGCCTCACCTGCGGCCTCTGCTTTGCCGCGTGCGGCGTACTGGCAACCAGCCAGCAGTATCTGGGCCCGGCCGCCATCAACAAGGCGCTTCTTCGTGTACTCGATCCGCGGGATACGGCGAAGTCCGAGCGGCTCGAGGTCGTCAACTGCTCTCGCGACGGGGTCTGGCGTTGTCATACGCAGTTCAACTGCGTGACCGTCTGCCCCAAGGGAATCGATCTCACGGACAGCATTGGCTTCTTCAAGCGCAACCTCCTGTTCAAAGGTGGGAGCCTGGACTCATGACGCCGCCACGCATTCTCTTTCGTACATACGTGGTGCCCTTGGTCGGGATGACGGCCTTCTGGATACAACGCGTCACAGGCCTTCTGTTGCTTTTTTATCTGCTGATTCACGTGGAAACGGTGCACCATATCAGCGGCGGACAGGCAGCCTTCGACGGCGCCATGGCAACCTTCCACAATCCATTCTTCCGCCTGCTCGAGATCGGGTTGCTTCTAGTAGTCATCCTGCACGCGCTGAACGGCGTTCGCATCATCATCATCGACGCTGGCGTGCGCAGCAAGCATCACCGAAAGCTGTTCTGGGCGCTGGCTGTCATTGGAGGATTGGCGATCTTCATCGCGGGCGCGCTGCCGATGTTTCTGAACTCGGTGGTAAGGAGGTAGAGGCGAATGTCGCGGAACGCGTTCGCGTGGTACATGCAGCGCATCACTGGCGCCCTTCTAGTGCCTCTGCTTATCGCGCACTTCTGGGTGGAGCACTTCATGTCCAAGGAACTGCTGCGCGGGGACCTGACCTACACTGCGATTCTCGCGCGCATTTCGAACCCCGCTTGGCAGGCTATCGATATCAGTTTTCTTTTAGTCGCGCTCTATCACGGCCTCAACGGCTTCTATAACATCCTGCTCGACTACGGAAAGATCGGCCGACGCGGCGCGAATGTTGCGCTCACGCTAATCGTGGCCGTCGGCGTGGCATGGGCTGTCTGGGGTGTGCTGGCATTTCACAACCTATGAAGATCGAGACCCTCAATACGGACATCCTGATCCTCGGTGCAGGCGGCGCGGGGCTGATGGCGGCGCTGCATGCGCAGAAGCATGCGCCCAATCTCGACATTACGGTAGTGGTCAAAGGACTGCTTGGCCAAAGTGGATGCACGCGCATGGTGCAGGGCGGCTACAACGCAGTGCTCAATCCCGCGGATTCTTTCGAGCGCCACTTCGCGGACACCATCCGCGGCGGAGCCTTCCTCAATGACCAGGAACTCGCATGGCTTCTCGTCACGCAGGCGCCTAAGCGCATCATCGAGCTAGAAAACCGAGTCGGTTGCATGTTCGACCGCAACACCGACGGCACCGTGCACCAGAAACCCTTCGCTGGCCAGTCGTTCGACCGCACTGTACACCGTGGCGATCTTACCGGCATCGAGATCATGTCCAATCTCCGGGACTACATCCTCGAAAGTCCGGTGCGCGTGCTCGAGGAAACGCGCGGACTCGAACTGCTGAAGGTGGGTGATCGCGTCACTGGTGCGCTGCTCCTCGAAACTCGTACTGGAACATTTGTCGCTGTGAGCGCGCGTGCGGTATTGCTCGCCACCGGCGGCGGCGCGCGCATGTACCGCATCTCGTCGCCATCACTCGAAAAGTCAGGTGACGGCATGGCAATGGCGTGGCGTGCCGGCGCCGCATTCAGCGACACCGAGATGCTGCAGTTTCATCCCACCGGCCTTCTGGTGGGCAAGTCGATCGCAACAGGCGGCCTGCTCGAAGAAGGGCTGCGTGGCGCCGGTGCATGGCTCATCAACGGACTGGGCGAGCGGTTTATGGAACGCTACGATCCCAAGCTTGAACGCGCCACGCGTGACGTGGTTTCGCGCTCCAGTTACATGGAGATCATGGCCGGCCGCGGCACCCCGCACGGTGGCGTGTGGATCGACGCGCGCCACATGGGCGAAGACTTCCTGCTCCAGAACTTTCCCGGCATGGTGGAGCGCTGCGGCGACAATGGCTTCGACATGCTGCACGATCGTGTCGAGGTTTCTCCGAGCGCCCACTTCCAGATGGGCGGCGTGCACATCGACCTGGAGTGCCGCTCCTCGATCGATGGCCTATTTGCTGCGGGCGAGGATGCGTCCGGCGTGCATGGAGCCAATCGCCTCGGAGGCAACGGCGTCGCGGAGTCCATCGTATTCGGTGCCCACGCTGGCGACGTGATGTCCCAATCATTGCCGGCGCAAAGCTCCGGGCAAGTTTCCGCAGCGGAGATTCACGACATGTGCGAGCGCTGGAGCGCCCCGCTCCGCTCGACCGGAGGTGAGCACCCGAACGGCCTTCGCCGCGAGATCGAAAACCTGATGTGGGAGAAGGTCGGCCTTGTTCGTAATGGCGCAGACCTTAGCAGCGCTCTCGATGAACTCGCCGCTGTCAGCGAGCGCGCCAAGCGCCAGAGTGCGAATCCGCAGACCAGCTTCAACCTGGAGTGGAACGAAGCGCTCGACGTCGTGAACATCTGCACGAACGCCCAGCTGGTGGCGCGCGGGGCGTTGCTGCGCGAAGAGAGTCGCGGCTCTCACTTCCGCAGTGACTTTCCAAAGCCCAACCCGGAGTGGCTCAAGCGGATTCGTCTTCTCAAGAACGGCGATCGCACCGACGTGAGCTATCTTCCTGTGAAGTTCACCCGCATGACTCCGCCGGAGCTTGAGCCCGCCGAAGCCGTAGCAATATCGAGGACCTGACCCCATGAACCTGTACGAAGTTATCGAACAGACGGCCGCCGATCTCTACATCCGCGCTCTAGAAGACATCCCCGAGGACGTGCGCGCGGCGCTGAAGCGCGGCCAGAAAACCGAGGAAGCGCAGAAGAACGACACGGCGAATCAACTCATGCTGACCATACTGAACAACATCGAAGTTGCCGACCGTGAAGGCATGCTGGTCTGCCAGGACACCGGGCTTCCGATCTTCCACGTGACAGTCGGCGACCGTGCACCGGTCAGCATCACCGAACTCAAGGCGGCGCTGGCCCGCGGCTGCGCACGTGCCACCCGCGAACGTCCACTCCGCTCGAATACTGTGCACCCGCTCACACGCAAGCACACGGGCAACAATACAGGTCAAGGCATTCCGGTGGTGCACCTTGATTTTGCCGCGGACTCGGACGAAGTTGAGGTGGTCATCGCACCCAAGGGCTCTGGCTCAGAGAACATGAGCTTCCTCCGGATGCTTGTGCCTGCCGAAGGCATTCGGGGCATTCACAAGTTTGTGCTCCAGTGCATCTTCGAGTCCGGCGCGAAGCCCTGTCCGCCGGTCATCGTGGGCGTGGGCCTGGGTGGCACGTCAGATGTCGCTTCTGCGCTCGCCAAGAAGGCAAGCTGCTTCCGCAAGATCGGAAGCGTGAGCGACGATCCGGAGATCGCCCAACTGGAAAGGGAACTGCTCGACGAGATTAACCGCACCGGGGTTGGTCCGCAGGGCCTGGGCGGCGCGACCACGGCGTTGGCCGTGCATATCGAGTGGGCGCACACGCACATCAGTCAAAACCCCGTCGCCGTCAATCTGCAATGCTGGCGCGGCGAGCGCGCCGAGGCCCTCATCACGGCCAGCGGCGAAGTGCGTCTGCCCGAACAAACAGTTCTCACCAAAGCATAGGACGACATCATGGCTGATTATCATCTGCGCGCCCCGTTCGACGAAGCCACCATGCGCAAGCTCCAACTCGAAGACCGTGTCTTTCTCGACGGGACACTGTTCGGGATTCGCGACGCGACGCAGCACCGTATCTTCGACGAAGGCATTCCGCCGCCCGCAGACCTCAATGGCGCTGCCTGCATCCATACCGCACCAGGTGTGCGCAAGCGTCCCGACGGCACGTTCGAGAAGGTCTCCATTGGGACCACCACCAGCACGCGCATGGACCGCTTCGTCCCCGGACTGCTTGAGCAGTACGGCGTACGCGCAGTCATCGGCAAAGGCGGCCTGCTGCCGGGCAGCGTGGACGCCATGCAGCGCTTCGGTGCCGTCTATCTCGCCATTGTGGGCGGAGCAGCCGCCCTCGAGACGCTGCAAATCGAAGAAATCGAGCAGGTGTGGTGGGAAGACTTGATGCCCGAATGCCTCTGGAAGTTCCGGGTGAAGGATTTCGGGCCGCTCATCGTCGCGATAGACGCCCACGGCAACAGCCTCTACAAAAAGGTGCAGGAGCAGGCCGCGGCCAATCTGAAGGCGATGGGCTACGCCTAATAATGCAATGTGCGATTTGGGTGATATCCGAGCCGCTCCGACATCTTCATCGCGTACTCTTTGACGAGCGCGCCTAGCCGTGGCACATCCTTTGGCTTCATCTGCAGCGTAGTCGCGCCGAGGTTTACGGCCGCGATGATGCGCCCATTTGGGCCGAAGATCGGCGCGCCAACGGCCCGTGTGTCGATCTCGTTCTCTTCGCTGCCCACGGAGTAACCCTGGGCACGCACCTTGGCCAGCTCTTTCTTCAGCGCGCCTGGATCCGTGATCGTTTTTGGTGTCATCGCAGGTAGTGGCAGTGCGGCCAGTATGCGGTCGATCTCGTCTTCAGGACGGAACGCGAGTAGCGCCTTACCAATCCCGGTCGAATGCAGATGAAGCGTGCGGCCCACTTCCGTGCGCAGTCGCACGCTTGCCATCACTTCAATCTTCTCGATGTAGACAGCTCGGGTCCCTTCGAGGACCGCAATGTGCGCTGTGATCTGCGCCCGGTCAGCCAACTCCTTCAATAACGAGTAGGTCGAGCGTCGCAGGTCGATACCTGCGATCAGTTCGCTGCCCAGCGAGAAAAGCTGCAGTGTGAGCGAGTAACGGTCCTGTTCGTCCTTGTGCACGTAGCCGCGGGCCTTGAGCGTCTGCAGGATCGCATAAGCTGAGCTCTTGGGGATCTTGAATTGCTGGTTGACTTCGCTGACGGTCATCATCCGAACCTTGATCAGGCCCTCAATGATGTCCAGGGTCCTGTGGATCGCAGGGACGGAATATGCGTTCGAGCCCTCTTCAGGCTTCGTCGGTACGGTTTGAGCGCGCATGTTTGAGTGTTCGACTAATAGAACTCTACCACTTCTTAGCCGAATGCCACTAGATACCTTTCGGGCCCATCTAGCAGGACATCGACATTCTTCGCAAACAATGGTCTCCACTTTTGTGTTGGTCGTCTGCGGCGCGTTTAGCACCCCTAACGCTTGGCCATTGCCTCCCTTGACGGTTAGGATCGGCCCTCTGCCAAGTCCCATTAACAGCACGGTTCGCGGGGCCCTGAAAGACATCCAGCAGAGCACGGAAAAGATGCCAATTGCTAAACTTTGCTGGTTGCGTCAAACAACAGCCGGTTGTAAGCGGCACTACAAGCTAAAAGAAGTAATTCGGATAGGGAAGGGAACATGGATCTTCACATTGCCAATTGGGAACGCACGATGAGCAAAGCGCAGGAACACGCGAACACTGGCTCGAAGCGGCTTGAGAATCGAAGCGGTTTGCGCAGGCGGAAAACCGGTCGCCCAGGTCTTCAGTGCTGGTCTATCTCCTTCGGACTTCTGATCTCATCGATATTCATGGTTGGATCCTCTGCCAGGGCAGCCGCCATAAGTTCGCGCGCCATGGGGATCACTCCATGCACGTGGAGCGTGCCGATTCAAGCGGAGGATCACCGGCTTGATGTGCCCGCTACGATCCAACTGCTTCAAGCGAATCACTTCACCTGTTATGTGCAGCCCATTGAAGAGAAAGGGCCGATGAGTTTCGAAGATTTCAAACGGCTTCTTCCAGCGGCGCAGGCAAGCGGCATCTCAATCTGGCCGGTTTTGATCCCTCACACCGAGGGGGCCAGCCTGCCTTACCGCGAGGATTTTGTGCGCTGGATGGGTGAACTGGCTCAGCTCTCACTAAAGTATTCCGTACTGCGCGGAGTCAACATCGATGATACAGACGCCGGCGGCAATGACCGGACGTTTACTCGCGATTATGTGTGCCGCATCTATCGCACGAAGCAGAAGATTAACTCGAAGCTTCTCTTCATACCTACGGTCTATGATCTCGATTCTCAGGAGGCAGACCGTTTCGCTGGATGCGTGGATGGAGTCTGGCTTTGGTGGACAAATATCGAACAGAACAACGGCTTGCGCGCGTTTTTGCAGGATAGCCGATCAGTCGTCCGTAACAGGTTTCCGGTTTATGCAGGCGTCTACGCTCATTCAACGTCGTGGCACAAAGAGGGCAGCCCGGCGCCGAAAATCCTCCAAGAATCCTTAACACTCGGTTGTACATATTCCGATGGGGTCATCATCTGGCAGTTGCCGCTGACGACTGGTTCTGCAAGCAATCCGATGTTGTCGATTGCGAGCGAGTTCACTGCGAAAGGAGAATCGCCTCTCGCGGGAAAGTGCGGCGCCGGTCGGAGGTGAATGAGATAACGGCCGGTCCGGAGCACATTTGTCTCCGTGTACCGGCTAGCCCACGGCAACTACCGCTCGGACCCGAGAAATAAAGAGAAATCCAGAGACGAAGGGTGGAGAACTCTGACGAGTAACTGCATATGAATTGCGCCTCAACCTTGAAACCTCCTCGTGGTTGGTTATTGTAGGG
>DASUHZ010000121.1:0-115747 GCA_036273275.1 Bryocella sp.
ACCCTCCACCCTCATCGACGTCCCGCGCATCGCCGCCTCGCCCGTCAACCTCGAGTGCCGCCTCTTCCAGCTCATCGAGCCCGGCGGCTCCAGCATCATCGCTCTGGCGCGCATCCTCTACGCGCACGTCCACACCGACGCCTTCGCCAACCCTGAGCGCCTCTACATCGACCCCCACAAGCTGCGCCTCATCGGCCGCATGCACGGCGCCGGCGGCTACTGCCGCACCACCGACATCTTCACCATTGACCGCAAATCCTGGCCCCTCGACGAGTAGCCGCGTAGATTGCGGTCGCGGCGCGCGCCTACCCGCCGTGCCCCTCGCACACCATCACGCCCATGAATCTCCGCCACGGCCCCACCGCCTCCCGGTACTGGTGTGCCATCACGCGCGAGATCTGGTGCAGATGATTGAGATCGTGCGCCGCCCACGTCGCCAGCAGCTGCGCCAGCGTAACATCACCCAGTACCGGATGCCTCCCGCGCATCGCCAACTGCTTCGCGCTCAAATTCCACTCGCGCACCGCCCGCAGATTCTCCGCCCGCAACCGCGCGAACGTCTCCAGCACCTCAGTCATCGGCTTCGACCGGCTTTCCCGAATCTCACCGAAGCGGTCGAACGGCGGAAACTCGCGAACCTCTCCGGCTTTCGACTCCAGAATCGTCCGCGCCCGCGGCGCCCAATTCGTCTTCTCGCAGTTGATCAAATGCACCACAATATCGAACGCGCTCCACGTCCCCTCGCCCTCATTGCTGCGCGTCCATTCCTCCGGCAACCCGCGCAGCAGCGCATCAACCGCTCCCGGCGTTCGCCCCAGAACCGCCGTCGTCCGCTCCAGGCTCTCCTCCATCGCTCACCTCGCCCTTCCGGAAATTAGACTCCGCGCAATCATCGCCAGACGCACGAAAGCCCTGCCAGAAGCAGGGCTTTCAAACCTGAACCAGAAAGTATTTACTGCGCGACCGGCTCGATCGACACAAACCGCCCATGCTGCCCGCGGTTCTGAAACTTCACCACGCCGTCGATCTTCGCAAACAACGTGTCATCGCTGCCGCGCCCGACGTTCTTGCCCGGCTTCAGCGGTGTCCCACGCTGCCGCACCAGGATCGATCCGCCCGTCACCGTCTCGCCGCCAAAGCGCTTCACGCCCAGCCGTTGCGCATTTGAATCGCGCCCATTCTTACTGCTTCCAAGACCTTTTTTATGTGCCATCGTTCCGCCTTCTCCGCGGCTTTTAGCCGCCAGCTCAACAGCGCCTCAATCGCCGCTGATCCCTAAATCTAGAACCTAGTACCTGGTACCTAGAACCTGGTACCTGATCTCTTACTTCTCAGCCTTGAAGCTCTTCCCATTCACCTGGATCTCGTTGATCTTCACCTCAACGAAACTCTGGCGATGGCCCTGCAGCTTCTTGTACTGCTTCTTCCGCTTGTAGTGGAAGACCAGGATCTTGTCGCCGCGGCCTTCGCCCACGACCTCGGCCAGCACCTTCGCGCCGCCCAGCTCCTGCTCAAACTTGCCCTCTTCGCCGCTCACCGCCAGCACGTCCGAGAACTCGAGCGTCCCATTGTGCTCGCTCTTCTCAATCCTCAGCGTGTCGCCGGGAGCCACGCGGTACTGCTTGCCGCCGGTACGAATGACTGCGTACATAACTCCAACCTCTCGCGGGCGAGCGCACACCGGCACTCCCCAGAAAATCTCGCTCGATCAGCCCTTTGGCTTACGTTGATAAGCTGCCCAGGTTTCTATCGATGCTCATGTATCAGGAGGCGCGTGCCACGCCAGCTCCGGACTGCGCTGCCAACCTCGAATCCGCTATAAATAACCCGGGATTCTTAGCTGCGTTCACTACGCCGGAACAGCCTCAGCGGCCGGAACTTCCCCAAAAGACAGGAATCCCAGCCACTTCGCCGAACTTATTGAGTTTACCCCAGAATCCCTCCCCAGATCAACCTTCAGGCCCGCCCGTTCATCCGAGCCGCCGCCAGGCAAAAGGGCGGCAGCCGAAGCCACCGCCCTTTCACCAACTGTGTAAGGGTTAGAAGAACAGCTTCGCAGCAATCTGGATCTGCCGCGTCTGGTACGACGCATTGCTGTTGGCCGCAGTCACGGTGCCGAACGAAGACCCGTATACCAGTGACGCCGTCGTCGCGCCTGCGGTCGTGCCCACGTTGCTCGAGATCGTGTAAGCCTGCGTGTTGATGCCCGTAATATTGCGGTGGTTTGCAACATTGAAGGCCTCACCCAGCAGCTGCAGGTTGTAGCGCTCGCCGATCTTGAAAGCCTTCGTCAGCCGCAGATCGTTGTTCACCGTGCTCGGATACTTCCGCGTGTTCCGTCCCAGCAGCGGAATGTACGTCACGCCCGTGCCTGCCAGACCCGAGCCGTTCGACTCAAGGCAACCCAGCGTCGAGCACTGGTTCGGAGCCGAGCCAGACACTAGCGCCGAGTAGGGCAGACCGGTCTGGAACTGCAGCAACGGATTAATCGACCATCCGTTCGTCAGGTACGACATCCAGTTGTCCCCGTGGGTTCCCGGAGCCGTCAGCAGCGCCCACGCCACAATGCGGTTCGGCGTATTCAGCAGGCTGTTGGCGTAGTTCGCGCGCGCATCCGCATACGGATCGAACCAGTTGTTGTTGCCCGCCGTGAACGACGTGGCCGTCGCCTGGTTGAAGTCCATCGCATGCGCCCACGTGTAGTTGATGTCGAACGTCGCGTATTTCCCGCCGCGCCGCTGCAGTTCTGCCGTCATCGCGTGGTAGTTGGAGTTGATATTGCTCACCAGTGCCGTGATGCCGTTGTAGGCCGAGTTCTGTAACGGGCTGTAGTCGTACGTGCCCGCCGTCGTGCCGGTCTGTTTACGGTTCGCGTACACCTTTGCCGGGACCACCGTCCCGCAGGCTATCGGGCCGCAGTTCGTCGTGCCCGCCGCCGGAGTGACCGTGTAGTTGATGGTGTACGTCGAAGCCGGGTTGAGGTCCAGGTTCAGGTAGTTGGGCAACTCACGTCCCAGCGCGCCAAAGTAGCTCAGCGAAAAAATCGTGCTGAAGCCTAGGTCCTGTTGCACCGCTGCCGTCATCTGCTCCGTGTACGGGCTTTGGAGGTGCGAATCCAGGTACTCGATCGAAGGCCCGATCGCGCCTCCCGGGGGGAGCGTGGTCGCCGTGCCCGGCAGCGTCGGTGCACCCGCCGTGGTGGAGGAGTAGTTGTAGAGCGCCTGGCTGGTCGGTGAGCTGCCGGTAACGCCCGCGCCCGTATTCTCCAGCGCGTTCAGCAGCAGCGCGTTGAAGATGCGGCCGTAGAACAAGCCGTAGCCAAGGTGAACCGTCGTCTTGCCGCGCCCGAATGGATCCCACGCCATGCCGATGCGCGGAGAGATGTTGTTCTTGTCGCTCGGCGTCGTCGTCGTCTGCGACACAGCCGAGTTCGGAGCAAATGGCGCCGGCAGGCTCTCGAAGTCGTAACGAACGCCCAGGTTCAACGTCAGCCTGGGAGAGAACTGCCAATCGTCCTGCGCGAAGAAGCCGTAGTCGGTTGTGGCTACCGTCAGAATCGGCTGGCCGAAGCTCTGGGCAAACGAACTGTAGCAGGGGAAGAAACCCGTCGTCGGCGTCGCCACACCGCTGGCTGAAGAGGGGCACGTCTTTCCGCCCGCGATAAACCGATCCGAGAAGTAGTTCACACTGCTCGAACCCGATGCCGCCGAGTACGAGTAAAAGCCGTTCGACTCGTACAGGTTGTTCTGCAGGTCATTGTTATGCACCACGTCGCCGCCAAACCGAAGGCTGTGCCGTCCGAACAGGAAGTTTGCCGTGTCGCCGACCTGCGTCTTGCGCTCGTCCGGATACGCCTGGCGATAGCTGTAGTATGGGCTGCCCATGTAGAAGCCGACCGACTGGTTGACGCTCACTTCCGGCACTACGCCGTTGCTCCCCACCAGGTTCGACTTGGTGTAGGCGCTGTACGGCTGCTGGCCTTCGTCGTTCAGCTCGCGGCCGTACTGGAATCGCGCTTCATTGGTCAGGTGCGTCGTTAACTGGCTTTCCAGCTCCGCCACCCCGTAGTCCAGCTTCACGAAGTCCGTGCCGAAGGTGTCCACCGCATAGTTGTTGGTAGCCTGCGTCTGCACGCCGCCTGGCGAATCCCACCGCAGCCGGTGATAGAGCAGGCTGACGTGTTCCTTGTCCGAAAGTTGGTAGTCCAGACGCGGCGTGTTGATCTCCTGGTCGCCGAACCGCGGTACCGAACCGAGGTCCGTCAACGTCGCTTGCAGCTGTGTGTTGTACAGTGTCGCGGCCGCGGCGTACTGCGCTGCCGTGACGCTCGTCTGCGCCGCCGTCGGGTGAGCTGCCGCCGCCTGCCGGAACGCCAGCAGGCAGACCGGCTGGTCCTGCGACGGCGTCGCCGTTACGCCGGTGGAGCTGTTGGCCGCCGCCGGCGTATACGTTCCGCTCGTCGCGTTCACAGAACCGCAGTTTGTGGTCGCTGGCAGCGCCGCGTCGCCATTCGTGAAAAATGTGCCCGGAACATTGGCCTTGGACGTTCCAGGGAAGTTGCGCCGGTACATGTCGAACGAGTACGACCAGAAAAGACGGTCCTTGATGAGTGCCCCACCGATCTGGAAACCGAACTGGTTGCGATTGTCCTTCGGACGGTACGGAGCCGTCACATACTGCCCCGTCGCAGCGTTGAAGGTCGTGTTCGTCACGCCCGGGCCGAACGCCGAGCGGCTCGAATTGCGGTTATAGAAGTACGCCTCGCCGTGGATCTTGTTGCCGCCCTGCTTCGTCACAGAGTTGATCACCGCGCCGACCGCCCGCCCATACTCCGCCGAGTACGTTCCCGAGTTCACCTGGAACTCGCGCACCGCAGCCTGCGAGGTCGAGTAACCCGCGCGCGTACGTCCACGCTCTTCCGAGAAGAACGCCTGGTTGTCGTCCGCGCCGTCAATCTCAACGTTATTCAGCAGCGGACTGATCGCGTGGAAGCTGATCAACCCGAAACCGTCCGAGTTCGGCGTCGCCGCCGGCGTCAGCAGCGCCAGCGCAGACCACCGCCGGTTGTTGATCGGAATGTCCTCAATCTCTTTGTTCTCCAGGTGGCCGCCATACGTCGCCGAGCTGAAGTCCAGCACCGGCAAAGTCGCCGACACCTCTACCGTCTGCGTCTCCGCGCCTGTCTGCAAATGCTGGTCAAACGTTGTCAGCACGTTGACCTCGGTTGTCACATTGGTCGCGCGGGTTTGCGTAAAACCCGGCGCGGTGATCGTTACCGTATACGTCCCCGGGGGAAGCAGCGGCGCTTTATAGAATCCGCTCGCGTCTGTCGTCAACACATCTTCAGCGTTGGTCGCATTGTTGTGAATCAGCACCTTGGCGCCGGGAATTGCTGCTCCCGTCGCGTCAAATACTGTTCCGGCAATAGCTCCCTGCGTCGTTGACTGCGCCATCCCCACACTGGCACTCAGTAAAAATGCGGAACAGAGCAGGCCAAGCCTGCCCAGCATCAAATTGCGTTTCATATGGTCTCCTAAAATTCGCCGTTGCGGTCAGTTCTTGTGAAAGCTCGGCAGCTCTGACCCGGGGCATCTACTCCCTTACCCTGGCTGGTCAATCGTTTGCGTCCCGGCGCAATGCTCTTTCCGCGTCCGGGCGTTGTTTGGCTTTCGATGGCAGCAAGTGTAGCAACGCCACATGCAACTGAATATTAAAAAATGACGACAAATCCATCTCGATCGCCCCCAAATTACCGGTTATGTCCCCGCTATTCCACAATTTGAGCCCCGAGGCACCTCAGCCGGCGCTCGCCACACCCCCGTGTCCCCGCCAGCCGGCCAGATCCTCACTCCGCTAAACTCATGGTTGAGTCTGACCAACAGCCTCAGAATCAACCGCCTGAGGTCTACCTCCCCCCGATGTTCATCGACGAAGCCCGCATCCGAATCAAAGCCGGCGACGGCGGCAATGGCTGCATGGCCTTCCGCCGCGAAAAGTTCGTCCCCCGAGGCGGCCCCTCCGGCGGAGACGGCGGTCACGGCGGCGACATCCTCATGCGCTCCTCGCTCTCCCACAACACCCTCATCCACTTCCGCTTCAACCCCGAGTGGAAGTCCCAGCGCGGCGGCCACGGCCTCGGATCCAACATGTCCGGTTCCACCGGCGAGCCCACCGTCCTCAACGTCCCCGTCGGCACCCTCCTCTACGACGACGACACCGGCGAGCTCATCCACGACTTCACCCGCCCCAACGAGGAGATCGTCATCGCCCGCGGCGGCCGCGGCGGCCGCGGCAACCAGCACTTCGCCACCAGCACGCATCAAGCCCCGCGCGAGCACGAGCTCGGCCGCCCCGGCGAAGCCCGCAACTATCGCCTCGAGCTCCGTCTCCTCGCCGACGCCGGCCTCGTCGGCTTCCCCAACGTCGGCAAATCCACCCTCATCTCGCGTCTCTCCGCCGCCCGCCCCAAAATCGCCGACTACCCTTTCACCACCCTCGAACCCAACCTCGGCGTCGTCCAGGTCGGCGACCCTCCCTACGAGCAGTCCTTCACCGTCGCCGACATGCCCGGCCTCATCGAAGGCGCCAGCTCCGGTGCCGGCCTCGGCACCCAGTTCCTCCGCCACATCGAGCGCACCTCCGTCCTCGTCCACCTCGTCGACGTGTCCGACTCCGCCCTCGGCTCTACCGGAGTAGCAGCGCCGTCAGCCTCCCCCGGAGTTGCAGCGGGCTTTAGCCCGCGGAAAAAGGACTCCTCAAAAGACGAGGGCTTTAGCCCCGGCGCAACCGACGCCGTCCCCACCGCCGATCCCGTCGAAAACTTCAAAACCATCACCGCCGAACTGAAAGCCTTCGACCCCGCCGTCGCCGCCAAACCCACCATCCTCGTCGCCACCAAAGCCGACGTCGCCAATCCCGACAAATTAAAGAAGCTGAAAGCCTTCGCCACCCGCCGCAAACTGCCCTTCTACACCATCAGCGCAGTCACTGGAGAAGGCGTTGACAAGCTCAAATACGCCATCGCCGAAGCCGTCGCCGCCCACCGCACCCACGACCCGCTCCCACCCCCCGAGCCCGCCATCTACAAAGCCCCTAAAGCCAAACCCGCCTACCCACCCCCACCGCCCAAGGCCTCCGGCAGCAGAACACACTAAAATCGCGAGCATCTATGCCCGACGATCAAAAGAAACGCTGCGCCTGGGTCGGCACTAACAACCCACTCATGCTCGAGTACCACGACCGCGAATGGGGCGTCCCCGTCCACGACGATCACCGCCACTTCGAGTTCCTCATCCTCGAAGGCGCTCAAGCCGGCCTGAGCTGGTCCACCATCCTCAACCGCCGCGAAAACTACCGACGCGCCTTCGCCGCCTTCGACCCCGAGAAAGTCGCGCGCTTCACCGCCTCCCGGATCGAAAAGCTCATCCTGGACCCCGGCATCATCCGCAACCGCCTCAAGATCGAATCCACCATCCGCAACGCCCGCGCCTTCCTCCAAATCCAGCAGGAGTTCGGCGCCTTCGACAGCTACTGCTGGCGCTTCGTCGACGGCAAGCCCAAACTCAACCACCGGCACTCCACGCAACAACTCCCCGCCACATCCCCCGAATCCGACGCCTTCAGCAAGGACCTCAAACGCCGCGGCTTCAACTTCGTCGGCTCAACGATCCTCTACGCTCACATGCAGGCCACCGGCATGATCAACGACCACCTCACCACCTGCTTCCGCTACCCCGAACTCCGCTAACCCTGCCGACAACCCCGGGTGCCGACAACCCGGGTGCCCCATTCATGACGCGCACCGGGGTCCCCGGCGAGCTGGCGCGCTGGCAAGCGGCATGAGTGGGTTCCGCTCTGCCGAAGGCCGGAGTGGAGGCGCAGCCGAAACGACTGAATTGCCTTCCACCGGACTCCCGATAACCCTTCAGAAACGACCAAAGCACCCCTCGCAGATGTCGTATGCAATCATCATTCAGTGCCCGAACCATCGCTGAGCTTCATTGAACGCTGGCAGCACTCCGCCGCCGCTGAGCGCGCCAACTACGCACTCTTCCTCTCCGAACTCTGCGACTTCCTCGAAGTCCCGCGCCCCGACCCCACCCGCGCCGAAGAACACCTCAACACCTACGTCTTCGAAAAGTCCGTCACCCTCCACAACCTTGACGGCACCACCTCGACCAACTTCATCGACCTCTACCGTCGCAATCATTTCGTCCTTGAAGCCAAACAAGGCAGCAACGCCCCCCAGCTCCAAACCAATCCCGAGACTGGCGAGCTCATCCTCACTCCGCCCGCCCCACAAGCAGCGCGTCGTCGTCGCGGCACCGCCGTGCGCGGCACCCACGGCTGGGACGAAGCGATGCTCCTCGCCTACAACCAGGCCGAGCGCTACGCCAAAGCTCTCCCCACCCTCGAAGGCTGGCCGCCCTTTCTCGTCACCGTCGACGTCGGCCACTCCATCGAGCTCTTCGCCGACTTCTCTCTCACCGGCAAAGCGTATCTGCCCTTTCCTGACGCCCGCAGCTATCGGATCTCGCTCAACGACCTCACAAATCCCGCGATCCGCGAGCGCCTTCGCCTCCTCTGGACCGACCCGCATGAGCTAAACCCCGCGCGTCACGCCGCCAAAGTCACGCGCGAAGTCGCGGCCAAGCTCGCCATCCTCGCCCGCACTCTCGAACAGAAATACTCCGCGAAACAGGTCGCCGAGTTCCTCACCCGCTGCATCTTCACCTCCTTCGCCGAAGACGTAAAACTCCTCCCCGAGAAGAGCTGGCTCAACCTCCTCTGCGATCTTCGCGATAAAGATAACGTCGCCGTCTTCCCTGAAATGGCAAAGTCCCTCTGGGAGACCATGAACGCCGGCGGCTTCTCGCCCATCCTCAAAGCCCACGTCCTCAAGTTCAACGGCGGCCTCTTCGAATCCACCGAAGCCCTTCCGCTCAAACCGGAAGAGCTCGGCCTCCTCATCGATGCCGCCGACTCCGACTGGAAGGAAGTCGAGCCCGCCATCTTCGGCACCCTGCTCGAACGCGCCCTCGACCCCGACGAGCGCCATCAGCTCGGCGCGCACTACACCCCGCGCGCCTACGTCGAGCGCCTCGTCATCCCCACCATCGTCGAACCCCTCCGCGCCGACTGGTCCGACGTCATCGCTGCCGTCTCCGAGCTCGTCGACACCGGCCACATCCCCGATGCCATCGATCTCCTCCACGACTTCCATCGCCGCCTCTGCAACACCCGCGTCCTCGACCCAGCCTGCGGTTCCGGCAACTTCCTCTACGTCGCGCTCGAACACCTCAAGCGACTCGAAGGCGAGATCATCGAAACCCTCGCCACGCTCGGCGAAACCCAGCAGGCCCTCGAGCACATGGGCCGCACCGTCGACCCGCACCAGCTCCTCGGCATCGACATCAACCCACGCGCCACCGCTGTCGCCGACCTCGTCCTCTGGATCGGCTATCTCCAATGGCACTTCCGCACCCGCGGCGACACCACCCCGCGCATCCCCGTCATCGACAGCTTCCACAACATCGATTGCCGCGATGCCCTGATGGAGTGGCAACAGAAGGTGCCCGCCGTCGATGCCGACGGCAACGAAATTACCGAGTGGGATGGCGTCACCCTCAAAGAGAACCTCCTCACCGGCCGCCAGGTTCCCGACGAAACCGCCCGCCGAACCATCCACCACTTCCTCGGAGCCAGGCAAGCCACTTGGCCGGACGCCGACTTCATCATCGGCAACCCTCCCTTCATCGGCGGCAAAGACATCCGCTCCGAACAGGAAGGCGGCTACGTCGACGCCCTTCGCAAGACGTATCCCGACGTCCCCGACTCTGCCGACTTCGTCATGTACTGGTGGCAGCGCGCCGCGGAACTTACCCGCTCAGCCAAATGCCGCCGCTTCGGCTTCATCACCACCAATTCGCTCCCGCAGGTCTTCAACCGCCGCGTCGTCGCCCAGAACCTCAGCGCCCCGAAAAACCCGCTCTCGCTGCTCTTCGCGATTCCTGATCACCCCTGGCTGAAATCCGCGCCACAGCTCGACGTTCAATTTCCCAATCAGCCCATAGCCAAGCCAGCCGCCGTGCGCATCGCCATGACCGTCGCCGCCCGCGGCGACCACGAAGGCCATCTATATCGAGTCATCCGTGAAGGCGACACCCAGACCGAAGGCACAGAAGTCGAACTTTCGGACCAGGTAGGCAAAATTTTCGCTGACCTTCGCATTGGCGCAGACGTTACCGGTGCCGCACCGCTCAGAGCCAATGAAGACCTGAGCTGCCCAGGCGTCAAGCTGCACGGCTCCGGCTTCATCGTCACGCCCCAACACGCCAAAGAACTTGGCCTCGGCCGCATCCCCAGCCTCGAACAACACATCCGTCCCTACCTGAACGGTCGCGACCTCACCGGTTCCTCACGCAACGTCATGGTCATCGACCTCTTCGGCCTCACCGAAGTCGAAGTCCGCACAAACTTTCCCGAGGTCTATCAATTGCTGCGCGATCACGTAAAGGCCGAACGCGAAGCAAAAATAAATCAGACCAGCGATTCGCAACAATATGCAGAGAAGTGGTGGCTCTTCGGAAAGGTGAGGGCGGAACTCAGATTGGCGTTGCGCGGACTACCTCGCTACATCTCCACCGTCGAAACCGCGAAGCATCGCGTCTTCGTCTTTCTCGAAGCAACGACGCTGCCCGACAACATGCTGGTCAACATCGCCTCCGCCGATGCCTTCCACTTCGGCGTGCTCTCCAGCAAAATCCATGTCACATGGGCTCTCGCCGCTGGCGGCACGCTCGAAGATCGTCCCCGCTACAACAAAACCCGCTGCTTCGACCCCTTCCCATTCCCCGCCTGCACCGAAGTCCAGCAGCAGACCATCCGCGACATCGCTGAGCGCCTCGACGCCCACCGCAAGCGCCAGCAGCAGCTCCATCCCTCGCTCACCCTCACCGAGATGTACAACGTCCTCGAAAAGCTCCGCGCCCTGGAGGCCTCGGCCCCAAAGCCCGTCATCCTGAGCGAAGGAGTGAAATTGAGCCGTCATTCTGAGCGGAGCGCGAACGGGGTCCCCGGCCAGCTTGCTGGCGGGGGCAGGAAGCGCGCAGTCGAAGAACCCCGAGGGTCTTCAGCAGCCACAACCGCCGGAACCTTTTCGACCCCGGAACCCGAATCCCTCACCCCGCAGGACCGCGCCATTTACGACGCCGGCCTCATCGGCATCCTCCGCGAAATTCATGCCGAGCTCGACCGGGCCGTCTCCGCCGCTTACGGCTGGCCCTCTGAACTCGATGGACAAGCCCTCACCACCGACGAAATCCTCGCCCGCATCGTCGCATTGAACGCTGCCCGCCGTGCCGAAGAAGCGTCCGGCCTTATCCGCTGGCTCCGCCCCGAGTTCCAGGCCCCCACCGCCGTCCCCGTCGCCCGCACCCTCGAAGGCTTCGCGGAAGAAGCGCCAATCACCACCACCCGCAAGAAACAGCCATGGCCCGGCACCCTGCCCGAACAGGTCCGCGCCATCAAAGAAGTCCTGCGCAACGCCCCCGCCCAGACCCCCCAGCAAATCGCCGCAGCCTTCCGCCCCGCCAGCCGCACCCGCGTCGCCGAGATTCTCTCCACCCTCGTCGCCCTTGGCCAGGCACGGGCCCTGGGAGACCGCTTCAGCCTGTAATCGAGTGTGCGGGGCTTGACAAATGCCTTGCCAAAACACCCCCCGGCATCCACCGGGCATCCCCATTTCAAAGCTCACCCGAGACACCTTAGTCCGCCCCTAGGTTCTCTCCTCTGAAGATTTGCTCAATTTTGCCCCTGGGGGGTAGGCCGAGGACCCACCCCCTTACCGCCTCTACTGCCCCGTGATCGTCACACTCCCAGTCCCTGACGACTTCACAAAATTCGCATCGCCACCATAAGCAGCACTCAGCGAGTGCGGCCCCACAGCCAGCGTGCTCGTCGTGAAGCTTGCCGCTCCATCAACGACCGGCAATGTCGCCAGTGTTGTAGTGCCATCCTTGATCGTCACCGTTCCACTCGGCGAAAGGCTCGTCGCGGGATAGCTCAAGGTTGTCGTGATCGTCACTGGAGTTCCAGCCACCGCAGTTGCCGGAGCCGCCAGCGTCAGCGTCGTCGGAATCTGCGATACCGTCACGGTCGTTGGCGTCGACTCTGACGACGTCGATCCAACCCGTCCCGTAAACGACGCCTCCACCTGGTACGTCCCCGGCGTCAACGAGTCCGTCGTCACGGACGCTTGTCCCAGAATCGTCGGAGCCGATCCCAGGTTCTCGCTCCCGGCTGTGAACTGCACCGTTCCCTCCGGCGTGCTCCTTCCAGGTCCGCCCACAAATGCCGTCAGCGTCAGCGGATCTCCCGCCATCAGGCTCGTCGCTGAAACGCTCAACGACGTGCGCGACTCCGCCCCCCGGCCCACCGACACAACATAATTGCCGAACGTGAACGCCGGATAATTGCTGTCACCCGAGTACTGCGCCGTCAGCGTATGAACGCCCGCCGCCAGCGGCTTCAATTGCACCGACACATTCTGCATGCCGCTGTTGCTCGTGCCAGGCAGCGTCGCAGAACCCAACTCCCTTGGCAGGCCGAACTCCGTGTCGGAGATCGTCACCGTTCCCGTCGGCGGCGTCAGCGCCAGCGATGCATTCGGATTGTCCGCCAGGCTGGCCAGATACGTCTGGTACGGCACCGCCTTGGTCGTCAGCACCTGCACCTGGATCGTCGGCTTTGTACCAGGATCAAGCTGCGCGGGGCCGGGCACCAGCTCTCCTGTAACCGGCGCAAACACATTCGCCGGGCAGTCATACGGCGGATTGCTGTTCGAAATCTCATCGTTCACCGTGACCGTCGGCTGATAAAGATACTGCAGGAAGTTCACCGGGTCCGGCCCCACCGTGATGATCGAGTTCGTCGGCGTCGTCTGGTGATACTTCGAGACGAAATCCTTCGCCACAATCCCATCCACCACCACGTTATCCAGCGTCACCTCCGTCGGCACCGACGAGTTGTAACCCTGGATAATCACCTGCCCTGTCGTCGTCGACGTCGTCGACGGCGTCACCTGGTGCATGTTCTGAATCAGGATGTCCTTGTACCAGGGCAGCAATGTCCCGGTCTTCGTCAGCCCCGAATAAAACGGATCCAGCCAGATCGCATACCGCAGATCCTTCGAGCAGATGTTCTGATACGTCAGGTCCTGCACCACGCCGCCGCGCGACACATCGCTCTTGATGTGAACCGCCGTCGCATTCGAGTCCGTCGCCAGCCCCGACCACGTCAAATTCTGCGCCAGCAGGTGGCGCACGCCGCCCAACGTATAGCTCCCAATCGACAGCCCATGCCCATTGCCGAACCAGTCGTTCGACACCGTGTAGTACGACGCGCCCGGCAGCTTGTTGCCTCCAATCGCCACCTGGTCATCGCCATCGCTGATGTGTGACTGCGTAATCGTCACATTCGTTCCATACCCCGGATCAATGCCATCCGAGTTGCGCGCATCATACGGCGTCACAATCTTCACGCCCCACGCCGTAAAGTTCGTCGGCACATCCAGCGCCACGTGAAACATCGGCGAGTTCATCAGCCGGATCTTGTACAGCGTCAGCCGGTCCGGATTGCTTCCGTTGATCAGCCGCGGATTATTCTGGCTTCCCCCGTTCACATCCGCATCATTCGCAATGTCCCACCAGCTCTCCGGCCCGGGCTGCCCATTCAGCAGCATCTTCATATACCCGCGGCCGTCGATTGTCCCATACCCCATAATCCCCGCGCCCACCGTCTTGCTCACGTTGATCACTGGGCTGCACCCGTTGCCGCTCGAATCCACCGTGCCGCACGTATGTGCCGAGCTCGAGTCAAAGTCCCGCGGGTTGCGCGACGCATACACCGTCACGCCCGCATCCACCAGCAGCGTCACCCCGCTCGGAATCGTAATCGGCCCGATCAGGAACGCATCGTTCGTTCCACTCATCGCCAGCTCCACCGCCTGTCCAGCCGGGCACCCATTCAGCGCCGCCTGAATCCTCGGCGAATCCAGCTGCGTCTCGTTCGAGATCGTTCCCGGCGTCGTTCCCGATGCCAGTTCGGCGCTCAGAATCGTGCACGCCGGCGGTATGACAGGTTCCAGCACATTCCTCTGGTCCTGAGCCCCAGCCACGGCAGTAATCAGCAGCCCCGCAACCACACACACCACTTGCCTGTGAAGACAACGCATAGACGTGCTCCTTGGATTTGCTTCGGTGCAGCGCCGAAATCATACGCTCGCAGCGCGACATCTGGCTCCCCGGTTGTCAAAAAAAATCCCCACCCACCGCTGCTCCCCATCGACTCGCTATTTGTCAGACAGCCGACGGAAGATCACTGCAAACAGAGAAGGCGCGAACCCCGGCGAACCTCCGGATCCTCGCGCCCTGTTCAAAATCGTTTGTCCGTCCCAGCCCCTGCTTGCGGCTTATCCCGAAGACGGCCAGCTACCCGTTTTATCCGCCCAGCAACGGATGCCAGAAATCGATTCCCAGCATGCACGCGATGCCAAACGCAATCACCAGCCAATACCAGTAGCAATCAACCCAGGCGACTAAGCCCTTCTTCTTGTGCGACGTCTCCATCCGTTCAACTCCTTGCCACAAATCCTAACCGAGTCCACCCTGCCGCGCACACCCGCATCGCGCAAATTATCTCGTCGCCGTTAAGTTCTCTCGTAATCCATAGATAGCTCTCAAAAACAGGAATATTACGCCCATCAGAAAAATAGCCAACTCACCTGTTTTGAATAACTAGTGCGTTTGGCGTCCCAATTGCAGGAAGACCACTTGCCCCAGCTCTAAGTGACGTCGGGAGAGTTTGTTCCTGTCCCTCCTGCGCGCCGGAGCGGCATTTCCAGGAGAACCTCCCTACGACGATGAGACGCTCACTCTCGAAGCTCGCCTTCCTCTTCTTGCTTTTCGCATTCCCTGCCGCCTTCCTCCACGCTCAGGAAACCTCCTCCATGACCGGCGTGGTCACGGACGCCTCCAATGCGCTTGTGCCCGACACCGCCGTCGTCCTCACCAATCCGCATACCAATGTCACGTTTACGACCAAGACGGACAGCAAAGGCTCGTACCGGTTCACCAACATTCCTCCCGGTCCCGGCTACAGCGCCACCTTCACCCATGACGGGTTTTCGGTAACCAAGATCGATAACCTCAGCCTGCAGGTCGCCGTCACGCGCACCCAGGATGCCAGGCTTCAGGTGGGCGCCGCTGCCGGCCAGACCATTGAGGTCTCTGCCTCTGGCGCCGATCAAACGATCAACACCACGGACGCGACCGTCGGCAACAACATCAACCCCGAGGTCATGAATCAGCTCCCCGTGCAGGGGCGAGACACCCCCACGGCGCTCTTCACGCTCGAGCCCGGCGTCACCCTCGGCGGTTCGACCACCGGCTCCCGCGTCGATCAGGATCAGGTCACCGTCGACGGCCTGGACGTCAACGATATGGCGACCGGCCAGGACTTCAGCATCGTCGCCCAGGCGCCCGTCGACGCCCTGCAGCAGTTCACTGGCACCGTCAGCGGCTTCAACGTCTCCAGCGGTCCCGGCGGCGGCGGCCAGTTCCAGCTCGTCACCAAGGGCGGTACCAACCACTTCCACGGGAACATCAACGAGTACCACCGCGACGCCGCCCTGGTAGCGAACTCCTGGTTCGGCAACCATAACCACCTCACCAAGCCGAACTACATCCGCAACCAGTTCGGCGGCAACATCGGCGGCCCGGTCTGGCGTGATCGCGCCTTCTTCTTCTTCAACCTCTACGATTCCCGCATCACTCAGTCCGCGCTCGTCAACCGTACCGTTCCCCTGGACAACTACCGCGCCGGCAACATCGGTTACGTGAACAACAGCTCGTCTACCTGCAATCGGTTCAGCCGCCAGGACACCACGCCTTCCTGCATCTCCTTCTACACACCCGCACAGGTCGCTGCGCTTGATCCCTTGTTTCAGACTGATCCCACCCACGCCGGGGAGAACGCCGCGTTCCTCGCGCTCATCAACTCCGCTTACCCGCACGCCAACAACCCGGCCGGCGGCGGCGATGGCATCAATACCGGCTTCTACACCTTCACTACCCCTGAGCCGGACAACGAAATCAACTACACCAGCCGGGTCGATTTCCAGCTGACAAGCAAGCACCGCGTCTACGGCTTTGAGACTGTCAACCACGTCAACTCTGTAGAATCCGCGCCGGAGTTCCCCGGCCAGCCGTTCGCGCCGTTCTTTGACCGCAGCGATCGCTGGGGCGTTGTCGATGCGTGGGCGATCAACTCAAGGATGGCAAACTCGGCCAGCTATGGCCAGGTCGTCTCTGACCTGCAGTTCCCCATCCCCAACATCGACCCCAACGGCACGAATCTGATTAACTTCTCCGACGGCATCACCTCGCTCATGTCGAGACCTTATCTCTCGGCCATCAACGCGCAGGGTCGTCGCATTCCCATCAACCAGTTCTCGGACAACTTCCAGTGGCAAAAAGGCTCCCACAGCATCCAGCTCGGCGGATTCTTTAAGTTCATCACCTCTTTTGACCACACCACGCTGGACTACAACGATGCCAGCATCGGCTTGGGAGGCGAACTCAGCGGTCTGAGCGCGAGTGATCGGCCGGCCAATATCGTCGCCAGTTCGACGGCACAGGGCGAGTGGGACTACGCCTTCTCCGCCGCGCTTGGCCGTGTGGCCTCCATCAGCCAGCAGTTCAACTACGACAACAAGGGCAACGTTCTCCCCCTTGCCACGGGCGATCAACGTCACTACCGCTACTATCAGTCCGAGATCTACGCCGGCGATAACTGGAAGGTCACGCCTTCCCTTACCCTCTCCTACGGCGTCAACTGGCAGTACTACTCGGTTCCCTACGAAACCAACGGACTCGAATCCGTCGGGCAGATTCAGACCGGATCCGGCTCCGCCATTCCGTTCACCTTCGATCAGTACTTCTCCGATCGAGTGAAGGCAGCAAACAACAAGAACGGGTTATCCGTTCCCCTCATCCAGTACGTCCTGGGGGGCAAAGCCAACAACGGCCCGACCTATTACACTCCCGAATGGCACGACTTCGCCCCACGCTTCGCCTTCGCCTACAGCCCGTCCTGGGATCGCAACTCAGTGATCAACGGTGGCGTCGGAATCGTCTATGACCGCACCATCACCAACGCGGTCCAGTACCAGCAGGACCAGCACAACTATCTCTTCCAGCAGTCGGTCACTCAGAACAACGATGATCTCGCTGGCGATCCGCGCCTGGGCGCGAAGGCGACCTATGTCGCGCCGGACGCCCCGCCAGCCGCCAAGAATGGCTTCACTCCTTTCGTCGATGCAGGTTCGCCGTATGGCCTGGGAAATGGCAGCGCCTTCAACACCATGATCGACTCAAACTTCAAAACGCCGTACAACGTCATCGCCAACCTCGGCGTTCAGCATCAGTTCCCCTCTGGCTTCCTGCTCCGAATCAACTACGCCGGTCGCTTCGGTCGTCGTCTGCTCGGACAAGCGGACGCCAACCAGGTGCTCGACAACTCCGATCCGGTCTCCGGTCAGCTTCTCTCCCAGGCCATGATCAACGCCACCCTGCAGGCGCGTGCCTGCAACAATACCTGCGTAGCAAACCTCACCCCCCAGCCCTGGTTTGAGAACGTCGCCGGCCCCGGTATCAGTGCCGCGTACGGTGGCGTTACCCCGAACCGTTTCTCGGGCCACCCGGCCAACTGGACCTCATGGCTCGCCTATGAGCTCGGCAGCCTCGTCTACAACGGAGATCTTGCCGACACCGTTCAGGCCGCGACCGGAGGCTACTACGGTCTCGACCCGATCAACGCCGGCATGTCGCCGCAGTTCTCCCAGGACACCGTCTACACAAACAAGGGCTTCTCCAGCTACAACGGCCTCCTCGTCACGCTGCACAAGAACATGACGCACGGCCTCACCTTCGACTTCAACTACACCTTCTCGCATTCAATCGATAACGTATCGATCATTGCCAACCAGGGTGCCTCCGCCGGCTACGGCTTCGTGTGCGACGTGCTTCGTCCACGCGAGTGCCGCGGTAACTCGGATTTCGACGTCACCCAGATCTTCAACGGGTACTTCGACTACCAGCTGCCCATCGGTCATGGACGTGCATTGCTCGGTTCCGCGCCCGGCTGGGTGGACGAGCTTATCGGCGGATGGAACCTCAGCTCCATCTTCAACCAGCACACCGGCTACGCCTGGGGCACCGTCTCCAGCGCGTTCGTTCCGAGCTACTCCAATGACGCTCCCGCCTTCTTCAACGGCGCGAGCACCAACGATCTCCACGCTCACATCACCCAGAACTCCTCCGGCCAGGTCAGCATCTTCTCGAAGGGCAGCGCAACCGCCAGCGAGTTCTCCGGTCCTGTCGGCTTCGAAGTCGGTCCGCGTAACAATCTGCGTGGTCCCGGCTACTTTGTTATGGACTCGGGTCTCGCCAAGGTCTTCGCTATCTCGCAGGACCGCGGCATCAACCTGCAGATCCGTGGCGACTTCTTCAATGTCCTCAACCATCCCAACTTCAATACACCGGCTGCGCCGGCTGCGAACACGGACATCACGAACAGCAACTTCGGCGTGATCAGCACCCAGAACGGCTCAAGCCGTGTCGGGCAGGTCTCGGCTCGTATCGACTTCTAACCTAACCCGCTTCAGCGGAGAATAAGGGCCTGCCGTTCGCGGCAGGCCCTTTCTTTTCTATGCAATGCGCCTCTGTGATGAGCATCCGAGAGCCGCGGACCCCTGTGATCGTCAACTCATTGATTCCAGAGACTTTGCGGGTAAGCCTTTTAATATGAAGACTTTGCATATAAAGTCCAAGGCTAAGTCCCATCTTTTGAAGACTTTGCCCAAAAACAGGGGGAGGGGGGTACCCGGCAAACTTACGCGCTGGATTTACCGCTTCTCTCGAAATCGATTCGCCGTGCGGAACTCTTCGCGCAGCTCCGGCGTTCTCAGGTTCTCGCGCACATGCTGCAGCCGCTGCTCAAGCGCGGCGATGGCACGCGCGATCGGCTCGGTGTTGGTCATGGCAACATCACGCCACATGCTGAAAGGACTCGCGCCCAGCCGCGTCGTCTCCCTCAACGCCCGCCCGCCAATCGCCTGCACCGCCGGATCGTCCCCAAACGTATCCTCCAGCAGTGCTGCCAGCGCGGTAGAGAGCATCTGCGGCAGATGGCTGACCCACGCGCACACCTCATCGTGCCGCTCCGGGTCCATCTCCATCACCCGCGCCCCAAACCGCTCCACCAGCGCAACCCACTCCCGCTCAACTCCGGTCTTCTGCTCATCCACCGGAGTGAACAACCACGCTGCCCCCCGGAACAGTCCGGCCTCCGCCAGCCCCGCCCCCCCGGCCTCCTTCCCTGCCATCGGATGCCCCGGCAGAAATCGTGCGCGCCCGGGCTGATTGAAGAGGCTACGCGCAAGATGAACGATCTCCACCTTGGTTGAGCCGACGTCAGTGACGAACTGGTTCGGGCCGAGGATAGGAGCCAGACGTTCCATCCAGTCAAGGATTGGCAGCACCGGCGTAGCGAGGACGATGATGTCTGCGACGTCAGGCTTCAGCACAGATTCGCGGAAGTTCAGAGCGCGGTCGATCGCTCCGCTGCGCAGGGCAGTCTGGAGTTCGGTCGGGGTCGCGTCCCAGCCTGAAATCTCGCCGGAGAAGCCGTCGAGGGACTTGAGGGCGAGGCCAATCGAGGCCCCGATCAGCCCTGTACCGATGATCAGGACTCTCACGGCTTCCCCTCGCGGCGGTGCGTGAAGGAGCGGGCATTTGCTCCGCGGTAGTCGCCGGCTATCTGGCCGTGGCCGCGAAGCACGTACTTGTACGTTGTAAGGCCGTCGAGGCCCACCGGGCCCCGGGCATGCAGCTTGCTGGTGCTGATGCCGACCTCCGCACCGAAGCCGTAGCGGAAGCCGTCTGCGAAGCGCGTGGATGCGTTGTGAAAGACCCCGGCGGCGTCGACCTCGCGGAGGAACTTTTCGGCTGCGGTGGGATCTTCGGTGAGTATGGACTCGGTGTGTGCAGAGCCGTGGGCGTGGATGTGATCGATCGCCGCATCGAGTGAGTCGACCACGCCGATGGCGAGCTCGGGGACGCCATATTCGCAATGCCAATTGTCGACGGATCGCACGTTGCTGCTTAGGGCGCGGACGTCCTGGTCGCCGTGGACTGCGACGTTCTTGTTTTGAAGGTGCTGAAGAAGTCTTGGAAGGAAGTCAGACGCGATGTCGCGATGCACGAGAACGGTCTCGACGGCGTTGCAGGCGGCAGGATAGTCGAGCTTCGCGTCCTCAATGATGCGGAGTGCTGTTTGCTGGTCTGCGGCGCGGTCGACGTAGATGTGACAGATGCCCTCGGAGTGGCCGAGAACCGGGATGCGCGTGTTGGCCTGCACGTATTCGACGAGCGATTTTGAGCCGCGTGGTATGACCATGTCGACGAGGCCATGCATCGCGAGGAGCTCGTTGACCTCGTCACGGCCGAGAACCAGGGAGATGGCGTCCTGTGGGATGGATTCAGGCGTGAGAGCATTGCGCAGAACGCGGACGATGGCTTTCGCAGTGTGCTCGACCTCGCGCCCGGGCTTGAGAATCACGGCATTGCCGGACTTAATGGCGAGTGAAGCGATCTGCGTGACCGCGTCCGGCCTTGCCTCGAAGATGACTGCGAGCACGCCCAGCGGGACGGAGATCTTTTCGAGGTCGAGGCCCTGGTCGAGTTCGATGGTGTCAAGCTTGCGATTGAGTGGGTCAGGCAGCGCGGCAACAGAGCGGATTTGCTCAGCAATCTCGCGGAGCTTTTGTTCGGTGAGAGTGAGGCGGGCGAGTGTGCTCGGCGGAAGAGCATCGTCGGCACCGCGCGCGGCCGCGCGCCGCGTGTCCTCGTCGTTAGCCGCGAAGAGTTCGGAAGTTGATCGTTCGAGTGCAGAGGCCATCGCTTCGAGGAGGCGATTGCGCTTCGCTTCATCGAGTGAGGCCAGCGAGCGCGACGCTCGCCTGGCTGCTTCGGCAATCTCGCGGACGCTTGCGGAGCTCATCGCCGCACCTCAGCGGCATCGCGTGCTCCGGAGAAGCGGGTGCCGACCTGCTCGCCGGCGATGATGCGCTCGAGCACGGCAGGTGTGCGGCCGTTGGCAATGACGACCTCTTTGCCGGCATCGAGTGCGATGCGCGCAGACTCGAGCTTGGAGAGCATGCCGCCGCGGCCGCGACCGTTGCCGCCGTGCGCGAGTTCGAGCACGCGCGCGTCGATAGCCGATACGGAAGGAATGATCTTCGCGTTGGGTTCTGCGGGATTGCGGTCGTAAAGACCGTCGACGTCGGAGAGCAGAACGAGCAGGTCGGCGTCGATATGAGTGAGCAGAAGGGCGGAGAGCTTGTCGTTGTCGCCGAAGAGGCGGGCCTGTGTGCCGTTGGTGCGTGGCTCGTTGACGTGTTCGCCCTGCTCGTCGTTGACGCGCGGAGGTGTGAGCGGACGGTCGAGCTCCATGGTTGATACGGTGTCGTTTTCGTTGACGATGGGAATGACGCCGAGCGCAAGGAGTGAGTGCAGTGTGGCGCGGAGGTTGGTGTGGCGGACAGGATCGCGGAAGTCATCTTCCGTGAGGAGCACCTGCGCGATCCGGCAGCCGAGGCGGTCAAACGCGTCGTCGTAGAGCGCCATCAGTCGTGATTGCCCGATGGCCGCACAGGCCTGGACCTGCTCGAGCGCTTTAGGGCGTTCGTTCAGCCCGAGGCGTTCTGCGCCGAGGCCTATGGCGCCGGAGCTGACGACGAGCACGTCGATTCCGCGGCTGCGGAGGGCGGCGATCTGTTCGACAAGGCCGCAGAGCAGCCCAAGCGCGACCTTGCCATCAGGACGCATGATGACATTCGTCCCGAGTTTGACGACGATGCGCCGCATCGCGAACTCCTCTTACGCGTGAGCTGCGGCAACTGCCGGAGCGATGCTGCGGTCGACGACGGGGGCGAGTCTGCGAAGGCGCTCAACGAGCTCGGTGAGCTGATCGGGGAAGAGTGACTGCGCGCCGTCCGACATTGCCTTGTCCGGGTTCGGGTGCATCTCCATCAGCAGGCCGTCGGCGCCCGCGGCAACGGAAGCGAGCGCCAGCGCGGGAACGAGATCACGCTTGCCGACGCCGTGCGATGGGTCGCCGAGCACGGGGAGATGCGTGAGCTTCTTGAGCACGGGGATCGCGGAGACGTCCATGGTGTTGCGCGTGTAGGTCTCGAAGGTGCGGATACCGCGCTCGCAGAGCAAGAGGTCGTAGTTGCCGCCGGAGAGGATGTACTCGGCTGAAAGCAACACTTCCTCAATTGTGGCGGAGATGCCGCGCTTGAGCAGGCAGGGTTTGCGCACGTGGCCGAGCTCGCGGAGCAGGTTGAAGTTCTGCATATTGCGCGCGCCGATCTGGAAGCAGTCGATGTACGGCAGCATGACCTCGATCTGCGAGATCTCCATGACCTCGGTGATGACGAGGAGGCCGTACTCGTCGGCGGCTTCGCGCATAATCTTCAGGCCTTCAACGCCCATTCCCTGGAAGCTGTACGGCGAGCTGCGCGGCTTGTAGGCTCCGCCGCGGAGGAACTGCGCGCCCGCAGCAGCGACCTGCTTCGCGCTGAGGCGAATCTGGTCGCGGCTTTCAACCGAGCATGGCCCCGCCATGATGACGACCTCTTCGCCACCAACGACGACGCCGTTGGGGAAGCGCACGCGCGTGCCTTCCGGACGGAAGCCGCGGCCCGCGAGCTTGTAGGGCGAGGAGATGCGGTAGGCCTGATGGACGCCGGGCAGCACCTGGAACTCGGTGACCTCAAAGTGCGCGGGCGTGCCCACGCCGGCGAGAATGGTCTGGGTCTCGCCTGTGGTGCGATGGACATTGAAGCCCAACTCAACCATGCGCTCGATTACGTGCTGAATTTGTTCGTCCGTGGCTCGGTCCTGCATTGCGACGATCATCACTGGATTCCTTCCCGCGCCGTCTGCGTGGCGGCGCTTGCGTGCAAATGTGTGCGCGTGAGGCGCGATAAAGAACTGGCTGAAGTCCGGAATGTATAGCTAGCTTTTGCTGCCGGAGACTGGCTGCTGGTGTGAGGCAGGGATGCCGCGGTCAGGCCGTTGCAGTGAACGCATGATGTCCATGATCCGTTCGTAGATGTCCTGCACCTGCTCGCCTGCGAGCGGGCCTGGGTTGGCTTTGCGTGCGTGCTCGATGACCTGGCGTTCCCTCTGCGGCTCGTAGATGGCGGCTGCATTCTGGCGCTTGATCTCGCCGATGGCGATGGCGCAGGCTGCTCGTTCGTTGAGCAGCTTAACGATCTGCTCGTCCACTTCGTCGATTTTTTTGCGCCAGTCGGCGATGTCCATAGTTGTCGTGCCTCATGTTGATGATACGTCGTGATCGAGGAGATCATGCATGCACCTCGGCAGTGATCTCGTTGCTATCGAGAGAGTTGGACCGCAGAGAGCGGACGAAGTCGCCGACGGTTTTCGGCGCTTCGGCTGCGGGCGTCTTTTCGACGAGGCCGACGATGGCGCTGCCGACGACGGCGGCATCGGCGAAGTTCGCGACCGCGCGAACGTGCTCGGCGTTGGAGATGCCGAAGCCGAGCGCGATGGGGAGATCCGTGAACTGCTTGAGACGGCGGACGAGGGTTTCGGCGTCGGCGGCGAGCTCGGTTTGCGTGCCGGTGATGCCGACGCGCGAGATGGCGTAGACGAAGCCTTTGCTGTGTTGCGCGATGGCCTTCAGGCGTTCGTCGGGCGAGGTGGGCGCGGCGAGGAAGACGGGCGCGAGATCGTTTTCGCGCATCGCTTCGAGATACTCGGCGGCTTCCTCGACGATCATGTCGGTGAGCAGAACGCCGTCGGCGCCAGCTTGTTTTGCAGCTTTCGCGAATTCTGCGAGGCCCATGCGGATGACGGGGTTGAGATAGCTGAAGAGGATGATGCCGGCTTGCGGGCGAGCGTCGCGAATCTCGCGGCAGATGCTGAGGACGTCGGCGAGACGCGTGCCGCGGGCTACGGCGCGTTCGCTGGCGCGCTGGATGACAGGGCCGTCGGCGAGCGGATCGCTGAAGGGGACGCCGAGCTCGATGACGTCCGCGCCTGCGTCGATGGCGGCGATGGCCATCTCACGCGTGGTCGCGAGGTCAGGGTCGCCTGCGGTGAGGTAGATGACGAGGCCGGGTTTGTTTGGGAAGCTAATTGGCATCGGCGCTCCGAGATTGCAGATTGGTGTATTTGGCGCGCATCCAGAGCGTCAGCAGTAGAGGGGCGAAAGATAGAGACGCTACCATCAAATGGTTCCCTCCGAGCCCGAACGCAATCAATAACCAAAGTCCGAATCCGCATAGCACGAAGGAAGAGAAGAGATTCGCCCACAATTGCGGCATGAGGAGCCCGATACCACCAACTAACACGGGCACCGTTCTCAGGATCATCAAAGCGTAAGCGTGAGCATTCCTGCCGAATGCGGCGTAGGCCAAGACCAGGTCCAAGATAGAGACGACCAAGAAGTAGGCACCCAGCACCTTAAGCAGAAGCATGGGGACGAACACGCCTTTTGGTCTGGTAGAGGGCAGCAGGTTCATGGCTTCATAGCTCCTGCCAAATCCATCTCGCGCGTGAGGATGCCGATGTCTTTGTCGCCACGGCCCGAGACATTAACCATCAGGATTTTGTCGCGGCCCATCTTTGGCGCGAGCTTGATGGCTTCGGCGATAGCGTGCGCGGATTCGAGGGCGGGGATGATGCCTTCGGTGCGCGAGAGGAGTTTAGTGGCTTCGAGAGCTTCGGTGTCGGTGGCGCTGGTGTAGCGGGCGCGGCCCGTGTCGTGCAGCATGGCGTGCTCGGGGCCGACCGAGGCGTAGTCGAGGCCTGCGGAGACGGAATGCGTCTGCGCGACCTGGCCGGCGTCGTTCTGGAGGACGTAGCTGTAGGTGCCTTGCAGGACGCCGGGGAGGCCGCCGCCATTTTTCTGGAAGCGCGCAGCGTGCTCGCCGAGGGCTGTGCCGCGGCCGCCGGCTTCGACTCCGATGAGCTCCACGTTTCTGTCGGGGATGTACTCGTAGAACGCGCCAATCGCGTTCGACCCGCCGCCGACGCAGGCGACGATCGCATCCGGCAGGCGGCCTTCGTGCTCAAGAATCTGGCGCTTCGATTCCTTGCTGATCACGCGGTGAAAGTCGCGAACCATCGTCGGATAAGGGTGCGCGCCGAGCGCCGACCCGAGAATGTAGAATGTGTCGCGGACGTTGGTGACCCAGTCGCGCATCGCCTCGTTGATGGCGTCCTTGAGCGTGGCGGAGCCGGAGCTGACGCCGCGGACTTCGGCGCCGAGAAGCCGCATGCGGAAGACGTTGAGCTCCTGGCGGCGCATGTCTTCCTCGCCCATGTAGACAACGCATTCGAGGCCGAAGAGGGCGCAGACGGTTGCGGTCGCGACGCCGTGCTGGCCTGCGCCGGTCTCGGCGATGATGCGCTGCTTACCCATGCGGCGGGCGAGCAGAGCCTGGCCGAGAGCATTGTTGATCTTGTGCGCGCCGGTGTGGAGCAGATCTTCACGCTTGAGGTAAATCTTGGCGCCGCCGAGGTTTTCGGTAAGGCGTTTGGCGAAGTAGAGCGGCGTGGGGCGGCCGCAGTAGTCGTGCAGAAGTGAGGCGAGCTCGGCCTGGAAGGCTTCGTCCTTCTGCGCCTCGGCGTAGGCGTGCTCGAGCTCAAGCAGCGCGGCCATCAGGGTTTCGGGCACGTAGCGGCCGCCGTACTTGCCGAAGCGCCCGGGAGTGGATGCCGTGGGCATCGTTACCGGGCTGGTGAGGTGCGTGGTGCTCATTCGCTGCTCGATCCTGTTAGCTGATTCGTAAAAAACGAAAGCCGCGACTCGTATTGAGTTCGCGGCTCGGGGCTTTTTGATGCAGTCTGCTGTGTTTCTCTTACTTCAGCAGAAGTCAGTCCGCCGCGGCCGCTACTGTCCACCAGTAGCGGTACGGAAAAGCGAAGAACGCCTTGGACGACAGAGACATCGCCTTTACGGTACACCGAAGTCGCGAAACTGCGCAAGAGGTTGCCCCAAAGAAATCTTTTTTGAGTCCGTCTGGAATGCATCCGGCGTACGCGAGAGGGGCATCGCATTAGAGGGCCGCAGATACGAAAGTGAGCTTCAAAACACGAGATTTTGCGGAGCGTTCCTTCAGCTTTTGAGGAGAAGACGAAAATGAAAAAGTTTATGGGTCAGTTGGTAATCGGATCGATGTTCCTTCTGCCGGTCGGGATGTCGGCACAGCATAGCGATCAGTACTATCACGCCAAGCACGTACAGGAGCGGCATGACGCGCATCACCACACGAAGGCTAAGATCGTCGGCGGATCGGCTGTCGGCGGCGCCGTAGTGGGTGGACTGCTGGGCGGCCCGAAGGGCGCCGTGATCGGCGCTGGTGCCGGCGCGGGTGGCGGTCTGCTTGCGAACCACGAGCGCAAACAGCACGACATCCACAAGCGCGAGCGCTGCGAGGACGAGGGCCGTTGCCGGTAAGCAAGTCAGCGAGCTGGCGGAGTCAGCTAGTCAGTGCCGAAACGGCGCTGGCTGTCTCGGTCTCTAACGCGTAATCGCAAGTCAGCATGGCCAATATCGAGGGTCGCTGCCGAAAGGCGCGGCCCTCGTGGTTTTTGTGATGAGGATGGGAAGGAGTTAGAAGAAGATCGGTCGCAGCCACGAAGCTCGAAGTTGCACGCGGGGAGGTTGCATGTAACAGCGAGCTCCGTGCCTGTCCCCACAACCTCCGATGCACGTAGATGTTCGCGCGGATGCCCCGCTTCGGCGGAAGACCTGTGGAAGACAGCGGTAATGTCAGCGCGAAAGCCGGGAACCAAATGTCCGGCTGATCCACCAGCCGATAAATGCGAGTTCCGCGAGGAGCGTGAGCTCGGTGTCGAAGCTGAGGCTGTGGAAGTTGGGCGCCGTGTGTGGCGCCAGAGCGAACAACGCTAAAGCCGCTACGGGAAGCGAGAGCAATGCAATCGCGCTGCCAAACTGGGGCACCATGCGACGGCGGCGCGGCGGCTGCGATCGAGCGAGCGCGGCAACCTTCGCGGCGAAGTCCGGCGGGATCTGCGGCGCTGGTTTATGCTCCAGCGCGGCCGTAAGACGCGCATCATCTGTCGCAAGGCCGCGGGGAGGCGTGAGTTTGTTGTCCATGCTGTTCATCGGGCCTCCAGAGGTTGAGGATACCGCGGCTGCGTCATCGGCCTGGCCGGCGAGAGCTGGGCCTGGATGAGCGCGCTCATGCGTTTTCGGCCGCGGTGCAGGTGGGTGCGAACTGTGTTGATCGGCATCTCCAGGGCGGCGGAGATGGCCTCGTAACTGCAATCCTCCTGATGATAGAGGATGAGGACGGCGCGCTCGGGCTCCGAGAGCGAGAGGAGCGCGGCGTCGACAGCGTTCTGGAGCTCGGCGTCGGAGAGAAGCTGCTCCGGTGTGCGCGCGTGGCCATGGACAGTATCGCCGGGCATATTTTCGATCCACTCAGAGGCTTCGTCGTCTGTGGATGCGATGGGAGCGCTGGCCACGAATTCGCGGTCCCGGCGGCGGCGCTTCCACTCGTCCTGGGCGACGTTGACGACGATGCGGTAGAGGTAAGTGGTCAGGGCGGAGTCGCCGCGGAACTCCGGCAGAGCGCGGTAGAGGCGTAAAAATACCTCCTGAGCGAGGTCCTCGACGTGCGGGCCGGGCCCGGTCATGCGCGAGAGAGTGCGAAAGACCATGGACTGGTGCTCGCGGACCAGGGATTCGAAGGCCTGCGGCGATGTAAGGTCGGCGCGCATGGTGTGCGGCAGAGTCAGACTTCAGGATCGCGCAAAAGTTTCACCGTGGCGAGTGAAACTTTCGGGCAAGGCCCAAGTCCAAGGCGCGCAGAAGGTCGACTGCGGGCGAATGGACGCCGCGGACCGGGAAGGATTTTTATGTTGGAAGCACTTGCAATGATTGGCATTGAGTGGAACAGCCCGTTCATCGTACCGGTCGCCGGTTGCCTGATGATCCTTGGGATCGTGGTTGCCGGAGTCTGGTCGGGGGTCCGCAATCGTGAGATCCAGTCGAGAGAGCGTCTGGAAGCAATTGCCCGTGGAGTGCCGATTCCGCCGACACCGGAAGAGCTCGCCATTACGCACGGCCGGCCGACGGCAGATCTTAATCGCCGGAAAGCAAATGTTCGGCTGACGGGGGTGGTGCTGGTTTCCTCAGGTGTGGGGCTGGTGTTGTTCTTTATCGCGCTTGCAGCGGTTCTGCAGGAGCGCGACGTGCTCTGCGGGGCCGCGGTCGGTTTGATTCCGCTGGCCGTCGGCGGGGGCTTCCTGATCGATACGAAGATCCAGGCGAGGGAGATCGACGAGACCAGAGCCCAGCGCGGCTCGATAGGCTGAACCCGCTCCGTTGTTCGATAGACTGGAAGCTCTATGACTTCCGGCAATGACAGGGGCGCGCCTCAGGGTGGGGCGCGTCCATCGCGAGCGCCCATCAAGGCCGTCCGCGGCACACGTGACCTTCTTCCTGACCAGACTCCGCTGTGGAATCGCGTGGAAGCGACCGCGCGGGCGGTTTTTGCGCGCTACGGCTTCGGCGAGATCCGCACGCCCGTACTCGAAGCCACGGAGCTGTTTGCGCGCGGCGTGGGCGAGGAGACGGACATCGTCTCCAAGGAGATGTTCACCTGGGAGGACCGGGCGCGGGCGGCGAGTGAGAAGGCGCAGTCCCTGACGCTGCGGCCGGAGTCGACCGCCGGCGTGGTTCGCGCGTACATCGAGCACAAGATGGGCGAGACCGGGGCGCTGCAGAAGCTCTATTACATCGGGCCACAGTTCCGGCGTGAGCGCCCGCAGCGCGGACGCTACAGGCAGTTCTGGCAGATTGGCGCCGAGGTCATCGGGCCGCCAAGCTCGGGGTCGGAGTCGCCGCTGCGCGACGCCGAGGTGCTCGAAATGCTCGCTTCCCTGCTGGATGAGCTGGGTGTGCGCGGCTGGCGGCTGGAGCTGAACTCCGTCGGCAACGCGGAGGACCGCGCCCGCTACAACGCTGCGCTGCGCGAAGCTTTGCAGCCGGTGAAGGACAAGCTGTGCCCCGACAATCAGCGGCGTGCCGAGACGAATCCGCTGCGTGTGCTGGACTCAAAAGACGAGCAGGACCAGGAGATCATCAACAGCCTGCCGAAGATCGCGGATTATTTGGGAGATGCCTCGCGCGAGCACTTTGCCGAGGTGCGGGCGGCGCTGGATGCGTGCGGCGTGCCGTATCACGTGAACCCGCGGCTGGTGCGCGGGCTGGACTACTACACACGCACAACCTTTGAGTTCACGGTGCAGACCGGGCTGGGCACGCAGAACGCGCTGCTGGGCGGCGGACGGTACGACGGTCTGAGCGAGATGCTTGGCGGCCCGAAGGCGCCAGGGATTGGCTTTGCGATCGGCGAGGACCGGCTGATTCTCACGCTGCAGGCGCAGGAGGATCTGGACTCAGCCGGCACGGGCAAAAAGCCGGAGCCGCCGAAGCTGGATGGGTATGTTGCCCCCCTGGGCCCGGAGCGGAATCCGGCGGCCCTGGCGCTGGCGCGAGAGTTGCGGCGTAAAGGGCTGACCGTCGAAGTGGGGGACGGCACGTTCAAGCTTCGCAAGAGCTTCGAGGTCGCGGACCGGATCGCGCGGGCGATTGTGTTGCTCGGCGAGGACGAGCTTGCGGCGAACGAAGCCACAGTGAAGACCTTCGCGACCGGTGAGCAGCGGAGGGTACCGCGTCGCGAGCTGGCGGACGTGCTTCGCCAGCCGTAGGTGACTAAAGACAGCATTGAGAATGGCTCGGCGGCTGCGGTAGAGTCTGTGGCACCGCGGGTCGCGGAGATGCCGGTGCGAGCTCAACGACAGTCGTGCGGCCCATTTCGTCATGTCTGATGCAGAGACCAGTGCGAGGTCAAACGGCCGGCGCCGGCGTGTGCGCCGCATCGTCGGCAGGGTGGGCTACGCCGTCGTGGCCGTCCTGTTGATTGGCTGGGAGTTGCAGGAGGGTCATGTCTATCAGTCGGAGAACTGCAACCTGAAGACGGCTGAGCCGAGCGAAAGCGTTCTGATGAGTCCGCTGTACAGCCGCGTGCTTAAATTCGCGAAGCTGAAGGACTCGCAGCAGGTGTCCATGGTCGCGATTGAGAGCGGCCTCGATCAGATTCAGGCGAACGTATGCCCGGCGAGGGCGTTTACAGCGGACCTGCTGCAGGCGATTGCGGTGCAGCAGCCCGCGGTGATCGCGATTGACAAGTTCTACGGCAAGGGATCGTGCGCTACCGATGATCCGGATACGGCGAAGCTGCTAGCGACCATTGCATCGTTGAAGGTGCCTATGGTGGTGGGAGCATCAACGCATACCTCCGAGCAGAACAACACATCCTCGTGCCTGGTGATGACCCAGCAGCTCTTCTCGCCTGTTCCGGGAGGAAACGGCTCCACGTCCCAGGCCGGCAGCGCGATGGTACACGCGGGGCTGACCAGGCTGAACGAAAACCCGCTAAAGATCCCGCTGGTCTGGCAGGTGTTCGCAAAGGATGGCGACAAGCAGGTTGCGAAGGATAGCTCCGGGGAAAGCTTCGCGCTGGTCACGACCCAGCTGATGAACTCCGCGCTCACGCAGACGAAGAAGTTTCAGAAGCTGATGAACAGCCCGCAGCAGCCTTATGCGGATGTGGCCGATCCGCTGGAGAAGCAGACATCCACGAACCTGCTGTGCACGGCGGCAAACCCGGACGCGGTGAAGCGCTGGGGCCTGAACTGCGCGGGTGCGAAGCCTCTCGACGTGAAAGGCAAGGTTGTGGTGATTGGCGCGGAAAGTTCGGCGGACAGCTACAGCGTGACGGGCCACGAGATGTACGGGTTCGATCTGCAGGCGCACTATGTGGCAGCGCTGCTCGGCGGAGCGTACCTGCGCGACATTCCTGCGGCGTGGCTGTTATTACCACTGGCGCTGTACTACTGTCTTGCGGAGTTGTTGCTGCCTTACATGCAGATCCACAAGCACCCCGTCCGGCCGCTGTGGCATGTGAAGCATGCGATCGTCTGGGAGATCGGCCTGTTCTGCGTGACGATGCTGATTGGATTCTTTGTGCCGCTGCTCTTCCATCGATTTCCGCCGGTGGCGATCATGCTGGTGATGATGGCGATCTTTGTCCCGCGGATGCTGATTGAATCGTGGGCGTTATTGAACGAAGGCCTGGAAGAGAAAGAAGCGGAGAAGGAGCTTTCATCATGAGAGCTGCGTTAGCGCTGATTGTGCTGGTGATGGCCACCGTTGCGGCAGCACAGGGTGGAAGCACGCGCTTCACGGGGTGCGCGATGACGGATATGGACGGTCATCTGACCCTCTGCGAGCCGGATCATTGCTCGCTGCTCACGGGCGTGGGTGTGGATGCAAAGCTGTCAGGGCACGCCGTTACTGTCGAAGCAAGTGTTGAAGAGGCTGGCGATGGACAGCCGCGGCGCGTGTTGGTGACGAAGATTGTCTCAGTCGGTGCCGCGTGCAATCAGAGCTGTGCGCTCTATTCGGTGCATCATCGTGGGATTGGCGGCAAGGACAAGCCCGGCAGCCAGGGAGGAACGCCCGGAGTCGCCAGGCCGCAGTAGATTGGAATTCGGCAGAGATGCCTCTCAAGCCGCTTCTTGCGAGCTTCTTCGCGCGTTGTCTACATAATGGCTACAATTTGCTACCATGGACAAATGGCAGCAACCACACAAGTCCGCAAGCCGCTCGGTGTCCGGGCCACGCCGCAGGAACATCGTATTCTGACAGCTGCGGCCAGGCGTGAGAGGCGCTCTCTAAATAGCTTCGTCCTGGAGGCAGCACTTCGAGCAGCAAGACGCGAGCCGAATGATGTCCCCGCAGTGCGGACGCCAGCCACCATTGAAGCAGCGATCCGGGAGGCGCAACAACTCATGCGGCCTTACCGGCCAAAGGGACGCCGGGCGAGCGATGAGTTGATTGCGGAACGACACGCCGAGGCCATGCGTGAAGGATAGCGTTCTCGACGCATCGGCAGTGCTGGCGCTTCTCGACTCGGAACCAGGTGCAGACCGAGTGTTAGCCGCCATTCCGTCGGCGCTTATCTCCACCGTAAATTTGGCCGAAGTCTATTCGAAATTCGCGGACCGCGGCCCTGCGACTTGGGCGGCTCTTCAGAGGTTCCGCTTCGCCATATACGAAGTTGTTCCCTTCAGCGTAGAGATGGCAGAGCTCGCAGGCAGACTGAGACCCCTTACAAGGGAGTTCGGTTTATCGCTAGGCGACCGTGCCTGTCTCGCGCTCGCTATGTTGCGCGGCGCCGATGTGCTGACAGCAGACAAAAGCTGGCCCAAGGTGGGCTTGCCCTGCACGATTCACATAATTCGCTGAGAAAGCCGATTTTCGCTTCGCTGCGAGGGCGTCGATTATTTAGCTTCGACGCGCCGATAGACCGTTGGTCCGCGGAACATATCTGTAGGGCCGCCGACTGCTGCTCCACCTACACCACCGACCAGCGTACACACAGCTCGATAAACACCGGTAAAGTCGATAAATCCGCCAGGGTGGCTCGTCCCGACGCCAATGATTGCACCGACGCCCGCGCCGATTGCGGCGCCGCCGAGCGTGGAGACGCCGTAACGCGTCAGCTTCACACTCTTCACATCCGCACGCGCGAAGACGTGGCGTCCTTTGTCGGAGGCGTCCTTATGGCCGCAGGTTAGATTTTGATCGTCTGCGGAGATGAAATAGCAGGTCGCGCGGCCATGATCCGCCGCGACATGGATGTGCGCGTGCGCGGGAATTGCCGACAGATGGCCCCAAGTGTCAGCGATTGCAGGAGCGGCTGCGGCCGCCGGCGAGGCGGTTGCGGTCTGCGCAGGTGCTGACAGAACGGATACAGCAATCGCGCCAGAAAGCAAGGCGAGCTGAATGGAATGCATGCGCGGAAGCATAGACTGCTCGACCACCGGCACCTACGAAAAAGTGCGGCAGACGTGACATTTTTGCATCGCGGAGCGATTCTGTCGCCGTCCCAGTGAATACACGTAAGGCTGCAAGCGGTGCCCAGCCGTTTGGCGAGTGGGAGACGCATCCAAAATTCCAGTTTGAACAATGCACCGGCTCTTCACCATCTCGGAAGACACCACGGCATTTCCGTGGACCAGACGGACGCCAGGATCCGGCATGGTTGCGGCGCTTGCCGTCGGAATCGCGCTGCTGCTGGGATGGCTCACCGGTCATCAGAGCGCGGGCGCGATCGCGGCCGGCAGTGCCTTCACGGTGGGGTTCGCGGTGTTTCATGAGGCGCTGGCCTCGGCGCTGCTGAGCATGGCGGTCACCACGCTGGGTATTGCTTCCGCGACGTTGGCAGGAAGCGTGGCTGCTCCCTGGACGGTTGTGGTGCTCGCGGTTGTGTTTGTGGCGGCGGTGAACTATGGGCTGCTCGCGGGCCTGGGGCCCACGGAGGGATGGATTGGGCAGCAGAGCGCGGTGTTCGCCATTGTTGCAAGCTATTTTGCGAACGGGCCGCATTTTGCCTTGGGCCGCACGGGCATGGTACTTGCAGGTGGCGGGCTGCAGGTCGTGGTGTTCTGGTTGTTCTACATGCTGCGGCGGAAGGCGCGGACGCCGCGGACACTACGAACCCATCAGCGGATACAGCGCCGGCTGCGCGAGCTGTTGCAATGTTTGCGCCACGAGATGACGCTGCACGGCGATACCGCTGGCTATGTGGCGCGGCTGGCCGTGGTGCTGCTCACGAGCACAGAGATCTATCGCTACTTTCATGTGCGCAACGGCTACTGGATTCCGATGACAGCGCTGCTGGTGTTGAAGCCGCAGTGGAGCAATACATTGAGCCGCGGAATTGCGCGCATGCTGGGCACGGTGGCGGGTGCGGGTTTCGTGCTGCTGCTGGCGAAATTTCTGCCCTTTCCGGCGTGGGTGATGCCCACGCTGGTAGTCGTGAGCGCGTGGGGCTGTTACGCACTGCAAGCGGTAAATTATGCCGTTTTTTCGTTCTTTATCACGCTTTATATCGTGTTTTTGTTCCGGTTCGGCGGATTCTCGGAAACAGCGGCCGCACATATCCGGCTCATGAATACCGTTGCCGGCGGCAGCCTGGCGCTGCTGATTGACGCGTTGTGGAAGCTCGCTTTTGCGAGACGCGGGGAGGTTCGCGCAGCAGACTCCGTACAATAGAAGGATTGTGACACTCGATTTTTTAGGATCTCTTCAACGCTCGCACCGTTGCGGCGAGCTGCGTGCTTCCGATGCCGACTCGACCGTCACCCTGATGGGATGGGTGAATGGGCGTCGCGACCATGGCGGACTGATCTTTCTCGATCTGCGCGACCGCAGCGGAATTACACAGGTGGTCTTCGACAAGAGCGTGTCGGCGGAAGCGCATGCGAAGGCCGAGGCGGCAAGGCCGGAGTATGTGGTTGCTGTTACCGGCAAAGTACGGATGCGCGGTGCTGACCTGACGAATCCGAAGATGGCGACGGGAGAGATCGAGGTCGTTGGGCAGGAGCTGTTGCTGCTGAACGACGCGAAAACGCCTCCATTCTCGCCGGCAGAAGATGCGATTGCGAACGAAGAGGTGCGGCTGAAATACCGCTATATCGACCTGCGGCGCGAAGAGATGCAGAAGAACTTTGCGGTTCGCAGCAGGGTTGCGATGGCGATTCGGAATTATCTGGTGGAGCAGGGATTTCTTGAGATCGAGACGCCCTTCATGACGCGCTCGACGCCGGAAGGCGCGCGCGACTACCTCGTTCCGAGCCGCGTGCATGCAGGCAGTTTCTATGCGCTGCCGCAATCACCACAAATCTTCAAGCAGATCCTGATGATTTCCGGATTCGATCGTTATTTTCAAATCGCGCGATGCTTCCGCGATGAAGACCTGCGCGCCGATAGGCAGCCGGAGTTTACGCAGATCGATCTGGAGATGACGTTTCCGCAGCAGGATACGGTGTTTCGTATCGTCGAAGGGTTTTTGCGCGCGGCATTTTCGGCCGCAGGTGTTGAACTGCCACAAGAGTCATTCGTGCAGATGACCTATGACGAGGCAATCGCGAAGTACGGTATCGACAAGCCGGATATGCGGCTGCCGGCGATGGTGGATCTGACGAAGGAGCTGACGCCCGAGCTTCGCGAGTCGCTGAAGATCGATCCAACGTTGCCGGTGTTTGGGTTCACGATTCCGAAGGCCGGCGCGATGAGCGGAACGCAGCGGCGCGTGCTGGCGGAGGAGATTCGCAAGAGCTTTGGCGATTGCGGATTGGATTATCTCGATGTGGCCCGGCTACGCACGAATGACGCGTTTGTGCCGCTCGCCGAGGCGATTGCAGCGAAGCTGACTGCCGAGCAAATCGTCTTCAACGGAGAGAATTTCACGACCGATGATCTTGCCGTCGTGATCACGCCGAAGCCGGGAACAGCTACCACGTGGAATAACGACAGGCTGTGGATTCCGAAGCGCGTGGGAGCGCTGAGGCTGGAGCTCGCGAAGAAATTTGCCGAGAAGCATGGATTGTTTGCGCAGACCGGATCAGCGAAGGATTTTCGGTTTCTGTGGGTTACGGACTTCCCGATGTACGAGTGGAACGAGGAGACGAAGCAGTGGGATGCGGCGCATCATCCGTTTACCTCGCCACATGAAGAGGACATCAAGTCAGGCGCGCTGTGGAATGACAAGGGCGCGGTGCGGGCGCTGGCGTATGACGTGGTGCTGAATGGAATGGAGCTCGGGTCTGGGTCAATCCGCATTCATCGCAAGGATGTGCAATCGGAGATCTTCCGCACGTTGGGGATGAGCGATGAAGAGGCGCATGAGCGTTTTGGATTCTTCCTGGATGCGCTGGAGTATGGCACGCCTCCGCACGGAGGGATTGCGCTGGGGTTGGACCGCATTGTGATGCTGCTTGCAGGCGCGTCCTCACTGCGCGAGGTGATTGCATTCCCGAAGACGGCGAAGGCGATTGACCTGATGGTAGATGCGCCGACTCCGGTGAGCGAGACGCAGTTGAGGGAGCTGAATCTGCGGATCGTGCACCGGGCTTGACGACTCCACGCGGTTGTTCCACGTGGAACAAATCGTTTGTGCCAAAAAGAACTGTGGGAAACGCAGTTTTCTGTGGATTGTCGCTTCCTCAAGCGCGATATTCGCGCAATGTGCTAGGCGCTCGCTTCGGTGAGCGCCTTTTGCTGTGAGTTCGTGAGGTTCAGGTCGACGGCGGCGAAGAGCGCTTCGAGTTGCTGCGGGCTGGTGGCGCTGGCGATGGGCGCGGTGATGGTGGGTTGGGCGAGGAGCCAGGCGAGGGCGACGGAGGCCTGCTGGGCTCCGGTTTCGCCGGAGACCTGTTTGAGAGCCCCTAGAATCTTCATTCCGCGATCGTTGAAGTACTTTTCGACGCGCGAGCCACGGTTTCTGCCTTTGGTGTCTTCGAGGCTCTGGTATTTGCCGGTGAGAAAGCCTGAGGCAAGCGAGAAGTAGGGGATCACGCCGAGGCCGTACCTGGCGGCGACGGGAGCGAGATCGGACTCGTAGGCCTGACGGTCGTACAGGTTGTAGTCGGGCTGCAGCGTCGTGTAGGCAGGAAGGTTTTGTTGCTTTGCGATCTCCATGGCCTGCGTGAGACGAGCGCCTTTGTAGTTTGAGGCGCCAATCGCGCGTATTTTGCCACTTTTGAGCAGCCCGGCGTAGGCTTCGAGAGTTTCCTCGAGCGGTGTAGATTCGTCGTCCTTGTGTGATTGGTAGAGGTCGATGAAGTCGGTCTGCAGGCGCTTGAGGGATTGCTCGACCTCGCGGAGGATGTAGTCCTTGCGGAGCCCCTCGCCGACGTTGGGCATCTTCATGCCGACCTTGGTGGCGAGGATGACCTTGTCGCGCTTGCCGGAATGGGCGAGCCAGCGGCCGATGATTGTTTCTGACTCGCCACCGGTATGGCCGGGAACCCAGGAGGAGTAGACGTCGGCGGTGTCGATGCAGTTGAAGCCGCGATCGACGAATGCGTCGAGCACCTGGAAGGACTGGGCTTCGTCGATGGTCCAGCCGAATACGTTGCCGCCTAAAACGAGAGGGACGATCTTGAGGCCTGAGGTGCCGAGTGCGCGAGTCTGCATGGGTTCTCCTGGGAGTACTGGATTCCGGTCGCGCGGGACGCGATTACGGATACTTATGGAAGGTCAAACGCCGATTCCCTTCGGGAATGACAACAAGAAGAGCAAAGGCAAATACCGGGATGCTTCGCTGCGCTCAGGATGACGGCGGCTTATGAGGGCTGAGAATCGGAGGTTTGTGGGGGTTCAGGATCGGCGGTTTGTGGGGGCTCAGGATCGGAGGTTTGTGGGGGCTCAGGATCGGCGGCGGTTATTTGCGTTAGTTCATGCGGTGACGGTCGTCTGGGTCTTCATCGTTGAGACCGATGTAGCGGCCGCTGGCGTCGATGTTGACGTCCTTGCCCTGCTTGCGCATGTAGACCTGAAACTTTTTGGCTGCGCGGCGGCGCTTCGCGCGGTAATAGCGGTTCCGCAAACCGAACCAACCCTCTGAGGCGCCGTAGCGCAGACCGCGTGCAGGAGCCATTTGGAGGAAGATCCACGCGAAGACGCAGTTGCAGATGGTGTTCAGAGCGTCGAAGTGTCTTCCGGTGAAGAAGTCGATGACGAGATAGAAGATCAGGAAACCGGCGGCGATGTACTTGGCACGCGCGCGAATGATGAAGTTGAAGGTCATCGATTCGTTTGCGTGAATACGACCGTAGACCACCAGAAGTGCAAGGGTCACGGGCCACATGCCAAAGCTATCGCCGGCGCTGAGGACGGGCAGAAGACGGAACAAGACGAGGCTGAGGATGGTGGCGAGGACTGCGCCAGCGATTGAGGTGAAAAAGAAGAGCTCAGTGAACCAGCGGGTGCCGCGTTCGTCCTCGAGAGCGGAGCCGAAGTACCAGAGCGAGAGTAGAGCGAAGATCAAGCTGAGCAGGCCATCTCCCACGAAGGGGTATGTGATGAATTGCCAGAGCAGCTTCGGAGCGAGCTCGGGAGTAAGGATCAGCAGCCCAATGAGGGTGCCGCCAAGCCTGGGTGAGACCAGCCCGAGGATGAAAAAGAATAGAAAGCTGGCGATGGCGAGGATGATGAGCTTCCGGGTCATGCCGCGGAAGGCGGGCAGCGCGAGAATCGTGGGGCCATTGGAGCGCATGCGCTGCTATTGTCTCGCGGGAACAGGGGACACGGGAAGCGAGCGATGGCCGGCGGTATCGACCGCGCGCACACCGAAGAGGACGTTGTCCTTGCTGACGTCCAGGGTTATGTGGGTCTCTGCGCCGGTGTTGCGGGCGTGGGTCCAGAGCTCGTCGGTGGTGTCGCGCCACACGACCTCGTAGGTCGTGCCCGGCGGCGCAAAGGCGGATGGCTCCCAGGCGAGCTCGGTGTTGTTACCGAGATTGTGGGTAAGGACGCGCACGTTGCGGGGCTCGCTGGGAGCCGCGGCGAGCGTGGCAAGCGTCGCGGAGTTGAGGCGTGCAACCTGGGCAACGTAGTCCGGGTCGACGAACTTGAGCAGGTCGCCGTACTCGATGCCGTTCTCTGTGCGCAGGGTCTGGTGCTGGTGGTTGAAGTTCTCGCGCCACTCGGTAAAGCGGACGGCGGCAAAGCCCGCGTTGTTGAAGCTGGTGTGATCGCCGCCGCGAAGGTAGCGGTCGCGGCGAAGGATGAGGACGGGGTGAAACCCGGACGCCTGCTGCCGTTTTGCGTGGCGCGCGGCAGGCTGGAAGTAGGCCGGCGCTAGCTCGGCGATGGAGCGGGCGAGCTCGCGGGAGGGCGAGTCATTTTCAGCACCGAGGGAGAGGATCTGGCGCTGCTGCTCGGGAGTGGCGGTGGCAGGGACGGATTCGGAGAAGACGCGGACGACGTCCTTGCGCTGCTGGGTTTCGCCAGGGGTGGTATCGCCGCCAACGATGTCATTATTGAGGGCGGCCACAAGGGGCCAGCCTTCGGACCTGGCGAGTTCGGCGAGATGGTGCGAGCCGTTTAGGCCCTGTTCCTCGCCTGCGACGGTGGCGAAGACGATGGTCCCGGTGAGCTTGAGCTTTGAGAGGGCGCGGGCGGACTCGAGCGAGACGGCAACGCCGCTGGCGTCGTCGTTGGCGCCGGGCGCAGTGATGTGAGAGTCCATGACGTTAGTGGCGCGGGAGTCATAGTGGCCGGTGACGAGGGTCCAGGGCGCGTTCTTGTCGGTGGAGGTGCCGTGGAGGATGGCGTAGACGTTCACGAGACGCGTCGGGCCGGCGAAGCGACTGGGCTGGCCGTTGAAGGAGGTCGGCTGCTGGATGAAGGAATCGCGCTTGACCTCCAGGCAGCCGCGGCAATTTGCGGAGATGGCGCGGAATTGGGACTCGATCCATTCGGAGGACGCGTTGATGCCCTGCCCGGGGGGGAGGCCGGTATCCATGCTGGAGAGGGTGTTGCGGGTACCGAAGCTGACAAGTTTGGCGATGTCGGCGCGGATGGCGTCGGGCGAGATGGTGCGGAGCGCGGCGGTGATGGCAGGATCGGCGGCCGGAGGGGAAAGGAGGTCGGTCGTCGGAGCCTGAGAGCGGCCGAGGGGAGCGCCTGCCGTTAGGAGAAGGAGGCAGGCGGCGGCAGCGCCAAGTGCAAGAGAGCGCTTCATTTTTCGGTCTCCGGGTTGCGGCGAGTAACCGCGGAACATATTGCGGCGTCCCAGTGTTGACGAGCCAGAGGCGCGCCGTTAGAACTAGTGAAGCGGCCCACGACGCACTTTGACCATCGTACAGGGCGGCAGGAACCCAGGTTAGGAGACCGTTATGTCAGTCGTATGCCCGGAGTGCGACAACCCACTCGATATCGACGTCGATGATGTGGAAGAGGGCGAAGTGATTCAGTGCGAGGAATGTGGAACGGATCTCGAGGTCGTCTCGAGCGATCCGTTAGAACTCGCGCCTGTCGATGAGGAGGGGTATGACGATGAAGACGACGAGCCGCGCAAAGAGGAAGAGGACGAAGAAGAGTAGGTTGCGAACAGGCGCACGGTTGCTGTGCATCGTTGCACTGGCTGCCGTGCTGAACACCGCGGCGGCGCGCCCTGTGTGGGCGTCGGGCACTGCCGCCGAGACCACGAAAGTTCCCAAGCTGCGCACCGTCGAGGGAATGGTGTGCCGGGACGACGGCAAGCCGGTGCAGGGAGCGGTGGTTTACCTGCAGGATTCGAAGTCGCTGGCGGTGAAGAGCTATCTGAGCGACGCGCAGGGGCGCTTTCATTTCCGGCAACTCTCGATGAGTGCCGATTATGATCTCTGGGCCGAGATGAACGGCAAGAGGTCGAAGACAAAGAGCATCAGCCAGTTCAACAGCAAGCCCGACCTGAGCTACAAGCTGAAGGTTAAGGTCGCGCAGTAGGTTCCGATGAGAAGTCGTCGGAACGAAACCTGTTGTCCTGGCTCAGACTTTGCGAACAAACGGCGAATAAAATAGGCGAGAGCCTGAATGGACACCTCGCCTCAACCCGATCGCTTCGGCTTTCTGCATATCGACTTGAACAGTTTTTTTGCGTCGGTGGAGCAGCTGTTGCACCCGGAGTACAGAGGCAAGCCGACGGCCGTGACTGCAACGATGGCCGACACGGGTACGATCATCGCGGCAAGCTACGAAGCGAAGGCGCTGGGGATAAAAACCGGGACAAAGGTTGGCGAAGCAAAGCGGCTTTGTCCCGGGATAGCGCTGGTTGAAGGAAATCACACGACATATGCGAAGTATTCGCATGAGATTGCCGCGGCCGTAGAACGGGTGTGCCCGGTTGCGCACACGCCGTCGATCGACGAGATGGTTTGCCAACTTGTCGGGCGCGAGCAGGAACCGCCGCGCGCTCGAGAGATTGCACTGGCGATCAAGCAAGCGATACGCGATGACGTCGGCGAGACGCTGCGGTGTTCGATTGGCATGGCGCCCAATCGTTATCTCGCCAAGATTGCGAGCGACATGCAGAAGCCGGATGGATTGATTGGACTGCTCCCATCGCAGCTTCCGCGGGCGATCGCTCATCTTGAGCTGCGCGACCTTCCCGGCGTGGGTGCCCGGACGGAAGCGCGGTTGAATACCAAGGGCATAAATACGATGGCTCAACTGCTTTCGCTGGATCGCAATGGCATGCATGCGCTCTGGGATTCGGTGTGGGGAGACCGTTTGTATCACTGGCTGCGCGGCGGCCAGACGGGAGACGACGGCGCACCGGTGGCGAGCGATCTGCAGAAATCGCTGGGGCATTCACATGTGCTGGGGCCGGAACACCGCACCCAGGAGGGTGCGTGGGCGGTTGCGCATAAATTGCTGCATAAGGCCGCGATGCGGCTGCGCATGGAACATTTTCATACCTCTACGTTGGCCGTGACATTGAAATTTGCGCTGACGCGCGAAGAGGCCGCGCGAGCGTCCAAGCTGAAGCATCACACGTCCGGCATTAAGCACTCTGGCTGGGGGATGGAGGCGCGATTCCGGCCGTGCCAGGACACTCTGACGCTGCTGGATGCACTGAAGGGCATATGGCTCGAGCGGCCAAACGGAGCGGAGCATCAGCGACCATTCTTTGTAGGCGTGACGATGCGGAATCTTCTGCCGGACAGCGAAGTGCCGAAGATGCTCTTTGAAGAACCGGGACGTCGTGACGAGCTCTCCGCGACCATGGACAAGCTGAACTTGAAGTTCGGCCACTCGACTGTGCATTTTGCCGGAATGCTTCCCGCGCGCGAGAGTGCGCCTACGCGGATCGCGTTCACGCAGATTCCGGTGCGCTACGGTGTGGAATACATGTAGCTGCTTACGAAAGCGCCGGCGGCGCATCCAAAGAGACACCAGGCTGGAGGATCGCGATGTCAGCAGCTTCACGCTTTTCGAATCAGAGACGGGTTCCGCTGAAGGGCAGCGCTCGAAAGGCGTTCGATGTATCGCGAGCGCGCGAGTTTGTCCCGCACGCGACGGATGAGGAGCCGATCACAGTGTCGGTGGTTCTTAAGCCGAAGACCGCGATCGATCCGGGCGTGAGGCTGACGCGCGAGCAGTTTGCGGAACGGCACTGCGCGGATGAAAAGGCTGAAGAGGCTGTTCGGAGCTTCGCGCAGGAGTTTGGATTAAATGTAGACGCTCCGAGAGAGCGCGGCCGACGCACGCTTCAACTCACGGGCTCTCGAGAGGTGATGGAGCGGGCGTTTGGCGTTACGCTGCAGCGCCATGCGACAGACGCCGGCACGTTTCGCCTGCGCGAAGGTGAGATTACGCTTCCGGAGGAGCTGTCTCCTCACGTTATGGCGGTACTGGGCCTGGACAACAGGCCGCAGGCGAAGTCGCACCATCGCATGGCCACTCCGCGCGCGGGAAACGTAAGCTATACGCCGGTTCAGGTTGCACAGTTTTACGGCTTCCCGGCAAATGCGAGTGCGGCTGGTCAGACGATTGCGCTGCTTGAGCTCGGCGGCGGGTACGAGCAGGCGGACCTTACGGCGTATTTCCAGAGCCTTGGCGCGACCGCTCCGAAGATGACTACAGTTTCAGTAGACAAGGGCAAGAATTCACCCGGAGATCCGAACGGCGCCGATGGTGAAGTGATGCTGGATATTGAGGTCTCAGCGGGGGTAGCACCCGGCGCGAAAGTCGTCGTGTACTTCGCGCCGAATACGGACCAAGGGTTCATTGATGCAATCACGACGGCCGTGCATGATTCGACGAACAAACCGAGTGTGTTGTCGATCAGTTGGGGAGGCCCGGAGTCCACGTGGACACAACAGGCGGTGGATGCGTTGAATGAGGCGTGCCAGGCAGCCGCTGCTGTGGGTGTGACGATCACGGTGGCGTGCGGTGATGACGGATCGACGGACGGTGTTTCGGGCGGAGGCAATCACGTGGACTTCCCTGCTTCGAGTCCCTACGTGCTCGCGTGTGGCGGAACGAAGCTGGTGGCCAGCGGGAGCAAGGTTACGAGTGAGGTGGTATGGAACGAGCTCTCGCGAAATGAAGGCGCAACCGGAGGAGGCGTGAGCGCGCTTTTCGCTCTTCCAGATTGGCAATCGAACAGCAAGGTTCCTGCGGCGCCTGCGAGCGGGGGCGGCCGCGGGGTGCCGGATGTCGCAGGTGATGCCGATCCTTCGACGGGGTATACCGTCCGGGTGGATGGCGAGACGACGACGATTGGGGGCACGAGCGCGGTTGCACCGCTTTGGGCGGGATTGATCGCTCTGGCGAATGCGGCAAACAGGAAGGATGTAGGTTTCGTGAATCCGACGCTCTACGGTGCTTCAGGTGCATTTCGAGACGTTACGAGTGGAAACAATGGCGCGTTCAGCGCAGGCCCGGGGTGGGACGCGTGCACCGGACTAGGCAGTCCGCATGGAGCTGAGGTGATTGCCGCCCTCACTTCCAAGTAGCTGCACGAGAACGCCGAAAGACGTCTGTCATTATGGGAGTACTATGAACCGACTCGCCTGGATGACGCGGCGGTGTGAATGCCGCTGACGGACGCGCGCTACGTCGGCAGGCTGGCACCTTCTCCGACCGGGCTGTTGCATTTAGGGCACGCCCGCACCTTCTGGATTGCGGCGCAACGCGCTCGTGCGGCGGGCGGGACTTTGTGGCTTCGGGATGAGGATCTCGATCCGCACCGATCGCGCGCAGAGTTCGCTGCAGCGATGCGCGACGACCTACGCTGGCTAGGGATAACGTGGGACGCTGAGATGCGGCAGAGTGAGCGGCTGCATCTGTACCGCGACGCCATGGAGCGGCTTGTGCGACGCGGGCTGGTCTACGCATGCCGATGCAGCCGCAAGGATTTGCAGGAGGCGATCCAAGCCCCGCATGACGACGATGAAGAACCGATCTATAGCGGTCGCTGCCGCCCGGCTGCGGCTGATGCGGAGACCGAATTGCGACCGGAGACCAACTATCGATTCCGAGTTCCAGATGGTGAGGTGGTGAGCTTCTTTGATGGGCAGGCCGGACCGCAGAGCTTCAGGGCAGGATGTGGAAATAGCGTGGATTTCGGCGACTTTGTTGTGTGGAGAAAGGATGGGCTTCCGAGTTATCAGCTGGCGTGCGTTGTTGATGACGCAGCGATGGGGGTCACGGAAGTCGTCCGCGGCCGTGACCTGTTGCGATCAACGGCTCGGCAGATTGTCTTGCAACGTGCGTTAGGGTTGCATACTCCGCGATACTTTCATTGCGAGTTGATGCGGGACGAAGCTGGTGTGCGGCTGGCGAAGCGTCATGATGCCCTGAGTCTGCGGGCACTGCGACAGGCAGGTTACACACCCGCGGAAGTCGTGGCCCGTTTGAAGTTGGATAGCTGAATGCACGCACAGAATGGATGAGGGTGGAGCATACGGGTATGTACCCTCCAGCAAATTTGCGTGGAGTTGGTGACTAATTCAACTCTGGCGCATCTCATGGGGAAGGGGTGCAGCATGAGATTGATTTCCAGCGACGCGGTGCGATGGGCGGCAGCATTTTGCGTGGCGCTTTTGCTGCTCGTGAGCTAGTACCGATTCGAGATTTTATGGGCAGCCTGCGTTTGCGGGCTGCCCAGTGTGTTTACTCCGCCTTGGGACCGTACATCGCGCGAATCACGTCGTCGTAGCTCTTCACCTGGTAGTTTTCGGGCGGAGTCCCTCCAGCGAGATAGCGAACAAAGTAGTCCCAGCGCCGGCGCATGATGTACTGCGATTGCTCGCCATAGCCGTGATGAGCATTCGGAACCATGAGCATGTCGAAGCTCTTGTTCGCGTTCATCAGAGCTTGCACAACCATCAAGGTGTTCGTCGGCGGGACGTTGTCATCCATCGTGCCGTGGACGAGCATCAAGTGCCCTTTCAGTTTGCCCGCGTAGTTCTGATTCGCCTGCGCTTCGTAGTTGTCGTCTCCGTTTGGCCCAATTATTTCGAGGCCCGCATACTTTTCATCCCAGTCATCCTCATAGTCGCGGTTGTCATGGTTGCCACTCTCTGCCCAACCGACCTTGAAGAAATCGGGGTAGTGGAACATCGCGGAAGCCGTGGCGTTACCTCCGCCGGAGTGTCCCCAGATGCCGACACGGTTGACGTCGATCCATGGGTTCTCGGCTGCGAGTTGCTTGATACCGGCGACCTGGTCCGGAATCGTGGCCTCTCCCATCTCCGCAGGTGTGTCCGCGTGCGCGTCGTGGAAGCTCTTGCGGCGGAACGGAGTGCCCATGCCATCGATGCAGACGACGACGAAGCCTAAATCGGCGAGGGCCTGGTCGTCGCCGCTGGCCGGCGAAAAGCTGCGCGACCCGCAGGAGCCGATCTGGGGCCCGGGATAGACGTAGTCGACGATCGGGTACTTTCTGGATGAGTCGAAGTTGGTGGGCTTCCAGAGGAATCCATAGAGCGGGGTCTTGCCATCGCGTGCGTTCACGGTGATCGGCGTGGGCGCCTTCCAGCCGGCGGCCAGCAGCTTTGAGATGTCCTGATGGGCCAGGGTCGCGATCAGCTTGCCCGTGTTGTCACGAAGGACTGCGGTCTCGGGCGTCTCGCGCGTGGAGTAGACGTCGACGAACGATGCTCCATCCGAAGAGGGTGTAACCGCATGGTCCGCGTTCTCGGGCGTCAGCAACTGCTGATCTGAGCCGTCGAAGTTCACGCGGTAGTAGTGGGTGAAATAGGGATCCTGGCCCTTCTCTTTGCCGGTTGCGAGAAAGTAGAGCACGCGGTTCTTCTCGTCAACGTGAAGGACCTGCGTCACGGGGCCATCGCCGTGGGTGACTTGGTTCTTGAGTTGGCCGGTGGTGAGGTCGTACAGGTACATCTGGCCCCAGTCGCTGCGCTCCGAGTACCAGAGGAATTCGTTGGAGGCAGGCAGGTAGAACCAATTCACCTTCCCCTGGCCGGACTCGTAATAGGTGGGCACGTGCTCGTGGTAGATGGTCCGAACCTCGCCAGTCTCGGTATTCGCGACGCGGAACCACTCGTCCTTGTGATCGCGCGAAGTGGAGACAAAGGCGAGTGTCCTGGCGTCAGGAGAAAATTTCACGTCGTCCCAGCCGGAGCCGCCGCGACAGCTCACGTCGTCGCAAAGTGTGCTGCGGTGTTCGTCCGGCGGCATCTTCAGGCGGACCATCTTGCCGCTGTCGACTTCGATGATGACGCGCTCAATCTTGGTGATGTCCTCGTCGCCGAGCAGAGGATAGCGCCAGGCCTCAAGGGTCGGATGGCGGTTTGTCACGGAGACCAGATACATCATTCCGTCCTTGCGCTGATCCTGTTGAAACGTTGCAATCTTTTTGGAGTCGGGCGACCAGATGAGAATCGGCGCGTCGGAGTGTGTCCAGCCGGCGTTGTCCGTTGCGTAACCGTAATCCTTCACGCCATCAGTGGTGAGCTGCCGCTCTTCGCCGGTGGCTTGAACGCGGACCCATAGATTGTTGTCGCGAATGAACGCCGCGAGCTTCTTGTCTGGCGACACATCGAACGGAGCGCGGCTGCGCCCTGGTCGTGCCGGGCGCGCAGGCCTGGTAGTCGTGGCCTGAGGCGGGTTGGGGCGCGCGTTCATCTGCGCGTTCCCGCTTTGCGTGGAGCTGATGCCTGCGGGCGGCTGTGCGTTCGGTTTCTGTTCAGGATGCTGCACCGGCGCGGGAGGCTGTTCAAGTGTGCAACTCTCTGCGTTCGCTGTGCAGTGGAACTCCTGCGAGCGCATGGTCACCATGAAGCCTTTCGCTTCGGGTGTGTAGTCCTCGATGCGCAGATAAGCGGGATCGATTTCACGCCCGCTCGCTTTGCTCAGAGCGGCTGCGAGCTTTTTGGTGTCGAATGCGAGATCCAGCTTGCCTGTGCGGGCGTCGGCGATTCGGAAGGCAACCGCACCCGCCGAGGGGTCGCGGAAGAAGACGCGTCCGCCGGGAAGATATTTCACGTCGCTCACAGTGTGATCCACCAGCGGATCCACGTTGTACCCCATCCAACGCTCCGCCTGCGAATAATCCTGAGCGGTATAGGTTCGCTGTGCATGGAGTGAAACGGCTGAAGAGACCAACAGAGCGGCGACGAATTTTTTGTTCATATTGTTGCTTGAATGATACTTGGAATCGCCGGGTCTCAGGCGTCGGCCTCGGGGTGCGGGGTCTCGGGGTCTCCCGTGCGCCGCAAACGCGCAAGGAGCGCACGCGGACGCAGTGCAGAAGGGATATGCCAGAGCGAATGGAGAAAGTCTCCCCAGGTGTCATGGGAGAGGCGAAGACTCGTCGGAAGCACGTACGTGTCCATGATGACTTCAGAGAGGATGAGAGAACCAGCGGCGCCGAGAAGCCCGTACATGCGAGCCATGATGTAGGTCAGAACAAGCGTCACGCCGGTTGCGACGATATAGTATGCCGCGAGCTTGCGGTGCTGATTGATCGCCGCGATCAAGGTGGAGCTCGTCGACCAAATCGAGTAGAAGAGCACGCTGAGCAACAGCAGGAACAAAAGCCGCGGGCTGGGCGGAACCTTGTGCGCTGTCCAATGCGTGAGGAACCAGGGACCGATGGTCATCATCGCCGTGACCAGAGCCACCGCGATCACAAGCGCCGCCTGGCAGGCGCGACGATGAAGTGTTCGCACAAGCTCAAAGTTGCGCGCACCGTAGGAGCTTGAGAGCTCCGGCCAGAATGTGCTGTTGACCATCTGCACCATCTGTAAAGCGACACGCGAAACGGTTCGCGCGGTGCCGAAGTTGACGACGTCGTCCGGCCCGAGAGCATACTGCACTGCCAGAAGCGTGCCTTGAAGATTGAGTGCGTTGCCGATGGGAAAACCCATAAATGCAACGGCCGGTGCTGCGAGCCGTCGGATCTCGGAGAACTCCGCGTGTGACCACCCATATCGCAACCATGGGATATCGCGGCGCGCCATGATGCAGAGGATCACGGTCCCCGCGGCGTTTGCAACGGCAAACCAGAGTGCGGTCGCGCGTGCGCCCTGGCCCATGATGACAGGCACCAGCATGACGGCGAACGCAATGAGGGAAAGGCAACTCTTGATGAATGAGCCGTAGGGATAGCGTCCAACGCAGGTGTAGGCGGACTGTACAAGTTGCTCAAGCTGACCGAACAAGGTTGCGCAGCCTAGATAGAAGAAGATCCATTTGGCGTCCTGGCCCGTGATGAGGTGCAACTTCAACCAGTTTCCAACAGGTAGATAGTACAGAGCCGCAGCCAGTGCAATCACCACGATCGAACAGACACCAATGATGAACCACCAGCAGCTCTGAAAAACACGCAGGGCCTCTTCCTGCTCTCCGCGCGCCATCAGCATAGTCATTTCGTTACCCGCGACCGAACCAAAGCCGATGCTCGAAAAGGTGAGGTAACTAGGAATGGCGATGATGATCAGCCACTCGCCATAGAGCGTCTTGTCCCAGTAGTGCAGAAAGACGGGGACCTGTATGAGTTGGATGATGGTACCGGCCAGACGGCTGACCCAATTCGAGATGAAGCCCAGCACCAGCCGCCGGCGAGTTCCGCTGTCCATGCGCCTTACCGGTTGGCCACGCTGTGAGCGAGGCGGTGGGCGAGCGGGCGAAGGAGGCCGCGTGCGAATGAAAATAGACTTACCTGCGGACGGATCGATTCACCGCGTGCGAAACGCTCTGCCAGATCGGCCTCGCCATTGGATTTTGCCCAAGACATGAGGTCCGGGACGAGCAGCGCTCGATCTTCCATCGGGAGTTCTCTGCACGCTGAGGCCAGATAGCGACGAAGGTTTGCGCGGCTTGCGTCCTGAATCCAACGCCGATCCCGAAGCTTCAGACGCTCAGCCGCGAGCGGCATGACGTGACTGAAGATCCGCAGCTCGTCGCGGAGCCATAGTGGAGCGCGTGCACGGAAGCGATTGCCCTCGTGGCCGACACGATAGCCACTGACGATCTCGGATGTGCGGATGAAATCGCCGAAGGGAGTGAGTTGAAGAAACAGCGCCCAATCTGCCAGCGATTCCAGATCGCCGAGGATCGGCCCGGACGCGATGTAAGCATCGCGCCGGATCGCGAAAGCCGCGAAGCTGACTTTTGGGCCAAAGCGTTGCGACAGAAGCGTCGCAGGTGCATGCTGCACTCGCGGAACGCTGAGGAGGTAGTCGTGCGAAAGGACGTTCCCAGAGGCATCGATGTTCTGCCACGGCGCCCGGATCAGCGAGGCTTCAGGATGCTGTTCGGCAGCCTGCGCGAAGCTTGCGCAGAAGTTTGGGAGAGCGAGATCGTCACTGGAAAGCAACGTGATCCAGTCGCCCGTCTGTGACGAAAGCGTGAAGTTGTACTGTGCAGTGAGATTCGAGCCGCTGGGCGGCTCGACTATTCGGATGAGGCCTCGATTTCTTGCAGCATATTCCGCGAGGACTGCTGGAGTTTCGTCGGTGCTCTGGTGGTCCGAAACGACGATCTCATCCGGCGGCCTCGTCTGGGCGAGCAGCGAATCCAGCGTCTCGCGAAGATAGCCGGCCTGATTGCGGGTCGGAATTCCCACTGAAAATCTGACAGGGCTGGCCATGTGAGGATTTTAGCAACCTGTTGATAAAGCTAGGATCGCTGCCTTCGTTCGCGGTCGAGGGCAATCTTCTCCTGCATGAGACGCTGAAGCATTTGCTCGTCCCTGCGACGTTGCGCCTCACTCATCGCGGCACGCAGCTCGCGGCCGCGGCGGTCCCAATAGCGTTCGTGGAGGGTCTGAAGAGCACCTCGAACACGCTCGGTGAAACTCTGACGGTCGCTATCTGCTTCAGGAATTTCAGAGGATGCGTGCAGCGCCGCAGCCAACAGCGCACGTGAACTTGCGTCCGGTGCGGCATCGAACGGATTGTCTGGGGCGGGCGCGTTGGCCAGAACCTCGATCACGGCCGCCGTTGAGAGCTCGCTGTACCATCCTGGATTTGCCGCAAGTGTCTCAGCCGCAAGGGCCCGCGCTGAATCGGCTTCGGGCCGGATAAGTGCGGACAGCAGAATGCGCTCAACCTCAGTGACGGCGCGAGGTTGAGCCGCACGCACGCTCTCCAGACGCTGCTGTGCGGCCTGTTTCAGCTCCTGCATCACGAGAGAACTCTCGATACCGAGTTTCTGCGCGGCGTTCGTCGCAAACTCGTTGCGGACGATCGCGTTGGGAATGCGGCGAATGTGCGGAAGGAGAAAATTCAGTGCTTTCACCTTCGCTTCAGGCGTCCTCTGAGGAAACTCTTTCTGCGCGCGGGCAATCAGGAAGTCTGAGTAACGAGCCGCGCCACGGACTGCCTCAGCGTAAGCCTGAATGCCATGTTCCCGTACAAATCCATCCGGATCGAGCCCTCCTTCGAGCGTGATGACGCGAACCTCGAATCCGTCTTCCACGAGAAGCCCCAGCGTCTTCTCTGCTGCGTTTTGGCCGGCTGAGTCGGGATCGAAGTTCAACCAGACCTTCTTCGTAAATCGAGTGAGCATGCGGGACTGATGTTCACCGAAGGCCGTGCCGCTCGTTGCAATCACATTGTCGATCCCCTGCATGAACAGGGAGATGCAGTCCATCTGGCCCTCAACGAGCAAGGCGGCGTCTTTCGCTTTGATTCCGGCCTTGGCTTTGTCCAGATTGAAGAGCACCTGGCTCTTTGTGTAGAGCGGGGTCTCGGGAGAGTTTAGATACTTCGGACCGGACTTTTCGTCGGCAGCGTCGAGTAAGCGGGCGGTGAAGGCAATTGGCTTTCCCTGCTCATTGCAGATGGGGAACGTGATTCGTTTGCGAAAGCGCGCATAGAGCGGCCCGGCCTTGAGAGCACCGGCACCGTCTTCACGTCCCTTCGAGCTGAACAGTCCGCTCGCGCGGAGGGCCTCCTCGCTGAAGAACTTGCCGAGGCGGTCACGCATATCGTTGAAGCTCTCCGGCGCGTAGCCCAGGCGGAAGGCTTTGATCGTCTCGGACGTGATGCCGCGGGTGCTCATGTACTCGCGTGCGCGAGCAGCCTCCGGCGAATGCAGGTTCTGTTGAAAATACTGCGTGGCCGCCTCATGTATTTCGAGAAGCTGTTTGCGCAGGCCTGCCTCACGCGCATCCTGAGCGGAGGAGAACTCGCGCTGCGGCAGCGGGATTCCCATCTTCGTTGCGACCGAGCGAACGGCCTCAGGGAAACTGATGTTGTCCATCTTCATCACGAAGGTGAAGACATCGCCATGCTCGTGGCAGCCGAAACAGTAGTAGCTCGCGGTCGCAGGATACAGATAAAAGGACCCAGACTTTTCCTTGTGGAACGGACACAGGGCGGACCAGTTCGCACCGGACTTACGCAGCTTGATGTACTCTCCGACAATGCGCACCATATCTGTCTGCTGCTTGACGGTTTGTGCGAAGTTGTCAGCCATCTCTTGTGTTGTTTTCAGTCTATTTGGGCGGCGCGCTTGGGCATCTTGAGGAGGTGTGCATTCCTGGCAGTTCGGTCGCCTATCGACATTCCCCAATCAAGATTACCGTTTTGCTATCACCTATGGCCCAAAAGAGACACGTTACAGACGTGGATGGTGTTAGCAACATAGGCCCGATGTCCGGGTATAAGGGTGACGTGTACACGCGCGATCGATCCGATTGATCCGCTCACGGAGACCGAATGAATACACGCAAGATCGTCTCTAGACTGCTAATGGGGGCCGCGCTAGCTGTTTTCGCCGCAGCCTTGGCCGTACCCGGCGCTCACGCCGGTGTCATTGTCTCGGTGAACTTCGCGCCGCCGGCGCTGCCGGTTTACGCTCAACCTGTTTGCCCGGGCGCTGGCTATCTTTGGACGCCCGGCTACTGGGCATACGGCCCTGAAGGGTATTACTGGGTGCCGGGTGTGTGGGTTCAGCCGCCTGCTGTTGGCCTGTTATGGACGCCGGCATGGTGGGGCTGGGAGGGCGGTGCGTACATTTATCATGCCGGCTATTGGGGGCCGCACGTGGGCTTTTATGGCGGCATCAATTACGGATTCGGCTACAGCGGCGTCGGCTTCGTCGGCGGTGAATGGCGTGGAGGCGCATTCTTCTATAACCGATCAGTGGCAAACATCGATGTCGTCCATGTCACGAACGTTTATGTGCGGAATGTGGCGATCGTGAATCACTCGACGGTGGCGTTCAATGGCGGCAGAGGAGGCATACAGGTTCGGCCGACTTCCTTTGAGATGGTTGCGATTCATGAACACCACTTCCAGCCGACCGCGAACCAGCTGAGCCATGAGAGCTTCGCTGCGCGGAACCGCTCGCTGTGGGCCAGCTTCAACCATGGAAGGCCTACGATCTCGGCCGCGGCTTCAGTGAGCGCGTTCCACGATCAACCAGACAATCCGGGCCTCGCAGCGCGTCCTGGAATAAACCAGCGCGAGGCGAACCAGGACCAGCGCATCGCGAACGGGCTCCGCGACGGGCAAATGACCCCAGGTGAGGCCGCGCGCTCCGAACACACGCAGGCCAATATCGACCGGCAGATTCACACCGACCGCATGGCAAATGACGGCGCACTGACCAACCAGGAACGCCGGCAGGTTAGCCGGGAGCAAAACAAGGCCTCCAGGCAGATCTACCGCGAAAACCACAACAACAACCGCGAGGGAAAGGGCCGCTAAATCTCCTTCATCTCGTCCGCAAGCGGCTGATCTTCTGGTCAGCCGTTTTGCTTTGTGGACTCACTAGAATCGAGACATGGTTTCAACAGTCATGCGGGCGCGATTGACCGTTGGTCTCGTGGGAGCTCGCAATCCATCCAATATTGGCGCCGCCGCCCGCGCGATGCGCGATTTCGGCTTCTCCGATCTGCGGTTCGTGAATGACTATGCCGTCCCGTTCGAGGCGGCTCAGCTGGAATCAACAAAATCAGCGGTCGGAGCAGCGGAGATCATGCGAACCGCGCGCGCTTTTGGTTCGGTCTCGGAAGCAATTGCCGACTGCACACTTGTCGCCGGAACAACCGCAATCGGCGGACGTCAGATGGAGCGACAAGTGCTTCCGCTTGCCGAGGCGGCACCTTTGCTTCTAGAGGAGATAGGGAGGCCGAATGGACAGGTGGCTCTGCTCTTTGGGTCCGAGAAGACTGGCCTGACCAACGATCAGCTCAGCCATTGCCAGGTGCTCATCACCATTCCGATGTTCGCTCCAGCTGACGCCCGGCACCTCTCGATGAACCTCGGGCAGTCGGTTGCGGTGTGCCTCTACGAACTGGTGCGTGGTGGTTTTGAGAATGCCAGAGAGGTTCCCGCAATTGATGAAGCGGATGTCACGGCGGACACGCGCGAGCGGCTCACCCACATGCTTATCGAAGCCATGAACCAGACTGGCTATTCGCGGCGCTTTCCGGCCAACGCGCGAGAGCACGTGGTGCGGCAACTTGCGATGCAGTTAGGCAAGACACAGGATGAAGCTGCCACATGGATGGGCTTTCTGCGCCATATCCTCCGTACCGAAAAGAAAGACCCTCCAGGCATTTAGCCTCCGGAGCGTCTTTCCAGTGCGGTCGGTACGCGTGTCGTTTTACCGGGTTACCACAGACCCCAGGAACGGCTCATGTAGTCGCTCAGGGTCATGAAGATGAGCGAGAGGAACATGAAAAGTCCTGAGCCAATCGTCATCTTGATCAGTCGCGATTGATACTTTGCGTGCATAAAGAACAGGACAACGATGGATGCCTTGAAGCAGGCGATGAACAAGGCAATCACGGGATTTGCCCACTTCAGATCAATGAACGCCACGAGGCACGTGACTGCGGTCAAAATGAGCAGCGTTCCAAACACGAGACCGTACTGTGCCGGCGTGACGATATGGTGCGACGTGTGCTCGGGGTTCGTCACATTGGTCGGGTCTTCAGATTGATCGTGGTGGTGCGCGGTGGTCTCAACCATCTCGTTTTCCTTGGGCAGTAATGCGGCCTAACGCAGCGGGTGCCTGTTGATGAGGTAGAGGAGCGGATACAGGAAGAGCCAGACGATATCGACGAAATGCCAATATAGGCCGAAGTTTTCTATAGGTGCGACATAGCCGGCACTGAAGTCTCCTCGATACGCTCGCCGGAGGAGCCAGAACAGGATGAAGACTCCGATGACCATGTGCAGAGCATGCATTCCAGTCATGCCGAAGTAGAGGAAGAAGAATATCTGTGTGCGCTGCGCCATGTCAGGCGCCAGCGGCTTCTCGTGAATCCCGTGTGCTGCCGGGTTTACGAATTCCGAAATATCATAGTGGGCGCCCGGAATGTGGTGGTGTACCCACTCTATGTGCCACTCCTGTCCTTTGATACACAGGAATGCGATGCCGAAAAGTACGGTGAATACGAGCGTCCACACCAGCATCTTGCGCTTGCGCACCTCTGCAGACCACACGGCGAGCGCCATGAAGAAACCGGAGGTAATCAGGATTGCGGTATTGGCCGTACCCAATGGAATGCTGAGCTGGTTCGATGCTGTAAAGAACGCGTCGTAGTACCAATTCCGATACAGCAGGTAGGCGAAGAACAACCCGCCGAAAAACATGATTTCGGTAAGCAGGAACAGCCACATACCGAAGCTGCCGGCCTCACGCTGCTGCTCCACCGTCTCGAAGTGATGACGGTGCTGCGGCAGCGAAACATGCGCATGTTCCACATGGACTGCTGTTTCGTGCGTATGCGGGTGTTCGGTCGCGACGGAATTATCCAACGGTCGTCACCTCGTTCTTTTGCTTCTGCTCGAGCCACTCATAGTCATAAGCTTCGTGATCCATGATCGGAATCTCGATGAAGTTTTCGGTCAGCGGCGGTGATTGGATCTGCCACTCGAGTCCGGTGGCCTGCCACGGGTTGTTTCCGGCGATCGCGCCGTATTTGAGTGACCAGCCGAGGTAAAGCAGCGGCAACATGTATCCCACTCCGAGCACCGTTGCACCGGCCGTCGAAAGGACGTTGAGAACCTGGTACTCGGGCGGATAGGCATGATAGCGGCGTGGCATGCCCAGATAGCCGAGGATGAACTGCGGCATAAAGGTCAGGATGAAGCCGATAAACGTTGTGACCGCCGCGAGTTTCGAGATCGACTCTGGATACATGCGGCCCGTCATCTTAGGCCACCAGAAGTGAATTCCGGCCAGGAACGCCATCAACATACCGCCGACCATCACGAAATGGAAGTGGGCCACGATGAAGTAGGTCTCGGTGAGGTGAATATCCATGCCCAGCGAGCCCAGGAAGACACCCGTAACGCCACCGATGGTAAACAATCCAAGGAAGCCGAACGAATACAGCATCGGGGTTTCGAAGGTGATCGAGCCCTTCTGCAGAGTGAACGCCCAGTTGAAGACTTTGATGGCGGAGGGCACCGCTACGAGCATCGTCAGCAGCGAGAACACCAGGGCCGAATAGTTCGAAATCCCCATGATAAACATGTGGTGCGCCCATACGAAGAACCCGAACAGCGCAATTGCGACGGAACTGAAGGCAACGGCCGTGTAGCCGAAAACCCGCTTTCGGCTGAACGTGGAGATGGTTTCCGAAATAACTCCCATGCCCGGCAAGATCATGATGTACACGGCCGGGTGAGAATAAAACCAGAACAGATGCTGGAACAGGAGTGGATCCCCGCCCTTGGTGGGATCGAATACGCCAATACCAAACACGCGCTCCAGGAGCACGAGAGTCAGCGTGATCGCCAGAACGGGCGTGCCCAGCACCATGAGCAGTGAAGCGGCGTAGTTCGACCACACGAAGAGCGGCAGCCGGAACCAGGTCATGCCCGGGCAACGCATCCGATGGATCGTCACGATAAAGTTCAGGCCTGTGAAGATCGAACTGAAGCCGGCGACGAAGATGGCCAGGGCGGCCGTAATCACGTGGGTATTCAGGTAATGCGTCGAAAGCGGCGTCGTAAAGGTCCAACCGGTATCAACGCCGCCAAGAACGAGCGCAGCGAGCAGCATGATGCCGCCCAAAACGTACAGGTACCAGCTCAGCAGATTGATCTTCGGGAACGCAAGGTCCTTCGCGCCAATCATGATCGGCATCAGGAAGTTCCCGATCGTTGCCGGCACGGACGGCACCAGGAACAGGAACACCATGATGATGCCGTGCATCGTGAAGAACTTGTTGTAGGTATCGGCCGCCACGAGATCGGGCTGGGGCGTCAGCAACTCGAGGCGAATCAGACCAGCAAACGCTCCTCCGATAAAGAAGAAGAACGTGATCGAGATCAGGTAAAGCATCGCGATCCGTTTATGGTCGCCGGTCAGCAACCAGCTCAACAAGCCGTGCTCTTTGTTGAGATAGTTGACTTTCGGCAGTCTTGCCGTTGCCTGGTCGGGGAGAGAGACGATGGTTGCTGTGCTGCTCATGGCTTCACCGAGTCCTGGTTGGTGCCGACTGCGGGCGTAACAGGCGAGGCCTGGTTCGATTCCGCAGTGACAAAGGTCTGCTGGATGCGGTAGTTGGACTGCAATTGCTTAATAAATTCGACGATATCTATAAGGCCGTCTTCGCTGATCTGCCCCTGATAAGTGGGCATGATGGGCGCGTACCCGGCCGTAACATGCTGTGAGGGATTCAGGATGGCGTCGCGCAGATAGGCGTCGTTTACGAGGACCTGACTCCCGTCCGTGAGCGTTAGCTTCGATCCATAGACGCCAGCGAGGTTCGGCCCGCGAGCTGCCGCATTGCCGGAGTGGCAGGCGTTGCAACCCATGGAAGCGAAGAGGCGCTCGCCATTCTGCGCCAGGCTCATGCCTGAGTTCGACTGATCGAGCCATCGCCTGTAGTCGGCTGGCTGCATCGCTGTGACTTCGCCGATCATGCCCGAGTGCAGCGTCCCGCAGTACTGCGTGCAAAAGATGTGGTACGTTCCCGGGTCGGTCGCCTGGAACCATACCGTAGAGTAGCGGCCTGGTATGACCTCGCGTTTCACCCGAAAATCGGGAATCGAAAAGCTGTGAAACACGTCCTGCGAGATCATCGTCAACTGGATCGGCTGGCCCACCGGGATGTGCAGGGCATTGATCTCATGTTGGCCGCCCGGGTGCTCTGCTTTCCACATCCATTGTTTGCCGACTACATAGATGTTCATTGCATTGGGCGGAGGATCGTAGATGCGGAAGTACAGCAGACCGCCCCAGACGAACGTAATAAGGAAGATCGCAAGGGGAATGATCGTCCACGTGGCTTCGAGGATGGTCGAGCCCTCAACTTGAATTGCCACGGGATGCTTATCCCGGCGATAGCGCAGCGAGAAGTAAAAGATCAGGAGCGTGACGAAGATCAGCCCGACGACCGAGATCGTGACCAGGAAGAAATACAGCGCATCCGTATAGGGTGCGATGGTGGATGCTTCGGCGGGAAAGAGCGCCGAACTGTGCAGCCACTTGATTAAAAATTGCCACAGGACTTGACTAATACCCATCGTTTGCCTTATCCGTTCCGCCAGTTTTCGTCATGCCAGTTTGGCACGCTGCCAAGTTTGCGGCTCAATTCCTTGTCTCGCCGAAACATCAGAAACATAAATCCGCCAAGGCTCGCGACCGTTACCATGCCCCCCAACTGAACAACCCGCGCGATGATAAGCGAGTGCCTGTCAATCTGCGGATCGTAGTGATAGCAGTAGGTGAGGATGTTGGCGACGGGTGAGCCGATTTTGTTATCCGAGGCGTCAATCAATCCCAGAAGGATGTCCTTCGGCGAGTATTCGACGCCGAGGTAATACTGGGCCACGCGGCCCTGGGGTGTCGCCAACTCGATCGAGCTCGCATGCGCAAATTGCGTGAGCTTGCCGTCCGGTCCGGGCACGCGAACGTAGCCAAATCCGATCGCCTGGGTGAGCGCCTGGATGCTGGGTTCCTGTCCGACGAGGAAGTGCCACCCGTTTGCGGTCTCCGGCCGACCGTAGCGGCGAAGGTAGAAGTCCTTTCGCCGCGCGGCCAGCTGCGATGTCTCCGTCGGATCGATACTGATGACAACGATCTGGAAATCTTTGCCCGGTGTAAGATGGACCATCTCAAGCGCACTCGTTATGCCGTCCAACTCCTCCGAGCAGAGCATGGGGCAGTTGTAATAAACGGCCGAGAGAAGCACCGGATGCTTGCCATCAAAATACTGCCCGAGGGTGACGGGATTCCCGTGATCGTCCGTGAACTTGGCCCCGAGCGGGAGCTGCGCGTTGAGATGTTGCTGGATCTTTGCGCCCTGCAACACCTTCGGCAGTTGATCGCCTACATTTGGGCCTTCCGTCTTGTCGCCGTAGTGCGATACCTGCGCGCACAGCGGCGCAACCGTCAGCCCTAACATCAGGGCAGCGAGCGCTATGCGAGAGATTCGCCGGCAGCAGTTACGGTTTGGAGTCGATGGAATCAAGTACGTCCTCTGGTTAATTCTAAGCGCGCTTAGTCGTGGTGCGCCTCGGCGCGGTTAAACTCATTCTTCTGCTCCCGTGCCTCAATGGTGTCGAGTTCATAGCCCGTACGCGCGAAACCATCTGTGAGCGGAGCCTGCACGGTCGGTGCAGTCTCACCGGCCATAAGGGGTCCAGGTTGCGCAGCGGTCGGCGGCTTGGGAAGTCCCTGCTGCACTATCAGTTGCATGGCTCGTGTTATCGGAATTCGAATGGTGCCGGATGGCAGGTCAGCCGAGCTGCTGTAGTAGTTCAGCAACAGATCCTCGCGGGCATGAAGATCTGCAATGTCCTGGTCTCCGTCGTCCATCTCGAGCCGGGGTGTTGGGAACGTCTGCGTCATTTGCGCGAGCTGCCGTTGCTCCATAACAGCATTGGAGGTCAAGTCCTCACGCTTCTCTCCACGCGGAGTGGCGCCAAGGTCAGTCTGGCCGGCGTGCCATTTGTCCGCGGTGCCGTCCCTCTTCGCAAGGGTGTAGTTAATCGCCTTGCCCATAAAGAAGCAGAAGACAAAGAAGATAACAAGAAAGCCACCGAGGCCTGCGACAAACACAACAATGCCGCCAACGTTGACGTCTTCAACCTCGTAGCCGGGGTGGTCAGGGTCGCGCACCGCGGGAACAGGGTGAGGCCCGGTGGGGTGCGGCCGGCCCGGATCGTGTCCTTCGTGTCCTCTAGTGGGCATGTTCAGGCTCCAGAAGCTCTTCCGTATGCGGATCGTTCAGGTGTATCAGTGGCCGCCGTGTCAGTTCGGTCAGGTAAACGACCATCCACAGCGCCACAACCGCGAGAGGCACAGTGATGTAGGCGAGAATGCCCCAGTTGCCAGCCAGATGCAGATTTCCAGCTGCGTCTTTAAAGTTTGGCTCAATCAGCCAGAACATATCGATGAAACGCGCACCAATCATGAAGACACACAGCCAGATCATCCGCCGCTTCGATCGCTTGAAGTCGCGCGAGAGAAGAATAACGAACGGAATTACCCAGTGACAGATGACATCCAGCGTACAGATCGTCCACCAGCCGCCGCGGATCCGGTGCAGGTACCAGGGAATCTCATCCGGCACGTTACCCGAGTAAATGATCAGGAACTCGGCGAACGTGAGATAGATGTTCAGCATCACGAACGCAAACGCGAGCTTGCCCAGATCGTGCTGTTCAGTGATCCGGAACATCGATTTCATCGGCTCATAGCGAGACAGCAGAATCAGTGTCAGGATGCCCAGCGCCAGGACCGCATATCCCTGAGCGACCAGGAACTGCAGCCCGTAGACTGAGGAGTACCAGGTCACGTCGAGCGACTTCACGAAAACAATGACGAAATCAGTCATGGCGATGACATAAAGCAGGAGCGAGGGACCCGAGAGGTTCTCAAAGCGCGTCCGCCACCGGTCAAAACTCAGGAAGGTGCCCGCGGCGGGATCCTTATCGCTCTCCACCGTCCATGCATTGAGCAGCCAAACAACCACCACCATGAATCCGAGCACCAGGATGTACTGCACCCACGCGCTTACAGGGCTCAGCATGAAGTGCTTGAGGTTAATGCAGAGCTCTTGCTCTTGCGTCAGCACGCCAGCCTGAAAGCCCTTCCACGTTTCGGCCGGAGTTGTGAAGGCGGCCCACTGATAGAGGTGCTTCATCAGGAAGAGCACCGGCAGCATCATCACCACGACGAGCCAGATCGTGCGGGTCATCGCCTCAAGCGGGCGACGGAGTACGTGGCCCCACTTACCACCCGACAGGTACTGGACCAGCAGCAACGCCAGTGCGCCGCCCGTGAAGTTGAAGCAGGTCATCACGCCCATCAGGTACGAACGGAGAAGGTGATTCCGGCCTTCCGGCGTCCAGAGGAAGAACGCCAAAGAAAGCACACCCAGCACCACGGCCACAATCAGTGCATAGGTTCGCCAGCGCAGAATGATGTCCGGTGCCGTCAACACCGATGGCATCTGCCGTGGGTGAGGATGGGCCACCTCGCCATGGGTGGGGCCGGCTCCGAAATGTTCTTTCTCAAATGCCATCGGTCATTCGCCTTCGGGTTCCTGAAACATCGTTCAATCGATCTTCTTGCTTCCTAGTGTTGCGATCCGGCCAGCCTGCCCGGCGCGTGCGCATCCGGTTTTGCAAGCGGGGGCCCAGAGGAGTTGCGCGTTGTGGAGGGCTGCCCCGCCGTTCCGCTGCCGTGAGTTTGCGCACCGACCGGGGCCGTCGTAGTCCCCTGACCCGGAATGCCGTTGTCCTGTCCGTTCGGAGTTCCGTAGACGGCGGTCGACGGAAGCCCCCACGGGTTTGCAAAGCCAGGAGGCATTCCCTGGTCGTTCGCAATCTGGTGAAGGTCTTCGACGTGGGCCCCCGCAGGAACGTCCGCCGGCTTCGCGTCTTGGCTCAACTGCAGGGCACGGATGTAGGCAGCAATCGCCCAGCGATCCTGCGGCGCGATCTGTGCAGCGTAGTCAGGCATGGCGCCATAGCCATTCGTCATCACGGCGAAGAAGTGGCCGAGCGGTGCATTGCGCAGCCGGTTCGTATGAAAATCGCCGGCAGGGCGGTAGCCGCGCTGCACAATCATGCCGTCGCCGTTCCCGACGCGTGAGTGACACGGGGTGCAGTAGATATTGAAGCGCTCCTGACCGCGCGCCATCGTGTCCGGCGTCAGGTCGATCGGCAGACCGTCTCCCTCTTTGCCGTTGATCAGACCCGTATAAAAATAGGAATCTTCGTTCCCCTGGTTGCGCGCGACCGTATCTGCTACCTGCGGGCGCACAGACCGGCCGTCCGGGTAAAACGTGGTGCCGCGCTGCGGGAAGAATTTGGGTTCATCCTGCATATCCTGACGGCAGCCCGCGAGCACCAGCATCGCACCGATCGACAGGATGATGGCCGTGACTCGTACCGCTCTTTCAATGCCTGAAGCCACCACTTGGCGTCTCGTCTTTCGCATCTCGAATCTCTGCATTAGTGGTCGACCTCCACAACAGAGACTGGGTTGAACTGTTCGAGGAACACGCGGGTCTCGGCGATGGAGAAGCGCGGGTCGTGTGCCTCGAGGCAAAGGAAGAACTTGTCCGTTGTCGCGCCGTCGCGGAAGTTGGGCGCATTGAACAGCGGGTGGTAAAGCTGCGGTAGCCCATTCAGAGCAATCATCCCGAACGCAGCCGATAAACCTGAGAAGAGAATCGTCCACTCGTACCCGGGAATCACAAAGGCAGGCCAACTGAACAGCGGCATCGCACGGATATTCAGCGGATACCCCCACACGTTGATCCAGACCTCCATCCCATAGCCCGTAATCAGCCCCATGATGCCGCCAATAAGGCAGATGAGCGGAACGCGTGTCTTGTGAAACCGGAGAGCCTCGGCCGCCTCCTCCACCGGATACGGCGTATAGCACTCCATACGGCGATACCCTGCACGGTGCGCCATCTCTGTCGCATGCACCAACTCCGACGGAGTGTTGAACTCCGCCAGCAGGCCATAGATTCCTTCACGCACTGGCATCAGAGGGCCTCCTCAACGACACGGTCCGCGGGCTGTCCGCCGGGCCGCACCTTGGTCTGCGGCAGCATCATCCTGATCTCGCTCATAGGGATCATCGGTGCGAGCCGCGCAAAGAGCAGGAATAGGACGGTAAAGAACCCCCACGTGCCGATGAACAGGATGTAATCCCAGAACGTAGCACGGTAGGTGCCCCAGCTCGACGGCAGATATTCGCGGTAGAGCGAGGTCACAACAATGACGAACCGCTCGAACCACATTCCGATATTCACCACAAAACTCAGGAAGAACAGGTACCCCGGGCTAACGCGCAGACGGCGGCTCCACAGCGTCGTCAGCGGAATGGCGATGTTCGTCAGGATGAGCAGCCAGTACGCCCAGCCCATCGGGCCGAACATACGGTTCCACATCATGAAGAATTCCCAGTGGCTCGCCGAGTACCAGCTCATGAAGACTTCCATGCCATAGCCGTACGCGACGATGGAGCCCGTAACCAGCATGACCTTGGCCATGTTGTCGAGATGACGCAGCGTCACCAGGTCTTCAAGGTGATAGAACTTCCGAATCGGGATCGCGAGCGTGAGCACCATCGCAAAGCCCGAGTAGACAGCGCCGGCCACGAAGTAGGGCGGGAAGATCGTCGTATGCCAACCCGCCATGGCTGCCACAGCGAAGTCGAAGCTGATGGTTGTATGTACCGAGAGCACCAGCGGTGTCGAAAGTCCGGCGAGCAGGAGCGAAGCTGACTCATAGCGAATCCAGTGCCGCGTCGATCCGCGCCAACCCAACGCAACCAGGCCGTACAGGTACTTCGCAATCGGCGACTTGGCTCGGTCACGCAATGTGCCAAAGTCCGGCACCATGCCGATGTACCAGAACACGATTGAGATGGTCGCGTATGTCGAAACCGCAAACACGTCCCAAGCCAGCGGGCTGCGGAACTGCGGCCACACGTTCATCGTGTTCGGATACGGGAAAAGCCAGTATCCCAGCCACGGACGGCCGATATGCAGCAGCGGGAACATACCGGCGCAGCACACGGCAAAGATCGTCATCGCTTCGGCGAATCGGTTGATCGAGTTACGCCAGCCTTGCTTGAAAAGCAACAGAATGGCGGAGATGAGAGTTCCGGCATGACCGATACCGATCCACCAGACGAAGTTGATGATGGCGAAGCCCCAGGCGCCGGGAATCGTGACGCCCCAGATACCAACGCCCTTGAGGAACAGCCACGTGACGCCGATAACCACACCGACTGCAATGGTGGCGGCAAAGAAGAAGCCCCCCCACCATGCCCATGGCGTGCTCCCGGTGAGCACGATGCCGGCAATCTTCTGGGTGACACTTCTGAAGTTGTGCCCTGGCGCGATGACCGCGTACTCGCCTGTTCGCGGGTCGATCATCGGGTCGTGCACGGTCTCCGGATCGTGGATTGGACCTTGGGTCGCCATACTAAGCAAGCTCCGGGTTCGGGTTGATAACACCGGCCGTGTAGGTTGTGCGCGGACGGTAATTCAAATCGGCGAGCACCTGGTAATCGCGCTCCGTGGCCTTTCGCTTCGAGACCTTCGAGTTCGGATCGTTCATATTGCCGAACACGATCGCGTCCGTCGGGCAAGCCTGCTGGCAGGCCGTGATGATCTCTCCATCTCGGACCGCGCGGTTTTCCTTGTCAGCCTCGATCTTGGCCGCCTCGATCCGCTGAACGCAGTAGCTGCACTTTTCCATCACGCCACGCGAACGCACCGTGACGTCAGGATTGCGCATGAACTTCAGGCTTTCGGTGTCGTAATCCGAGTACAGCAGGAAGTTGAACCGGCGCACCTTGTAAATGCAGTTATTCGAGCAGTACCTGGTCCCGACGCAGCGGTTGTAAACCATCACATTCAACCCTTCGGGCGAGTGAATGGTCGCGCCCACCGGGCACACCTGCTCGCATCCGGCCGATTCGCAGTGCTGGCACAGCATCGGCTGGAAGAACGCCTGCGGGCTATGCAGATCGCCCTCAAAGTACGTATCGATGCGAATCCACTGCATGATGCGGCCGATCTTGACCTGTTCACGGCCGACAACGGGGATGTTGTTCTCCGCATAGCAGCTGACGATGCATGCATTGCAACCGACGCAGGAGTTCAGGTCGATCGCCATTCCCCACTTGTTCTGCAGCTGCCTCGACGAGGGGTCCTGGTGGTCGTACCGCCATGCGTCAGGCCAGAAGCTCTCGTCGTGCGGGACCGCTTCACCCTGCGGGTTGTATCCAATCTTGTTGACCAGCGTCAGGCCATCCGCGGTCCCATGATGCGCGTAGGCCTCATCCTTCTGAACATCCGCAACGGTGGCATAGCGGATGATCGATCGCTCCTGGGCTTCGTGGCCGGCGAGCGAGTAGACACCCTGCTTGTCGAACTCTTTCCGCTCGAGATCATGCTGCGCAAAATTGCCGCGGTGCTCAATGTTGTGCACCTTGGTGACGCAGATATCGTACGTTCCCTTGCCACGCGTGACCTTCAGACCGGAGTCCCACAGCGGGTTCGTAGACCTGCGCAGAAGGTATGGATTGAACCCCACGCCAGCCCCGACACGGCCCGCCTCGGCACGACGGCCGCCGCCGAGATACACCGTTATGCAGTCGTTGGGGTGACCGGGAACCATCAGCACCGGAGCAATGACCTTGCGGCCCTTGAGCTCGAGCTCAATCGCCTCGTTCTCCTCGATGCCAAGCTTGCCCATCGTGTCCACGCTGATGAGCGCGGCGTTGTCCCAGGACAGGTTCGTTACCTGCTTCGGCAGCTCCTGCAGCCAGCCGATGTTCGCATAACGTCCGTCATACAGCGACGGATCGGGAACAAACTTGATTTCGAGCGTACCGTCTCCGGCGGAAGCTGCAGCCGGCGAGCTTGCCGTATTTGGCGCGGCAGCTTTCGGAGCCGAAACACTGGCAGCCGTGTTCGCCGTTCCATCAACCCAGCCGTCGTGCAGCGCCTTCTTCCATGCAGTCGCGAAGTCGCCGCCCTTGATGTACGTCTTGGCGCTGGACGTCAGGACGTCATAAGAAGACTGCGATGGATCAATCAGGGTTTGCAGAATGTCATGTGCAGATTTGCCGCCGTACAGCGGATCGATCATCGGCTGGATAATCGAAATCGTTCCGTCTGCGGCGCGCGCGTCCGACCAACTCTCCAGATAATGCGCCTGGTTGACGTGCCAGGTCGAATAGAATCCCGTCTCGTCGAGGTACTCGCCCAGGTGCACCGAGTTCGGCACCATGTTGAATCCGGCGATGAAGTCGTAATCCACGGGCGCGTTGTACAGCGGATTCACGCCGAGCATCACCAGCCACTTCACCTTGCCGGCGTTCATGTCGTCGACGAGCGACTTCAGGTCTGTACCCTGCTCGGTGGGAATCGGCGCCAGCGGAGCTGAGTAACTGACCGACTTACCGACAGCACCCAGCGAGGCATTCAATGCGTGCGCGGCAGCATGACATGCCGCCGAACTCTGCGGTCCCGCGATGACCACCGCGCGACCATTGGCCTTCTTCAAATCGTCAAGGACAGCAGTCAGGAATTTCTGCGCTGCGGGATTGGCTACTGAACCGCCGCCACCTGCGAGGCTACTCGCGAAGGCTTCGACCTCGCTCGGCTTCAACCGCAGCGCATGATCCGCCTTGAATCCCGTAACCGACGGCATCGTCTCTACGACGTACAGCCGGTTCATGGTCTTGCCTTCTTCGTAGCGACGGCGCTCCGCAAAGGATGCTGCCATTGGCAGGAACCCCGGGAAGCCAATGCCGCCTAAAAAGTCCGCATCGAGCGAAAGGATAATGTCCGCATCATCCAGCTTGTACTGTGTGTCGTAGTAGTCGCCGAAGGCCGCCTTCGAAGCCGCGCGAGCGACGTCGCCGTTCACCGCGTCGTACTGGATCAGCCTGGCCTGCGGGTACTTCGCCTGCACCTGCTTCCACTGCGCCGCAAGCGTTGGAGAGGTAATCGTCTCCGACAGGAAGTACAGGCCCTGACCGCCGGGAAGCTGGCCGACACCCTTCACAAACTGCTGCTGGAAATCTCCCCACTCCGCGGCGTCACCCCGGAAACGCGGATGCTGCGACCGATCAGGATCATACAGCCCCAATAAGGTCCCCTGGGTGAAGGTATCCGAACGCCCTTTGGACATCGGGTGCTCCGGATTGCCATCAACCTTGATCGGACGAAATGCGTCGGACTTGATCAGCACCGGAATCGCTCCGGTTGGGAACGGATGCGCGCTTGCAAAGTACATCGGGCGGCCGAGGATCAGATCCTCGGGCTGCTTAATGTACGGGAAGATCGGCTCGTCGGGCTGCTTAGTACAACCGGCCAGCCCAGCCAGCGCAAAGCTCGCGCCCATTACCTTAAGAAAACTGCGGCGCGAAACCGCGTCGATCCACTCGCCCGCGCCGGATTGCCGCGGGAACTCCTCCTGCATCAGGTCGTGAAACTCGGGCGTCTCGGCCAACTCGTCCAGGTTCTTCCAGAACCGCCGCCCCGTCTTGCCGTCGAGCTTCGCGCGAACCTCGGCAAGGGTCATCTTCTTTCGAGGAGCCGGCGCGATCGTCGTTACAACCTGTGCCGCCGTTCCGTTCCCTGCCGCCGGGCTTCCGTCTTCCGGCGCTCGGTTCTCTGGCAGCACGCCCGCGGCCTTCGCCTCTTGATTCATCATCGTCTCGTTCATCGGTGGCATGTCTCGCAGCTGGAGAGCTCGTTGGCCGTACGGATGTGGTACTTGTCCATCAGATAATGACCAAGGTCGACCTGGCTGGTGAACTTCTGATAGTTAGCCGGCATCGTGATCACAGGCACATCCGATACTGAACCAGGCTCGTTAGGCGGATGTGGCTCCATCGGGAATCCCGACTGAGGCCGGCCCTGCCCGAGCGGCTTGGGACCCTCAGCCTGCGCGAGTTCGGGATTCTGTCCAGTATTCGGGTCTGTCGTCGTGCACGAAACCGAGCCGGCTGTCGGTCCCGCCTTGCCGGTGGTCGTGCACCAGACCGGCTTCTCGCTGGAAGGCCCTGCCCATGCCATGTTGTAGACCTCGGCGGCAGGACGCAGGTTCCCGGCAGGGTTGCGATGGCAGTTGAGGCACCACTCCATCTGCAGCGTGTTCTCTTCGTACATCAGCGGCATCTCGTCTACGCGGCCGTGACAGCTGGCGCATCCAAGGCCTTTATTAACGTGAATCTCGTGATTGAAGTAGACGTAGTCCGGAAGATCGTGAACACGGATCCACTGGATCGACTCACCCGTTGCCCAGCTATTACGCACCGGCTCCAGCAATTGCGCGTTGGTCCAGATTTCGGAGTGGCAGTTCATGCACGTCTTCGTTGGTGGAATGCCCGCATACGAGCTCTTCTCCACAGACGTGTGGCAGTACTGGCATTGCAGGCCCAGACCCTCGACGTGGTGCTTATGGCTAAACGGTACCGGCTGGTCGGGACGCTGGCCCTGTCGCGTGACCCAGGGGGACCGTTGCAACTCGTTCAGCGTCACGCCGAGCGCGATGACGATCAGACCCGTCAGCACCAGGCTCAAACGAACCAGTGCATTCGAACTGCGGTCAAAGACTTGCGCCATGAGTGCGTTCCTGCTCTCCGTTCGCCGAAATCATCGGCTTCGCTCCTGCTACTGCAATTGCATGCTGCTCCCTCGTCCCGCAACGGGACGATTGCAGCATTTATGTAGTTATCTGTCCGTGGGGGAAATCCGACGAGACCGACACTGCTTCGAGAGCCAAAGTATAGCAGCCGATTTATGGCAGTTTGAAGAGGGTCGCTCGTGGATCTTGACCGATGTTCGATGCATGAAACGATAATCGAAGAGCTAAATGGCCGATCTCGGCCATTGCGACAGGCAATTCAGCGCATTTCGCGCTCTTTCGTTCATGCAGATCAGCACCTTGTCGAATAACTGCGTCCACAATAGTCCGAATTCGTGCCACACTACTCCCCATGCCTCGCCCGCGCTCCGGCCCCACAAACAAACCTCCTTATGACACGAGCGTTGCAGTCGCGGCACTCTCTGCCGCCGACCCCAAGCTTGCCCGGCTGATCGAACGCGCCGGGCCCTTTACCCTGCGGCTTGCTTCTCAGCAATCGCCCTTCGAAGCGTTGGCAGAATCCATCATCTATCAGCAACTCCACGGCAAGGCTGCCGCCACCATCCATGCCCGGATGCTCGCCAGCTTCGAGCCCATCTGCGGCCTCGGCACACACCCTTCGCCGCGGCACCTTCTTGACTGCCCCAACGAACAACTCCGCTCCGCCGGACTCTCGCACAACAAAATGTTGGCGCTCCGTGATCTCGCCGCCAAAACGCTCGACGGAACCGTGCCCTCACTTAGCGCCATTAAGAAGATGGCTGATGAAGACATCATTGAGCACCTCACACAGGTCCGGGGCATCGGTCGTTGGACCGTTGAGATGCTGCTGATCTTCCGCCTGGGTCGCCCCGACGTCCTGCCTGTGTCCGACTACGGTGTTCGGAAGGGATTCGCGCTGACCTTTCTTGGCCTGAAACCATCACAGAAGGTCACGGCCGACCTGCTCGCTACTCGTGAGCAGATGGAACGTCGCGCAAAGAAGTGGGCACCCTGGCGATCCATAGCGAGCTGGTATATGTGGCGCGCATGCGATCTCGCCGCCGGCAGAATCATTCAGCCACAGTAGCAACTCCATTCCGGGTCGGCATGCGTCCAAGGAATAAGATTTTGACTGATGGCTCGTAGACTTACAACAACACCCAGGCCCAACGATTCCACCCCGGCTCCCCTGCGGTTCGTGTGTGTGCACGGACACTTCTATCAGCCTCCGCGCGAAAATCCCTGGCTCGAGACAGTGGAGATGCAGGAATCCGCGGCGCCCTACCACGACTGGAATGACCGCATCACTTCCGAGTGCTACGCCCCCAACGGCGCCTCGCGTATCCAGAACGAGCAGACTCAGATCATCCGCATCATGAACAACTATGCGCGGATGAGTTTCAACTTCGGTCCCACCCTGTTGAGCTGGTTGGCCGAGTTCGCGCCGCGCACGTATCGCATGATCCTCGATGCGGACTCCGCCAGCATGGAGCGCTACTCGGGGCACGGCTCCGCCCTCGCGCAGAGCTACAACCACATCATCATGCCTCTTGCGAATGAGCGAGACGCTCGCACCCAGATACGCTGGGGTATCGCAGACTTCGAGCATCGCTTCGGACGCACTCCTGAAGGCATGTGGCTGGCCGAAACCGCAGTATCGCGCAAAGTTCTCGATCTTATGGCGCAAGAGGGCATTCGATTTACCATCCTCGCCCCGCATCAGTGCGCCCGCATCCGGCCGCTGCCTGACGCCAACGCACACGAGTCCGCTTCAGTGTCCGGTAATGGCGCCGGTCCCAGCCACACGGCCTGGATCGAGACCCCCAACGCTTCTGTCGACCCTACCCGGCCGTACCTTGTGAAGCTCGACGAGGGGCGTTCCATCGCAGTGTTCTTTTACGATAGCCCGGCATCGCGCGCCATCGCCTTTGAAGGGCTGCTGCACTCCGGTCAGGACTTCGCCAGGCGCCTCCTTGAGGGCTTCCGCGCAGAGAAGCCCGCCGACGAGCCGCAACTTGTGCACGTTGCCACCGACGGCGAGAGCTATGGCCATCACCATCGCCATGGCGAAATGGCCCTGAGCTCTGCGATGCACTGGATCGAAGAGAACCGCGATGCCAGGCTGACAAACTACGGCGAGTTCCTCGAGCGCTTTCCACCCCGCTGGGAGGCAGAAGTCTTCGACGACAGCTCATGGAGCTGCGCTCACGGCATCGAGCGCTGGCGTTCCAACTGCGGCTGTAATGGCGGAAAGCCGGGCTGGAATCAGCTCTGGCGAGGTCCTCTCCGCGAAGCTCTCGACCTGTTCCGCGATGGCGCCGCTCCTCTGGCGGAAGAGGTCGCCGCTCCGCTGCTCAATGATCTCTGGGCCGCACGAGACGCTTATATCAGCGTCATCCTGAATCGAAGCCCTGAAAATGTCGACCGGTTCTTTGAAGAACACGCAACACACGAGCTCTCACCAGAGGAGCGCATCACAGCTCTGGAGTTGCTTGAGCTCGAGCGCTACACGCAACTGATGTACACAAGCTGCGGCTGGTTCTTTGATGAGATCTCCGGCATTGAGACGGTGCAGATTATCGCCTACGCCGGAAGAGCCCTGCAGCTTGCGTCAAAGCTGTTCCGTGAGTCCGGCCGCAAGCTTGAAGAGGAGTTTCTGGCCGTCCTGCTGGGTGCGCAGAGCAACGTCGCCGAGGTTGGAAATGGCGCTGAGGTCTACCGGCGCTTTGTGACCGCCCGACGCGTGGACATGGAGCACGTCGGCGCACACTACGCCATCAGTTCAATGTTCCGGGCCTACCCGCCGTCGGGCCAGCTATTCTGTTACGACGTCCATCGGAACAGCTACGATCTGCTCACCTCAGGCCACGGCCGGGTTGCGCTTGGCCGCGCAGTCGTTCGCTCCCGCGTTACTGAGGAGACGGAAGAGATCTGCTTTGCCGTCCTTCACCTCGGCGACCAGAACCTCTCCGCAGCCGTTAAACGCTTTCATCCAGATGACGAGACCAGTTGGAATATCTTCGTGAAGGGGGCGCGCACCGCGGTCCGCAGAGCCAACCTTCCGGAACTCATTCGGCTCATTGACCCATTCTTCGGGGGAACGCTCTACTCTCTTACCTCGCTTTTCGCCGACGAGCAGCACCGTATCCTTACAAGCATCCTCAATCAGACTCTCGAGCAGGTCGAGAGCTCGCTGATGCGTATCTACGAGGAGCACGCGACATTGCTGCACTTCCTCGGCGAGAGCAACGTGCCCGCGCCTCCTGCGCTTGCCCTGACGGCTGCCTTCGCCATCAATGCCAGCCTCCGCCGGACGATTGAATCCGACAGCTTTGACCCTGCAGAGATCACCCGACTGCTGCGTCGGGCAGACATCGACAATGTCACCTTGGACGCTCCGCTATTAAGTTTCACAGCCGACAAAAGGATGAAGCGGGCCATGCTTCGCCTGGAGGACAGCGCCGAAATTCAAAACCTTGCCGTGCTCCAAGAGACGCTAGCTATCGCGGAGAGCCTTCGGTCTCTCCCCATGGACGTCAACCTGTGGCAAGCGCAAAACATCTGGAATGACATGCTCCGGCGCAGCGACAGCCAGTACTGGTCGCGCGAGTGGCGCGAGAACTTCATGAAGCTCGGTACCAGCATGAATATTTCCGTCAAGGAGCTCGTCACCGAAGAGAGTGTTCGGGCATTTTGAGGGCTCAGGCATCGGTTTAGGGCTTATCACCACGCATTCGAGACACGAAACCAGCCACAAGCATCTCTAAGGCGTTCTGCCGCCGTCCTTTACTTTGCATGAGCGAGGCGAAGACAAGGAGGCTGAGGACCATCTCTGCGGGCGTCCTGGCGCTCTCGGTTCTGATCATGGCCGGTGAATGGATCCTGCTCGTCGCTGGCGTGAAGCGCGACGAGATGATCGTCGGTGCGCTATCCGTCCTTGCTTCGGCTCTCTTCCTCCAGTTCGTCTATCGCGCCGAACAGCAGAAGCTCGACATACGCCTGAAAGATCTGGCAACCGCTTGGCGGCTTCCGGGGTACATCGTCAGGGACACCTGGGTGGTCACGCTGGTCTTGATGAAAGACCTGCTCGGGATCAAACGCGCCAGCTCCTTCTACCGGGTCTGCGGCTTCAAAACGAGCAAGGACGATCCCCTGCTCGCCGGGCGGCGGGTCCTCGCGACGGCGTTCACAACGGTTACCCCAAATTCCATCGTGATCGGAATTGATTACGAACAGAGCCGCATGCTCTTCCACCAACTCCAGCGCGCCGGCGTTGGAAAGCTGGCCGAGGAACTCGGCGCCCTTCCGGGCCCGCCACCCCATTCCCACGACGAGGCCAAATCATGAACCTCTGGCTCATGGCCGGTGTCGCAGTCGCCTCTTCACTCGTTCTCTGCGCCTTCATGTGCCTTCGCGGCACGCCCGAACGCCGTCTCGTCGGCGTGGAGATGACCTCGATGATCGTCATCACCACGATGGTGCTCTTCACCGTCGGCACCGGACGGCTGATATTCATCGATCTCCCCCTGACCCTCGCCATCCTCTCCTTCGGAGGCGGTCTTGTTTTCGTTCGTTTTCTAGGGAAGTACCTGTGAACGTTCACCACCCCATCGGCGAGTCGATACTGCTTGCCATCGTCGTGCTCGCAGCCTGGCTGGGCGTTCTCGGGATGCTGCGGATGCGCGAACCTACGCAGGCCCTGCACTACCTTTCCCTGCCCGCGGTCGGTGGGATTGCCCTCACCATCGCCGTCTTCGTCGAGATCGGCGCCGGGCAAGCCTTCTGGAAGACACTCGCGATCTGCTTCATGCTCCTGGCGGTCAACTCCGTCGTGACCCACGCCACCGCCCGCGCCTTCCGCGCCCGCAAACTCGGCCACTGGGAACCCCGCGATGGTGATCCCATCGAGTTCGTTCGTGACACAAAGGAGTCCCAATGATGATCTGGTTCGGGGCCGGACTTCTGCTTCTTATTGGTGCGACGGGTGCCGCCGTCGTGTGCACGCGCAATGTCACCAACCAGGTGCTCGCACTCGGCTTCTACGGTCTGCTGCTCGCATTGATGTTCTTCGTCTTTCAGGCGCCCGACGTCGCTCTTTCGCAGATAACAGTTGGCGCAGTCGCCCTTCCGCTGATGGTGATGCTTGCAATCGCGCGCATGAGATTCCGCGACCGCGCCAGGTCTGCAGCCCAGGGCTCGAGCTCAAGTGAGGGTCGCCATGACTGAGCGCGCTCGCAACTCATTGTTCTTTATCGCCGGTGGGGTGCTGCTCTTCCTGTACGCTTACGCGGCGCTCAATTTGCCAGCCTGGGGCAGCTACCGCGGCCCCTACGGAGACGCCATCGCGCGCGTCGCCGTTTACGAGCGGCACGTCACCGACATTGTCAACGCCATCAATTACGACTACCGCGGCTTCGACACGCTTGGCGAGGAGTTCATCCTCTTCACCGCCGTACTGGGCGTCTCCATGCTGCTGCGGAAAGAAGAGGGTGCGCTCAAACGGCCCGCAAGCAGGCTCCAGGACGACGCCGGCCTCAGCGCTGCGGTACGTGCTGTCAATCTCCCTGCTCTTCTGGTGACAACCGTCTTTGGCCTCTACATCGGCCTGCATGGACAACTCACACCTGGCGGCGGCTTTCAGGCAGGTGTCATCCTCGCCACCGGCGCTGTGCTGGTTTATGTCTGCGAGAACACCGGCGCGTTCCGCCGCATCACATCGCACGCCCTCGTAGAAATCACCGAAGCGTTCGGGGCCGGCGGCTACGCCATCATCGGCATCGCTCCCCTGCTTGCCGGACTTCCGTTTCTCTGCAACTTCATCCCACTCGGCACCACCGGTGACGTCTTCTCCTCGGGAACGATAGCGCTCATCAGCGCCTGTGTCGGCCTCGAAGTGACCGCTTCATTCGTGCTCGTCGTCTACATCTACCTGCAGGAGATCATCGCCGGTGCTTTTCCGGAGGAGGACTAGATGCCCGGAATTCTGCATTCGCTTCCGTACTTCGTTGCAGCCTGGCTGCTGCTCTGCGGCCTTTACGGTCTGGTCACCAGCAAACATCTTGTCCACGCCGTCGTCTGTCTCGCGATTCTGCAGAGTTCAACCTACATGCTTCTGCTCGCGATCGGTTACCGCGTCGGTGGGTCCGCCCCGATCTTCGCCGACATCTCCACAAGCAAGCTGGTCGTCGATCCCGTCGTACAAGCACTCATGCTCACGGATGTTGTTGTAGAAGCCGTCGTTGTCGCACTGCTGCTCGCCATGGTCGTCAAGGCGCACGAAAAATCCGGCAGCGTCTCCCCTAACGATCTTCGGACCTTGCGCGGATGATCACCAACCCACCCATCTCTCCAGCCCTCGCCGTCGCTGTACCGCTTCTCAGCGCGGCAATTCTGGCTGCCCTTCGCAAATGGCTGCCGCGTGTGGCGATGGACATCCTCGGCCTGCTCGCCTCTCTCGGCACACTCGCCATTACCGCCATTCTTCTCTATGGCGCTGTGCATCACGGAGCCAGTGTCTACTGGCTCGGCGGATGGTGGCCGCGCGGTTCGATGGCGCTCGGAATCGGCATGGTGATTGAGCCCATCGGCGCTGGCCTGGCCGCTCTAGCAGCCCTGCTGACCTCACTGGCCCTGCTCTTTTCCTGGCGCTTCGTAGACTCCGGAGAGAAGCATCTTCATCCGCTGATGCTTATCTTTCTCGCCGCCATGTGCGGCTTCTCGCTCACGGGCGACCTCTTCAACCTCTTCGTATTTTTCGAGCTGATGAGTATCGCTGCTTTTGCCCTCTGCGGACTGAAAATCGAAGAGCCTGCTCCGCTGCAAGGCTCCTTCAACTTCGCCATCACCAACAGCGTCGCCGGATTCATCGTGCTCACCGGCATCGCGCTTCTCTACTCCGTAACAGGCGCACTGAACATGGCGCAGATCGGATTGTCCATCGGACAGCGCCATGACCCGCTCGCTCTTTTCGCGTGCACGCTGCTGTTCTGCGGATTTCTCACCAAAGCAGCGATCGTGCCCTTTCATCTCTGGCTGCCCGACGCCCACGCCGTCGCTCCCACCCCCGTCTGCGTACTCTTCTCCGGCCTCATGGTCGAGCTCGGACTTTATGCCGTTGCTCGCATCTACTACGCGATCTTTGCCCAATCGTTCGTTCCTCACATCTACGCCTTGCACGCCATACTTTTCGCGTTTGCAGTGGCCACCGTCCTGATCGCGAGCGTCATGTGCTACGCCGAACATCACCTCAAGCGCATGCTTGCGTTCTCCACCGTGTGCCACTCCGGCCTTATGCTTGCTGCCCTCGCCGCAGGAGGCCCGCTCGGCCTCGCCGCCATGATGGCCTATCTGGTGGCGCACGCCTTCATCAAAGGCGGCCTCTTCTTTCTCTCAGGCGTGCTGCTTCATAACCAGCGCTCCATCACGGAACGAGAACTCTTCGCTTCAGTTCGTCATCTGCCGTGGGTCGCGGCGCTCTGGATGCTCGGTGCAGTCGGCCTCGCGGCAGCTCCTCCGCTCGCGTTACTGTTCGGAGAAGCCGCCGCGGAACACGCCGCGGAATTGAGCCATCTTCATGGGCTGTCCGCCATCTTCATCGTTGGCGGCGCACTCACCTCAGCCGCCGTCTTGCGGGTTGGGATGCACACCTTTTTCGGTTGGGGTGATGGCGCCCTGAGCGACCGCTCCGCCGAGATCGGCGAACTGCCCGAAACAGATCCGGAGCACCGCAAACTTCGTGTCTTTCATCTCGTTCCTCCAGCCGCCTGCATGCTCCTTGCGGTCATTCTCTTCGCAGATCCCCAGTGGCTTCCTGTGCTGCGAGACGCTGCGGCCGCCATGGCCAGCCAGTCTGCGTATCTGCACACGTCCTACACCGGCCAACACGTCGCACTCACACAACCGTCCTGGAGCGAAGCAATCCCCGGAGCTATCGCACGAGGTGTGCTGGCACTCATTCTTGGGCTGCTTCTGGCGCTGTCATCGGTCTTTCGCAACCGACTGCCGCGGCATCTGCGCATCGGCGCGTTTCTCGAACGCGGCTTTCTCCCGCTGCGCGAGATGCAGAGCGGCCATCCCGGCGATTACGTCCTCTGGATGACGGTTGGCATCGCCGCCTTCGGGTCTGCTTTCATGCTGTTCCTGCGCCGTTAGCGCGGAGCGGGCTCGCTTGAAAACACTCCAGCGATCAACTGCCGCCCTGCATACGCCATGACTGCAGTCGCTGCCACCGTGCCCATACACCAGCTACAAATCTTTCCAAACTTCACTAGCTGTCGCGAGGTGTTGAATATCGCGACTCCGCTGTCCAGCAACAGCTTGGCGCCAACAAGTTTGCGCGCTGCGCTGCATGTGGGCGCGCTCCGAACCAGCAGCAGCGTCGTCCCGTAGCTCGCAATTCCGAGCAGCGCATCTGGAATCCCGAATGGATGCGCAATGGCCGAGTCTGTGATGCCATCCGAAGCGAACATAGTTCCCGGCGGATCGGGCAGATGACTCACGACTCCGAGCTGATGAAGAGCTACAGGAACCAGCGTCAGCAAGGCCGCGGCATTTGCCCCTGCTAGCAACCTGTGGCTCTCTGCCTGACGAGAACTCTGGCCAACCATGGTCACCCTGCTTACGCGTTTCGTCTTGCCAGGAGTGTTCCCCCGGCCGCGAGCACGAGCGCCGCCGCGGCGACAAACCAATTGCGATGAAGCGTCATAAACACCTCCGCGCTCGTTCGCTTCGACCGGTCGTCAAACTTTCCGCGCGCACTGTGAACACCCGGCACGTAGTGATACAGATCGTTCGGCGCATTCGGATCGCGCGGTTCACCCTTGATCTGCTGTGAGTCGTAACCTGTCTTGCCGAGATAACGGTCGAGCAAGCCAGGCACAAACTTCTGTCCGACAATAGCCGCAATGGTCGGCGCGCCAACCCAGTACTCACGCCGCGGCCGTTTGGCCATCCCCGCAGCGACAACCACCTTCGCCGCAATTTCCGGCTCATAGATCGGCGGCACTGGCTGCGGATCATTTGGTAGCCGGTTCTTCACCCAGTTGAACTGGGTCGTGTTCATCGCCGGCATGTGAATGGATGTAATCTGCACATTGCTGCCGTCATGAACCAGCTCGCATCGCAGCGAATCCGTAAATCCATTGATCGCATGTTTCGCTGCGCAGTACGCCGACTGCAATGGAATCGACCGGTACGCCAAGGCTGAGCCGATTTGGATGATCGTTCCTTTGCCGTGGCCGTTTTCCCGCCTCATCATGCGCTTCAATGCGGCCAGCGTCCCGTGCACAAATCCCAGGTAAAGCACATCCGTAACGCGCTTGTAGTCCTCCGGTTCCATCTCCTTCACCGGCGAGAAGACGCTGACCATCGCATCATTCACCCACACGTCAATCGGCCCGAACGCCTCTTCCACCTTGCTGGCCGCAGCCTCCACGTCACTCGCGATCGAAACGTCCGTGGGCACAACCAGCGCTTGCCCTCCGAGCACCTCGCATTCCTGCCTGCACGCGTCCAGCGCCTCCGGATTCCGCGCAAGCAGCCCAATCCGGGCTCCTTCCCGCGCAAACGCGTGTGCGATCGCGCGTCCCAGCCCCGCAGACGCGCCTGTAACAACGACAACCCGGCTCTCCGGCATTTCGTCTCCTCTACCCATTTCCGTTCTTTCTCTCTTGCGCCGCTTCGTCTGAGCCTGCCGCGGCCGTAACCAGCTCATGCAGCGCCTGCGTCACCGCGGCATGCACTTCCTCACGCATCGCCTCGCGAACACCTTCCACTACTTCCTTGGACTCAAGCTGCACATTGTCCTTCTTGTCCATCGCCCGGTCGAGAGCCTGCTCGACCGCCGGGCCAAGATTCAGCTCCTTCACAACCTTTTTGGCGACCTTCTTTGCCGGTACATTGATCAGGTCGCTAACCTCGGCGGACTGTTGCTCCGGCGTCGCTCCACTCCAGTCAGAATCGAACGTACTGATCATCTGCTTGGCGATCTTTGGATCGTGCACAATGATGCCGATCTCACGCCTCGCTTCCATTTCCAGCTTCCGAAGACTTTGACTGCCGAGAAAAACTGCCTTTCCATCGCGCATGATTGCGCGCGCATGAAGCCTCATCGTCAGCTTGCGTCCCGGTATCGTGCTGCCCTTATTGCTCGTGCTTCCAACCACCCGCACATCCACACCCTGCGAAATCTTCTCGTTCAGCAGCTTCACAAACTCGCTATCGCTGATCTTCATCTCGTACATCAGCAGCTGCTTCTTGGCTCCGCGTATAAACGCCGTCAATTGCTCACGCGCATTCACCGGGCTCACAACGAAATCTTTGTTTCCTGCTGTATACGGCGTGCGCTTGGAGTCGCAATCAAACAGCTTTACCGCTTCCTGCACTAATCCTTTGTTCGAAGTGCTGATGGCGAAAGACCGGCTTAGGGTGATGTCCAGATGCGTAAAGTTGAAGGCCAGCAGTAGTAGCTCTTTGCCGTCCACGATCATCATCTTGCCGTGATATCGCACCAGGTCGTCTGCCGTTCGGGTAACCGTGATTCCGCGCTCCAGGGCGCGCATCTCGAACCGCCGCAGCACCTTATCCCCGCCACGATTCGTATACGCAACCAGCGCCTGGACCGTAACCCCGCGCTCCACCGCTTCCACCAGCGCCTTCTCGATCTCCGGCCGGTCAAGACGAAATATCAGAATCTGGATACACTTCTTCGCCTTGCGTATCGCAGAGAGGATTGGTTCAAGTCCTGCGTCGGGCTGCACATATAGCTTCACGGTTGTTCCTTGCCGAGGCACACCGATACGCCCTCAACGCGACGCGCGACGCTCTCTCGAAGAGGGATGCGCCAGAAGCTCTCCGGGATGTTTTTCTGCGCCGCCTAGATAGCCACAAAGCCGCTCAAATGCTTCTAACCAGATGGGTTTCATAAGCCTTGTCTCCGGAGAACCACCCATGCTGCACCTTGTACGACGATTCGCGATTCTTTCAGCCATCTGTGTGGCCTTCTATAGCGCCACTTTGTCCGCGCAATCTCAGCCCGCGCAATCTCAGCCCAGTTCCCCGGGCTCAAACGATCAGTCCACACCGCAGAATCCACCGGCGCTCCCTACGCATACCACGACGTCGCCATCCTCCGCGGCACCGCCGCAACCTGCGCAGCAGCCCGGCACAGTGCCGGAGCAAGCCGCTCCTCCCGCCTCCGCCATGCCGCAGGAGGTGCCCGCCCCCGCAGACCACGCCGCTCCTTCGCAGTCGCCGAATACGCCATCGGCTCCCGACCGCGACTCCGCACCTCCCGCGAAGCACCCGAAAGCCGCAAAGAAAGACAACGACAAGCCCGTCGATCAGGCGAACATCCACAACGCGTCGCTCTGGAGTGACCCTGGCAATATCGCCGGCAAGGACATGTTTTACGGCCACGGCGGTAAGGACGGCCAGCCTGTCGCCCCGTTCAAGTTCATCGCCGAAGACACGAACGGAACCAACCCGAAATTCGACGTGAACGATGCCAACGGCAGGAAATGGCGCGTGAAACTCGGCGAGGAAGCCCGCCCTGAAGTCGTCGCGTCCCGCCTTCTCTGGGCAATTGGATACTACGTCAATGACGATTACCTCCTGCATGTCGCCACGATCGACGGCCTCGACATCAAGCGTGGCTCAAAGCGTGTTCATAACGGCGATCAGGTCATCGACGCTCGTTTCTCCCGCAAGCCCGGCAAAGATACAAAAATCGGCATCTGGGAGTGGAAGACGAATCCCTTTCGCGATACCCGCGAGTTCAACGGTCTTCGCGTCATGATGGCCGTCCTGAACAGTTGGGATCTCAAGGACGTAAACAACGCCGTTTACACGAACAAGAAAACCGGTCATCAGATCTTTCTTGTCAGTGACATCGGCGCCACCTTCGCGACCAATAGTCTCGAAACCAGCCGCTCCGAAGACAAGGGAAACGTCGAGAACTACGTCAACTCGAAGTTCATTACCAAGACCACTGCAACCACCGTTGACTTCGGCACACCTGGGGCGCCCACCGGCGTCCTCGTCAAAACTGCCGGCCTCATGACCAAAGACTATGTGAGACGCAAAGGCTTCGACTGGATCGGCGACAACATCCCGCGCGAAGACGCCCGCTGGGTCGGAGACATGCTCGGCCAGCTCACTCATCAGCAGCTTGCCGACGCCTTTCGCGCCGGCAACTTCCCTCCGGAATCCATCGAGCAGTACGTCTCTGTTGTGGAAAGCCGTATCGCGCAGCTCAAAGCGCTTTAGCGGCTCGTGGGGAGTTCGCGAATGATTCGTCGGGTCGTGATAGCTTGTTCGATCTGCCTCGCGACAATCGGACTCTCGCATGCCCAGGCGCCATACCCGCCGCCTTCGCACACCGCATCACAACATGCCACCGCGCCTGCTTCCAGCAGCACCGGCAAGGACAAGAAATCCCGCAAGGATGATCACAAGCCAATCGCGGCCGCCGAGGCCCACAACGCCATCCTCTGGCAAAACCCCGGTGATATCGCCAGCAAAAATCTTCTCTACGGCCTGGGCGGCGACGACGGCCAGCCCAAGCCGCCCTTCACCTTTCTCGACGAAGACAAGAACGGCTCCAATCCCAAGTTCGATGTCCGCGACGCAAGCGGAACCAAGTGGCGCGCAAAGCTCGGCCCCGAAGCGCGTCCGGAGGTCACCGCATCCCGTCTGCTCTGGGCCATTGGCTATTTCACGGACGTCGACTACGTCCTCCCGAATGCATCCGTCTCGGGCCTCCACATGCATCGTGGCCATAGCTACATCACGAACGGAGACCAGGTCTCCGACGTTCGCTTCGCCCGAAAACCAGATGCGGAAAAGCGCATCGCCGGCTGGGCATGGAAGAGTAATCCGTTCATCGGCACGCGCGAATTCAACGGCCTGCGCGTCATCATCGCCGTACTGAACAGCTTCGATCTGAAGAACGATAATAATGCCGTCTACCTCGACAAGAAGACTGGTCAACAGATCTTTCTCGTCAGTGATACCGGCGCCAGCTTGGGCACAAATACCGTGCGCATTAAGGATGTGAACGGCAAGGGCAACGCGAAGGCATATGCGGAATCCCGGTTCATCACCGACAGGACCGCAACCACGGTCAACTTCGCGACACCCGGCGTCCCCAACAAGATCGTCGAAGAAACCGGCGGCCTGCTTGCGTTCATGTACCTGCGCCAGAACCGGTACATATGGATCGGCCGCGACATTCCGCGCGCCGACGCTCGCTGGATCGGTTCACTCCTCGGGCAGCTCAGTCATCAGCAACTGGTCGACGCCTTCCGCGCTGGAAACTTCACGCCCCAAGAGACGAAGGAATACGTAGCAACTCTCGAGCAACGCATCGCCCAGCTGAAGAACCTCTAGAGCGATGCTCACGCCACCGTGGCGGAAGTCGCCTCCTGCGATTCCTGAAACTGGATATCGTGCAACTGCCGATAAACTCCATCCCGCGCGATGAGTTCGTCATGCGTTCCCTGCTCTACGATCCGGCCATCCTTCACCACGTAGATGCAGCTCGCCTTGCGGATCGTCGAAAGCCTGTGCGCAATCACAATCGCCGTCTTGTTCTCCATGAGTCGATCCAGCGCATCAAACACCAATTGCTCGCTCGCAGCATCAAGTCCCGAACTCGGCTCATCAAGAATCAGGATCGGGCTGTTGCGAACGATCGCTCGAGCAATTGCAATCCGCTGCCGCTGCCCGCCCGAGAGTGTCAGACCGCGTTCACCGACCACCGTGTCGTACTTGTGCGGCAGCTTCTCGATGAACTCCGCAGCATTGGCCGCCTTTGTAGCGCGCACAATCTCCGCATAGCCCGCCTCCGGCCGTCCGTATGCAATGTTGTCCCAGATGGTTCCGCTGAACAGCAGCGTATCCTGCATCACCAGGCTGATCTGCTCGCGCAACGATCGCTGCTTCAGCGTCCGCACATCAATCCCATCCACCTTCACAACCCCGCTCGTCACGTCATAGAACCGTGGTATCAGGTTCACCAGCGTCGTCTTCCCTGAACCCGTCGGTCCCACAATCGCGATAGTCGTCCCCGCCTTCACGTGCATGTTGATATCGCGCAGGATTGGCTGGTCGGAGTTATAGCAGAAGTTCACATTCTCGATGTCGATATCGCCGCGCAGCTTCGGCGCATTGCGCGCATCCGGTGCATCACGCAGCTCGTCCTCAACCTCGATCACCTCCTTGATCCGCTCATACCCGACATCCGCCTTCGAGTAGGAATCCATGATCTTCGAGATGTCCTGCATCGGCTTGTACATGTTCTTGATGTAAGCCAGAAACACAACGATCGTTCCACCGCCGGCGCCCACCACGGCATTCGTCACTGCATGCATGCCGCCGAAGTACAGCACCAGCGCTGTACCCACTCCCGTCACGATGCTCACCAGTGGAACCAGCCGCGCCTTCAGCCTGCGCGCCTTCAGCGCCGCTTCCACCGTCTCCAGGCTCTCGCCCTCCAGCCGCTGGATCTCGTAGTTCTCGCGCGCAAACGCCTTCACCACCCGAATGGACCCCAGCACCTCCTGCACCACGGAGATCATCTTGCCTTCCTGCTTGCGCACCGCACGCGAGTATTTCTTCACCTTGCGCGTGTACACATAAACGATGGTGAACAGTACCGGCACGACCGTCATCGCGATCAGCGTGAGTTGCCAGCTCAGATAAAACATCACGCCGATCATGCCCACGATCGTCGCAATGTCCACCACAATGCTCAGCAACCCGGAGACGATAAAGGTCTGAATCGCGTCAATGTCGTCCGTCACTCTGCTGATCAGATCGCCCGTCTTCGACTGATCGTGGTACGCCAGCGACAGCCGCTGCACACGCGCATACAGCGCGCGGCGAAGATCATGCGTCACCCACTGACCTACCGTCGTTGTCACCCACTTCTCGCCGTACGTGCACACCGCATCCAGCAGCGCGATGACCAGCACTGCCACACACGCCGCCACCAGAATGTGCATCGTGTTCGTTCCCACAGTGCGGTGGAGGGTCCGCGTCAGCCAGCCGTGCTCGCCCTTATGCGCGATCACATTGTCGAGCACCACCTTCAGCGGCCACGGCTGCAGAACGTCCGCAATGCTTTCACCGGCGATTGCCAGCAGGCCAAGCCACAGCGCCCGCCTGTGCGGGCGAAGCAGGCCCATCACGGTAATCGTGCGGCGCGGCTTCTGTTCATCTGACATTCATCTGTTGGACGCGCCGAAGTGTCGCAAAAGACGCCCGTTCCGGCGCACTTCCGGCGCGCAGACGCGCACTCATTGGTAACAACCAACGCTGCGCCGAGCTACTCACCGTCCTCGGAGCCACCCTTCGCAGGCGTCATCCGTTTGCTCGGCGTCGCGCTTTCCGCGGGCGACTCTTCTGCCGCAGCCGCGCCCCCGGACCCGTTCTTTACCCTCACAGGCTCAGCCGAAACGCGGCGCAACAGCCTCTCCAGATCAAACTCCGCCGCTTTACCGTCCGCGGTCAACGCAGCGAACCGATCTTCCAGACGCTGCAGTTCTTCATCCGGACCCGCGCTCTCCGCCACGCCCAATAGCAACGGCAGCGCCATCCATGCCAGAAGTTCGTTCGTCGCCTCCTGGTTGAAATACGTCTTGCCGCCCGATTCATTCACTCCGGCCAGCCAGCGCACATCCGGCTCGTTCCAGAAGCGCCGCGAGTACGCCACCGTTTCGAGCGGCTGATCGCCGTACGAGAGCAACACACGCACGCGTGCCGCCGCCCGCCACACATCCTCGCCTTCCAGGCCGCTGGTCGAGAAAATCGCACCCAGCGTCTCCCGCACCTCCAGCCGATCAAACAATTCTTCCGGCCGCCCTTCACCCGGAAGGCCGCGCAGAAGAGCCCACGCCAGCACCGGTGCCCACGTTCGCTCCGGCGACGTTCCCGGCTCCCAGCTCGGCAGCAGTATTCGCACATTGCCCGGCCACACCGTCGAGAACTTCCGCTCCAGCAGCGGCAAACGCAGCGCCGCTCCAATCAGAGGAACGATCTCTTCGCGAAACTTTCCTACAAACTCCTCTGCCGGTTCGGCGCGCAGAATCTCAGCCGCTCTCCACGCGAAAGCATCCACCGAGCCCAGCCAGTCTCCCAGCCGCAACTGCTCGCGCGCGGAGAGCTGCAAACGCGACACAGGCTCCCCTACCTCGGCCGGTTTCTTCGCCGGGACCGCGCTGTCCTTCAGCGGTTCTTCCACGGCAGTGGCCTTCACCTGCGATTCTTTCAACAGGTCACGCCCCAGTTCCGCCAGAACTCGCAGCGCGCCCGGATGCAGCGCATGCTCCAGCGCCTCATGCAACGGCCGCAACCGCAGCAGCGACAACGCGCGATCGAGACTGTGCACACCCGCGCCGGCCAGCGAATCGCACAACCGGTCCCATGGCTGCTCTGCCGTCGAGTGAAGCTCCTGCCAATCCAGCAGCACCGCGTACTGATACCCGCGAAGATCAATCGTCAATCCGTGCCGATGAATGTCCGCCGCCCGCCGCAGATACTCCAAGCCCTTCGCATGATCGCGATACCGCAGAATGAGCGACTCGTCCCAGCCAACGTCCAGCCCCTCCGCCAGGCTGCGTTGCCGCAGCTCGCCCGAGCCCTTGTCCATCGATGCAGCCGAAATATGAATCGTCCCATGCGTCGACCCATAGCTGTTGTTGTAGAGCACGATCGAACGCTCGCGTCCATTGCGGTTCGAGTACGCAAACACGTTCTCATCGACATACCCGTAGCCCGTCCAGAAGTCGTACAGCACAAAGTTCGCGCTCTCGGCAAAGATTCGCCGCCGCTTCAGCAGGGGGGCAATCTCATGCTGGTGCCGAGCGACCAATGCCTCATTCGGCCACTCGTCCATCTTGGCCTGCTTGTACTCCATGCCATAGCGCTCGGTGTACCCCTCCACTTGTCCGTGCGCAAACATCGGCAGCCCCGGCAATGTCGCGAGCAATGTCGCCACACCAAAACACTTGTCACCTGTGCCAAACTGATCGATCGCGGTTCGCTCATCCGGATTCGACATGAAGTTCACATATCGCTTCATGATGTCCGGATCGAACTCGATCGTCTTCTTCAGATAACTGCGATACTTCGCGTTCTCCTCATCGCGCAGCATGTTCATGAACGCCGAGTTGTACACCCGATGCATCCCCAGCGTGCGCACGAAATATCCCTCGAGCAGCCAGAACGCCTCTGCGAGCAGCAGCGTCCCGGGCACCTCCGCAGCCACGCGATCCACCACCTCGCGCCAGAACTCGTGCGGCATCAGCGAATCGAACTCTTCCTGGCTCATCGCATTCTCAGCACGCGACGGAATCGCCCCCCCCGCCCCTGGCAGCGGAAACCACAACCGCTGCACATGCCGCTTGGCCAGCACCATCGCCGCATCGAACCGGATAATCGGAAACAGCCGCGCCACGTGCAGGATCGCCTGAATCACCTGCTCGCGCACGAATGCCTTCGAGTAATCGATCTGCGCCGTATCATTCCACGCAAACGTCGTCCCATCGTTGCCGTGGTAAACGTACCGCGTCGTCCCATCGTGATGATGCCTTAGCCGAAACACCACCGCCGCATCCGACTGATCGTAGTAATGGTCCTCGATCTTGATCTCGACCCGCGAGTCGGTGGAGAGATCGGGCCCGTTGAAGCTGTAGCTCGGAAACGGACTCTCCCACCGATACAAAAACCAGTCCGGATGCTCCAGCACCCAGTCCGAATCGATGCCCATATGATTCGGCACCATGTCGCTCGCCAGCCGCACCCCATAATGCGCCGCGCGATTCCGCAGGTTCTCGTACGCGTAGTTCCCGCCCAAATCTTCCGCAATGTCGTACCGCTTCAACGAGTACGCGCTCGCCACCGCATCATGATGTCCGCGCAGCCGCTTGATGGTCCGCGAGGCAATGCTGCGCTCCCACAATCCAATCAGCCACAGCGCCGTCATCCCACGATCGGCCATGATCTGCAGCTCTTCATCCGGAATATGATCCAGCCGGTGAATGTGCCGCCCATACTTCTTCGATAGCTGCTCGAGCCACACATACGTGCTCTTCGCCACCATCACCACGTTCGGCATCCACGCCTGGTCTGCCGAAAACGCCTCATACTCATTCAGCGGCGCCTGGTAGTCGGCCGCATACCGCCGCCTGCGCCGGCCTTCCGCGTCGATGTACCACTGGTCCTCAAACCCGATGTACTCATCCCCGACAAAGCCCTCGCCGCCGCGCCCCGGAGCCCCATGCCTATGCCAGTCCGGCCCCGGCGGATGAAACAGCATCCAGATCGCAATCTCTTCCTCGCGCACCGTGTCGATCGCCAGCAGCAGCTTCTTCAGGTCCGTATCCAGATAGGGCGTCCAGTGCGCGCGAATGAAATCCAGTTGCCCCGTCAGCGATTCCGGCGACGCCTTCATCGGCGCCTCCAGCGCATCCAGCAGGCTTCCAGCCTCCGGCGACAGCTTCGGCCGCGTCTTGAAATACTCCGGAAGCGTCTTCGTCGCCGTCGCGTAAATCGTCTGATCCCGCAACGGCGCATCCGAGTACAGTTCTCGAAACGGCTTGAACGCCGGATTGATATTCGCCAGCCACAGCAGCAGCAACTCCTCCAGCGCCGCCTCGCGGTTCGGCATCCCCTCCGTCGCCTTCGCCAGCCACTCCGCGGGAGCGATCTCGCCGCGATAGACCATCGAATTCGGGAACCGCTCTGTAAAGATGCGGAGCAGCTTCTCCACCTGCTCCTGGTCCGCATGCTCCGTCAGCCAGCGCACCGCTGCACTCAGCACCTGCGGGTCCTTCTCCTTGCGGAACCGCGCAATCAGCGCATGGTTCAGCTCGTCGATCATCCCCATCGCATACAACGCGCCCGCATGAATCGTGCGCTCCGGGTCAAGCTTCCCGCCCGCTTCCTGTTCGCGCAGGGTATTCAGCGCCTGCGCCATCTTCCGCGCCGCCGCCACGTTGGCGAACACGACATTTCCCGTGTAGCTGAACAGCACCTCGTCCAGCTCGAGCCGGTCGCGAATCTCGCGGCTGATGTGAAATTCCATGGAGAAGGCTCATTTACGGAAACAGAACGAAAACGCACCAGTGCGCAACCGTGCGACACCGACCTCTAAATCCTGTGAAGCAGACCCGGTCCGATTAGATGCCTTACCCCGCCAGTTCTACATGCTTCGGGCGAACGTCATGCAAACTTCATCGGCCGCTCTTCTTCGCAGCCTTCGATCCGCTCGCCTTCTTCGCAGGGGCTTTCTTCGCCGCCGTCTTCTTAACCGCCGGCCGCTTCGCTCCAGCCTTCTTCGCCGCGCTCTTCTTTCCGGACCGCCCATCGCCCACCGGCGCAGCCGCCTCGGAAATCTTTGCCAGCTTGGCCGCATGGCTCTCCAGCAGCTTCTCCAGCTGCCGAATCAGCACCGGCGTCTGCATCGGCTTCACCAGCATGCGGTCCGCGCCCATCTCCATCCAGTCGTCCTGCTCCACCGGAAACGCCGTCAGCAGGGCCACCGCCGGATGGTAGTGCGCCGTCCGCGCAGCCTGGATCACCTCCCGGCCCGCGGCATCGGATTCCATCCGCATGTCCGTGATCACCATCTGATACTCGCGCGTGCGAATCTTCGACCGACCCTCGTGCGCCGAGGTCGCCGTATCCACATCGAAGCCCGATATCTCGAGCACCGCCTTCATCGTCAGCAGCACAGCCACTTCGTCGTCCACCAGCAACACACGGCGCTTCGCCAAGTCATTCCTCCAAGGCCCACGCTGCGTTCAGCAGCGGGCTTATTCAGCACTCAAATCCAGGGTGCCTGTATCCGACTCATATTCTCAGCTTCGCCAAACCCACGCAAGCTGACTGCTGCAACCCGCCCCTCTACCCTCTCCTGTCTACCCCTCACGCAGCATCCATCTCGTCCACTTTCTGCGGGCGCCTGCTCGCAAACCGCCGCAGCAGCATCGGCATCGACCCACCCTGCACCAGCACCGAGAACAGCACCACACTGTAGGTCGCCGGCGCGATCCAGACGCTATTCGCCGACCTCGGCAGAGACAACGCCAGCGCCAGGGAAAGCCCGCCGTGCAAACCGCCCCATCCCAGCACCGCCACCGAACTCACAAACTTCCCGCGGCACGTCCGCAGCACTCCCAGCAACAGTGCGACCACTGCAAACCGCACCGCCAGCACAATCGAAACGGCCAGCGCACCGGACTCCACACCACCTCGCCCGAACGGGATCGCCAGGACCTCCAGCCCGAGCAACACAAACAGGATTGAATTCTGCAGCTCATCGATCACCGCCCAGAACCGGTCGATGCTCTCATGCGCGATCTTCTGCCGTGGGCGGCGCTGATTAAACGCACGCAGCGCCAATCCAGCAATCACCGCCTCCAGCGGCGCCGAAAGGTGCAGAACCTCCGCGATGCCATATCCACCCAGCGCTAGGGCCAGCGTCAACAGGATTTCCACCTGATAGCCCTGAATCAGGCTCATCAGCCACGATGTAACCCATGCGGCCGCGATCGCCAGGGCCGTCGCTCCCCCCACCTGCAACAGCAACAACCATGCGATATGGCCCGGCGTTGCCACCCCACCACGCTCGACGGAAAGCAGCGTAAGAAACAGCACCGCGCCGATGCCGTCATTGAACAGCGACTCGCCGGCTAGCTGCGCCTGCAGACCAGCGCTGATCCCCACCCTCCGCAGCATTTCCAGCACCGCAATCGGGTCCGTCGGCGAGATCAGCGCCCCGAACATCAGGCACGGCACCCAGCCCGGATCCATCCCTGTCAATTGCATCGCCCAATACATCAGCGCGGCGACAGCCGCCGCAGTCAGCACTGTTCCGGCAACTGCCAGCGTTGCTACCACCAGCCGCTGCCGCACCAGCTCCCGCAAGTCCAGCAGAAACGCCCCGGCAAACAGCAGCAGGGGCAGCATCCCATGCAGAATCAGCCGCTCAAAATCGATCTGAATGACCAGCCCCAGCGCCCAGGCATGAATACCCGGCGCCCATGCGCTCACTGCCTCCAGCGACAGGGCCGCGCTCACCGTGAGAATCATCGTGCCGACGGTCAGCGGCAGCCGCAGCCATCGCAGGCTCACCCACCCGAACAGGGCGGCCGTCACTGCGAGAATGCTGATCAGCTGCAGAGTTGACATTGCTCAATCTCGGCCGTAGGCCGGTGGCGAAAGTCTACCGGTTGTGAATAGCTCATTCGACTCACGTTGCCGGCGCCCTCCGTCCGACAGAAAACCCTCTGCCAAAACGCACACCGCCGATCTCATCGGTAATCCAGAGGGCTGAAGGCCCGTCCCATCCCCTTACCCTCACTCCCCTAACTCAAAAATTACATTTCCTTGACCTCCCTCCACCGAAGCTGCCCGAACGCGGATGCTACACTTAAACCCTCCCAGGACCCGCGCCAGCTCGATCAGGCGCATCCAAAATCAATACATAAGCCGCCTAACCGGCGTGCTGGAGACTGCCCTATACCGCCTCTCGATAAACGCTCGCAGAAATCCTTCATCCGCACCAACGACCGCATCCGTGCCCGCGAAATCCGCGTCATCGACGAGAGCGGCGAACAGCTCGGCGTTATGGCGCCCTTCGACGCCCTCAAGATCGCCCGCGAACGCTCCCTCGACCTGGTCGAGATCTCGCCCAACGCGAACCCTCCCGTCTGCAAAATTCAGGACTACGGAAAGTTCCTCTACGAGAAGGACAAGAGCGACCGCGCCGCGCGCAAAAAGCAGAAGGTCATCACCATCAAGGAAGTCAAGTTCTCCGTCACCGTGGACGAGCACGACTACCAGACCAAGAAGAACCAGGCCGTCCGGTTCCTCTCGGAAGGCGACAAGGTGAAGGCCAGCCTCCGCTTCAAAGGCCGCCAGATGTCGCATCGCGACCTTGGTTACAAGATCATCAATCGCCTCATTGGCGACATTGGCGAAGCCGGCATCGTCGAGTTCATGCCCCGCATGGAAGGCACCACGCTCCACGCCATCCTGGCTCCTTCCAAGAAGGCAGAGCAGCCGGCGGCGAAACCCAAGCCCGCCGCTCCGCAGACCCCGGCAGCCGCTTCCGGCGCAACCGCCTGAGCTCCGCAACCGAACGGCCGCGACCTCGCGGCCGATATCCGCTCACGTGCGGCTCGAAATCCTCAGAAATCTTCGTTTCCACAGTTCTTAGACGCACTACGAAATGTTCCACGTGGAACAATGCCTGTTCCACGCCACCTGCTGCATCAGCTCTTCCGCTTCTGCCCCGCCAGCGTTCGCGGAATCGTGTATCTAAAGATCGGATGGACGCGCCGTGAAGGATCCACCCGCGCGCAAATCCGCTCGAACAGCAGCGCACGCCGCACCCACACTCCCGACCACCCCATGGCCTTTCGCCCGGACGACAGCGTGTTAAGGATGGTCGTTCTAAAATTCCGAAATCCGGCCCGCTGAAAATCGGCTTTCAGCTGACTCATAGTCCTTTCGTTGAAGTGGTCACCCGTGGCTGGCCCCCCCGGTTCCGTAAACCACCGGCTGGTATCGTGCGGTCCCGTTAGCGGGCTGGGGATACAGACCACAAGCCATCCGCCAGGCTTTAGAGCTCTGTGGCAGGAATCCAGGTAGGTCTCATAATCGCCCGGTGGAACGTGCTCAAGCACGTTATCGGCAATGCAAATGTCATACGTCGATTCCGCGACGTCCTGAATCTTCCCGGTCCAAAGGTGCACCCGTCCTGAGTGCCGGGCTTGTATCGCATCCCATTGCAGTCCCGGAGCAACGTCGATCCCATCCACAAAACAACCCTGACCTGCCATGGCGTCAGCGAGAGCGCCCTGTCCGACGCCCACCTCAAGAACTCTCTTCGCTCCGCTCAACCGGACGAGAGCCAAAGCATCCGTCCTGCGATCTGGCAATTCCGCCGCATTGCCCGCGTACCGTGCGTAGAAGTCTGATTCAGCTGTAAGTGCCCATGACTCGGCATACATTTCGCCAATTAAATTGGCGCGCTCCGTTGAGCCTGCTGCAGTCTGCTCGATTCGCGCACGGTATGACAACTGATGCTTGTAAAGACGAGCAAGCACTGTTTTGTCTGCTTCTGTGAAGCTGGCGTCATCGTCCACTGGAACGGCAAACCGAAGCTTCAAAGCTTCGATGGACATATCCTGCATTTAGGCCCTCATCCGAGGCATCGTAGCATAACGCCACGCTGCACTAACATCCGCAAACCTGGCTGCTAAAGATCATCTGCTGACAGAGAACCCAGCGCCGCAATCGCCGCATTAAAACCGCACATCCCATGCACGCCACCGCCCGGCGGCGTCGACGCGCTACAGAGATAAATTCTCCGGTTCGACGTCCGATACGTCTTCAACGTCGGCCTGGCCAGCAGCTGTGTGAACGTCATCGCCCCGCCAGAAATATCTCCAGCCCGCAGGTTTGGATTCACTCGTTCCAGCGCCGTCGCATTCCATGTTCTCCGCGCCAGCACACAATCCCTGAAACCCGGCGCAAACCGCTCGATCTGTGCCTCAATCACCGTCGTCCGGTCCTCATCCGACCAACTTGGAACATGGCAATAGGCCCACGCCGTGTGCTGCACCCGGCCATCGTCAGAAACGGGCGCGCGCGACGGATCGAATAAACTCGGCTGCACAAGCAGCACAAACGGCCTGTCGTTATGCCGCCCCTTGAAAGCGTCCTCTTCGGACGCCACAATCTCCTCGAGCGATCCTCCCAGATGTACCGTTCCTGCGCGCCAACACTCGATTGCGCTCCACGGGATCGGCTCGCTCAGCGCATAGTCGATCTTGAAAATTCCCGGGCCGCGCTTAAAGCGCCGCAGCTTCGCACGATAACCCGGCGACAGCGCCTCACCAGCAATCGCGTCCATCGCAGCCACCGAGGTATCGAACAGCGTCACGTCGGCTGAGCTAATCCGCCTCAATTTCTCGAGGCTGTGCACCTCAAAGTCCACGATGATTCTTCCGCCCAGCGACCGAAGATACGCCGCCATCGCGTTTGTGATCGACTGCGCTCCACCCGCCGCGACGGGCCAGCCGGTTGTATGGCCAGCCGTTCCCAGCACCATCGCGGTCGCCGAACTCGCCAGCTCTGCAAGCGGGATAACCGCATGCCCCGCGAGCCCACCAAACAGCGCTCGCGCCCGCTCTCCACTGAAGGCCGATCGAGCAAGCCATCGCGCCGGCAACCCTGCAACAACCCCAAACATTGCCAGCGTCGCCGGATGACGCGGCGCACCGGCCAGCGGCTCCATGAAAGCTTCGACCAATCTTGGCCAGTCGCGCACCGATGGACCGAACAGGTTCCGCCAGGCTCGCGCATCGTGCTGTCCAAACTGCGCGGCGGTCTCGTCCAGATCATGTTCCAGCATTACCGCAGTACCATCGTCAAGCGGATGCGCGAGCGGAGCGGGAGGCTCGATCCACTGCAGTCCAAAATCCTCAAGCGGCAGCGACTGGAACAATGGCGAGGCTGCCCCAATCGGAAAACAGGACGACCCGACATCGTTCCAGAATCCGGGCAGCGTCAGCTCAGCAGTCGAGCACGCTCCACCAATGCTTTCGTTGCGCTCAAAGACAGTCACCGCAACGCCGCTGTGCGCCAGCGTCACCGCAGCGGCAAGTCCATTCGGCCCGGAGCCTATGACATTCGCTGTTCTCAATGGCATGGTCGTTGGATGCAGCCTTTCCCCTCGCGCAAACGCGCCGCGGCATCCTCGCTTCGCGACGTCTAGACCTTCGCCTGAATCCGCTTGCTGCCCAGGTCGGCCACGATCGGCAGCACCGAGATCGCGATCAACATCGCTGCCAGCGGCAACATCTGAAGGAACCCAAGCCGATGAAACGTCAGGGCACTCAAGGTGCCTCCGGCAAAAAACAACCCCAAGATCAGCGTCAATAGAGCGAGTTTCCTGCGGTCGGCTCGCACCTCGCCCCGTCCCGGCGTTCGGTTCCAGTAGAACAGCCTGCCCAACTCAATCCCGATGTCCGTAATTGTGCCCGTCACGTGCGTCGTGCGAATCTCCGCGGCGGAGATTTTCGTGATCACCGCATTCTGCAGCCCCATACTGAAGGCCATCACCGCCAGCGAGGGAAACAAGTGCGCGAGCCCGCCAAAGATCGCCACGGCCGCGAGCAGGGCTGCTTCGATGGCCACCGGGACCGCAAACAAGCTCTCGCGGCTGCGACGTCGCTCCCAGTTCACCACCACAGCGCAGAAAGCCGCGCCGGCCACAAAGCACCCCAGAACTACTGCCGGCCGTACCAGCACGGGTGCGCCATGGATTCCCAACTCCGCCGCCAGAGTCGCCGTTACACCGGACATATGCGAGGTAAACTGCCGCAACCCGAGGTAGCCCGTTATATCGACTGCGCCGGCATTGAACGCCAGCAGCGCCGCGAGCTGCCAGTTCGCAGCCTCGGTGCGCTCGCGTGCGGTCATGCGGCGAAGCGGCAAATCAGCGCTCCCACTTCACGCGCACGGCCCGCTTGCCCAGCCGCAGCACCGTCGAATCACCGAGCGACTCGCGAGAGATCGTGCGCTCAGCGAACTTCTCTCCGTTCACCGAGACGGCATTCTCCGAAAGCTTGCGCTGCGCCTCACCGGCGGAGGCAGCCAACCCCGCCAGCACCAGCAGCTTGGGCAGACGAACTGTCCCGTCGGCTATCAGACCATCAGCATTAGTAGCGACGCTCACCTCCGGCAGATCTTCGGCGACGCCGCGCTGCTGAAACTGCGTGGACCATCCCTGCGCCGCCTGCTCCGCCGCCTCGGCGCCATGGAAGCCCGCCGTAATCGTCAGCGCGAGCTGCTTCTTGACGTCCATGGGATGCAGTGCGCTGTCCTTCACGCGCTCGCGCATCGTGTCAATCTCCGACTGTCGCACGTCCGTCAGGAACGTCCAGTACTTCCACATCAGCTCATCGGAGATCGACATCAGTTTGCCGTACATCTCGGCCGGAGATTCCTTTATACCGATCGCATTGTTCAACGATTTCGACATCTTCTGAACGCCGTCCAGACCCTCCAGAATCGGCGTCATCAGGATGATCTGAGGCTTTTGCCCGAAGTGCCGCTGCAGATCGCGCCCGCGCATCAGGTTGAACTTCTGGTCCGTTCCGCCGAGCTCGACATCACACTCCAGCGCCACCGAGTCATATCCCTGCGCGATGGGATAAATCATCTCGTGCAGCGAGATGGGCTGCTCCTCCTGGAAGCGTTTGTGAAAGTCTTCGCGCTCCAGCATCTGCGAGACTGTGAACTGCGCCAGCAGCTTCACCATGTCGTAGTAGCCCAGCTTGTCCAGCCACTCCGAGTTGAACCGGACTTCCGTCTTGACGGGGTCAAGGATCCTGAACACCTGCTCTGTGTACGTCTGTGCGTTCACCAGAATCTCTTCGCGCGTGAGCGGCTTGCGCGTCACATTGCGGCCGGTCGGGTCGCCGATCAGCGCGGTCGAATCGCCGATGAGAAAGATGACCGTATGCCCGAGCTGCTGAAAGTGGCGCAGCTTGCGCATCAGCACCGTATGGCCTAGGTGCAGGTCCGGCGCGGTCGGATCGAAGCCGGCCTTAATCCGCAGCGGCATGCCTGTCCTGCGGGATTCCTCGAGCCGGGCCCGCAGCGCATCGGCCGCGGCGCTGCTCGCGGCAGGAATCAACTCTGCTGCTCCCTTGGTAATCAGGTCGAGCTGTTCGTCGACAGGCGCGAATTCGTGAGAATGGGGTTTGGGGTTCTCGATCGACATGTTTCTTCAAAGTATATGAGGGCCGGGTCGCAAACCTCCTGACAGATTGCTGTCAGCAGACCGCGCCTATACTTCTTCGCATGGACGCCGAGCGAGCCCGCGCGTTTCTCCTGAGGCTGCCGCACGTGGCAGAAACGCTGCAGTGGGGCGACAATCTCGTCTTCTGGGTGGCGGGACAAGTCCATCGGCGGAAAGATGTTCGCGCTGGTCAACTTATCTGCCGACGCGCACGGGGTTATCTCTTTTGCGGCCGGCTGTGAGCGCGCGCCGGAGTTGCTTGAGCGTGAAGGCTTCTATCCGGCGCCCTACCTCGCTCGCGCCCACTGGGTCGCGACCGCGGACTGGAACGTGCTGCGACCAGCCGAATGGGAGGCCGAACTGCGCAACGCGCATGCCGTCATCTTCGCGAGGCTGCCGAAGCGGACACGCGACGTGCTCGCCATGCCGGACAAACAGCGCAAGTCCGTTCTCTCATCTCGGAAGAAGACGCTGGCCAGCCGCGCACGCTGAGGAATCAAAGGGTCGGCGTCGCTTTGGTCGTCCACACACCGGCGAACGATCCGCGATACGCATACAGCAGCACGATTTCGAGGATCGTGACGACGATCGGCGCAACGATCATCGACGGAGCCAGTGCGTGAAACAGAATATGGAACAGCAGAATATTCACTGTGATCGGGCAAAGGATGCAGAGCCCGAACGGCACCGTTCCGCCGAACAACACCAGCAATCCGCCAATCACCTGGAACGCAGCCACAGCTTGCGACCAGCCGACCTGGTTAAAGATGTTCACGAAGTCGCCGAGCGCAGTTCCGCGCGGCGGCAAATTCGGATGCATGAACAGCCCCATGCCACCGAAGAAGACGAACACCAGGCCGAGGAGAATGCGGCACACAATCGCGAGCACTTTCATGTCTTTACAACGCTCCTGTTCGGGATCTCACAGCACGGGCCCCGAGATTTTGCTCAGATGCGCGGACGGCGCTAAAGTTGCGGCGTCTTTGCTTCCGGATTCGGGTGGAGCACCGGGGCAAAGCTTCTCCAATAGACTGCGAGAAGAAACAGCTCGAGTATGAGCACCAGAATGGCCAGTGCGTAACCGTGCGGCCATAGGAGTGCATGGTAGAGCAGAATGTTCACGATGACCGGCGCGAGCAGTGTCAGCCCGAGCGGCACAAAGCGGCCCACCAGCAGCAGAAGCGCGCCGACCAACTGCACGACAGCCACAAAGTTCATCCAGTGATGCGTGGCCATGATGCCGAACCAGGTGAGGGCGTCGCCAGTGGGCAGCGGCATGCTGAAGAAGTGCAGCAGACCGTTGAGGCCGAAGATCAGGAAGACCAATCCCTCGAGAATGCGGGTGCCCAGGATGACGTAACGCATCGGCTCCTCCCCTGCTGTGCTTCGTTGCTAGCTACTATAGGCGAGATTCGTTCCTGGGATGTCACAAGGAACGGCGCGATAACTGTGGCGCCCGTTGCACGTGACGCTGCAAACCGATAGTTTCAGCCGTATGGAAGGATCTGCATCGGGGATCAATCTTTCGCTGGACGGAAAGGTTGCGCTCGTCACAGGCGGGTCTCGCGGCATTGGCGCGGCGACCGTTCGCCTGCTACGTCAGGCTGGGGCGCGGGTCGTCTTCAGCTATCGATCTGCCGAAGAACGCGCGCGGGCTCTCGGAGAAGAATGTGGTGGTGAAGATTACTGCCGCGGCATCCAGCAGGAGCTGAACTCGGTTGAAGACGGCCAGGCCCTCGTTCGTGCCTCGATTCCAATCTTCGGCCGGCTGGATATCCTGGTGGTAAATCATGGCGTGTGGCCGCCGTACGACCAGCCCATTGGCACGATGCCTGACAAGCAGTGGTCGAGCACGCTCGGGATCAACCTCGACAGTGTCTTCGGGCTGGTGAAGTCGGCTACCGGGCAGTTGCTGGGCCAGCAGGCTGTGAATGGAGTCCGGGGTCACATCGTCCTGGTGGCATCTACGGCTGCGCAGCGCGGGGAGGCCTTCCATGCGGACTATGCCGCTAGCAAGGGCGCGTTGCTTTCGCTGACGAAGAGCCTGTCGTCAGAGCTCGGACCGCAGGGCATTCTGTGCAACTGCGTCGCGCCCGGCTGGGTCAGGACGGAGATGTCGGCTGGAACCCTTGCCGACCCAATCGCGTCCAAGAAAGCGCTGGACCTTATTCCGCTCGGCCGCGTGGCTGAGCCGGAGGAGATCGCCGGACCCATCGTTTTCCTGTGTACGCCGTGGGCCGGCTTCGTCTCCGGTGAGATCTGGAATATCAATGGCGGAGCAGTTCTGGTTGGATAGATTCGAGATGCGAGGCACGAGAATCGAGATGCGAGAAACGAGAATCGAGATGAAGAAAAATCGGCCCCACCTGGCGTTCCCCGCGAACTCTGCCATCTCACATCTGGCTTCTCGTTTCTCATTTCTGCTTGCGGCGCTGCTGCTCGCCATGCCAGGACAACTCCACGCACAAGCCTCCGCCATTCCGAGCGCGCAGTCGTCGCCGGACACGAATGATCCGCAGGCCGGCCGCAAGCTGCTCGACAAGATGGTTGAGGCGCTGGGAGGGCAGGCGTGGCTCAACCGTACGGACTACTCGGCTACGGGACAGACGGGGACGTTTTATAAGGGCAGCGCCAATCCGTATGTGTCGCAGTTCGAGCGGTACGTGAGGCTGCAGCCGTTCGGCGAGCGAGTCATCATCGTCTCGAAGCAAGGCGTGTTCATCCCCACGACCAAGCGCGACGTCGCTGTCATCTGGACCACCGACAAAGGCTACGAGGTCACGTACAAGGGCAAGAAGGAGATTCCCGAGAAGGATGAAAAGGAGTTCTTCCTGTATGAAAATCACTCGCTGGACAAGGTGATGCGCGAATGGGTGAAACAGCCGGGGGTGCTCATCACCTACGAAGGCACGGAACTGATCGACCGCAAGGTGGCCGACAAAGTCTCGATTCTCACAGCGACAAACGACGGTGTAACACTTGATCTCGACGAGTTCTCACACCTGCCGATCAGCCTGACGTTTCAGTGGCGCGACCCGACGTACAAGGACTTCAACACCGAGGTTCAGCAGTACGACGACTACCACCCCATCGAAAGCGTGATGACGCCGCTCACGCTGACCCGGCTGCATAACGGAGACATGACAAGCCAGGTCTTCCTGAAGGAGGTGCGCTATAACGTGCACTTCCCGCCGGATCTTCTGGATCCGGATCGGCCGCTGGCGAAGAGTGCGAAGAAGTAGCCCGAAAACCTGGAACGGCTGGACTTGATATCCTGAGCCTCGCCATGAGTGATTCCCCCACATCCCCCAGCGAGGGTAAGCCCCAACCCGCGCATCCTCACACAATGGACATCGTCGAAATCATGTCCATCCTTCCGCACCGCTACCCGTTCCTGCTGATCGATCGTGTCATTGAGATGGAGCGCAAGACGCGGATCGTCGCGATCAAGAACGTCACCGCAAACGAGCCGCAGTTCACCGGGCATTTTCCCGATTACCCGATCATGCCGGGCGTGATGACCATCGAGGCCATGGCGCAGGCGGGAGGGGCGTTGCTGCTCACTGAAATCCCGGACCGCGAGGATAAGCTGATGGTTTTTACGGGCATCGAAGAGGCACGGTTTCGCAAGCCGATCGTTCCGGGCGACCAGCTCCGCATCGAGGTTACCGTCGTGAACTGGCGTTCGCGCGCCGTGAAGATGCAGGGCGTCTGCACCGTTGACGGCAAGGTCGCCGCCGAGGCCACGATCACATGCCAGCTCGTGCCGCGGCCGGGCAGGAAGAAGCACGCCGAGCCATCGACAACCCAGGCGCCTCAATAACGCATGGCAATCCACTCCAGCTCGATCATCGCTGACGGCGCGGTCATTCCGGCTTCGTGCACCGTCGGCCCGTTCTGCACGATCGGGCCGAACGTTGTGCTCGGCGAAAGCTGCGAGCTAATCTCCCATGTCGTCGTGGACGGCCATACGAGAATCGGTGACCGCGTCCGTATCTTCGCCTTCGCGTGTGTCGGGATTGAGCCGCAGGATTTGAAGTACAAGGGCGAGCCGACTGCGTGTGAAATCGGAGCGGATACTGTCATCCGCGAATCGGTGACTATCTCGCGGGGGACTGAAGGAGGCGGCGGGATCACACGCGTCGGCTCCGGCTGCCTGGTCATGGCTTACACGCACATCGGGCACGACTCACAGATCGGCAACCACTGCATCCTCGCCAACGGCACGACGCTCGCGGGTCACGTCACGATCGAGGATTACGTGACCACCAGCGCAATGGGGCCTGTGCATCAGTACTGCACGATCGGTGCCTATGCATATATAGGCGGCGGAACTACGATCACACAGGACGTGCTGCCGTACTCGCTCACCTCGATCGAGCGCAACAACCATGCGTATGGGATCAACAAGGTGGGACTCGAGCGCAAAGGCTTCACGCCTGATGAGCTCAAGCAGCTCCGCGCCGCGTACCGCATCCTGCAGCACTCCAAGCTCAACACCAGCGAGGCGCTCGCGGCTATCCGCGAAAAAATAGCTTCGGGTGAGTTCGGCGAAAAGGTCGCCTACCTCGCGGATTTCATCGCAAGGAGCGATCGCGGCATCATCAAGTAAGCTGGAAGGCCATGAGAAAAGGTCTGACTCTTGTGATGTTCGTGGCGTGCGCTCTCTTCGGTGCACAGCTTTCAGCGCAGGTTCAAACCGAGGTTCCACCGGTTATCCCTGGCGCGAAACCCGTCACGGTCGAGCACATCAAGGTGCACGGCGCTTCTCTTGAAGGCAACCTGGAAGGGGACGCGGTCGATCGCGACGTATTCGTCTTTCTTCCTCCCAGCTACGTGAAGGACAAGCACCGCCGCTATCCGGTGGTCTACGCGCTGCACGGATACTCGATCGGCGCCGGGCAGTGGACGCACGAGATTCACGTTCCGCAGACGATTGAAGACGCTTTTGCGCAGGGCGCGAACGAGATGATTGTCGTGTTGCCGGACTGCAAGACCGTGCACAACGGCTGCATGTATTCAAGCTCCGTGACGACCGGTGACTTCGAGCGATTCATCGCGCACGATCTCGTCGGCTACATTGATGCGCACTATCGCACCATTCCTGACCGCAGGAGCCGGGGTCTCGTCGGCCACTCGATGGGAGGCTATGGCGCAGCACGAATTGGTATGAAGCATCCGGATGTCTTCGGAAGTCTGTACATCATGAGCCCGTGCTGTCTCTCGGCACGGCCGGCGCGGCCGAATCCTGGGATCGACAAAGCACTGGAAGCTGTGAAGACTCCGGCGGATTCAGCGAGCCTGCCCTTCTTCGCCCGCACCCAGCTCGCCAGCGCTGCAGCGTGGTCGCCGGACCCGAAGAACCCTCCGCTCTACCTCGATCTTCCGATCAAGGATGGGGTGGTCCAAGCCGACGTTCTCGCCAGGTGGGCAGCAAACGCGCCGCTCGCCTTCATCGACCAGTACATCGACAACCTGAAACAGTATCGCGCTATCGCGATCGATGTCGGCGATCAGGACGGCTTGCGGACCGACACCATGAAACTGCGTGATGTGCTCGACAGCTACGGCATCAAAAACAGCTTCCAGCTATACCACGGCACCCATACCAGCGCCGTTGCTGACCGCTTCCAGAACCACGTGATGCCGTTCTTCAGCCAGAACCTGTGTTTCAAGCTGGGCTGTCAATAACAGAGTATGAAATCTGCCGGGCTTGCGCGTCCACTCTCATAACCCTTACAGGACCCTCCGAATGATCTCGATCCGTCTCCTCCTCGCTCTCATCCTTCTCCCTGTCGTCGGCGCCTCGGCGCAAACACCGCCCATCCGCGTCGCCATCGTGGGGCTGGTGCATGGACACGTTGGCGGTTTCCTGCACGATCTTCCCCACCATCCGAACATCACGCTTGTGGGCATTTCGGAGCCGGATGCAGCACTTCGTCAGCAATACATCGAGCGCACGCATCTTCCGGCAACGCTCTTCTTCCCCTCCGAAGCCGCGATGCTCCGGGCTACGCATCCGCAGGCGATTCTGGTCTACACCTCGACCGCCGGGCATCTCGCCGCGATTCAGCAGGCCGCACCGCTGCACATCGCCGCGATGGTCGAGAAGCCGCTTGCCACCACCTATGCCGACGCGCTCGCCATCCAGCGCCTCTCCGAGCGCTACCACGTGCCCGTCCTCACAAATTACGAGACAACCTGGTATGCCTCCAATACTGCGGCGTACAAAAGCCTCGCCAGCGGCCAGATCGGCGACCTCCGCAAGCTCGTCATTCGCGATGGCCACAATGGCCCGAAAGAGATCGGCGTCGGCCCTGAATTCCTCAACTGGCTCACCGACCCGCGACAGAACGGCGCCGGCGCGCTGTTCGACTTCGGCTGTTACGGCGTCGATCTCGCCATTTGGTTCATGCACGGCCAGCTTCCCCTCTCGGTGACGGCGATCACGCTCCACTTCAAACCCGAAATTTATCCACGCGTCGACGATGACAGCACCATCCTGCTCACCTATCCGCACGCGCAGGTGATTGTTCAGGGCTCATGGAACTGGCCATTCAACGTGAAGGATATGCAGGTCTACGGCGCAAAGGGCTATGTGGATACGGTCTACCTCGACAAGGACCACGGCAACACGATTCGCCTCCGCCTGCCGCACGACGTCACTGACCACACCGAGACGGCGCCGCCACTCGCAGCGCCGCTCGACAACTCGCTTGACTACCTCGCTGCCGTTCTGAACGGCACGGTGCAGCCGCACGGCGATCTCACCTCGCTCGATACCAATGTCGCGGTCGTCCGCATCCTCGATGCCGCGCGCCAATCGGCGCAAACCGGCCGCGCCGTCCGCCTTGCAGCTACTTCGGCAGATGCGCCAGGAAAAAGCCGGCCATGATGTGGTTGGCCTCGATGGACTCCGGCAGCTCCGGGTGATACCAGAAGGCATGCGGCAGGCCATCGAAGACAACCAGCCGCGCATCGATCCCCGCGCGCAAGTACGCACGGTGCAGATTCGTCGTGCTGCTGAGCAAGGCGTCACGGCCGCTGGTGATGAACAGCGTCGGTGGAAGTCCGTGGAGATCGGCATACATCGGTGAGAGCACCGGGTCCTTGGTATCGGTAGAGCCGATGTAATACGGATCATGCGGGCTGCGGTCAGGTGGCGAGAGGTGACCCGCCAGCCCCCTCAGCGTGTACATCGCATACGAATCGCCCAGATCCGAAAAGTCGCTCACCGCGCTGAAGATTCCGAGCGCCGCGGGCATTGGTAAACCCATCTGCTTCAGCTTCACGGCGACCTCAGCCGTCAGCGTTGCTCCCGCGGAGGTTCCGTAGATCACAATGTGATCCGGCTTGTAGGTCTTCAGCAAGTTCTTGTAGACCGCGACCGCATCGTCGACTCCCGCTGGAAACGGATGCTCCGGAGCGAGCCGGTAGACGACCGCGACGACCTTGATTCCCGTGTAGCTCGCAATCGGTATCGACTCGGTGTATGAGCCCGAGTCGCCATTGAACCCTCCGCCATGCAGATTGATCAGCACGTCATCTTTACGACCCGCAGAAATCTCTTCGGGCGTCACCACATGCACTGGAACTCCGGCTATCTTGGTTTCCTCAATCTTGTTCGGGCAGATCCTGCTCCACTCCTCGCGCGAGCGGACCTCCCACGCATCCAGCCCCTGTCGCCGCTCGGCCAGCGACGGCTCCGGAGCTTCATCCGGGACCTGGTGGCTGATAAAGGCCTGCGCCTGCCGACTCAAATCCTGCGGCACGGGCATCACGCGCGTTACATGTGCTGTCCCATCCGCATCGATATAGCTGGTGTCGCGGCTGGCCGCGTCGGCGGCGGTTGTCGGCTGCCGTGCCGGCTGTTGTGCACTCATTACGGGCAAAGCAAAGAAGCACACACAGGTCACCGCACACACGATACGCATCATGAATCCTTTCCTCTGTTCAAGAAGCTTAGCTACTCGCCCGTTCCCCGAAGCTACCGCAGGATTGCGTCCGTGATCCTCACCCACCCGCGCGGGGCCGCAAAGTAAAGGTGCAACGCAGTATTCTGCGTGATCATAAGCATCGGCAACGCGTATAAATACGCTCGATGTACGCGTCTGTTCACCAGCAGATCGCGCAGGATTCCGAGCAGGATCAAACTGTCGACGCACCAGTACGTCATATGCAATGGCACAAACGGGAATCGCGCAAAAGCCGCTGAGGTAAGGACGCAACTTGCCATCAGGATCAGCCGGCGATGCAACTCCGACTTTTTGCGCCAGGCGATGGCCAGCGCAAATAATACGGCGAAACAGATTACGTCATTCAGCTGGATCGCTAGAAACGGCGATGCCCGAAGCGCATGAAAGTGCACCAGGTCGAACCGGTCCATGGTGATGGCGGTCGACAGGCCAAGCACAGGAATAATCGTTCCAAGCCCCACGCCGAACCAGCCTACCGTGCGATGCAAGCGCACCCTCCGCACTCGCACCAGAGCAGATTGCACAATGAAGAAGAGCACCCAGCCTGAAAATACAATGCCGTGCATATACAGAATCCACGGCCGGACCGGCACGGCGTGAATCAGAAAACGATCAACGGTATGGCTGAAGCCATAGATCACGACTGCAGCGATCAGCAACGACATGAAGAAATAGAAGTACGTCGCCACCGCGGTGCGAAGCGTCTTCGCCGGGGAAACTTCAAGTGTGATTGTCGGACTACTCATAATTTGCGGCCATCGTAGCACCGCTACTGGATTCCAACCATGCAAAATCTTGGATTGGTCCTGTAGAGACCGGCGTCACTCATGTTTGTCCTGATGTTCAGCTAAAGTAGAGCGGATGCCGAAATTAGGCCTCATCGCCGGCAATGGCCGCTTCCCGTTTCTCCTGCTGGACGCCGCGCGCGCTCACAATCTTAGCGTGGTCGTCGCTGCCATCAAGGAAGAGACCTCACCCGAGATGAACGATCGCGCCGCCGCCGACCCGAACATCACTGTCCACTGGCTGTCGTTGGGTGAATTATCCAAGCTCATCGAGACCTTTCAGCGCGAACATGTGACGCGCGCCGTAATGGCGGGCCAGGTGAAGCACAAGCAGATCTTCTCTTCCATTCGGCCCGACTGGCGGCTCGCCAAGCTGTTGCTGAACCTGCGTACGCGAAACACCGACATGCTGCTCGGCGCGGTCGCGAAGGTGCTCGAGGACGAAGGCATTCACCTCATCTCCTCCACGGCGTTCCTGGAGCCGCTGCTCGCTCCCAGCGGCGTTCTGAGTGCGCGCAAACCGGACGAGAACGAGCGCGCAGACATGGACTATGGGCTCGCGATCGCACGCGGCATCGCCGGCTTTGACCTGGGACAGACAGTTGTGATCGCCGCCCGTGCGTGCGTCGCCGTGGAAGCCATGGAGGGCACCGACGCCGCTATCCTCCGCGCGGGCGAACTCATGCGGACGCTGCACGCCGACGACGATCCGGCGGACCCTGAAACGACGCTCGCGCGCCGCCTGACGGTCGTCAAGGTCGCAAAACCCAACCAGGATCTTCGCTTCGATGTGCCCGTCGTTGGCATTCCTACGATCGAAACGATGCGCCGCGCCGGTGCAACCTGCCTCTGCGTCGAAGCCGGGCGCACGCTGCTGTTTGATCGCGAGGCCATGATCGCGGCCGCGGACGCGGCCGGAATCGCAATTATCGCTGAAGAAATTCCGGCGCGGTAGGCTCCTCCGTCGTTACATACGCGTGACAACTTGCCTTACAGCCGCGGCGTAAGATGTTGTCCACCGGGTGCCGGCCCCTTCATCTACGCGCCCACAGGAGACCTCCATGCTCGCACCGAGATTCTGCAAGGCCGCACTCGCCCTCGCCGCCTGCCTGCTTCCGCTCGCGCCCGCCTTCGCCGCCGACCTCGCGCCGGTCGGCACTGCCGCACCCAACTTCACCCTGCCGAACCAGGAGAACCAACCCATCTCGCTCGCCGACTACAAGGGCAAGTGGGTTGTCCTGTACTTCTATCCCAAGGACCAGACCTCGGGCTGCTCGATGGAAGCCCATAACTTCCAGCGCGACCTGCCCAAGTACGAGTCGCTCAACGCCGTCGTGCTCGGCGTCTCGATGGACACCGTGGAGAGCCATAAGACCTGGTGCACCAAGGACGGCTTCTCGTTCAAGATGCTCGCGGACCCCGAACACAAGGTCGTCGATCAGTATGGCGTGCCGGTGAAGACGTTTACGACGCCGGCCGGGCCGATGACCGTCGCGCTTCGCGATACCTTCCTCATCTCACCGGACGGCAAGATTGTGAAGGAGTGGGAGGTCAAGGACATCGCCAACCACTCGTCCGAGGTCCTCGCCGCCATCCAGGCGGGCGGGAAATAAGCTTTTCTTCACTATTCACTACTCCCTATTCACTCCTTTCACAGACGCAAAAACGCCCGGCTCTCGCGAGAGGTGCCGGGCGCTTTTGCTTGCCTGTTAGGTTGGGTTACTTCTTCTTGGCGGCCTTCTTGGTCGCCTTCTTCGCGGACTTCTTCGCCGCCTTCTTTGCAGGGGACTTCTTTGCGGACTTCTTTGCAGCTTTCTTAGTTGCCAAGGTTTTACCTCTCATAGATTGGTTTTTGTTGCGTGTGCCCCTGTTGCCTGCTGCCTTTTTAGAGGCAGCCTTCCCGCCGCGCCGGGCACCCTTCGACTTCTTCGCGGCAGAACCTGAAACCTTTTTGCCCGCAGCCTTCTTCGCGGGAGCTTTCTTCGCAGCCTTCCTGGGCGCGGCTTTCTTCGCGGCAGCTTTCTTGGCCGCCTTCTTCGGCGCAGCCTTCTTCGCAGCCTTCTTCGGCGCAGCCTTCTTCGCAGCCTTCTTCGGCGCGGCTTTCTTCGCAGCCTTTTTGGGAGTTGCCTGCGTTGCGGGTGCTGCCGCTTGTCCGCGCTTCGGCTCGGCCGAGCGGCGTTGCGGTGGCTGGTACGGCTCAACCGGGGTCGACGGCGCGGCGAACATGTCCGCCTCTTCGGCGTGGGTGCTGGTCCGGGCCGGCGCCTCGTAGTCGGCATCGTCCAGCGTCAGATCGTCGCTGTCACTGAAGGACTCCTCTTCCTCTTCTTCGTCCTCGACGTACTGCGAGTCCTCAGCATCGAGGTCCCGCCCGTCATCATCTGCCGCAGCCGCATACAGCTTGAACGTCACGTCTTCCTCAAACATCGTCGTTCTCCCTGACCGCTCTTGCTTCAACTCTCGCTTCCGCGCTCATTGTCATGCACAACAAGAAACACACGCAGCTCTCGCGCGAATAGTAGCAACAGGATTACGCTCTGCGCAACGAAATAGCAAGCACCTTTTTTGGTGCATGCCTTCTTTCACCTTTGCGTGAGATGCTTTCTGACCCATTTCAGCACTTCTTCGTTACAGAAGTACCTCGTCCGGCTCAGCGACCTTTGCTGGAATGCTTGTGCGCCGACGCCGTCGACTTACGCGATGAAGCCGGCGTTGCGTGAGCATGCGACGCCTCACGCTTCGTATGACCGTGCGCCACGGCCGTGCGGGTGTGCGCTGCTCGGCGCGCAGTAGGCGCCAGCCGCACCGGCTCGGCCACATACAGCGTGCGGCCGCGCGGGAGCCGGTTCGATGAAAGATGATTCCACGCGCGCAGATCCTCGACCGAAACTCCGAAGCGGTCGGCCACCGTCACCAGCGTGTCACCGCGCCGGGTCCGGTAGCGCTGCTGTCCCGAGCTCGTCGCCACCGGAATGACCAGCTCGTCGCCCGGCTTGGGCGGATCTCCCTGCGGAATCTCATTGACGGTCGCGATCTCAGAGGGGCGCGTGTGCATGTCCGTCGCAATCTCGCCCAGAGTCTCGCCGCTCTTCACCACGTGGAACCGCCAGCTTGCGCGGTTTGCTTCCGGGATGTCCTTCACCCGGTCGAGATACATCTGCTTCGTTCCGGCCGGCAGGTGCAGGTCGTACGGGATGTCGCGCGGCGTCGACAGCCGCAGCAGCGCCGGGTTCAGCGCCACAATCTCCTGCACAGAGGAGTTCGTCACGTCCGCCACCAGCGGCAGGCTGATCGAATACTCGGTGGTCACCATGTCCGACTTCACCGGCGCGTCCGGCATCACATCCGTCAAGCCGTACTGCTTCGGGTTCTTGGCCATGATGACGGCCGCGAGAATACCCGGAACATAGTTCTTCGTCTCGCCCGGCAAAGCATTGTGGCGGTAAAGCTGCCAGAAATCCGCGTAGCCGGTCCGCGCAACGGCGCGCTGCACGTTGCCTGCACCCCAGTCATACGCCGCCATCGCGAGATACCAGTCGCCGAACTGCGCATACAGATACTTCATGTACTTCGCGTACGCGATCGTCGACTTCTGCGGATCGAACCGTTCGTCAAAGTAGCCGTTGCGCTCCAGGCCATAGGCTCCGGCAAACGGCATGAACTGCCACATGCCGCCCGCGCCGGAGCGCCGGTTGAGCGCCTGCGGCTGGAAGCCCGATTCCGCAACCGCCTGGTAGATCAAATCCTGCGGGACGCCATACTCCTTCAGCGTCTTCAGGATCATCTCCTTGTACTTGCCCGCACGCTCCAGCGATGCCCGCAGATGCGCATGACCCGCCGGCGAGTTCGTGAAGTAGTTGATGAACCCCGCGACATAGTCATTCACAACCAGCGGCAGGTCCGACTTGGTCGTCTGCAGTTCCGCGCTGATGCGCCCTAACAGCGCCGGGTCCGGCGGGAACGTCACCTCGTTCATGGCCTCATCCAGCGGTGCCGGCTCGACCTTTGGCGAGAATCCATTGCCCTGCTTCAGAGCCACGAGCTCGAGCGAGTTGATGCGGTCCACCAGGTTCTCGAACTCGTCCGAGAGCTGCGGGTCGTTCTTCAGATCCAGACCGCTGGAGAGCAGCGCGTCTACTGCGTTGTCGAAATCCGCGCGCGCCGCGTCCAGGCGGTTCGCGTTGTAATTTGCGACGCCGGAGTTGTAGCTGTTCTCCGCCCGCCCGATCAGCGCCTGTACCTTCTGCGCGCGGGCCATGGCATCGGCCTGCTGCTGCGGTGTGAGCCCTTGCTGCGGCGCCGGCGCAGCCGCTTCCTGCGACTCGGCAACAGCCGGCGTCAGCTGGTTCGCTTCTGCTCTATGCTGCGCGGCGGCCACACCTGCGCCCACGCATACTGCCCCCACCAGCAGCGCCGCGCTCAGCGCAACTCGCACTCTCCGGCGAAGCTGCAGTCCGTTACAGATCGAAATCATCAAACTCCTATATTGTACCGACGAAGATCGGCTCAAAATGCCCCACCTGCCACGAAGGGTCCCCCAATGGGTCAGAACCCGATCGTTGCCTCGGACCTAACGCTCGTACAATCTCCTCTGAATGTCCACGCGCGTTCGCTCCTTCTGCAAAATCAATCTAGGCCTCGCCATCGGGCCCGCGCGGCCGGACGGCTTTCACGCGCTCACCACGCTCTATCAAACCCTCGCGCTGCATGACCTCGTCACCGTCACCGTGCGTCCGGCCGCCGAGACCTCCATCACCCTGACCGCCAACCACCGCGGCGTCCCCCGCACCGAAGCCGGGAACGCCGAGCGCAACACCGCCTTCAGCATCGTCGACCTTGCACTTCGGCAAATGGATCTCTCCGCCGAGGTTCACATCGACATCCAGAAGCGCCTTCCTGTGCAGGGCGGTCTGGGTGCCGGGTCCGCCAACGCAGCCGCAGCATTAATAGGAGTCGAGCGGGAACTCCAAGCCCTGAACCCTGGGCCCTGGCCCTTGGACCCTGTGAAACGTCTGGCGCTCGCCGCCCAGGTCGGGTCCGACGTGCCGCTCTTCCTTCTAGGCGGGTTGGTGCTTGGTCTCTCTCGGGGCGAAGAGGTCTATCCTCTACCAGATCTGCCAGTTACGCCCGGCGTGATCGCCATCCCGTCCATTGGCGTCTCGACCGCTGCTGCCTTCCGCGCCCTCGACGCGCAGATCGCCGATGAATCGTTGACCTCCGGCGCAAATCCAAGTAAACTGGAACAGTTGAGCCGTGCTCTGTCTGCCGCCTGGTCACCCAGCGGCGCCAGCCTGAAGGCAAGTCCCCAGGTATTTGAGCCGAGCCCTTCCGGTATCACCCGCCCAGCGAGTGATCAAGCTGAGAACCTCCTTCTCGCGCTTGTCCGCACCGGGATCGAAAACGACTTCGAAGAGGTCGTCTTTCAAGAGCATCCCTCCTTGCGTTCAACCAAGCGTGATTTAGTGGGAGACTCCTCCGTCCCGGAAGGCAGCCGTGCGATCTACGCGGCACTCTCGGGCTCCGGTTCGGCGCTGTTTGGACTTTACCGGTCCACGGCAGACGCTCGCTCTGCTCAACAGCGTGTCCAGTCCTCCGGCACGCAGGCTCTCCTTACCGAGACCCTGCCGCGCGCGGATTACTGGAACACGATGCTGGAGATTTAGCGTCGTTCGCGTGAAAGCGGGCAGCGCAAAAAGTTCGCTGAAGTTGCTCCTGCCACGCGACAATGGCAGCAGGAGACTGGGCGATCGACTAACGGTAGGTCAAGTGCCTTTGACGCACTCAGTCCAGGTTCGAATCCTGGTCGCCCAACCAAAGTCGTTCGCCACTACTTAGGGCCCCAAGCGAGCTTGCTCGCTTGGGTTATAGCGAGGCCCGGCAAGAATAAGGGAAGCTTTGAAGTCCTTCGCGGCACAATCGCCGCCAGGATTTTTGTAAGACCCCGTCGCGCAGAACTTGAAACGCGCCGGAGCAGTACAGAAGAAGTTTTGGGCGCGCAGCGATTCAGAACCACCCTCGCGGCGTCCACAGTGAGACCGAGGCCTGTTCAGAGAGGATCCAGCCCCGCGAGAAACAGCGCAGGGCCCTCAAGAGCAACGCCTGGGAAAGCAGCACGAAACATCAATAGGTCAACCAGCCTGGAGGAGTTTCCAACGTGAGCGAACAAGACACGACTGCGGTCTCAATCCCGAATTCACCATCTGGCACAGAGAACGGTTCCGCCGCAACATCCGTTGCAATAGCGGAGCCGTCTCGCGTCTCGTCCGGGGTCCCCGGCGAGCGTTCCTTGCTCGCGGGGGTGGCCGACGGTGCCACAGCCAAACCCGCCTCAGCTCCCCGTAAACCATCCAAGCTCTCCGAAGACAAGCGCTTCAAGATCTTCTCCGGCTCGGCCAATCGCGCGCTCTCCGAAGAGATCTGCCGATTTCTCGCCGTTCCTCTCGGCGAGGCCAAGTTCCAGCGCTTCTCTGACGGGGAAATTCATTTCCAGTTGCTTGAGAACGTTCGCGGCGCCGATGTCTTCCTGGTGCAGCCCACCTGCTTCCCCACCGACCAGCACCTGATGGAGCTGCTCATTATGGAGGATGCGCTGCGCCGCGCGTCCGCCGGCCGCATCACTGCTGTCGTTCCCTACTACGGCTATGCGCGCCAGGACCGCAAGGACCGTCCCCGCGTCGCCATCACCTCCAAACTCGTCGCGGACCTGCTCGTTACCGCCGGCGCGAATCGCGCGCTGTTTGTCGATCTTCACGCGGCGCAGATCCAGGGCTTCTTCAACATCCCGGTCGACCACCTCTTCGCTTCGCCGGTTCTCGTCAGTTATTTCACGAGCCTTAATCTGCCGAACCTCACCGTGGTCAGCCCGGATGCCGGCGGCGTGGAGCGGGCGCGCTTCTTCGCCAAGAAGCTCGAAGTGCCGCTGGCCATCGTCGACAAGCGCCGCACCGATATCAACGTCACCGAGGTGATGAACGTCATCGGCGACGTGCGCGGCCGCACCTGCCTCATCCTCGACGACATCGTGGACACCGCAGGCACGCTGGTCAAAACCGCCGAAGCCCTGCTCGAGCAGGGCGCGGAAAAGGTCTACGCCTGCGCCTCCCACGCCGTGCTCTCGGGACCGGCGGTCGAGCGCATTGCCAACTCCCAGCTCGAGGAGCTGGTCGTGACCAATACGATTCCTCTGCGCGAAGACGCCCAGAAGGTCGCCAAGATCAAGGTTCTTTCCATCGCCGGCCTTCTGGGCCGCGCGATTGAGAGCATTCACATGGAGACGAGTGTCAGCACTCTCTTCAATTAGTTCTAAGTTGTAAGTTCTACGTTGTAAGTGGGACTGTAGCTTGGGCAAACATCAACGCGGCAGCAGCCGCAAACGGAGTAGGCAGGCAATAGGCAGTAGGTCACTTAGAACTTACAACCTAGAACTTTTTCGCCACGCCCGACGAAAGGAACGCAATACTTTATGGCAAACAACACCACCATCTCGTCCATCACCGCCAAGCCGCGCACCGGCAAGTTCAACAAGAACCACGCGCGCCGCGTTCGCCGCGAAGGCCTTATCCCCGCGGTTATTTACGGTGCGGGCGAGCCCTCGGTCGCGGTTGCAGTCGATCCCAAGATCATCACCCGCATCCTGCACTCCGATTCCGGCCACAACTCCATCTTCGATCTCGCGATCGAGGGCGGCGCTACCGGCAAGGCGATGATTGTCGACTGGCAGAACGAGCCCATCAAAGGCCACCTGCTTCACATCGACCTCAAGCGCATCGCGATGGACAAGAAGATGCGTGTCTCGGTTCCCGTGCAGCTCGTCGGCACGGCTGCGGGCGTCAAGAACTCGGGCGGCATCCTGTTGCACGCGCTGCATGAGGTTGAGATCGAGTGCCTCCCCGGCGACATCCCGTCGCACATCGACCTCGATGTCTCGAACCTGGAGATGAACCAGTCTCTGCACGTTTCCGATCTTCCGCACTCGGACAACATCGAGTACCTCAACGAAGAGGACGCAGTCGTCGCCAGCGTCACCTACGTCAAGGCCGAGGCGGAGCCCGAGGCGGTTGCTGCCGCCGAGACTCCGACGGAGCCCGAAGTCGCCAAGAAGGGCAAGCAGGATGCTGAAGGCGAAGCCAAGCCGGAGGCTAAGAAGTAAGAAGGGAGACAGTAGAGTCCAGACAGTAGACAGTAGAAAAACCTGCTCTCCCCTGCTGTCTACATCTCTACTGTCTACTGTCTGCCTTTATGAAGCTCATCGTCGGTCTCGGAAATCCTGGCATGGAGTATCTGCTTACGCCGCATAATGCAGGCTTCATGGCGATCGATCGCATTGCAGACATCTGCGATGTGCAGGTGACCAACCGCCGGGGCAAGGCCCAGACCGCTCGTGCACGGCTGGCAGGACAAGATGTTCTGCTGGCTAAGCCCGAGACCTTCATGAACCTGAGCGGGCTTTCGGTCGTTGCCCTGCTCGATGAGTTGGAGCTCGAAGACAAGGACATGATTGTCCTGTACGACGAGCTGGCCTTTCCGCTGGGCACGATTCGGCTTGCCGAGCGCGGTTCAGCAAACGGGCACAACGGAGCGAAGTCAGTCTCCGGTGCGCTCGGCAGTGAAGAGTGGATGCGCGTCCGCATCGGCGTGGGCAAAGACCCAACCGAGAGCGGGCGCGAGGTAAATGCAGGCGGCACCGATTATCTGCTCGCGCCGATGCGCAAAGCAGTTCTGGTCTCGCTCGAAGATGGTCTCGACCTCGCCGTACGCGCAGTCGAGAAGTGGCTGATAGAAGGACCGTCAGCCGCTATGAATGAGTTCAACAGGAGAGACAGAGATCAGAAATCAGAGAACAGAGATTAGCGACAGCAGCTCATTTTTTGATCTCTAATCTCTGATCTCTGTTCTCTCCAACCAGCCAAACTCACCCAGTCCATCGGGGAGTGCGGGCAGAACCCGCAGAAAGAAGTATTCATGAATCGCAGCTACGAAATTATGTTCATCGTCCGGCCCGACATTGAAGACGCCGAGATCGATAAGATCATCGAGACGTTCTCGGGCTACGTCACCCAGGGTGGCGGCGCCATCAAGCAGACAGAGAAGATGGGCCGCCGCCGGCTCGCCTACACCGTCCGCAAGTTCAACGACGGTTTCTACGTCCTGCTCATCGTCGACTCACCTGCTTCGCTCATCCACGAGATCGAGCGCCGTCTCCGGGTCTCCGAGCAGGTGATCAAATTCATCACCGTGCGCACCGATGAGGAAGAGAAGCGCGTTGCCAAGATCAAGAAGCACCGCGACGCTCACGTGAAACGCAGCGCCCAGCCGCAACCCGGCGCCGAGACCACACAGCCCAGCGCTGAGGCCGAACAGCCCGAGGCCGCCGAGGCTCCGGCTCCCGCAGCCGAAGCGACTCCCGAGCCCGCCGCGACCGAGGCATAAAAGAAACCACGGGCTCACCTAAAGAGCTCAGCACTTTTCGAGGACAACGATCAACGCCGCTCATCGCTTCCGAACAGTCCAAAGGCTCCCATGCGAGTCTGGAGCGAGAGCAGCCCGAACCGGCTCCCAAACAAACCATTTGCGGAGCGACAAAGGAAATCAAAATGGCTGACGAGAATCAGAATCAACCAGCGTCTACTCCCGCACCTGCCGGCGATCGCCCGCAGGGTGAACGTCCCCAAGGCGACCGTCCGCAGAGTGACCGCCCGCAGGGCGAGCGTTCCCAGGGTGGTCCGGGCGGCGACCGTGGTCCCCGTCCTGGCGGGCCGCGCGGTCCGCGTCCTGGCGGTGGCCCCGGCGGTCCCGGCGGTCCCGGCGGACGCAAGTTCTTCCGCCGCAAGAAGGTCTGCAAGTTCACGGTGGAGAAGATCGACACGATCTCCTATCGCGACGTGCGCCTGCTGCAGCAGTTCGTCTCGGACCGCGGCAAGATCATTCCGCGCCGCCTCACCGGCACCTCGGCGCCCTTCCAGCGCAAGCTGACGAAGGCGATCAAGCAGGCCCGCGCAATCGCGCTGCTGCCCTACGCCGCCAAGTACTAGCTGGCTCCGTAAAAGGGGCGCTCACAAGATCGGAGAAGATCAATGGAAGTCATTCTGAAAGAAGATGTGCAGAAGCTCGGGCACCGCGGCGATGTGATCAAGGTTGCCGATGGGTACGGGCGCAACTACCTCCTGCCGGAGAAGCTGGCCATCGAGGCGACCTCAGCGAACAAGGCTGTCATCGAGCAGATGAAGTCCTCGGCGCTGCGCAAGTCCGCGAAGGAGAAGGCTGGCGCGGAGGAGCTCTCGACCCGTCTGAACGAAGTAGTCCTGACGTTCGAGCGCAAGGCCGGCGAGCATGAGCAGTTGTTCGGCTCGGTCACCGCGGCGGACATCGCCAAGGAGCTCGAGGCCAAGGGCTACGAGGTCGACCGTCGCAAGATCCATCTGGACGAGCCGCTGAAGACTGTCGGCGAGTTCCATGTGCCGATTCGCCTGCATCGCGAGGTCACCGCGCACGTGCAGGTGAACATCAAGTCCGACAAGCCCGAGGCACCTGCGGCTGAGCCGGTCGAGGCGGCAAACGAGGAGACTGAGGTCGAGGCGTAAACGCGGCTCACACGCTCATGAACGGCGCTCCTTGGGGAGCGCCGTTTATCGTTGGGTAGCGCAGCCCCTCCCCCTCCCCCCCCTTTTTTTGCGTGATCTTTAGAATCAGCGGCTTGCAAGAGAGTTGGGGCTGCAAAATATTGATTCCAGAGATTTAAGCTGCAAATTCTCTGGAATCAATATTTTGGCCGACGAGCGAAGCAGATGCCGTGCAAAGAATAGAGGCAGACACATACAGAGGCCCTTACGACACTGGGGCAAGGCAAAGAAAAAGGCCGCTGCGGGCGGCCTTTTCTAATCTCTATATTTCTATTGTAACGAATCGGGTGAAATTACCCTGCAACTATATTTCGTTCAGTTTCAGAGATATAGGCCGCATGGGGGCTTGACAAGCCATTTCTGGGCCAAAGTTGAGCAAAAAAATTGCAAACCGATGAAAAGCAGAGGCTTAGCTGCCCGCCTATTCGTATTTCAGGGTAGCCACCGGGTCGAGGCGGGCGGCACGCTGGGCAGGCAGGGTACCGAAGGCGACCCCCACGATGACTGAGGTGACGAGTGCGATGACGGCGCTCCAGCCCGAGACCGGGATCTTGACGGGGCTGAACAGGCGAAGGCTGAGCGGGAGCGCGAGGCCAATGATGGTTCCGACCAGGCCGCCGGAGAGCGACATGAAGATCGACTCGGTGAGGAACTGCATGAGAATCTCTCGGCGAGTGGCGCCAAGAGCCTTGCGGATGCCGATCTCCTTGATGCGGGCCTGCACGTTGGCGAGCATCGAGTTCATGATGCCGACGCCCGAGACGATGAGCGTAATGGCGGACGCCAGAGTGAGCACGATGGTGAGCATCGTGGCGATCTGGCCCATGACGCGCAAGACGGCGGTCAGGGTGAAGGCGTTGTAGACGCTGGACGGGCGGTGGCGCGAGCGGATGACGTCCAGAATGTGCGCAGCGGCGGGTTCCACCTGCTGCGGATTGTCGACCGAGAAGAAGATCTGCTTCACGGTATTGGTGCCGGTGAAGTAGCGCGCGACGGGATACGGGATGAGGATGGTCTGGTCGTTGACCTCACTCTGGCCGAAGGTTTCGACGCTTTCCTTGAAGACACCGATGATGGTGAACGGAATGCCTTTGACGGAGATGGTCTGGTCGATGGCATTGCCATAGCTGCCATAAAGCGCCTCGGCGAGCGGCGCGATAAGGATGGCGACCTTGGCGTGGGTGGTGGCGTCCTGGTCGTCAAAGAAGCGGCCGGCCATAACCTTCAGGTTGCGGACGTCTTTGTACTCGGGGCTGACGCCGAGGAACATGGCGTCCTTCGTCACACCGCTTCCCATCGAGATGCGGTCATGGTACTCGAGCATGGGCGAACTGTAGCGGATGCCCGGCACCTGTTCGACGACGGCGTTCAGGTCGTCGATGGTCATCTGGTCCTGGACCGTGGTGTTGTCAGGGCCGGTGACATTGCCGCCGACATACTGCATCTCGATCATGTTGGGCCCGATGGACGCGATCATATTGAGCGCGTACTGGCGGCCGGTGAGGCCGAGGGTGGCCACGAGAATGATGGAGGCCGAGCCGATGACCATGCCGAGCATGGTGAGGAGGAAGCGGGCTTTGCTGGCGCAAAAGCTGTCAATCGCGAGACTTACGGTCTCGCGGAAGGCGACCGTGGTGCGGGCGCTGGCCAGCGTTGAATGAAAGGCCTCAACTGTAGTTGCCAAAGGAACGCTCCTCCCGAGCGCCGGGTCCCGTATACCAGCAGTTTAGCGCCGTCGCGGGAACGGAATGGTGTGTCTTTGGATTCGACGAGGTTCGGAGGGCGCGGGATTCCTAAATTGTCCCGGTATCGGTTCGTCCTGCCGAGGCTGCTTCAGCTCGGGGGGTCGGTGGCCAGCGACTTCACTCAGGATGATAGAGAAACGGAGGCACCGCGAGGTTGTAGTGGCCGGAGCTGGCATCCGCCGTGTAGAGTTTTGGTGGTTTTAGTT
>DASUHZ010000122.1:0-5165 GCA_036273275.1 Bryocella sp.
GACATGGACCGTGACAGACGCAAGACCTGGGAGACCATCGGTGAACCGATCGATTGCATTCCCCAAGACTTCCGCGGCCATAAAGCGGACTTCGGCTGTACGTCCTGGCGTGTCATTGCCTGCGGCCAAAGTCACATGCAGAAACCGCTTAGACGAATCGCCGCCAACGCCGGCGCAATAGAGTGGGACAACCGCATGCTTTAGGTTGCTGAGATTGATCACAGGCACCTGGGGTGGGATTTTTTCGGGGGCGGGATTGTCCATACTTAGTCCTGCTACTGCCTGGATCAGCACGTTGAGCAGCCTCTCCGGACTGAATCCGGTTGACGTGCGGAATTCTTCTGTTAACCATTCCACGGGAACTTCCAATCGAAGGTGCGGCACTGATCTTAATAATCGCGCATCTCCCGGTACTTCGACTGAGGACGATGGCGATGCTCAAACAAAACGTTGGCCCGTTAAACGGTTTAGTCGGCCGTGCGATCTTTTAGATGCTGAATCCCAGAAGGGAAGCGCGTTTGTCGTTCCCAATCCCGCGCGGGTCGCGCAGGCGACTCTCTCCGAGTCGCGTGTCACACGCCCGGAGTTGGGTAAACACCTGGCGCCTGTCGGTTACCTTCGACCAAATGACATTGCGCGATCAGCCGAAATGAGTCGGCAATACCCCAGCGAACCGGTGGTTAAGGCCTCGCACCTGATTCTGTGGCTTTGTAGTATTCGTTCAGGCAAGTTTTCAGCGGATCGCCTTGCTTATAGATACAGTCACAGAAGCGTTGGCACGAGCATGGATCGTCATCGTCGAAGGCAATTACTGAAACGACCGCAGCCAGTACAATCCCGAAAAACCAAACTACCGGTGAGCCGAGCTTCGTCAGGCGTTCTCAAGTTAAGATCGGTAACGTTGGGCACCTTCGGCGCACCGCGACGCTAAGGCGTCGCTCTCGGCCGGACTATCCGCAAAAAAAGCCCCCGGCTTGCACCGAGGGCTTCGTTCCGTTCGCGAGAAACGTACTTATCGGCTGACCGCTATACTGGCTTGCAGATCCGTTGGACGAACAATCGGCAACGGAGGCTTGGTCACGACCAGTTTGACCCAGAGGGCATCCCCGCTCCTGAAATAAGACGTCGCGTTCGCCTTGCGCAATGCGTCCATGCTGGGCTGTTCCGTTCCGGAGGCTGCTTTGGTGAAACCCGGCAGCTCAAATATGACCCATGACCCCTGGTCCATTTCGGCCAGACTGAGAGAGACTTGCTGTCTTTCAGTCTTCACCAGGATCTCGGTGCCGGCCTTCACAGTGCTCTGGTCGCCGGAGATCTTGAATTCCTTGCCGTTGCGAACAAGCGCGATGGGCGCCTGCGGAGCACGACGAGAAAATAGAGCGGCACGTTGGGCCCGAACGAGGGGAGTGTCTGGTGCATTCGGACCGATCGTAGAGAGCAAAGCGAACCGGGCGGTCCGCGATTCGAGATCGACTTTGCCAGGAAATTCTCCTCTGCTGTCGGAGAGATTCAGGCGACCGACATCACCCTTGCACACAGAGGCGTTCCAGGTGGGATGGATTTCACAGGTGTTGTCGGTGACGACGCTGTCGTTCTCACCATCGTTGAGCATGATGTGGGAATCGGGGATGCCGGTCACCGAACCGTCCAGGTCGTGGATCGACAGGGTCCGATATGCGTTGCCGCCGCGGTTATCATTATCGAACCTGGTATCGAATTTCGGGAAATAGACCGGCTTGGCGTTGACGAATTTCGCACCGCTGATGGTGCTTCCGGTACTGAGCCCTGCGCTCGTGTACAACAGAAAGGACAGCGCACCCGTTTTTCTCCGATCGTTGTCCTGGAAATTCACGAATGTCGTGTTCACCACATCACCGCGGTAATCGTAGTATTCGAAGCCGCGGATCGGGAAGTCAGGGATCAGCTTCTTGGGCAGGCTGCGGCCATAGGCGAGTTCCTCGGGCGTCCTGGGATTGCCGCGATTGTCGGTCTCGCCCACGACCAGCGAATCGACCAGCCGTGCCTGAAACGGTTCGCTGCCGATGTCGCCAGCGGCCTGCGTCATGCCAATGGCATTGTCAGCCAGTTTCAAGTCGCTGTATACGAACATGTCGCCCCGGCCCCAGAGACCACCATTGCGGTTCTTGTAGCTGGTCAAGCTCTGGAAGTGCGACTCCACCACTTCGCTATCCAGGTCAGCAGGATTTGCCAACGGCAGGAACGGGATGGTGGCCAGACCGAAGGTGTTGTCTTCGTAGATGTTCCGGTCGAACATGAACCCGTCGAAGTTGGAATGGGCCACATTGCCTCTGAATGCGCGCAGCGGCGTTCGGCGCGGCCAGATGGTCTTGCTGACTTCCGAATCCTTAAACTTCCCTTGCGGGTGTTCCGGCAGAGACAGCCAGAAACCGTTCTCGTCGGAACCGGCCGCCACAATGTCTATGAAGCTATTGTCCGGGTTGGTGATCCAGAAGGACGCCACCGAGTTGTCCGAAGGCAGCAGAACGTTCTTGCTGTGGAAGCTCATTTCCCTGTAGGCCTGACGATTCGCATAGTTGGCGCCTCTCTCGCCGTTGGCGGCGAGATTCGTGGGCACGCAGGCCGATGTCGGATGACACTTGGTCTGGATTGCCAGGTTTTTGATGAATTCATTGCCGTGCTCGATGCCGTCTTCCAGGAAGAAGCAGTGGCCCACGGTGTTGTAGGTCACGTTGTTCTCCACGTCCAGGAAGTTCGTGCCATGCACGGTCACACAGCGGTTGTAGGTGTCATGAAGCGAAGAGTTCTTGATGTACTGCCCCTGTGCGTCGCCGATCAGATGCCAGTGGATGGGATATCGGGCGAGAGTCATATTCTGGCCCATGCGATTGAATTCGACGCCCTCGACAAACATCTTGCTTCCGGCCATCGCCATCACGTGCCCGCCGTAGAAGGACTCTGCCGCGTCGGCCGATGCCTGGAGTTTGATGTTGCGAGTCAGCAAACCGACTTCGCCGCGTTCATCCACGTCGAAGGTGATCTTGCCGAAGTGCATGTAGTCGAGCTTCTTGTCGAGCGTGATCGTATTGCCCTTGACGGCCGCTATCGTGCGGCGTTCAGCCTGCCGGGGATCGAAATCCGTGGACGCGAGGACAATCTCGTCGCCGGCGCGCCAGCCGGCAGCGTTCAGGACCTGGATCGAGGTGGCGCCGGCGTTCGCCGTGCCGGACAGCTTCGTCCAGGAATTGGTCCGGTCGCCGTGAAGATTGAGGGTTCCGCCCATGAGCAGGATCCCGCGGTCCACGCGGTCCGTCGTTCCACCCACTCCACTGATGTCTTCGTCTTTGACGTTGTTGGTGAAGGTGATGGTCGCCTTGCGCGTGTGAGGGGCCTTTTCCGTGCCGATCTCCAACTCGCCGTGCAACATGATCCATTCGGTGGTCAGTTCCAGATCTTTGTCGTCCGCGAAGCTCAATTTGCCTTCGATCGTCAAACCGTTCAGCGGCGGGGTGTTGACGTCGAGCACCACTTCTTTGCCGGCGTCGATGGTGACCTTGTCGCCTGCCACAGGCACCTTGCGGTTGGGCCAGGTGGCCGGATTAGACCACTTCGTCGCCTTCCCTGCCGTCGATCCAGAATTCTGGGCCTGCGCGATAGTGAACACGCTGACGAGCAACGGTGCTGAAAGCAACGCCATCAGAAGGAACGAGCGATTCGTCTTCCTCATGACATGAACCTCCGATACTTGAAAAATGACCACGATCTACCCGTTATCATCCGTTACCTCAGCGCGACGAATAATGAATATATCAAAGGGCGGCGAGACAGGTAACAGCTAGACCAAGAGGTCGCGATCAGAGCGTCGAGCAAACTCGGATGCTAGCTTCTGATTCCCCAAGTTTCTCCGCCCGTCGATTCTGGCACGTCCAACCCGATGTAAGTGCAGTTCCGGCGCTCCTGCCTTAACTAAGGTAATCTATTAGTCGTAGACGAGCAGACGCTCGAATTTACAAGGCTAGCCGGTTTCGCGACGTAACGATATGCACCCTCAAAGCGGCCCCCCCCCATTCGTTTGGCTGGACGCACTCTGGCGCAGAAACGTCACGTATGTGGCTTTTTCAACACGCGTGAAGAACAGAACAAAGTCATCATCCCGTTTTTAAGGGAAGGACTGGGTCGGGGCGAGAAGGTCCTTCGTATTGTTCATCCTGATCATCGTGAAGATTACCTGTCGGAGTATAAAGCCGGAGGTATGGATGTGGAGGCCGCTGAAAAAAGCGGGCAACTTGATGTTCGGCACTGGCACGAGACCTATTTGGCCAACGGCCGTTTTGACGGGAACAGCATGTTGGCGCTGCTTCAACGGGGATTGGAAGAAAACCGAGAAAGGTATAGACTGACGCGGGCGGTGGGAAACATGGAATGGGCACTGGAACCCGTTCCGGGAGTGACTGACCTTATTGAGTACGAGTCAAGGCTAAATCAAATCGTCGAGGACGGCCCGGATGCGTTGGTCTGCGTGCACGATTTAAACAGCACAGTGCTAGTGTCGTTATCGACATATTGCGTACTCATCCCATGGTCATCGTAGGCGGAGTGCTCCAAGAGAACGCGCTTTATGGGCCTCCGGAAGAATTCTCGAAGAACTGAAACAGCGAAAAAGCCAACGTCAGGCCACTGCCGCAACGGCGGCGGTGTCGCTCGTTCACTAACATGCAGGAGGGACCGGCAGCATCAAAGCTTGCCGTGGCCTGAATGCCGTGCGGGAGCTCAATGATAACTCCCTACGCGACGTAGTCGCTCTGGCAACCCTGCCCGCCATGTGGACTGGGGCCGAGCCCTTACGCATCGCGGAGGGCCTCGCGGCTTCGTTGTTCACGATTCTCAATCCGGAATTCGTTTACGTCTCGATCATAATAAGTGGGTCTTCAAGCTCCATAGCCTATATTTCCTCAACCCTAACCTCAGATCCATGTCCTCTCTTTTCTGATTTCTGAATCGGCTTTTGAATGGCGGAACATCGAGGATCTTAACGCCAGAAATGGAGACGGTCAAGAACCGAGGGCTCAAGGCATGTGCTTAATCGGCGTCATGTCTGCTTGAGGTAGTTAAGGTGAGACGGAGATCAAGAAAGCGAAACGCGTTTCGCAAACGAGCGGCGAGCAGGCCTTCCATTCGACCGAACA
>DASUHZ010000123.1:0-4163 GCA_036273275.1 Bryocella sp.
GCGAAGTCGATGAGCTGCGCGATGGCGGCCGGCGTCATGATTTTTTGACTTTCCCCGACTTAAACATGCGCAACATGCGGTCAGTAATCAGGAAGCCGCCGACCATGTTGCTGAACGAAGCAGCCACGGCGATGGTGCCGAGTACGGTGGTGAGCGTCGTCTCGTGCAGGCCGGCAATGATGATGGCCGCGACAACGACAATGGCGTCAAGGGCATTCGTCAGCGACATCAGCGGGGTATGCAGCAAAGGCGAAACGCGCTTGATCAATTCGAAGCCGACGAAGGCCGCAAGAATGAACACGAAAAGATTCGAGATGAAATCTGCAGGCACTCCGTTTCTCCTTTTAGGGCGCTTGCTCGTGATTGGCTAGAGCCGGCATAGCGAAAAATTCGCGGACGCGCGCGTTGACCACCTCGCCGCGGCGCGTGAGCAGCGTGCTGCGGATGATTTCGTCATCCGCGTCGAGGCGTGGCTTACCTTCCTTTACAAGGTGCGTAAGAAAGGCCACCATGTTCCGCGCATACATTTGGCTGGCGTCGTGCGGGACGCTGCTGCCCACGTTTACCCAGCCGATGATCGTGACGCCATCGGTAACGAACTTTTCGCCGATCTGTGTCAGTTCGCAATTCCCGCCGCGCTCCGCGGCGAGGTCCACGATCACAGAGCCCGGCGCCATGCCGGCCACCATTTCGCGCGTGACCAGGATGGGCGACTTCTTCCCGGGAATAACCGCTGCCGTGATCACCACGTCGCTCTCGGCGACGACGCGGGTCAACAGCTCGCGCTGGCGGTTGTAGAACGATTCGTCTTGCGCCTGCGCGTAGCCGCCCGCGTCCTGCGCGTTTTGCGCTTCGATAGGCAGCTCAACGAATCGCGCGCCGAGGCTCTGCACCTGCTCCTTCACTGCGGGACGTAAATCGTACGCCGAAGTGACCGCACCGAGCCGCCGAGCGGTCGCAATTGCCTGCAGACCCGCAACACCCGCGCCGATGACAAGCACGCGCGCAGGCGTAATCGTTCCCGCGGCGGTGGTCATCATGGGAAAAAGGCGCGGCAGCGTGCTGGCGGCGATCAACACAGCCCTGTAGCCGCAGACCGTGCCCATCGAGGAGAGCGCGTCCATGCTCTGCGCACGGGTAACACGCGGCATCAGCTCCACCGCAAAGGAAGCAACACCCGCGCGGGCGATATCCTGGATGGTGTCGAGTTGGCCCAGCGGCCGCAGGAATCCGATCAACAATTGGTCGGGGCGAAAGAGAAGAACGTCGGCTTTGCCCGTCTTGTCATTCGAGCCATAGCAGAGGACCTGAACGATAATATCCGCGGTACGAAAGACCTCGGCTCGGTCAGCGACCACCGTCGCGCCTTTAGCGGTGTACTCGGCGTCGGGATAGCCGGCCTCAAGCCCAGCATTCTGTTCCACCACCACGTCCAGGCCGGCTTTCTTGAGGTTCGCCAGGACGGACGGAACGAGCGCGACGCGACGTTCGCCGGGATAGCTTTCGCGCGGGACACCAACGATCATTCGTTCATTCCTCTCCCGTGGAGAAATGGCGGAGATTCTGGGCGAAGCCGGCGCATGAACAAGCTGGTAGGAGAAACACGCACAGTTTCAGGTGTGCCTCGCGTATGGGTGCAGTTAAAGTCGTGCAATTATAGCCCTGCGCAGCAACGTTGCAAGCCGATTCGATCGATCTGGGCGATTGGTCGCAACTAGGAAGTAATCCGGTCGCAGACGCTCACTTGCGTTTCCCAGTGATCCGGAGCCAACCGCTGAAGCCCCCTAATCACGGGCTAACCCGACGCACTGCGCAGTCATCTGTCCGAAAAGCCGACTTTTGGCCACTTGTCTTGAGATCATTTGTCGCTGAGTGCACTGGGCCATGATGGGCCAATGACTTGCAAAACAGAATTTCCGGGTAGTTCGACGGAGGAACAATAATGGATCACTTGCTGCTCGCCCCATCCAGCAGGTATGGCCTGACTCTTTTCATATCGTGGCTCAAGAACGGCAAAATGGTCGACGTGGGTCATGCATATTGGCCTGCGGCTCTTCTTCTGATTTTCCTGGAGGCGCCGGCCACTCATTCCCAGCGCCTCATTTCTTTTTAGGAGTGCATGTGCACCGTCTTGTCGCCAGCACCGTTCTAACCGTATCGCTCGTAGCCTGCTTCGGAGTGAAAGCAGGCGCGCAGACCGCCTCGCTCAGCACAGCCCAGACGGTGTGCCGGGTGAAAGCCGGAGAGACGGCGCCGCAGTTGTTGAGTTTGCAGGCTCCGGGTAAGGCTGTGTGGTCCAACACGGCTGCGGAAGATCTCATAGCCACTGTGGAGGAGGATGGCCAGCCGGTTCCGCTGCACTGGAAACTCGTCAACAGCGCGGAGCAGAGAGATGCGAAGCACATCTCGTTTGTGTACGAGACGCAATCGCCGCACCTTCGTCTCACCTGGGAGTGGAGTGCCCCGGTAGCCAGTGGCCCGCTTGAACACCGCATCCGGATTGAGAACCTGGACACGCGTGCCATCTGGCTCCCACTGCAAACAAGCTTCCGCTACAACTGGAGTGTGCCTGCGGCTGAGCCGCTCAAGCAGATCTACATCGACAAAGGGGCCGGCAAGCCATCCGCCATCGGAACGCATGAACTGGATGTTTCTTCCGGATACGAATGGGAAGGGAAGTCGAGCACGTATGCCACGAACGCGGAGCCGCGCGAGATCATTCCGTGGTTCATGGTGGAGCGCAACGGCGAGCAGGGCGACGGCTGGTATGTCGGCGTGGAGTTCAGCGGGCGCACGAGTTTGACCCTGGACCGCGCGGTCGAGTCGCTGCGCGGGACGGTGGGCCTGAATCCGAACCCGGGGCCGTTTCGCACGCTGCTTCAGCCCGGCGCCACCTTTGCGGCGCCGCCAGTCTTTGTGGGCGCATTCACGGGTGGGCGCGATGGTCTCGGCAATGTGCTGCGTCCATGGGTGCGGCAGGTGCTCAATTACTCCGGCACATGGAAGAAGCCGGACTACCCGCTGCTCGCCAACAACAGTTGGGGCAGCGGCATGGCCGTCGATGAGGCGCTTGCGAAACGCATGATCGACGATTCGGCCGATCTCGGCATGGAGATGTTCGGGCTCGATGCGGGCTGGTTCCGTGGCGTCGGCGACTGGTATCCGAATCCAAAGAAGTTTCCCAACGGCCTTGCACCTGTGGCGGATGAAGCGCATCGCCGCGGGCTGAAGTTCGGCATCTGGGTGGACTGGGCGCAGGCGGGCACGGACACCGAACCGGGCGCCCTGAACGTGAACGATCCCGTAACGAAGAGCTGGCTGGTGGCGGACACCTCAGCGGAATGGAAGCCGGACGATTTTGTGGGGCGCACGACAGATATAGGCGTGCCTGCGGCAAAGGATCATGCCCAGCGCGAGCTCGAGCGCATGATCAGCAGTTACAAGCTCGACATGGTGGAGCATGACGGCTACCTGGTCACGCATAACTGCTCCCGGACCGATCATCCGCACGCGCCGCCACCGCCGAATGCTGTCACTGTGATCAAAGGCAGCGGCATTGCGATGCCGGACACGGCGAACTCCACGGACGTGAGCTATCACGCGGTGCACTCCTATTACGACATCTATTCGCACCTGCGCAAGGAGCATCCTGACCTGCTGTTTGAGGTTTGCAACGATGGTGGCCGCATGGTGGACTTCGGAAGCGCCTCGCACGGAGATTACTTCTCCATTACCGACACCTACGATCCGCTCTCCAACCGGCGTGCCTTCTATGACACAAGCCAGGTGCTGCCGGCGGCCATGCTTGAGGACTACGTGGAGAAATGGCCGACGCCCCGGCTGGAGAACTTCCGCTACATGTTGCGCAGCGGGATGATGGGCTGGCTGACCGTGATGCAAAATACAAACGCGTGGACGCCGGATGAGCACACCGCTGCGAAGCAGGAGTTCGCGCTTTATAAGGAGAAGCTGCGTCCGTTCATTCGCGATGCCGATCTTTACCACATCTCAACGCGGCCTGACGGCGTGCACTGGGACGGCATCGAGTATTACGACACTCAGCATCAACGGGCGCTGGTGTATGCCTTTCGCGGCTCGACACCGGAGGAACAAACGCACACCTTTCTCCTGCATGGGCTGCAGCCGGGCCGGCAATACCGGCT
>DASUHZ010000124.1:0-24751 GCA_036273275.1 Bryocella sp.
ACACCAACTGGACTGGACGCGGCGGTCGCGTCTCGTCCTCAACGTACAACGCGTGACGCGCGAGACCAAGAGCCGCGGCATCGCTGTACAATCGTGGCACCCTCCGATGAGCTTGTCTCCTCGACCACGACCCCGGATAGCGGCCGCGGCCCTTGTGCTTTCCATGGCATGCGCGACGTGCGTCGCGAGGCCGTCCCCTTCCTCGAAGCACAAGCCGTCAGAAACACCACAGCAGCTGCGCTCACGTGTTGGACTCACCGAGGTCGGCACGATCGATGGCGCCGCTTACCGCATCGACATCCCGACCGACTGGAATCACAATCTCGTCGTTTACTACCACGGCTACGCTCAGCAGTCCGTCACATTCCACATCGCCGAGAGCCTCACCGGACGCCAGCAGCCCCTCTTCGAACGCCATTATGCCGTCATTGAAAGCGCATATTCGCAGACCGGTTGGGCCCTTCCCCAGGCCTACCCCGAGACCGAGGCGCTGCGGCAGTACTTCGTGAAACGCTTCGGTCCGGTTCATGAGACCTACGCCGTGGGCACTTCAATGGGTGGCGCGCTCGTTATGGTCACGCTTGAGCTAAACCCGAAACCTTACATCGGCGGCCTCGACCTCTGCGGCGCCGTTGGACCGACCTTCGAATCCTTCGATCGGCGTTTCGCGATCCGGGCCGCCTTCGACTACTACTTCCCCGGCCTGATGCCGCCGCTTGACCGGATCCCGTCCGACTTTTTCGCCAATCGCGCCGAGCGCACCCGTATCGCCGCTGCGCTCCGCGAAAACTCCTACGCTGCCGATGCCATGCGCTCGCTCATGGGCCTCCATACGGATGCCGAGGTCGCCTCCGACATCGCCTACTTCACGTTTGTTATCGGCGACATGCAGCGCCGCGCAGGCGGTAATCCCTTCGACAACCGGAACATCATCTATTCCGGCACAAACGCCACCAACAGCTTGTCCGATTACGAGCTAAACGACAAAGTCCGCCGCTACGACGCTCAACCTGCAGCCCGAGCCTACCTGCTCCGCCATTACTATCCTACTGGCCGCCTCGGCCGGCCCATGCTATCGCTCCATACCGTCTATGATCCGGTCGTCCCAGTGTCCCAGCTCGCGCTCTACAGCCGCCAGGTAGAAGCCGCTGGTTTCAGCCGGAACCTGGTCCAGCAGTACGTGCACCGCGAAGGCCACTGCACAATCCGCCAGGATGAGGTCGGCGAAGCCTTCGATGAGCTGGTCGGCTGGACGCACGGCGATCTCCGCCCGGCATCCGGCCTGATGAAGGACCTGCACCCTGCGCCGAGCCTCCGGGAGCAGCAGGCACTCCGTCCGTCCGAGGTGGAAAACGGACCAAAACCGTAGTCAATTACGCTCTCCTGTATGGAGCTGTCAAGCCCGCTCCGTATAATGACCCATGGCCATAGTCCAGCCGGAACGGCCTGACTCTGCGCAAAAACCAGAGACAGGTGGACAAATCGGCGCACTTGAGACGGCCCCGAGCGACAGCGGAATGGGTCTTGAGGCGACATTGCCGTCCGTTCCGCCACGGGTTGAAATCCCCGAGCCACTGACATCGCTGGACGAACCTTCCGGAGCCTTTGCCCCGCAGGCCGCCGCCAATCTCCCGGCAAACGCCGCCCCTCTCACCCCCTCAAGACCCGCCCCGGCGACAGAACTTGGTGACGACCTGAGTGCACGCTTCGAGCGCGTGCTCGCAACTGTGCGGGTCAACCGTCCACACGACGATCTCGACCTCATACGCGCCGCATGGGCGTTTTGCCAGGAGCAGCACGAGGGCCAACTCCGCGCCTCGGGTGAGCCCTATGTCATCCATCCGCTCGAAGTCGCCCAGGTGCTTGCCGATCTCAAAATGGATGCCACCGCCATCGCCGCTGGCCTCCTGCACGACGCCGTCGAGGACACCGACGTCTCCACACAGGAGATCGCCCGGCGATTTGGCGAGCAAGTCGCCCACATCGTCGAAGGTGTCACCAAACTCGACAAGATCAAGTTCGCAAACCGGGAAGACCACCAAGCGGAGAACATCCGCAAGATGCTGCTCGCCATGGTCACCGATGTGCGCGTGGTCATCATAAAGCTCGCTGACCGCCTGCATAACATGCGCACGCTCGAGCACCTCAAGCCCGAAAAGCAGCAGCGCATCGCCAAAGAGACGCTCGACGTCTACGCTCCACTGGCACATCGTCTCGGCATGGGCAAACTCCGCGGCGAACTGGAGGACCTTGCTTTCCGCTTCGTCGACCCCCTCACCTATTCCAAACTTTCAGACGAAGTGGATGCTATCCGCCGCGAAGGCGAAGCCTTCCTCGACCGCATTGTCACAACGATCGAATCAAAGCTCCACGACGCCAACATCCATGCCCGCGTCGAATCCCGGATCAAGCGCCTTTACTCCATCCAGCAGAAGCTCAATGCCCACGGCGTCCCGGTCGATCAGGTCTATGACCTTTTCGCTGTCCGCGTCGTCACCCAGACCGAGCAGGACTGCTACGCTGTGCTCGGTCTCCTGCACTCCACCTGGCGTCCTGTTCCTGGACGATTCAAAGACTTCATCGCGATGCCACGGCCAAACCTCTACCAGTCCCTGCACACCACGCTCATAGCTGACGGCGGCCATCAGTTTGAAGTCCAGATCCGCACCGAAGACATGCACCGGGTCGCGGAAGAAGGCATCGCAGCGCACTGGAAGTACAAGGCCTCAGATAACGTCAGCGCCAAAGACGAGCAGCGGCTCGCATGGGTCCGCCAGCTCATGGAGTGGCAGCGCGAAATGTCCGACCCCAACGAGTTCATGTCGACGCTCCGCATCGACCTGTACCCCGAGGAGGTCTACACCTTCACGCCCAAGGGCAAGGTCATCGTGCTCCCTAAAGACGCGAGCCCGATCGACTTTGCCTACGCTATCCACACCGACGTCGGCCACGCCACAACTGGCGCCAAGGTCAACGGCCGCATTGTTCCGCTCCGCTATCGCCTTCGCAACGGCGACATCGTTGAGATCACCACGCAGGCCGGTCACACACCGTCGCGTGACTGGCTCAGCTTTGCCAAGAGCTCACGCGCCCGCAACAAGATCAAGCATTGGCTGAACGAGCATCAGCGTGAGCGCGCTATCGAGATCGGCCGCAAGCTGCTGGAGCGCGAAGCGCGCAAGTATAAGGTCTCTCTCCAGAAGTACGGTCCGCTAGAGTTCGATCGTATCGCGCATGAATACGGTCTTCACGGTGAACTTGACCTGCTCGCCGGCATGGGCTTCGGCAAATACTCGACTCGCCAGGTCCTCAACAAACTCGAGCCGGGGAGCGCGGCTGATGTAAAGGAGACCCCAACGGAGCCAGGCCCGGTAGCCGACACGCTCTCGCATATGAGCGAGGCTGTGAAACGTGTCTTCTTCGGCAAGGGATCTGAATCCCTCCAGGTCGAAGGCCAGGACGATCTCCTCGTCTATCGCGCGCGATGCTGCAACCCGATTCGCGGCGAAGAGATCGTTGGCTACGTGACCCGTGGCAAAGGCGTCGCCGTGCACGCGCGAAGCTGCCCCAACGTCCAGAATCTTCTTTACGAAGCCGACCGCCGGATCGAAGTCGAATGGTCCGAGACTCAGGGCAACGGCAAAGATCTCGGCCCGAAGTCCACCACTTATCCGGTCAAGCTCACGCTCCTCGTCGACGACCGCTCCGGCCTGCTTAAGGAGTTCGCTGCAATCATCTCGGAGGACGGCACCAACATTCGCAGCGTCGAAACCCGTCCCGCCACCGACGGCTCGGTGCACGTCGACTTCGTCATCGAGACCGTCGACTTGCGCCACCTTACCCGGCTCCAGCAAAACCTTCGCAAAGTTCCCGGCGTCCGCGATGTTCACCGCGTCCAGAAGATTTAGCACGTCAGTGCTACTCATTCGCGCCTGAACACTGCATACTGTTGAGGCCGCCCTCCGGCACATTTACCAGCGAGGCAAAATCCCCTGATGCGTCGATCCTGCCGTGTGCTCTCCCTGACTGCGCTCGCAGTTACAGCGTCAACTCTCTTCGCCCAGTGCAAAGTCCCAGCCAACAAACAATGGCTCGCTCCGCTTCTCGACGCAAAGCAGCAGGAGACTGTGAACTGCCTCGTGCAGTTCAACACGTTGCCTGATGGCAGTTGGCGGATTCACGAAGGCGATCTCCCTCACGGAGAATCGCCCACAGTCGCCGACAGTTCCTGGCCTACTGCCAAGGTTGGTTCGAACGCCGGGAAGGAGGCCGTCTGGTTTCGCCAGCGCATCACCATTCCCAAAACCCTCAACGGCTACGATCTCACCGGTACTGACATCAGCTTCGAATTTGTCGCCACCGCCAACGGCCCCGTACCGGAAATCATCTACTTCGACGGCCGCCGAGTCGCGCTCGGGGAAGACCTTGAACAGATTCCGCTCTTCGATCACGCCAAGCCCGGGCAATCGATTCTCGTCGCTGTAAAACTCCTTCCCACCGTGGACGACAAAACCTTCCGCGGCGCGCAGTTACGCATCACGTTCGCCTCCAACCGACCTGATCCGCAGGACATCGCGACTGAGATTGTCTCCGCCGCCAATCTGCTTCCAGCTCTGGCTCCGGACTCGGCCACCGACAAAAACACTCTCGGCAAAGCCATCGCCCAGATTGATCTGCACGCACTCGCCGCAGCCCAACAAGCCCCCTTCGATGCATCGCTCCGCGCCGCGCAATCGACCCTCCTCACGCTCAACCCCGTACTCCGGCAAGCGAACTTCCACCTCACCGGCAACTCGCACATCGACGCCGCATGGCTCTGGCCCTGGACCGAGACAGTCGACACCGCGAAGCGCACCTTCTCCAGTGCCGTGCAGCTCATGAACGAGTACCCTACCTACACCTACACGCAATCGGCCTCCGCATACAGCCAGTGGATCGCGGATAAATACCCCGCACTTAACGCCGAGATTGCGAAGCGCGTTAACGAAGGCCGCTGGGAGCTCGTCGGTGGCATGTGGGTCGAACCCGACCTGAACATGCCTGATGGCGAATCGCTCGTCCGTCAGCTCCTCGTCGGCCAGGCAGCCTTCCAGAAGATCTACGGTCACACCGCGAAAATAGGATGGAATCCCGACTCGTTCGGCTATAACTGGCAGCTCCCGCAGATTTACAAGCGCTCTGGGATCGACTTCTTCGTTACACAGAAGATGACGTGGAACGACACCAATCAGCTTCCGCTGAAGCTCTTCTGGTGGGAGTCGCCTGACGGCAGCAAGGTCCTGACCTATTTCCCCCACGACTACGCCAACCAGAATGTCGACCCTGTCCGGCTCTCCAAGGACCTCGCGATTGCAGCACAACGCGCACCGGGCATGCATGACCTCATGGACCTCTTCGGTGTAGGCGATCACGGCGGCGGCCCCACCCGGACCATGCTTGATCAGGGCCTCCACTGGATGCAGCCCGACAAGGCTGGCGCAAAGGAGGAGTTCGGTACAGCGCTTCCCTACTTCCAGCATGTCGAGAAAGAGCTCGCGTCTACCTCACCAACGTGGAACTACGTCACGCTCGCCTCCGGCAACACCACGCTGCCAACACCCGCCGCCGGCCAGATCTCCGTTCCCACCTGGAAGGACGAGCTCTACCTCGAGTACCACCGCGGTGTCTTCACCACCCAGGCCGCGCACAAGCGCAACATGCGTGACTCCGAAGAGGAGATGCTCAACGCCGAGAAGCTCGCGTCGCTAGCCTGGCTCGGGGGCCGCAGCTACCCGGCTACCGAACTCAACGACGCCTGGAAACATGTCCTGTTCAACCAGTTCCACGATCTAGCGGCCGGCTCCGGCATTGGCATCATCTACAAGGAAGCTCAGAAAGACTATGACCAGGTCCGCTGGGCCACCAACGAGATCTCTGCGAACTCCATCAAGACACTCGCATCCCGAATCAACACCGACGGCAAAGGTCAACCCATCCTCGTCTTCAACCCGCTCGCACTCGAGCGCGGCGGCGTAGCCGAGGTCACCGTACAAATGCCACACGGCATTGACACCATCTCCCTTGAGGATGAGCGCGGCAATGTCGTCCCATCCCAGGTCCTCTCCAGCGATCTCCCCACACACACCTTCCATCTCCTCTTCAAGCTGGACAGCATCCCCTCAATCGGTTACACCGTGCTCCGCGCGGTCGACGGCCCGCATGACTTCCACTCCGACCTCACCAGCGCCGGCTACATACTGGAGAACTCGGCACTCCGCATCAAAGTCGATCCAAAGACCGGCTGCATCACATCGCTCTTTGACAAGCGCGGCAACTTCGAAGCACTCGCGCCCAATTCCTGCGGCAACGAGCTCCAGGCCTTCGTCGATAAGCCAAAGAACTACGACGCCTGGAACATCGACCCAGGCACACTGGACGCCGCTCCCACCCTGCTGCACGAAGCCGACGAAGTGAAGATGATAGAGACCAGCCCACTCCGGTCTGTTCTCCGTGTCACGCGCACCTGGAACAAATCAAAATTCGTTCAGGACCTGATTCTGTACGCTGGCTCGGACGAACTCGTCGTGCACAATAACTTCGATTGGCACGAGCAGCACATCCTCCTTAAGGCGGCATTCCCGCTCGCGGCCACAAACAAATTCGCGACCTACGAGATTCCCTACGGCTCCATCGAGCGCCCGACCACTCGCAATAACAGCTTTGAAAAGGCACGCTTCGAGGTCCCTGCACTTCGCTGGGCGGACGAGGGCGATAGCGCCCACGGCTTGAGCCTGCTCAACAACTCCAAGTACGGATACGATGCGGTTGGCAATGTCCTGCGCCTATCGCTGCTTCGCGCTCCAACATGGCCCGATCCTGTCGCCGACCAGGGCACGCAGATCTTCGACTACGCGATCTACCCGCACATGGGCACATGGCAGACCGCAAACACGATGGCGCGCGGCTGGGAGTTCAACTACAAGCTTCGTGCGATGCAGGTGCCGGACCACGACGGCACGCTTCCACCAACCCACTCCTTCTTCGGCATTGACGGCACTCACGTGCTTCTGACCGCACTAAAGAAAGCCGAGGATTCCGATGCTCTCGTCGCTCGCTTCTTCGAGTGGGGCGGCGAGTCAGATAACGTCACCCTCACCGTTCCACCGGGCGCGAAATCAGCTACTCTCGCCAATCTGATGGAGAAGCCCGAAGGCGCTCCTCTCACCGTGACCAACGACAAGGTTACGGTTCCCGTCAGTCCGTATCAGATCCAAACGGTACGCATCGACTACTAAACCATTCACTCAACTAAAGAAAGGACCGCATCCAGCGGCCGTTTTTCATTAGCTTAAATCTCGTCTATCCAATCGGCGGGACATTGATCTCTTGTCCTGCCTGAATCCGATCCGGATTCGAAATGTTATTGGCCTTCGCGATCTCGTTGTACTTATTCGGATCACCATAGAACAGCTTCGATACCTTCGAGAGATTGTCGCCGGACTTGATCGTGTACGGCTGCGAGTCTCCTCCTGTTGTAGAAATCTGGTGCTCAAGATCCGGGTAGTTCGGGTCCACCTGTTTGATGACGTCCCACACTCGGTTCGCCACCACCTTCGACGGCACCTCTGCCTTCAGCACTAACTTGTCGCCATTCAGCGACGTGCCATCAACCTTCGCTCCATACGGCTCAAACTCCTTAATCGTATTGATTACCGGGGCGTACTTCTGCTGCAACGTGTTCAGATCAGCCATACCAACTCCTTGCGAGATCACCCGCTCAGAAACTTGGATGCGAATCTCTCCGCTAACCGCCTGTGCGAATCCGATCCGCTAGCTAAGCACGCCTGTTTTCTTTGCGATGCTTGTAAGTGTCTCGAGCGCCCGGTCTATCTGCCCGCGCGTATGCTCACTCGTCATAATGCACCGAACACGAGCCTTACCCTCGGGCACCGTCGGGAAAGCAATCCCCGTCGCCATTACACCCGCTTCGAATACAGCACGACTGAATTCCATCGTCTTCCGTCCGTCCCCGATGATAATGGGCGTAATCGGGGTCTCACTTGCCGGCGTCGACTTGCCGCCGATATCGAAACCCGCCGAGCGCAATTGCTCCTGGAAATACCTCGTATTCGCCCACAACCGGTCGATGCGCTCGGGCTCCTGCTCAAGAAGGTCGAACGCCGCAATGCACGCAGCCGCAACCGCCGGCGGATGCGACGTCGAAAACAAAAATGGCCGCGCGCGATGGTACAGATAATCAATCAGTTCTCGCGATCCGCACACGTATCCACCCAACGCACCGATCGCCTTCGACAGCGTCCCCACCTGCACATCCACCCGTTGCGTGCAGTGAAAGTGGTCCACACTCCCGCGCCCATTTGTGCCCAGCACGCCCGAAGCATGTGCATCATCAACCATCATGATGGCGCCATATTTCTCGCACAGATCGCACAGCGCGGACACCGGGCCAATGTCTCCATCCATCGAGAAAACGCCATCTGTAATCACCAGCTTGCGCCCGGGCTCGTTCGCAACCTCCTTCAGCAGTTCCTCGCAATGCGCAACATCTTTGTGCCGGAAAACCTTGATCTTCGCTCGTGACAGCCGCGCGCCGTCGATAATGCTTGCATGATTCAACTCATCCGAGAGTATGAAGTCCTCTTTGCCCAGAATTGACGATACCGTTCCCGCGTTCGCCGTGAACCCGGACTGAAAGACAACACACGCGTCCACGCCCTTGAAGGCGGCGATCTTCTCCTCCAGCTGCATGTGAATTTTCATCGTGCCCGCGATTGTGCGCACGGCACCCGAGCCCACACCATACTTTTTGGTGGCCGCGATCGCTGCCTCACACAGTCGCGCATCATTGCACAGCCCCAGGTAGTTGTTTGACGCTAGGTTGATTACCTCGCGGCCGTCGTAGTGGCAAACCGGTGCCTGCTGATCATCAAGCACTCGCAGCCGGAAGTACGTCCCCTGCGCACGCAGCGCGTCCAATTGAGCCGTAAGATGTGCAAGTTGCGGACGCTTCGCGTACGTCGATTCGGCGGTCGGAGAAGGAGTAGCCATAACTCCTTGATGCTAAACCCTGCTCTGCTCACCAAGGCAGCGTAGCTGCGTCTGACACGCATCACAACTTCGACGAGGTCTATAACTTTTCGCGCGTTCGTCGGCTGGATCAACAGTGCCGTCGCACTCTGAAGTTAGCGATGTTCGAAAGGAGAAACATCGATGAACAAGAGATTCCAGGCTCAACTTTCTGCGGCCGCTTTATGCGCTGCACTCGTCCTCATCGCTGGTTGCAAAACGGATCAGCAAAAGGCAGTGGATCAGGCCAAGACCCAGGCCGCCGCTACGCAAACGCCGCAGCAGGTCCAATACGTCGACAAGAACGGAAACACGGTAACGACGACCGTGCAGCCTCCTCCCGCTGCCGGTCAGCCGGAACAGGTCTCAACTACAGTGACGTCGCCGGCTCCCGGACCGAAGCCGCACGCGACAACTCCGGTAGTCATGCCGCTCGGCGCCGCGCCCGGAGCGCCCGCGCCATATCAAAACGCTTACGGCCCGAACGCGCCGCAGCCCGAGCCCGGTGCAGCTCCGCCCCCAACACATGGTGTGGCCCCACCGCCGAACGAAGCTCCCGCGCAGACTGGCGTTGCCCCCGTCTATAACCTCACAATTCCCGCGGGCACCGAGCTCGCAGTTCGCGTCAACCAACGTATTGACGTCAAGCACGCCGTCCCAGGGGAGCACTTCAGCGGTGAGATCGTCGAGCCCGTCACGCGCAATGGCACAGTACTCATTCCGCGCGGAACTCCCGTTCGCGGCCGCATCGACGAAGCTCATCGACGCGGCCACTTCAAAGGGCGCTCGGTCCTTGAACTGCGCCTCGTCTCCATGACACTCAACGGCTACGAATACGGCCTCGACACGCACGATACCGTTCGGTCCAAGAAAGGTAAAGGCAAGCGCAGCGCCGGCCTCATTGGCGGACTAGCCGGTGCGGGCATGCTCATCGGGGGAATCGCATCGGGCGGTGCGGGCCTGGCGATCGGCGGAGCTTCCGGCGCGGGTGCTGGCACGCTCCTTGCAGGCACCACCGGAAACCGCGACATCGTCATCCCCGCCGAGAGCATCGTGCACTTCCGATTGGCCGACCAACTCGTCGTACAGAATCGCTAGACGGTCGAATGTTTCTCACGAGGGCCTGCCTGGCGCGGGCCCTCTAACTTTGAATTCAGTCGTCGACTCGGATCGTAGTCGCGGCGCTTACGCTCGAACGGTCAGCAGAATCTTGCTCGCCTGGCCCGATTCCAGCAGCTTCATCGCATCATCGAACTTGGCCAGCGGCACCCGATGCGTAATCACCGGGCTTAGATCCATCCTGGGATCCCGCATCAGAGCCTCAGCCTGGAACCACGTCTCATACATCTTTCGCCCGTTGATCCCGTGCACCGTGGCACCCTTGAAGATAATCGCGTTCGCGATATCCAGTTCGAACGGCGTGGAGGGCAATCCCAGCAGCGACGCTCGTCCTCCATTCCGCAGCAGTCCAAATCCCTGGCGAATCGCCGACGGATGTCCTGACATTTCCAGCAGCACATCGACACCATTGCCATCCGTCTCCGCCTTCACCTTCGCATCCACATCTTGCGCCGAAGGATCCAGCAGTACGTCCGCTCCCATGCGCCGCGCCAGCTCTCGACGATTGGCATTCGGCTCAATCGCAAACACGCGCGACGCTCCACACGCCTTCGCGATCGCAATCGAGAACAGCCCAATTGGACCGCATCCTGTAACCGCAACCGTCTGCGCCGCGATCGGCCCTGAAAGCGCTGTGTGCACCGCATTCCCAAATGGATCGAACAGCGACCCGAACTCGCGCGGAATCTCCGCCGACAGCTTCCACACATTTCCCGCCGGGATGCGCACATAATCAGCGAACGCACCGTCGCCATCGACGCCGAGAATCTTCACAAACTGGCAGACATGCGCCTGTCCCGTGCGGCACTGCAGGCAGCGTCCACAAGCGATATGCATCTCCGCAGAAACAAAATCTCCCTCCGCAAGCCCGTGCACCAGCTCGCCAACCGCCGCAATCGTGCCACAGAACTCATGTCCGGGCGTGTACGGCGGCTTGATGCGATTCTGCGCCCACTCATCCCAATGAAAGATGTGCAGGTCCGTGCCACAAACGGACGCGGTGTCCACCGCGATCAGCACATCGGTCGGCCCGATCGCCGGAACCGGAACCTCGCGTATCTCCATGCCCGGAGCGGCGCTGGCTTTTACAAGAGCTTTCATTGTGCGAGGAAGCGTATTGATGGCGTGTCTCCTGGCCCCACTGGCGCAAACAATTTATCGTAGCGCTTTCAGACGTCGAATCGCTCCACACCGTTGCTAGTATCGGCCACGCAGACGTGACAACGTCCTGCGGTCTCTCTTGTCCGGCCGGCTGTCAGGCAGCCGCTCCCACGCAGCCATCGCCTTGCGTTCCTCTGCCGCCTTCGCCCGCGCCTCCTTGCTCTCGTCCGACTCCCGATAAAGGGCCTGCGCCACCGCCGCGGGCCCTCGCGTCTCGCTCAACGCCAGCACCTCTACCTGGAATTGCCCACCTTCCGTCGTCACAGCAAGATGATTCCCCACGTGAATCATCCGCGCAGGCTTCATCGGCTGGCCGTTGCTCATCACGCGCCCCAACTCACACGCTCGAGCCGCCACCGCCCGCGTCTTGAAAAATCGCGCCGCCCACAACCACTTATCCAGACGAACTCCGTCCATCCCTCTATTCTCTCGCGACCAAACCCACTCCCGGCACGTCTCGATACACTGAAGCCCATGCTGCGGCCCCTCGCCACTCTCGCCCTGCTCATCACTGCGCCGCTCCTCGCCCAGTCATCCGAGACGCCGCCTGCGGCACAAACAGCGCCCGGCAGCACCACTCCAAGCGCTACGATCAGCGTTCGCTCCTCGCTCGTCGTCGTCCCCGCGCTCGTCAAAACCAAATCCGGCCAGCTCGTCTTCACGCTCAAAGCCGACGACTTCACCGTCAAAGACGACGGCATCCCGCAAAAACTCCAGCTCGAGCCTGACACCGATTCCCAACCGCTCGCCCTCGTCGTCGTCGTCGAGGTCGGCGGCGACGGCGTCGCCCATCTACCCGACTACGGAGACCTCGGCCCATTGCTCGACGCCATCGTCGGTAACGTCCCGCACCACGTCGCAATCGTCGACTTCGACAGCGAGCCCGAGCTCCTCTACGGCTTCACCTCCGACCTGTCCAAGGTCGTCACCGAGCTCAATCGCATCGAGTCCGGCGACAACGGCGCCTCCATCCTCGACGCCATGTCCTTCGCCACCAACCTCCTGCGCAAGCAGCCGCCGCAGTATCGCCGCGCCATCCTCCTGCTCAGCGAAACTCTCGACCAGGGCAGTCACAGCGATCTCACCGAAGCTCTCCACGAGCTCAGCGACACCAACACCTCCATCTACGCGCTCGGCTTCCCCAGCACAAAAACCGAGATCAAAGACGAAGCGCACAAGTTCGATCGCCCCAATGAGCCCGGCCCCACACACGGCTGCTTCTCGCGCGATCCCAACGCCCCGCCGCACGACACCGACAGCCGCGGCCAGCAGGACTTCGACTGCCTCGCTGAGCTGCTGCCTCCACTCCGCCTCGCCCGCATGGTCGAGATCGCAACCCGCAACAGCCTCCGCAAAAATGTCCCCGAAACCTGCGCGCGCCTCAGTGGCGGCGAGTACTTCAGCTTCAAAGACCCCAAGTCCCTCCGGCGGGATCTCTTCACCATTTCGAATGATGTTCCGAACCGCTACGTTCTTACCTTCCATCCCGAGTCGCCGCACCCCGGCCTGCACGCACTCACCGTCCAACTCAACAATCGGCCCAACCTCCGCCTCGATGCCCGCACGGAATACTGGGTCGACGAGCAGACAACCACACCTTCGAAGTAAGCTGTTCCTTGCACACGGGCTCCGTAAAGCAAAGACTTCAGGAGCACCTCATGGACTGTGGCATCCGCAGCGTCACGACGCATCGCCCTGTCGACGAAGTCGTCCAGCGCCTTACAGCTCTGCTCGCCGAAAAAGACATCAAGCTCTTCGCACTCATCGATCATTCGGGCGAAGCCGCAACCGCTGGTTTGCTCATGCCCAACACCAAGTTGCTGATCTTCGGCAATCCGAAAGCCGGCACGCCCGTCATGCTCTCCGCTCCGAGTGCGGGGCTCGATCTCCCACTCAAGATCCTCATCTCGCAGGAGCCTGACGGCACAGCCATCCTCTCCTGGAATGACCCGACATGGCTGCAACAACGCCATAACTTCTCGCCAGATCTCATCGCTAATCTCGCGGCCGTCGAAATACTCGCCCACAAAGCCGCCGAATGATGCGATTACCTAACCCAGATGCCTGCTGACCAACTCCGCCGCCCGCGCCTGAACCTCTGCATCGTCGCCGAATCCCGCAAGCCACTCGGCCTGCTTGTCGCGACGGAACCACGTCATCTGCCGCTTCGCATAGTTGCGATGTCCCTGCTGCGCCGCCGCGATCGCCTCCGCGCGCGTTACCTCTCCACGCAATAACGCCGCGGCCTGCGCGTACCCCAGTGACCCCAACGCCCTGGATGCATTGCCAAATCGCTCTTGCGCTGCCCGCGTTTCCTCAATCAATCCCGCATCGAACATCCGCGCCGCGCGCTCATTGATCCGCGCATACAGAGCTTCCCGCGCAGGATTCAATCCCATCTCCAGCAGACAAAATCCCTGCAGCCGGTCGCGTCCCGCGCGCCACTGTTCGCTCTGTGGCTGCCGTGCCGCCAGTGTCACCTCAATACTGCGAACCATCTTCGGCACATCGTTCGGATGAATCGCAGCCGCTGCCGCAGGGTCCAATCGGCGCAGCAGCCGATGCAGATAATCAGTTCCACGTCGAGCCACCCGCTCTCGCAGACGCTCGCGCAACTCCTCGTCGCGCCCAGGCGCCGGCGCCAATCCCTCGAGCAGCGCGCGCAAATACAACCCTGTTCCTCCGGTCACAATCGGCAGTCTTCCACGCCCTTTGATCTCTGCCAGAGCCGTGCGCGCCGCACGCGCATAATCTCCAGCCGTTGAAGACTCATCCGCATCCAGAATGTCGATCGCATGATGCGGCACCCGCGCCTGCTCGTCGCGTGTCGGTTTCGCAGATCCCACATCCAGCCCGCGATATACCGCAACCGCATCGCAGCTCACAATCTCACCGTCGAACCGCTCCGCGAGATGCAGCGCAAGCGCGGTCTTTCCACTCGCTGTCGGTCCCACGATGACCACCAGTGGATAGAGCTCTTCCGAAGTCTCGGGCTGGGCAGAGTTCACCACTGCCGCCACCAGCCGGGCACAAACAATCGGCCGAATTCCGCCCTGACCAGGCTGAGAATCAGGATCACCACAGCCAGCAGGATGAGCCCCCGCAGCAGGCTCTGCTGCTCTCGCCCCAAACGCGCGCTCAGCGTCTTCTTGCGCGCACGCTCATTGCGCTCATCGCGCTCGCTCAAGGCCGGCGGCCGCGGCGGCTCTGCGCGGCAATGTTCACGGCGCATCAACCGTTACTCCACTGGCTTGTTGACGTAGTAATGAAGCCGCAGCTCCAGGTTCGGTCCATGGAACTGCGACGGAAGCGGCGGAAATTGCCCTTCGCTCGTAATCGATCCCCACGCCGAGCGATTGATCGCGTCGTCATGCGTCGATCCGTCTAGGTGCATCGCGCCAATCCGTCCATCCGGAAGAATCGTAAATCGGATCAGCGTCTCACCGTCCTTCGAGAGCGGCGGCCTGCACTCCTCAGGGATAAGCGGCAGCCAGTTCCGGCGAATATCTGCAATCAACCGACGCAGATAGGGATCGAAATTCACATTTTGCGTATCTGAGAGCACTTCTACCCCGCCGGGTCCGAAGCTCAACGGAGAGCCGCCTCTCGGCGCTCCATACCCTTCACCATGGCCGCGCGGCGCAGGGTTGAACGGGCTCTCGTTACTCGGCGCATTGAAGTTCGGCTTCGTGTTAGGCTGCGGCGTCGGTGCCTCGGCGACCACCGGTGGCGTGTTGCGCGGTGCAGGCTGCGGTGCATTCGGCAGCGGCAACACCGGCGCAGGGGTAGGGGGCGCCGCATTCGTGATTGACGGCGCCGGCGTCGGCGCAATCTTGGGATTCGCTGCCGCGGCCGCAGGAGGGGGCACGGCCTTCGCCGGCGGCTCCATCGACCTCAGGTGTTCCAGCGTATGGTTGTCGATCTTCGGCTGGGCACGCGGCACTGACGGCGGAGGTGCATGGAGCTGCGGCAGATTCAATTGTGTCAGCTCGCGTTCCTTCAGCACCTCGAACGGGGTCACCAGCTTCGGCGCATGCCACAGGTATCGCGGCCCGTACAGCACCAGCCACGCAATCGCGATCCAGATGAACAGCGAGATATAGATCGATTCGCGGAAGCGGCTGCGCGCCCGCTCGTCCTCGATCGAGTCCAGTAGATGGATCAGCTCGTGCTCGTCAATGTCGCCATAACGCCCAGTGCGGATACGCAACGGCTGGGCTGCCGTCGCGCCGTTCTCTTCGTGCGGGACAAAACTTACAGGGCCATCGCCGGGAGGCTTGGACACAGATTCGCTAGCCTCTGTCTCAGGGCGTAGCTGTTCCGGATCGGTAGGGGTAATCAAACGCATCGCGAGCTACTTCGTCTGTGACGGACAGGCATCAAGGAATGTTGCGGTCCATCGAACACGCCGGTAACCGTCCCCAGACCGAGCCGATGCTGGCTTGTCTATTCTCTCATCTTTCGTTCACTTCAGGCTGAGCAACGCGCAGCGCACGGACGCACCTCAGCTATCCTCGGTAAATGCAACAAACAGCACCCTCTCTGACGGCAAAAACCGCCATCGTGATTACCGCCAGCGACCGTTGCGCCGCCGGAACGCGGACAGACATCTCCGGCCCGCTGCTCGCCCGCCTTCTGCGCGACAACGGAGCGCAAGTCATTGATTCCAAGATCATCTCAGATGACCGCGAACAACTCGCCGGCGCCCTTCGCGATGCGGCACAACGCGCTGACCTTGTACTTACCACCGGCGGCACAGGCCTAGCTGAGCGCGACATCACGCCGGAAGCCACACTTGATGTCTGCGACCGTCTTGTGCCCGGAATCGGCGAGGAGATGCGGCTTCGTGGCCTCGACCAAACCCCCTTTGCAGCGCTCAGCCGGGGCATCTGCGGCATCGCGGGCCGTGCGCTGATCGTCAACCTCCCTGGAAGTCCCTCGGGCGCAGAGAACGGCCTCAAGGCGATTCTGCACCTGCTGCCCCACGCCCTCGAACTGCTGGCAGGACACACCGAGCATCGAAACTAGACGAGGCGGAGCCGGCCGTTACTCAGGTCTGCTCGAACAGTAGAATGGGGATTTGTGAAACTTGGACCGATAGCGCTGCTCCATAAGTTCTCCGGGATGCTCTTCGCGGTCATGAAGCCGCTCGGCATCTGGGGTGTCGGCGGCCTGGCCTTCATCGACTCCGCCTTGATTCCCATCCCCGTCTCAATGGACGGTGTCGTCATCGGCTACGTCGCCACAAATCCGCACAAATTCCCGATCTACTGCCTCATCGCGTCCGCCGCGTCTGCAATTGGCTCACTTGTACCGTTCTTCATCGGCCGCGCCGGCGGCGAACTCTTCCTGCTGAAACGCATCAACCGCGAGCGCTACGAGCGCATGCGGGACCGTTTTGAGAATCAGGAGTTCCTGGCGATGATGATCCCCGCCATGTGCCCGCCGCCCTTCCCGCTCAAGCTCTTCGAGTTCGCAGCCGGTGTCTTCGAAATGAAGCCCGTTCAGTTCGTGCTGGCGATCTTCTGCGGCAAGATGGTCCAGTTCGTCGTGGCGTCCCTGCTCTACATCTGGTTCGGGCCGAAGCTCTTCCACTCCGCCCGGCACTTCTTCCACGAGCACGTCGCGATCGCCATCGGACTGATCTCAGCGGCACTCTTCCTGATAGCGCTGTACATGATCCGCAAGATATTCGACCGGCGCCGTGGAGAACGGCTGCCAGTCGAAGAAGAGGCCTGACGGGGAGGACTACGCGAGTGGCTGGTTGCCGTGCGTCTGCGCCGCATCGGTCAACTTGGCGGCAAGCACCGGGAGGCCGAACAGGGCTGCGGACAGAACTCCGGTTGAGATCAGGTCATTGGCATAGAACGGGAGCGCCGAAGCATAGCACGTGACAAGCCCTGAACCGCTGTGCGCATACATCCCGCTGCTAAACCAGACCACGAGGTTGCTGAGCAGGAAGAAGCTGGTTGCCGAAGCCAGAACACCGGCGACAACCCGCAGCACCGTCACCTTACGCAGCAGGCCGTAGGCCAGCAGGCAAACAGCGGCGTACCAGGCCCACGTCACGAGATACTCACGCATCTGGAATGAATACCCATACACGAACCGTGTGAGACAGAAGTCCGCCACCGCCAGGATGGCGACGGCCGTGACAGCCTGCCAGCGCGAGCGGCGGGAGCCGAAGAACAGCAGGCCGGCGCCGACGGCGGTGAAGTTCATGCCGGTGCCGTGCAGCGCGTGCGGAACGAAGCGGCTGAGCGCGGCGAGGATGAGAACGATGTAGGCGATCATGTGCGGGCCTTCTGGATGGTGAGGTCTCGGGCGGACGCCCTGCGACGATTGTAGCCGTTACTGGTAGTAGCGGGCGAAGCTGGTATCCGTTTCCCAGATCACGCAGTCCTTCACGCGGACTCGGCCTGCGGTCAGATTCAGGAGCTCCGCCGAGGTGCGATCAAAGAAATATTTTGCGAGGTTCTCGGCCGAAGGGTTCAGGGAGGTGAAGGGCTCGAGGTCATTGATCATGTTGTGGTCGAGGTACTGGATGGTGGGCTGGAGGACATGCTTGAGGAGCTTGAAGTCGAGGAGGAGGCCGTTGGGCTCGAGCTGCTCGCCGATGAGGGTGACGACGACGCGATAGTTGTGACCGTGCGGGTTCTCGCACTTTCCGTAGTAGTCGCGGAGGTAATGGCCAGAGGAGAAGCTGGCCTCGACGGTGACCTCGAACATTGCTGGGGGACTCCGGTTTCGCGCGCGGAAGCGCCAGAGATATTCTAGCGAGGGTACCCGCCCCCCACCCCCCGGCTCTTCGGTCGAATCTTTGTTTTGTTGGGTTTCCGAGAAGGGGGTGGCTGCAAAATATTGATTTGAAAGATTTAGTCCGCAAAATCTTTCAAATCAATACTTTGGGGGCAAAGTGAGAGAAAAACGAGAAAGACAAGGCAAAATGCAAAAGGCCGCGCATTGCGCAGCCTTTTCCTCTTTGCTACCTCTTTCAAGAGTAGCAGGCTGAAGGTAATTAACTGCCAAAACTTTTCCGCAATTTGCGGCTTTGGTTTGTTAGTGTTGCGGGGTTTTCCACGGTTTTGGGGCTTGACAGGGTTTTAAGGGCGACGCCGGCGGCGGTGGCGGCGCTGTTCGGAGGCGCGGCGTTCAGCCTGCTCGAAGAGCTGGGAGAGGATGCCGCCGAGGGCGATGACCAGACCCAGGAAGACGAGAGCGATAGAGGTTGTGCGCCAGAGGCGGACGTCGCCCGGAGAGCCGGGGACCTGCGCGAGGTTGGTGAAGGAGAGCGCGAAGGAGATGAGGGCGAAGACGCCGATCGTGGCGGCGAGGATGTAGAGGTTGCGTCCCATGCTGCTGGTTCAAGGATATCCTTTGTCACCGCCGCGGCGCTGAGGGTGCCGGGCGGACCCAGACAAATCCTGAGGTGTCGTGCGGCTCTTGACCTGTCGTGCTGCGCAGCATTAGTTTCGTTGTCTAGCTTCCACTTGCATCGGTACCGGGAGGGATTCTGTGAATGCCTCGGCCCTGGTCTCAGTATTCAAGTCTGGTGTTCGCCTGCTGGCGTACTCCGGTTGTTTCTGCTTGGTGTGGACGGTTGCAGGGGCGCAGGCACCGGCAGCGTCCAGCGACTATACAGCGGGGCTGCCCTCGGCACAGCGTATTGAGAGTGAGATCAAGGGAACGGACCCGACCGACACGCTCGCACGGCAGATCGCGGTGTTCGAGTACCTGCAGTTTTACGTGGGGAATATCAAGTATGCGCGGACAGTTCGCGGACAGTTCGCGGACCGTACACGCCCGGCGAGCAGAGGATCCTGACTGAGTACGCGAAGGCCCAGAATGACCTGACGCAGAGCTATACGAAGACGCACACGCCCGCGGAGGTGACGGACTTCAACCGGACGGTAGGGCGGTATCAGCTGAATAACGCGTACGACTGGGCGAAACCGCTGATGGGTCAGCAGGTGACCGACACCTACAAGGGAGCTGAAACCAACCTGGCGCAGAGTTACAACCGCAACCAGGAGCGGATACAGAACGGGCTTAATCATCCGCAGGGGGGATCGTCGAATGACCTGGTGGGGAACTTGACGTCCATGTTCGAGCCCTCGGATGAGGACATGGCGAGCGATCCGGAGCTGCGGCGGTGTCTGGAACTGGGCGGGACGATGGAGAATTGTCGCGGGTCGGGCGTGGCCGAACTGGGAAAGATGGCCATGGCTGGAGTGAGCAAGTTGATTGGGGTCAATTCTGATAGCGGCGAGCCGCTGAGCGGTGTGCTCCTGGTGGGCGCGTATCACAGCCGGGCGGAGCTGCCGGAGATTGACCTTACGTGGACGGGTACAGCGCAGATCAAGCAGTGCGGAACGCTGGTGAGTGACGACCACGAGTACACGCTCCGGAAATCGGGAGCGATGACGGAGGTCGTGATCGCGAATGAACCGAATCCGATTGTGTTGACGCTGCGGCCGGATGGATCGCTGGCGGGTCCGGGCTCGGTTCAAGTGAAAGGGCGGATTATCACGGGCTATAGGACCGAGACGCGGCAGGTGATGGTGAATGGAGCGCCGGCGGCGGTGCAGGGCTACTACTGCAACGGCGCCTGCTCGACGAGCACGACGTATCCGGTCTACGGGCCGAGCATGCAGCGCTGCACGATTGGCCAGCTTGCACCCGCGCCTCAGCCACCGCCGCCGCCGAAGGAGACAGGGCTGATGGGCCAGATGACCAAGATGATCGGCGGTGGCGACCCGGTGGCGACGATCTACGGGTTCCGTGTAACCGGGCCGTATGTGAGCCCGGCCGGCATGAAGCTGGCCTTCGACAACAACTCCGTGGTGATGGACTGCGGAAAGGCGCATGTGAAGGTGCCGTACACAGTGGACAATACGACGTCAGGGTTTGTGATCCATGTGCAGAACGGCGGCGGGGCGTTTCTGCTGAACCTGGCGCCAGACAATACGCTCCGGGGGGCGGGGGCGACGACGGTGAATGGGAGGCTGCTCACGGGAGTGCATAACGGTGAGGCAAGCTTCTCGCCAGATTCCGAGAATTGCAGCGTGGCGACGTTTGCGCCGCAGGGAAAGCAGAACACGATAGTGGCGAGAGGCGGGCCTGCGCCGGTGGTTCCGGCGAGCTATGCATCGGCGGCGGAGCGCGCGCCCGTTTCTGCGACTCACGAAGTGGCCGGCGGCGAGACTGGCTCTCCGTCTGTAGCGAACTCGCTGGCCGGCGTGGGGATTACGCCGACGCCGAGCGGAGCGCGCGCGCAGTTCCGCGTGCTGTTGTCGTCGGAGTTCAGCGGAGCGAATCCGCTGGCCGGCGGAGTAGTGTTTGTTGCGCGCGAGCCGATGGATCGGATTCTGCGGGAGCTTGGAGTGGCGGTGCCGGCCAGGACTACGCCGGCGCAGGCGATGAAGGCATTGCAAACGCAGTGTCACTCGGCGCAGGGATGCAGCACGGTGATCCAGGCTCTGCCGAAGCACTACGTGGCACAGGCGAAGCTGGATGCATCCGGCAAGGCAATTGTGACGGCGACGGCGGCGACCGGGCAGTATTACTTCTCTGCAATTGTGCCGAGCGCCGGTGGAACACTGGTGTGGGACTTGCCGGTAGATTTGAGGGCAGGCGACAACAAGGTAGCGTTCAGCCAGGCGAATGCCGGCCGCGTGCAATAGCTCGGAGGCGAATAAGCGTGGGCGGCTAATCCGAGTGAAGCCGCTTGACAACCGATAACCATATGGTTATGGTTTTGGTCGTGGCGTTGGCGAATCCCAATTCGGTATTTCGTGCTCTTGCCGATCCGACACGGCGGGCGATCTTCGAGGAGTTGAGCCGGCAGGGCGAACAGACCGTGCACGCCCTGACGCGGTATGCGGGCGTGTCGCAGCCCGCCGTGTCCAAGCACCTGACCGTGCTGAAGCGGGCGAAGCTGGTTCGTCACCGGCGCGCGGGACGCGAGACGCACTATCGGGCGGAGCCTGAGGCGTTGGGGCCTGTTGCGGAGTGGTTGAAAATGTATGGCGCGTTCTGGCGCGAGCGGTTCGATCGACTGGAAGCCGTTTTGGAAAGGATGGAGCGATGACAGCAGAGCGGAGCGAGGCAGCTGCACAGACCCGAAGTGTTGTGATTGAGAGAGTGTTTCCGCATGCGCCCGAGAAGCTGTGGCGCGCGCTGACCGAGAGCCCGCTGGTGGCGCAGTGGCTGATGGACAACGACTTTGAGCCGGAGGTGGGACGGAGGTTTCAGTTCCGTGCGCCGGCGGTGCCGAACTGGAACGGCATTATCGACTGCGAGGTGCTGGTGGTTGAGCCGATGAAGCGGCTCTCGTACAGCTGGGGAACAATGGGACTGGAGTCGGTGGTGCTGTTCACGCTGACGCCTGAGGATGGCGGCACGCAGCTTCGCATGGAGCATTCCGGCTTCCCCGCGGATCAGCAGGCGGCGTACAAGGGTGCGCAGTACGGCTGGCAGAGATTCCTCGGCACTTTGGAACAGGTTGTTGGAGGGATGCGATGACGACGAAGGGAAGAAATATTGCGTACTGGATTACGACCATCCTCGTGGCGTTCTTTATCGGGAGTGGGGGTATTGCCCAGGTGGCGCATCTGCGGGCCTCGGTCGATGGTTTCGTGCACATTCTGGGCTACCCGGCGTACTTCGTGACCGTACTGGGTGTGTGGAAGGTGCTGGGGCCGATTGCGATCCTCGTGCCGCGATTTCCGCGGCTGAAGGAATGGGCGTATGCGGGGATTTTCTTTGATCTGACAGGAGCGGTGGCATCGAACGCCGCGGTCCATGGAAGCGCGTTTCACATCCTCGTGCCGCTAGTGCTTGCGGGGATTGCTATGGCATCGTGGTGGCTGCGGCCGCCAACCCGTGTCGTGGGCACGCTGTTTCCTGCGACGAAGGGCGGGACGGTTGAGCAAAGCAGCGTTTCCGCATCGAGCGCGCGTGCGTGAGCGGGATTGGAGCTGAAATGAAACGACCAATAGCAGCAGAATCTGGGTCGCAATTGCCAGCGAAGTCTGCTTCAGCCTTGATCGATCAGCGGATTGAGGAGCTTGGGGACTGGCGCGGGAAGATGCTCGGCAAGGTGCGCGAGATTATTCATGCGGCGGACCCTGAGATTGTCGAAGAGTGGAAGTGGATGGGGACGCCTGTGTTTTCGCACGGCGGGATTGTATGCACGGGAGAGACGTATAAGAGCGCAGTGAAGCTGACATTTGCGAAGGGCGCTTCGCTGCCGGATCCGGCGGGACTGTTCAACTCAAGCCTGGAGGGAAATGTCAGGCGCGCGATTGATATTCATGAAGGCGAGAAGGTGAATGAGAAGGCGCTGAAGGATCTGATTCGCGCGGCAGTGGCGCTGAACCTCGCGGGCAAGGCGAAGACGGCGCGGCGGTAAAGGGCTAGAGGGTCCGCGTCCCGAGCGTAGAATTTGCGTGAGGGCGAGGAAGATGAAAACGGCCTACAAAAAGATCAATGTTGAACTCATCGTCTTCGCAGATGATGCCGATGCAGTTGTCGCCGAGTTGAACTCTGCCATGGACCGGATGGAAGAGAAACGTACGATTTTCGGCGGCGATATTGAGACGGCAGATGTTGAGCACAGCGGGAGACGGAAGAGGTCGGCGCTGGTGCACACGCGTGAGGCTGGAGAGACGGCGGTGGGCGCGATAAAGAAGGCACACGAGACCGTGGCGAATGCACTCAAGCAAGTGATCTGAAGATTAGAGATTGTATGAGTTGAGGGCAGCCGGATTTCTTAGCTTGCGAAGAAGCGTTCGACGTCGGCGATGTCGTCGGTGCGGCGGTAGGGTGGGAGCGAGTCGAGAAAGATGGCTCCGTAGCGCGTGGTGCGGATGCGGGAATCAAGCAGCATGAGCACGCCGCGGTCGGTGAGCGAGCGGATGAGGCGGCCGAAGCCCTGCTTGAGTGCGATGACAGCCTGAGGGATCTGGAGGTCTGTAAACGCATTCCCTCCTGCGGAGGTAATGGCATCCGTTCTGGCCTTCATGATGGGGTCGGAGGGGACGGCGAAGGGGAGCTTGTCGACGATGACGCATGAGAGCTGCTCGCCCTGGACGTCGATTCCCTGCCAAAAACTTGAAGTGCCGAAGAGGACGGCGTTGGGGGTTTCGCGGAACTGCTGGATGAGGACGTGGCGCGGCGCGGTGCCTTGCAGGAGAAGCGGGAAGGGGAGCTCGCAGAGGAGGCGATCGTGGAGCTCGCGCATCTGCGAGTAGCTGGTGAAGAGGCAGAAGGCGCGGCCGCGGGTGATCTCGAGGACGCGGCGGATTTTTTCGGTGGCGTGCGGCAGGAAATCAGGGTGGCGGGGCGGCGGGAGGTATTGCGGGAGATAGAGCAGCGCTTGTTTGGCGTAGTCGAAGTGCGAGGGGACGACGAGCTCTTTGGGGAAGGGGATGCCGAGGCGCTTCTTGAGGTGGTCGAAGGAGGGTTTGCCTTCGGAGTCCGCGACGGTGAGGGTGGCGGAGGTGAGGATGACGGAGGAGTAGTTGGCGAAGAGGGTCTCGGCGAGGAGCTGGGAGACGTCGATGGGTGTGGCCTGGAGGTGGGTGGTCATCGACTGAAAGACGGGAGTTGCGGATTCAGTGCGCGAGGTGCGGGCGGTGTTGCGGAGGTTGGACGCGGCGCGGCGCTCGATCCAGAAGACGGTGTTGGGGTCCGTGGATTCGAGGAGGAACTTGAGATGCGTGCGGATGTCTGCGGAACGCTTGCGCAGGCCTGCGGCCTCTTCGACGTCGCGGAGGCGGTCGAGCTCGCCTTCGAGGCGGGTGAGGGCGTTGATGGCTCCGAGGTAGGAGTGGCCGTGGGACTCGAGGAAGTCGGTGCGGTCGGTGAATTCCATGCGGCCGGGTTGGGCGGCGTTCGTTTCTGGCAGAGAGCTGAAGAAGAGGCGCGAGCGTTCGCGGAGGGTGGCGGTGGAGCTTTCGATCGCGGTGCTGCTGGCTCCTTTGGCGCGGAGCATGGATTCGGTGTCGCGAGCGAGTTCGTCGAAGCGGTGGTTGGTGAGCGCGACGCCGAAGTATTGCGAGGCGACGTCTTCGAGCTCGTGGGCTTCGTCGAAGATGACGGCGGCGGCTTCGGGGAGAATGCCGGCGTCGGGGGCGCCGGCGGCCTGCTGCTTGATGGAGAGGTCGGCGAAGAAGAGGTGGTGATTGACGATGACGAGCTCGGACTCGAGAGCCTTGCGGCGCATCTGGGTGATGAAACAGGGCTCCCAGTTGGGGCAGGTCTGGCCGAGGCAGACTTCGGAGCGGGCGTCGAGCTTGTGCCAGAGCGCGGAGGACTCGGGCAGGTCGTCGATCTCGGCGCGGTCGCCGGTTTCGGTGGACCGCTCCCACTGGAGGATGGTATGGAACTGGGAGATGTCGTC
>DASUHZ010000125.1:0-57811 GCA_036273275.1 Bryocella sp.
CTCAGCCTTTATCTGGTGGAGCGATTCTGCGGACATGAGGTCGCTGTGCAGAGTGCCAAGGCCATGCTGATCGAAACGCCGCGAACCTGGCAGGCAGGCTTTGCAACGATCGCACTGAAGACCATGCATTCCGACGAGTCGATCTCGCACGCGCAGGAGTGGCTGCACGAACACTTCCATCAGAACCTTCCGGTCGAGTATGCCGCGCGAGAGGCCCGCATGAGTCCACGGAATTTTATCCGGCGGTTCAAGCAGGCCACCGGAGACAGCCCTTTGCAATATCTCCAGAAGCTGCGTATCGGCGCGGCAAAACGGCTGCTCGAACACGATCATCGGACAATGCAGGAGATATCCGACGCGGTCGGATATCAGGATGTCGCCTTCTTCCGCAAAATGTTTCAGCGCCACACGGGCACCAGCCCGAGCACCTACCGGCAGAAGTTCAGCCGTCTGACCTGAACTGTGGAGTCGCCCCTTACACTGGGCGAATGGTTTTGAGGAAGTCCGTCGACGCAGACTACGACCAGATTATCGATCTCGCGAACCTCGCCTATCGCGGACGTGAAGGCGCCACCCCAAGCTGGAATATCGAGAAGGGAATCGTCGGGGGACAGCGGCTCGACGATTCACTGCTGCGCGAAGAACTCGCCGCAAAACCTGACGGGGCCCTTCTGGTCTATCGCGAAGAAGCTGATGGGCCGCTCCTCGGAACCGCCTGGCTGAACCCGGAAGAAGAGGGTGTGTGGTCACTCGGCCTGCTGACCATTCGGCCCGAGCTGCAGAATCAGCACTTGGGGCGCAGACTGCTGGCTGCAGTAGAGGAGTATGCGCGCTCGCGTGGCGCAAATCGCATACGCATTGGTGTGCTGCATGTTCGTGACACGCTCATCGCCTGGTATGAGCGTCGAGGTTATCGTCCTACCGGCGCGATAGAACCCTATCCGAGCGACGATCCTCGCTTCGGCACGCCTCTTCAGGACAACTTGCAGTTCCTCATCATGGAGAAAGAGCTATGAACTGCTCTCAAGCTATCCGCCTGCAATCGCGCCAAGGATAATCAGAGGCTCGCGTCCGTTGACGATCTCCTCCGGCAGCGGAGCATCGACGGATTCGTGGGATAAATCTTCGTTGCAGGCGAAGAATCGAATGAATGCGCGGCGCTCGTTTGTGTTCTGATCACGAACGCATCCGCGCAGGGTTGGATACGCCTCTTCAAGCGCATCCAGCACGCGCCGCAGCGTCACCGGCGCTTCGATTTCAAGCGCGATCTCATGTCCGCTCGTGATCTTCGCATGGCGAAGCAGCGGTGCGGGAAGCTCCACGCGGATGCGGCTCATGCGAGTGTCTGCACCTCAATCGAAAGCACCGGCGGAAGATGCTCGGTAATGGCGTTCCATGAATTGCCGGCATCCGGCGAGCAGTAGATCTGTCCGCCGGTCGTGCCAAAGTAAATGCCGCAGTCCCCCTTTGAATCCTGGAGCGCATCCACAGACATCGCATCGCGCAGCACATTCACGTAGCAATCCTGCTGCGGAAGCCCTTTGGTCAGCGGCTCCCATTCGTTTCCGCCGGACTTCGAGCGGAAGACCTGCAGCTTGCCGTCGAGAGGGAAGTGCTCGGAGTCGGACTTGATGGGCACAACGTAAACCGTCTCAGGCTCGTGCGTGTGCACATCGATGACGAAACCAAAATCCGTCGGCAGATTCCCGCTCACCTCGGTCCAGTTGTCGCCCGCGTCATCCGACCGCATCACGTCCCAATGCTTCTGCATGAACAACGTCTTCGGCGTCTTTTGATTCATCGCAATGTGATGAACGCAATGACCCACCTCGGCAGTGGGGTCGGGCAGGAACTTTGAGTTGAGGCCCTTGTTAATGGGCTTCCAGCTCTTACCGCCATCATCCGTTCTGAACGCTCCTGCCGCAGAAATCGCAATCACGATGCGCTCAGAATTTGTGGGGTCGAGGATGATCGTGTGGAGGCACATGCCGCCCGCACCGGGCTGCCACCCGGGGGCTGTGGCGTTGGTGCGCAGGCCGGACAGCTCGGTCCAGTTCTGGCCACCGTCGGTGGATTTGAAGAGCGCTGCATCCTCGGCTCCGGCGTAGACCGTGTCCGGCTCTGTCAGCGAGGGCTCGAGATGCCAGACGCGCTTGAACTCCCAGGGGTGGGGGGTGCCGTCGTACCACTGGTGGGTGCCGGGGACGCCGTCGTAGGTGAACTGGGCGCTGACGGGGTTCCAGGTCTCGCCACCGTCGTCGGAGCGCTGGACCTGCTGGCCGAACCAGCCGGAGCACTGCGAGGCGTAGATGCGGTTGGGGTCGGCGGGTGAGCCTTTGAGGTGGTAGATCTCCCAGCCGGTGAAGTGCGGGCCGGAGACCTTCCAGTCCTTACGCTGACCGTCGGAGGTGAGGATGAAGGCACCTTTGCGGGTGCCGGCGAGGACACGGACGGAGGACATCGTGCGGTCTCCTGTGTTGTGGAATTTGGTCTGCTTTGGGCCTCGAAAAGCATACGCCGCCGAGCGGTGGAAGATTGGGGGAGTTTGGGATGGGGGGTACCCCCTCCCCCGTACTTTTTGTGCAAAGTCTTCGAACGACAGACTTTAGGTCTGGACTTCGGACCGAGGCTCTGGCCAAAGTCTTGAAAACAAAGGCATAATTTTGCAAAGTATTCAGACGATGGGACTTAGGGACTCTCGACCGCTCAAAGAACGATGCCCGGGGGTGCCGGGCTGAGGTACGGCTCCAGTTTCATTTTAATGGGCCTGTCAAGCCAACATCTGAGGAAAAAGGGTGGGGATGGCTCCGCAACGCGGCATGTCGGCCCGGGTTCTAAGGACAATGGTCAGTCGGCAGTCAGCCGTGAGGGAGGAAGCGTGAGAGCCTGGGCTTTGTTGGTGGTTTTGGGGTTGGTGGGTGGCGTGGCGCGAGCACAGACGGATATAGCGGCGAGCGTGTATGGGGCGTTTACGGGGACGGTGACCGGGAATGGGGTGACCCAGAGCCCGGCGAACCAGGGTGGCGCGATGGTGGAGCTGCATCACCAGTCGAATCCGCTGGTCGGGTATGCGGTGACATATTCCTGGAACCGGGCGGACCAGAGGTATACGGGCGGCCAGGTGACGTGTGGGCAGGTGTGCGGCAACCAGCCGATGACACTCACCGTGCATGTGCCGGCGAATGCGCATGAGGTGACGGCGGCCTGGGAGATTGGGGTGCACATGCTGAACCTGCGTCCATTCCTGCTGGCGGGTGGCGGGGTGCTGTTTCATCAACCGGCGCTGAGCTCGAGCGCGACAAAGGACCACACGGCGGGGGTGCTGGTATATGGCGGTGGTGTGGATTTCGGGCTGGCGCCTCACCTGGGGATTCGGGCGCAGTACCGTGGGAATGTGTACAGCGCGCCGCAGTTGTCGACGGCGTTCTCGTCGACGAAGGCGTTTTTTAATACCGCGGAGCCGATGGTGGGGGCGTATTTAAGGTTTTAGGTGGGGTTCGCAGTTGAAAAGGGTTCAGCGGGATCACTGTCGGGGTCCTTCGACTCTCTTCGGCGCTGGCGCCGGACCTCGCTCAGGATGAGGGGTTTTCGAGTGGCGCAAGGGAATGCATGCTCGCGGAGCCAAGCATCCAATCGCGATGTGGAGGTGTGATGAGGCACGCTGTTTTCATTGCGCTGATGGCGGTTGGGTTGGCCGGGTGTAGTCACGAGGCGCGCAGCCCGGATGCGATTCGGAACGACACGGCGCACGCGACTGCGGGCGCGGTGCGCGACGGAAAGGCTGTTGTGCAGGGCGTCTTTGACGGTCTTCGGCAGAAAGGGCCGGTGAATATCAACAAGGCGAGCAGCGACGACCTGCAGCGGCTGCCTGGAGTGACGCCAGAGATTGCCGAGAGGATTATTGCGGGGCGGCCGTATCAGCAAGGGGCGGATCTGTATCACCGGCACATTGTGAGCAAGGCTGAGTACAACCAGATTTCGAGCAAGATTGAGGCGCGGTGAACCGAAGCGTGATTATTAGTCAAAGGAAAGCAGGTCCTTCGCTGCGCTCAGGATGACAGAAAGAAAGGCAAGGGCAAAGGCAAAGGCAAAGGCAACCGCAAAGGCAACCGCAACGGCAAAGGCAAAGGCAACCGCAGATCCCCTTCGGGGATGACAAACAAGAAGAGCAACAGCAACAGCAAAAGCAAAAGCAAAAGCAAGAGCGACGGCGACGGCAACGGCGAAAGCGGTCGCGCGCTACCACGCGCGATACCCACTCATCGCTGCGCGATGAATGGGGCACCCGGCACCCGCACCGCACCCGGCACCCGGCACCCCGCACCCGGCACCCGCACCCGGCGGCCGGCAACACGAAGGCCGCCCCGGTTGAGGCGGCCTTCGTGTGTGTTGCGAACTGGTTTAGAGGAACAGCGGGGCGAGCACCAGGGTGATCGTTGCCAGGAGTTTGATCAGCACGTGGAGGCTGGGGCCGGCGGTGTCCTTGAAGGGGTCGCCGACGGTGTCGCCAACGACGGCGGCCTTGTGGGCGTCCGAGCGTTTGCCGCCGTGCAGGCCGGTTTCGATCAACTTCTTGGCGTTATCCCAGGCGCCGCCGCCGTTGTTCATCAGCATGGCCATGAGGATGCCGGTGATGGTGCCGACCATCAGCAGCCCGGCGACGGCAGTTGCTCCGCCGAGGTTGACCGGATGGCCGTTGATCGCGGGCACGTTCATCAACTGGCCCGGCGCAAGCGTAATCGAACTGGTGCCGTAGCTGGCTGAGAAGTTGCGGAAGATAAGGCCGACGGCGACCGGCATCAGGACGACGAGCAGCCCCGGGGCGACCATCTCGCGCAATGCCGAGCCGGTGACGATGGAGACGCAGCGCGCGTAGTTGGGCTTGACCGTGCCTTCCATGATGCCGGGATTTTCGCGGAACTGGTCGCGAACATCCTGAACGACCTTCTGCGCGGCGTGGCCGACGGCCTTGATGGCCAGCGACGAGAAGAGAAAGACGAGCATGGCGCCGAGCAGCGCCCCCGCGAATACCGGCACCTCGGCGAGGTTGATGTTGGTGAAGGTCCAGCCGTGCGGCATGTAGCCGAGCGGACCGGCTGCTGCGACCTTGTCGACGACGAGGGTGCGGACCTCTTCGAGGTACGCGGAGAAGAGCAGGAAGGCGGCCAGCGCGGCGGACCCGACGGCGTAGCCCTTGGTGAGGGCCTTGGTGGTGTTGCCCGCGGCGTCCAGCTTGTCGGTGCGTTCGCGGACGTTGTCGGGCTGGTGGGACATCTCGATGATGCCGCCGGCGTTATCGGTGATGGGGCCGAAGGTGTCCATCGCGAGGATGTAGGCTGCCGTCGCCAGCATTCCCATCGTCGCAATCGCAGTGCCGTAGATGCCCTTCTCATAATCCGAGATGCCGGGGTAGCCGCTGAGGCCGCGGATGCCGAAGTAGTAGCTGAGCAGAAGCGCGCCGCAGATGACGATGACGGGGAGCGCGGGCGTTTCCATGCCAACGGCGAGGCCGCTGATGATGTTGGTGGCCGGGCCGGTGAGAGAGGCGTCGGCGATGGACTTTACGGGGCGATAGCGGGTCTCGGTGTAGTACTGCGTGATCCAGACGAAGAGGAAGGCCGTGGCGAGGCCGACGACGCCGCAGCCGAAGAACCATCCGGGTTCGACGCCGGGACCGCTGAGCAGGTTCCAGACCACGACGGCAAAGCCGGCGAGCGCGAGCGCGGCGGTGACGTAGAAGCCGCGGTTGAGCGCGCGCATGGGATCGCCGGTCTCCTTGCTGCGGACAACGGCGACGCCAACGGTGGAGGCGATGAGATTGATGGCGTGAATGATGAGCGGGAAGAGGATGCCGCGGATGCCGAAGACGGGATAGAGGGCGGCCCCGAGAATCATGGCGCCAACGGTTTCGGCGGCGGTGGACTCGAAGATGTCGGCGCCGCGGCCGGCGCAGTCGCCCACGTTGTCGCCGACGAGGTCGGCGATGACGGCGGGGTTGCGGGGGTCGTCTTCGGGGATGCCGGCTTCGACCTTGCCGACGAGGTCGGCGCCGACGTCAGCGGCCTTGGTGTAGATGCCGCCGCCGAGCTGGGCGAAGAGCGCGACGAGGGAGGCGCCGAAGCCGAAGCCGACGAGCTGGTCGACAACAGCGGTGGCATTGTTCATGCCGCCATAGGCGAGGAAGAGGATGCTGATGCCGAGCAGCGCGAGAGCGACGACGACGAGGCCGGTGATCGCCCCGCCGCGCAGCGCGATCTGCAGAGCCTTGTTGAAGGAATTACGCGCAGCCGAGGCGGCGCGGATGTTGGTGCGAATGGCTACGTACATGCCGGTGAAGCCGGCGATGCCGGAGCAGAAGGCACCGACGAGGAAGCTGATGACGGTGCGCAGCGCGTAGGGAGCGGTGCGCTCGGAGGCGTGATAGCCGATGAAGAGAATGATCGCCAGGATGACCGCGATGACAGCAATGGTGCGGTACTGGCGCGCGAGAAAGGCTTCGGCACCCTCGCGGATGGCGTTGGAGATCTCCTGCATGTCTGCGGTTCCGGTGTCAGCGGAGAGAACGATACGGGAGAGGACAAAGGCGGCGATGAGAGCAAGCACCCCTATGCCGATGGCGATCCAAAGCCAGAGAATGTCATTGCTGGAGGTCGGTGAGGCGGCTGGTGAATAGTCCTGAAGAGCGAGAAGCAGAGCCGCGGGTGCGCCGAGATGCATGAAGACGTGTCCTCCTGGAAACGTGCAAGGGGTAGATATATGGGATTGTCGGCCGGGTGTACCGGAGTGACTCCCTTGAAGGGGAGACTGGCGAATTAGAGCATTATGAGTGCGAAAGGGTCAATTTGAATGAATAGCGGGTAGTGCAGGGCATTTTCAGATGCGGAATGGGAGCGGGGGAGATGACGGGGTATTCATAGGGACTGGCGAAGAGAGGGCGGCGGTGAGATAGTGTTAGCTCAAGGCCTCCGCACAACGAACTGGGGACGACGGGTGCGGAGCGCGAGGTGCCGTATGCGGTACTTGCAGTTGGGCCGGGTGGAAGGTGGTGGGCGCAGCGGCGGAGTGTGGACCGGCGGAGTGTGGAGCGGCCCAGCGTCGACCGGCTGGTTGAAGCTGGGCGCTGTGTTTTTGATGGCATGGGCGCTGGGAACGGCGGGTGGTGGGGTGGCCCGGGCGCAGGAGAATCCGCTGGGCGACGTGAAGACGCCCGCGCCGGCGCCGGCGGAGACGAAGGACAACCGGCCGCTGGTCACCGGGACAGCCGTGGCCACGAAGGCGACGAGCTCGCCGGGCTCCGAGATTCGCGTGGACGTGAACCTGGTGCTGGTGCCGCTGACCGTGACGGATCCGATGAACCGCCTGGTCACAGGGTTGGACAAGGAGAATTTTCAGGTTTACGACAACAACAACCTGCAGACGATCAAGAGCTTTGCGACGGAGGATGCGCCGCTGTCGATCGGGATCGTTTTTGATCTGAGCGGGAGCATGCAGTCGAAGTTTTTGCGGGCGCGGAAGGCGCTGACGGAGTTTTTGCGCACGTGCAACCCGCAGGATGAGTTCTTTGTGGTGGGATTTAATGATCGTCCGGCCATTCTGGTGGATTACACCAACGACGTGGAGGACGTCGAAGCACGTATGGTGATGCTGCACCCGCAGAACCGGACGGCGCTGATTGATGCGATGTACCTGGGGGTGAACAAGCTGCGCCAGGCGAAGTATGCGCGCAAGGCGCTGCTGGTGATCTCGGATGGCGGCGATAACCGGAGCCGGTATACGGAGGGCGAGCTGACCCGGATTGTGCGCGAGAGCGAGGTGCAGATCTATTCGATCGGCATCTTTGACGCGTTTGCGCCGACGGAGGAAGAGGTCAACGGGCCGACACTGCTGCATGAAGTGTGCGAGTCGACCGGCGGACGGCTGTTTCGCGTGATGGATCTGCAGGACCTGAGCGATATTGCGCAGCGGATCAGCGAGGAGCTGCGGAATCAGTATGTGATCGGGTTCACGCCGACGGACCGGCGGCGGGACGGGCAATGGCGGAAGTTGAGGGTGAAGCTGATGGAGCCGCCAGGGCTGCCTCCGCTGACGGTGCACAGCCGCGAGGGGTACTATGCGCCGACGCAGTAAAGCTGCGGGTTGCTTTCTACTGGTGGGAATTACGAAGGATGAACGCCCGGCGGTGGTGCCGATGAGCGATCGCGGCGAAAATGCGTCCAAGGTTAAGGCGGATGCAAAAGGTCTGCGGGAGCAGAAGATGAAGGCAGTGGGGCGGGATGGATACGTTGCCGCGCGGCAGTGAGGATCGATTGAGGATAGATGGGAGATTGACGGGGTGGGCGATTGCCGCGATGTGCGTGGTGCTCACGCCCTGTGTGTGGGCGCAGGCGCCGGCGGCAACGAGTCAGCCGGCGGCACAGAATCAGGGACAGGTGCCCGCGGTGGACAGCGACCCGGTGCCGTCGCCGGACCCGGACACGCATACAGCCGCGCCGCCGAAAGGGCCGGTGCAGCCAGGAGAGATTACGAAGCAGCACGGCGAGTACACCATGCGCGCAAATGCGTATGAGGTGCGCCTGAATGCGTCGGTGATTGATGGAAGCGGGGCGCCGGTGCAGAACCTGCCGCAGGAAGCGTTCCATGTGTACGAGGACGGTGTACCGCAGACGATCATCGGGTTCCGGCATGAGGATGTGCCGGTGTCGATAGGAATTCTGATCGACAGCTCGGGGTCGATGTACGACAAGCGGGCGGCGGTGGATGCGGCGTCGCTGGATCTGGTGAGGTTGTCCAACCGCGAGGATGAGGCGTTCCTGGTGGACTTCAGCTCAGAGGCGTATATCGACCAGGACTTTACGAACTCGATTGACAAGCTGCAGCAGGGCCTGGCGTACGTCAAATCGAGCGGAGGCACGGCGATGTATGACGCGGTGATCGCGTCCGCGGATTACCTGTCGAAGAATGCGAAGCGCAGCAAACAGGTTTTGCTGATCGTGACGGACGGCGATGACAATGCGTCGAGCGCAACGCTGGAGCAGACGATTCGCAGAGTGCAGGATTTGGATGGGCCGCAGATCTATTGCATCGGTCTGCTGTTCGGCGAGGATGTCAGCCACTCGGAGGCGCGACACTCGCGCGAGGTACTGACGGAGCTGGCGGCGCAGACGGGCGGCATTGCGTACTTTCCGCGATCGCTGAAAGAGGTGGACGGGATTACGCACGAGGTGGCGCAGGACATCCGCTCGCAGTATTCGATCGACTACCGGTCGACGAAGCCTCCGGAGCTGGGCGGATACCGGACGATTCACGTGGAAGCTAAAGAAAAGGGCTACCGCGGGTTGCAGGTGAGGACGCGCTCGGGATATTTTCCGAAGGTTGCCGGTGGTGGTGGCGCGAAGACCGGGACGACGGGAGATTAGTCAGCAGCGTGCGAATTGGAACAGACGTAACGCAATTAGTCGGGCACACGCCCATGGTGCGACTTGCAAAACTGGCGGGCGCAGACTCAGCCGAGGTGTGGGCGAAGCTGGAGACGATGAATCCGGGTGGCAGCATCAAGGACCGCGCGGCGCTGGGCATTGTGCTGGATGCAGAGCGGCGCGGCGTGCTGCAGCCGGGCGGAACGATCGTCGAGGCGACCGCGGGGAATACCGGCGTGGGGCTGGCGCTGATCGGTGTGCAGCGCGGCTATCGCGTGAAGCTGTTTGTGCCGGAGGGCTACGCGGAAGAGAAGTGCATCCTGATGCGCGGCCTGGGCGCGGAGGTCGTGCGCACGCCCGAGTCCGAGATGATGGCCGGCGCCATCAAGCGAGCGCTGGCGTTCGAGGATGAGACGCCGGGAGCTTTTGCGGCGATGCAGTTTGAGAATCCGGCGAACGCCGATTATCACGAGGAGACGACGGCGGAGGAGATCTGGTCGCAGATGGAAGGGCGCATCGATGCGGTGGTGATCGGCGTGGGCTCTGCGGGAACGTTTACGGGAATCGCGCGGTGCTTCAAGAAGCGGCTGCCGCATGTGCTGACGGTTGCGGTGGAGACGCAGGGAAGCATTCTGCAGGGTGGCGAGCCGGGCCACCATCGCGTGGAAGGCATCGGCGTGTCGTTTATTCCGGGGAACTTCGACCGCAGCGTGACGGATCGCATCATCATGGTGAGCGATGACGATGCGTTCGCGATCGTGCGGCGGCTGGCGCGCGAGGAAGGCGTCCTGGCCGGCTCGAGCTCGGGCGCGAATGTGTTTGCGGCGTTGCAGGTCGCCAAGGAGTTGGGGCCGGGCAGGCGCGTGGTGACGGTGGTGCCGGATTCGGCGGAGCGGTATCTGTCGAAGGGGATTCTGGGAGAGGGAGAGTTGTAAGTTGTACGTTCTAAGTTCTAAGGTGCTGATTTGACTTACAACTTACCACTTAGAACTTACAACTTATACCTGGCGGGAGAGTTGTAAGTTGTGAGTTCCAGGTTCTAAGTTCTAAGGTGCTGATTTGACTTACAACTTACCACTTAGAACTTACAACTTATACCTAGCGGCTGAATTTTGAAGGAGACAACACATGCTTGAGTTGCGCACGGTCAACGACATCCTGGCGGGGCTTGCTGAACGCGGCGGAGATACGGCCGCGATGTGGAAGAGCGCCGAAGGATGGAAGCCGATTACGGCGCGCGCGATGTATGGGCGGGTGCGGGCGGTGGTGGCGGCGCTGGAGAGCTGGGGAGTGAAGCGCGGCGACCGCGTCGCGATCATCAGCGAGAACCGGTGGGAGTGGCCGGTGGTTGATTTTGCGTGCATGGCGATGGGCGTGGTGGATGTGCCGCTGTACCAGACGTTGTCGCCGGAGCAGGTGGGATTCATGCTGCGCGATTCGGACGCGAAGGTGGTGTTTGTTTCCACGCGCGAGCAGTACGACAAGGTGGTGAATGCGGGCGAGATGCCGGCGCTGGAGCGCGTGGTGGTGTTCGACCAGGGAGAGTTTCCGAATGCGACGAGCCTGAGCTCGGTACTGGAGAGCTCGGCGGGACTTGAGACGCGCGATGCGGGGTTCGATGCGAAGTTAGGTGAGACGAAGCCGGAGGAGCTGGCGACGATCATTTACACGTCAGGAACGACAGGCGACCCGAAGGGCGTGATGCTGACGCACAGGAATCTTTGCGACAACCTGCATCACTCGACCGACGATCTTCACATTGACAAGGGAGACTCGGCGATTTCGTTTCTGCCGCTGAGCCATGCGCTGGCGCGGCACCTGGATTATGCGATCTATGCGCATGGCGGATACCTGGCGTATCTGCCGGGGTTTGACCGGCTGCCGGCGGCGATGAAGGAAGTAAAGCCGACGATCTTCCTGGCGGTGCCGCGCGTGTTTGAGAAGGTGCGCCAGGGCGTCGAGGGCAAGGCCAAGGGGATGCAGAAGCGGATTTTGAACTGGGCGCTGAAGCAGGGACGAAAGCAGAAGGACAAGATCGCGGCGGGCAAAGAGCCTGCCTCGCTGGGATGGAAGATTGCGAACAAGCTGGTGTTCTCGAAGATTCAATGTGCGTTTGGAGGGAACGCGAAGCTGTTTATTTCGGGCGGAGCGCCGCTGGGAAAAGAGACCACCGACTGGTTTTTGAGCGTGGGGATTCGCGTGTTTGAAGGCTACGGGATGACCGAGACGTCGCCGGTGATTTCAAGAAATACGTTCGCCGCGTACAGGCCGTACACGGTGGGCACGGTGATTCCGAATCTCGAAACGCGGCTGGCGGAGGATGGCGAGCTGGAGGTGAAGGGGACTTCGGTCTTCGCAGGCTACTGGAAGAACGACGAGGCGACGAAGAAGGAGTTCAGCCAGGATGGATGGTTCAGGACCGGCGACATTGCGAAGCTCGAGGACGGATTTTTGTCGATCACGGATCGCAAGAAGGAGCTGATGAAGACCTCGGGCGGCAAGTACATTGCGCCGCAGCCGCTGGAGAGCCGGCTGAAGGTGGACGCGCTGGTGGGGCAGGCCGCTTTGATTGGGGACCAGAGAAAGTTTGTGAGTGTGTTGATCTCGCCGAACTTTGATGCGCTGGAGAGGTGGGCGCAGCAGAACGGCGTGCAGACGAAGGACCGCGCGAAGCTGGTGGAAGATGCGAAGGTGCAGAAGGTTTATAAGGACATCGTGGGCAAGGCGAATGAGGGGCTGGCGCACCATGAGACGATCAAAAAGATTGCAGTGGTCGCGGAAGAGTGGATGGTGGAGTCAGGCGAGCTGACGCCGAGCATGAAGCTGAAGCGGCGCGTGATCAACGAGAAATATAAGGACAGGATTAATGCGCTGTATGGTTCGGGGAATGACGAGTAGCGTGCGGTTGTTGGGGTGGGTTGCTGCTGCGGCGTTTGCGGTGACCGCTGCGGCGCAACCATCTGGCGTGGGACAGGCGCGCCTTGCGGCGGCAAGCGCGGTGCCGACAGACCATTACGGGCCGCCCGCGTGCACGGCAAATGCGAAGCCGCCGGCGAAGTCGGATGCGCTGGAGCGGGCGCGCACGGAGCAGAAGGATGCGGCAGAGAACTCGCGGATTGTGCTGTCGGATGAGCCGCTGGCGAACTTTGGGGTGGAGCGCTACAAGCTGGTGGAGTATGGCGAGTGCACGGGCGAGGGTGGGTGCTACTGGGCGGATCTCGATGCGCAGTACAGACGCGCGGAGGCGGAACTGAAGCGGGAGATTGCGTCGAGGCCGGCCAGCGACAGGCAGGCCGGCGAAAAGCTGGCGGTCGTCATGGACATTGATGAAACGACGATGACGAACTGGTGCGAGATGCGGCGCGAGGATTTTGGCTACGTGTGGTCGCTGTATCGGCCGTACGAGTTGACGGGGACGGCTGTTGCGATTCCGGGCGCGCTGCGGCTGTTCAATGAGGCTCGTGAGGCGGGCGTGGCCGTGTTTTTCATTACCGGACGGCCGGGCAAGGGCGATGCGCGGGCGCAGACAGCCGATGCGAGTGATGAGACGACGGCGACAGCGCGGAACCTGGAGGCGCAAGGATTCCGAGGCTACACCGGGCTGCGGCTGCGGAATGGCGACGAGCGGCAGATGGCCACGATCGCGTATAAGTCGCAGGAGCGGCAAAAGATTGTGGCGGATGGGTATCGGATCGTCATGAGCCTGGGAGATCAGTGGAGCGATTTGCTCGGGGATCCGCAGGCGGACGTGAGCGTGAAGCTGCCGAACCCGTTCTATTTCATCCCGTAAGGCGAGACAGTAGAACGAGACAGCAGAGAGTAGACGAGTAGACAGTAGAGGAAAACAACAGCGCGGCTGCGTTCGTGCCACCGTCTACTCTCGACCCTCTACCCTGTACTGTCTGTCGTGTGAGAGTATCGAAGGACTTTAGGGGTTATTGGAGCGGGGTTGCTGGAGCGCGCGAAGAAGCAGGGTCGGCGGTATTTGAACCCGGTGCCGACGGCGATGGGCGGATTCGGGCTGATCTTCAAGGTGCTGCCGTTATATCTGCGCAATAAGGCGGAGACGGAGCCGAAGATTCCGCTGGGGCCGTTCCGGACGGACGTGCGCGTGTATCGGCGGCCGCCTGGAAGCGGGCTGCGGGTGACGTGGTTCGGGCACTCGTCGATGCTGCTGGAGATAGATGGCGCAAAGATCCTGATCGATCCGGTGTGGGAGGAGCGGGCGAGCCCGTTGCAGTGGTTCGGGCCGCAGCGGTTTTTTCCGCCGACGATGCCGCTGGAGCAGATGCCGGAGCTGGACGCGGTGCTGATCTCGCACGACCACTACGACCACCTGGGCGCGCTGACGGTCGGACGCCTGGCGAGGATGAATTGCACGGCGCGGGCGGTGTGGGTGACGTCGGCGGGCGTGGGGAAGCGGCTGCGGCGGTTTGGGGTGCCGGAGGGCCGGATTGCGGAGCTGGACTGGGGGCAGTCGACCGAGCTGGCGGCGGAGTTGGGGAAGGGGGTGCGGGTGACGGCGTGGCCGGCGCGGCACTTTTCGGGCCGGATGCCGTGGGACAGGTTTACGACGCTGTGGAGCTCGTTCGTGATCGAGGGACCGAACCACCGGGTGTACTTCGGGGCGGACTCGGGGTGGTGGGAGGGGTTTGGGGAGATTGCGGCGCAGTATCCGGAGCGTGCCGACGGCAGCAGGTTTGACCTCACGATGCTGGAGATTGGGGCGTTTCATCCGCTGTGGTCGCAGATTCACCTGGGGCCGGAAGGCGCGGCGCGGGCATATCAGGCGATGGGCGGAGCGGCTAAGGCGGGCCTGCTGATGCCGATCCACTGGGGGATGTTCAACCTGGCGCTGCATGGGTGGCGGGAGCCGATTGAGCGGCTTGAGGAGCTGGCGGCGAGGGATGGGGCTCGGCTGTGGACGCCGGCGCCGGGGGTGCCGACCGAGGTGACCCAGGCGAGCGTACGGCCGCGGTGGTGGGCGGAAAACCCTTAAAAACGTGTTTTTAAAGCCCTCATTTTCGCGCAAAAACGGCTCTTTTTTGCCTCAAAATGACATCATTTTCAACTGCTAATACCCGAAATAAATCGTCGCGAACCGACTTGCAGGGTTAGAAAGTTGCCAAGAGCCGAGGAAAGCAGGAGCGCAACGGAGATTTCGGCTTGTGCGCGGCAGAGAAACCGGGTACAAGAGAAAACGCACCGAGAAGTGATCTGAAAAGCTCCGAAAGAGCCTGAGGAGAACACATGGCGGCACAGGTACAGCCCGCGCTTCGCGAGGTGATGGATATACGGCAGGCGGCGGAGTACCTGGGGATCAGCGGCGACACGCTGTATCGCTATGCATCGGAAGGGTTTGTGCCGGCGTTCAAGCTGGGGAACCGGTGGCGTTTCCGGAAGAGCCTGCTGGATAACTGGATGGATGAAAAGAGCGGCGTGAGGCCGGCGGCGGCTGCGGTGGACGTTACGAAGAAGAAGCCGGCGGGGAACGCGCGGTAGGGAAACAGGTTCCTCGCTACGCTCGGAATGACAGCAAGAAAGGCAAAGGCAAAGACACGCCACCCGGCGGTGGTGGCAGGATCCATCGCGCTCGGTTATCCACATACGCGTACAACTTTCGTGTGCTCACGAGTGTTACCGGGTTCCGTCGAATCCGAAACAGCTTGAGACCAGGCAGTGGAACGAGTTTCTCCGTAGAGCAGGTTCGTTGCATTTTGTGGTTCGGCTACAAACCTGTTTCGGAGGTAACGGATGATCGCTTTACGGCGAAGCCTTTTTGTTTTTGTTGGGGCAGCGACGGCTGCAACGATGCTGGGAGGCTGGACGCCGAGCGCCAGTGCCCAGGCAGGAAAGAAAGCCAAGACTGTCAGTGTCCCTGCCAAGCGCCATAAAGGCGGATCGGGTACCGGCGGGACGGGGACCGGTACAGGTACGGGTACAGGTACAGGCACCGGTACTGGAACTGGAACGGGGACTGGAACTGGAACTGGTACGGGAACCAGTGGTGGGACCGGGATCGTGCAGTACTTTCCTTCCGCGGCCGTGTGGACGCAGGATGTCAGCGGTGTGGCCGTCGATCCCAATTCGGCGAGCATGATTAACCAGCTTGCTTCGCAGGGCGGATGGGGTTTGGGCAGCATGAAGGTGGACGAGTCGATTCGCGTGATTCAGGCGAATTCGTCGACGCCGACGGTTCCGTTCCAGCCTGGTTCGCCGTTCTACACGCCTGACTCGGATAACGTTTCGTCTGTTCCTTTACCAGCGGGCGGCGGGATCGAAGGCCAGACTGGCTATCAGTGCGACGCCTCCGAAAACGACTGCCACCTCATCGTGGTGAACAACGACACGGGCAAGCTTTACGAAGCGTATGGCGCGAACTATAACGGCAGCGCGCTGACCGCGAACTTTATTGCAGTCTGGGATCTTGACCAGGTCTATCCGGCTTCCGGGCGAGGAGAGCAGTGCACCAGCGCGGACGCGGCGGGATTCCCGATTGCTCCTTTGCTGTTCAATGCCAATGAGCTCGCGGCGGGCGAGATCAACCATGCCATTCGCTTCATTCTGCCGAATAACGAGATGCGTGCCGGCGTTTACGTTCATCCGGCGACACACGCGGGAGGACCGAGCGGGCCGGCAAATGCGATTCCGTACGGAGCGCATCTGCGGTTGAAGGCGTCGTATAACATTTCCTCGCTGAAGCCGGCGGCGCAGGTGGTTGCGAAGGCCATGCAGAGGTATGGGATGTTCCTGGCGGACGGCGGAAGCATCGCGCTGACGGCGCAGAGCGACCAGGACACGCAGACGAAGTACGCGGACGTGGACTTCGGTACGCAGGATCTGGCGTCGTTGAAGGTGACGGATTTTGAGGTGGTGCAGATGCCTGCGCCGATCGCGGTGACATATGACTGTGTGAGGAACGATATTCCGTAGTATTCGTTCAGAACGGGAAGGGCGGACCGCGAGGTCCGCCCTTTTTCTGTTGCGTGAGAGATGTAGCCCGCAAGAGTAACGGCAAAGGGCGGGTTTGCAATCAGATTCGAGATTCGAGTTTTGAGATGCGAGTTAAAAGCGGATTCCCGAATGACAGAAAGAAAAGCAAAGACGAAGGCCTCGCGCGCTACCACGCGCGATAACCTATCGGTTTCGCGATGAAGCTGTGAAAGGGTAGGCGACGCGGGTGTCGTGGCGGCATTGGCAGAAAAGCAGGTTCCTCGCTTCGCTCGGAATGACAGAAAGAAAAGCAAGGGCAAAAGCAAAGGCAAAGGCAAGAGCAAAGCAAAAGCAAGGGCAAAAGCAAGAGCAAAGCAAGAGCAAAGGCAAAAGCAAGGGCAAAAGCAAAGCCTCGCGCGCTACAACGCGCGACAACCCACCCTTTCACGATGGAGCCGTGAAAGGGTCGGCGCCAACCGGCGCCCACAAAAACAAGCGCAGATTCCCTTCGGGAATGACAAACAAGAAAGGCAAAGGCGCAGATTCCCTTCGGGAATGACAAACAAGAAAGGCGAATGCAAAGACTTTGGCTAGGCGCGCTGCAGGGTGAAGCGGGTGATCTCGGCCGGGCAGTTGAGGCGGAAGGGAAGGCCGACGGTGCCAAGGCCGCGGTTGACGTAGAGCTCCATGTGGTCGAACTGGAAGGCGCCTTCGATGTACTTTTTGCCCATGGGCGGGAGGATGAGCGGGCCGATGGCGGGCAGGCGGACCTGGCCGCCGTGGGTGTGGCCGGAGAGCATGGCGTCGATGTAGGGGAAGCGCGGGTGGCGGATGACGTGGTCGACGTAATCGGGCTCGTGGCACATGAGGATGACGGGTGCGGAGGGCGCGGCGGGGACGGCGAGGTTGAGGTCGGGGTCGCGGGTGCCGGCGTCGTCGGAGCCGCAGAGCCAGATGTAGTCGGAGCCACGCTGGATGGGAATGTAGCTGTCGATGAGCATGGGCGTGCCGTGGGCGCGGAGAGGGGTGATGACGTGTTCGGCGCCGACGGAGACATCGTGATTGCCGAGGCAGGCGAAGCGCTGCGGGGCTTTGAGTTCGGAGAGGACCTCGGCGGCGACGCCGGCAGCGCGCCAGGCGAAGCGGTCGGTGGCGGGGCCGCGACTGATGAAGTCGCCGGTGAGGAGGACGAGCTCGGGCTGGAGATTGTTGATGGTCTGGACGGCCTGGCGGAGGAACCAGGGCTCGGTGTATTCCTCGAGGTGGATGTCGGAGAGCTGAACGAAGCGGAAGCCGACGAAGGCGTCGGGGAGGTTGCGGAGCGCGAGGGTGCGCTCGGTGACCTCGATCTCGTGGCGTGCGTGGGTGCCGGCGTAGGCGGCGAGCGAGAGCCCTGCAGCGGAGGCACCGATGAGGAAGCTGCGGCGGGTAATCGTCCGCAGGTCAGGATGAGATTTTCCCGGAGAAACGACGGGCATATTGCATGATACCGAGGGTTGGACGGTTGAAGCGAGCGAACGGCACGGTGGCCCGAGCCACCCCAGCGAACAAGTTCGCCGGGGACCCCGAGCCACCCCAGCGAGCGAGCTCGCCGGGGACCCCCGGGTAGAATCAGTTAGATGCAGCATCGGGTGAGACGGCAGGCAGCGCTGGAGGCGGCGAGGGGTGCAGGGGTAGATGCGCTGGTGGTGACGCATCTGCCGGATGTGCGTTGGCTGAGCGGATTTACGGGGTCGAGTGGGGCGGTCGCGTTGTCGAAGACCGGTGCGGCCTTGTTTACGGATGGGCGGTACACGACGCAAGCCAGGGCCGAGGCGGCGGGGCTGCGGGTGGTGGTGGGGAAGGGATCGCCGGGAGCGCAGGCGGCTGCGTGGCTGGCGGAGCGCAAGGCCGGCGCGAGAGATGGGAAGTGCGGCTTCGACGCGGTGAACACGACGGTGGCGGCGCTGGATGCGATGCGGAAGGCGCTGCCGGCGGGGCAGCGGCGGAGTTTTTTGGTGGCGACGCAGGGGTTGGTGGCTCGGCCGCGCGAGCGCAAGGATGCCGATGAGATTGTGAAGATGCGGCGGGCGGCGGCGCTGGGTTGCAGGTTGTTCGAAGGCGTGCTGGCGAATCTGAGCGCAGGCGAGACGGAGAGTGAGATTGCGCTGGTGATGGAACTGGAGGCGCGGCGCGCGGGCGCGGAAGGCATGAGTTTCGAGACCATTGTGGCAAGCGGGAAGCGGAGCGCGCTGCCGCACGGAAGGGCGAGCGCGGCGAAGCTGCCGCATCGCGGCTTCGTGACGCTGGATTTTGGCGTGTTGCTGGATGGGTACTGCTCGGACATGACGCGGACTGTTCACCTTGGGAAGGCCACGAAGCGCGAGTGGGACGTGTATCATTCGGTGCTGGAAGCGCAGCAGGCGGGGGTCGCCGCAGTGGCACCCGGAGCGGCGTGCGGCGATGTGGATGAGGCCGCGCGGTCGGTGCTGCGGAAGGCAAAGCTGGAAAAGTGGTTTACGCATTCCACGGGGCATGGCGTCGGGTTGGAGATTCACGAAGGACCTCGGATCGCGGCGAAGCAGAAGCAAGTGTTGGAACCGGGGATGGTCATAACGATTGAACCGGGAGTTTATCTGCCGGGTGAGTTTGGAGTTCGCATCGAAGATATGGTGCGGGTGACGGAAAAGGGTCGCGAGGTGTTGACGAAGGCGAGCCCGAAGACGTGGGTGGAGTTGTAGCGAGTCAGGGAGTCAGGAGCGAATTGGATGGCGTCAGAAGATCTGCAGCAGCTGCGGGAGCTGGTTGAGTTTTTGAAGGCGAACGGCATTGCTGAGTTCGATATGGAGCGGACGGATCTGAAGGTCCGGCTGAAGTTTGCCGGATTGCAGCCGACGACCGGCATGGATGCGTCGAGCATCTCGAACCTGGCGAGCGCGATTGCGGCGCAGGGGGCGACGCAGGTGGTTCCGGTCGCGGTTCCGGCGGCGTTGCCGGGCGGGCAGGCGGCGGTTCCGGTAGTGCAGGCGGGGCCGACTGCGACGGGTGCGGGACAGGCGACGGGAGCGGCGGCGGCAGAGGCGGGGCCGGAAGCGGGAGCGCACATTGTGAAGTCGCCGATTGTGGGGACGTTCTATGACGCGCCGTCGCCGGATGCGGACCCGTTTGTGAAGGTAGGCGATCGCGTGTCGAATGGGCAGGTGCTTTGCATCGTCGAGGCGATGAAGCTGATGAACGAGATTGAGAGCGACTTTGCCGGCGAGGTTGTGAAGGTGTTTGTGAAGGCCGGGCAGCCGGTGGAGTATGGGCAGCCGCTGTTTGCGATCAAGTAGGGCATCGTCACCACCCTGGGCGAGAAGCAGGTTCCTCGCTGCGCTCGGAATGACAGAAAGAAAAGCAAGAGCAAAGGCAGAGGCAGAAGCAGATTCCCTTCGGTAATGGCAGAAAAGCAAGAGCGAAAGCAATGCTGAGAGCAAAGGCGCTGAATGTTTCGTAAGGTTCTGATTGCAAATCGGGGTGAGATTGCGCTGCGCGTGATCAATGCGTGCAAGGAGATGGGGCTTCGCACGGTTGCGGTGTATTCCGAGGCGGACCGCAATAGTTTGCACGTGAGGTTTGCGGATGAGGCGATCTGCATTGGGCCGCCGCCGTCGAAGGACAGCTACCTGAATATTCCGTCGGTGATCTCGGCGGCGGAGATTGCGGGCGCGGACGCGATCCACCCGGGCTATGGGCTGCTGAGCGAGAATTCGAACTTTGCCGAGGTTTGCAGGGCGTCGAATATCAAGTTCATTGGGCCGAGGCCTGAGGTGACGCGCATGATGGGCGAGAAGTCCACGGCGCGGCAGACGATGAAGCAGGCGAAGGTGCCGATTCTGCCGGGAAGCGATGGCGTGCTGGCGAATGAGGATGAGGCTCTGGCGTGCGCGGAGAAGATTCGCTATCCCATCATCCTGAAGGCTGTGGCCGGCGGGGGCGGACGTGGCATGCGGATTGTGCGGACAAAGGAAGAGCTGCCCGCGCTGTTCCAGCAGGCTTCGACGGAGGCGCTTAATGCGTTCAGCAACGGTGAGCTGTACATGGAGAAGTTCATCGAGCGTCCGCGGCATATTGAGTTCCAGGTGCTGGCGGATGAGCACGGGAACGTGATGTCGCTGGGCGAGCGCGAGTGCTCGATTCAGCGGAGACACCAGAAGCTGATTGAAGAGGCGCCGAGCTTGCAGGTGACTCCGAAGCTGCGCGAGCGGCTGGGCAAGACGATTGAGCGGTCGCTGAAGGATATCGGCTACTGGAATGCGGGAACGATCGAGTTCCTGATGGATGAGGATGGAGAGATTTACTTCATCGAGATGAATACGCGCATCCAGGTGGAGCACTGCGTGACGGAGATGGTTACGGGTGTGGACCTGGTGAAGGCGCAGTTGCGGATTGCGACGGGCGAGCGGCTGCGGGACATCGTTCCGGAACTACCGCCGATTCAGGGTCATGCGATTGAGTGCCGCATCAATGCGGAGCATCCGGAGAAGTTCACGCCCAGCCCCGGGAAGATTACGGTGTTCAACCTGCCGGGCGGCAATGGCGTGCGTGTGGATACGGCGCAGTATGCGGAGGGCGTGGTGCCGCAGTACTACGACTCGATGATTGCGAAGCTGATCTGCCACGGCAAGGACCGCGTGGAGGCGATGGACAAGATGCAGCGGGCGTTATCGCAATTTGTCGTCCAGGGGATCTTTACGTCGATTCCGCTGCACCAGGCGATCTTTGCGGATGAGGAGTTTCGTCGCGGGGAGTTTGACACGAAGTTTATGGAACGGTTTCTGGAGCGGCAGAAGAACAAAGGGTAGAGGGTCGACAGTAGAGGGTAAAGAACAGGCAGCCCGGTGAGAGCCGGGCTTTTGTCTGGGGGAGAGCTGGGCTCAGGTGGTGGATTGATTGCGGACGATCAGGTGGTCGACGGTGAGCTCGGCGACGTGCAGCCTTACTTTTTGGCCGAGCTTTGGCTGGAGCTTACCGACGGCGAACTTTCCAACGGCGATGGCGCCGATGGCGACGGCTCCGACGGCAATGGCACCGGCGGTGGCTGCGGCTGCGGCGGCGAGACCGGCGGCTGCGGAGGTCTTCACGATGCTGGATGGACGCGGCAGAAGTCTCATGCGGCGATTGTAGACCTGCGGTATGAGTGCGGTAGCGTGTGAGGATGGGATTCCCCAGGCTGTATGCGATTGTGGACCGCGCGACGCTGGATGCGCGGGGAGTTGGGGTGGGTGAGTTTGCGCGGGAGCTGCGCGAGGCGGGCGTGCGGCTGGTGCAGTATCGCGACAAGGCGAATGGGCCGCAGGAGATTCTGCGGGCGGCGCGGGAGATTGATGCGGCGTTTGAGGGCGCGGAGGTGGTGCGCGTGATGAATGATCGCGCGGATTTGGCGGTGCTGGCGAGGTGGGAGGGTGTGCATGTGGGACAGGGGGACCTGGCGGTGGAGGCGGTGCGAAGGGTGTTGGGGGATCGTGCTGGAGGGGAGGAAAGCAGGTTCCTCGGTTCCCTCGGAATGACAGAAAGAAAAGCAAGAACAAAGGCAACAGCAAAGGCAGAGGCAGAGGCAGAGGCTTTTGTTGTCGGGATTTCGACGCATAGCGAAGAGCAGGTGAGGGTGGCTGTGGAACCCACATCTCAAGATCGAGATGCGGGGCACCCCGGTTCGTTGCCGGATTATGTGGCTGTGGGGCCGGTGTTTGGGACGGCGACGAAGGCGAATGCGGAGCCGGTGGTGGGGTTGGAATTTGTGCGGCGGGCGCGCGCGATGACGGAGCTGCCGATTGTGGCAATCGGGGGGATCACGCTAGGGAACGCGCGGAGCGTGATTGAGGCGGGGGCGGATGCGGTGGCGGTGATTGGCGGGCTGTTTGTTGAGGGCAGAAGGGTGCGGGAGGTTGCGCGGGACTTTCTCGATGTTTTGGGGTAGGGTACGGGGAAGTGACTCCAGAGACATCAGTGGCGCCGGGGCAGACCTCAAATGCAGGTCTCTCCGCTCCGGTTGCGCAGAGCGCAACCTCCGGTCGAGATGACAAGGTGATGAGTGGGCAGGCGCCGCATTTTGTGCAGGGGCTGGGGTTGTTTTCGGCGACCGCGATTGTGATGGGCTCGATGATTGGGTCGGGCATTTTTATTGTGCCGGCGGAGATGAGCCGGACGCTGGGGTCGCCGGCGCTGTTGATCGCGGCCTGGCTGGTGACGGCGCTGATGACCGTGATCGGCGCGCTGAGTTATGGCGAGCTGGCCGCGATGATGCCGAAGGCCGGTGGACAGTATGTATATCTGCGCGAGAGCCTGGGGCCACTGTGGGGATTTCTGTATGGGTGGACGCTGTTCACGGTGATCCAGACGGGAACGATTGCCGCGGTGGGCGTGGCGTTCGGGAAGTTTCTGGGCGTCTTCTTTCCGAGCGTGAGCCAGACGAACTGGATTGTGCATGTGGGCTCGGGGAATGTAGGGCTGAGCACGGCGAACCTGGTGGCGATTCTTATCATTGTGTTCCTCACGTTCACGAACACGCGCGGCGTGAAGACGGGCGCGGCGATACAGAACGTGTTTACGACGACGAAGGTGCTGGCGCTGCTGGGCGTGATTGCGGTGGGGCTGATTGCGAAGAATGCGATTGCGCATGCGGCGAATTTTGGGCCCGCGTGGCGTCAGTTTTGGGCGGGCGCACATTGGGGAACTCCGCATGTGGTTCAGGTTGGGTCGTTTCTGGGGTTGGGTGGAGGGACGGCTGTCGTTGGAGTGTTGACGATTGTTGCGGTAGTGCAGGTCGGGTCACTGTTTTCGAGCGATGCGTGGAACAACGTGACGTTTACCGCGGGCGAGGTACGGAATCCGAAACGGAACCTGCCGCTGTCGCTGGCGATTGGAACGGGCGCGGTGAGCCTGCTGTATATCGCGTGCAACTTTGTGTATCTGAGCGTGCTGCCGATGAGCGGGATTGCGAATGCGCCGCAGGACAGGGTGGCGACGGCGGTAATGCAGGCCGCGTTTGGGCCGGTGGGCGCGAAGCTGATGGCGGCGGCGATCCTGGTGAGCACGTTCGGGTGCGTGAACGGGATGGTGCTGGCGGGCGCGCGCGTGTACTACGCGATGAGCCATGACGGGCTGTTCTTCAAGAGCACGGGCAAGCTGGATAACAAGGGCGTGCCGAAGAACTCGTTGTGGATGCAGTGCGTGTGGACGTGCCTGCTGTGCCTTAGCGGGCAGTACGGCAACCTGCTGGATTACGTGATTCTGGCGGCGCTGGTGTTCTATGCGCTGACGATTATTGGGTTGTTTGTATTGCGTCGGAAGCAGCCTGAGGCGGCGAGACCGTACAAGGCGTTTGGGTACCCGGTGCTGCCGGGGCTTTATATCGTGATGGCGGTGTGGATTTGTGGCGTGCTTTTGCGGTACAAACCCCAGTACACTTGGCCGGGATTGATTCTGGTGCTGCTGGGAGTGCCGGTTTATATGGTTTGGAGATGGGTGGGGAGTAGAGATCAGAGATTAGAGATCAGAGATTAGAAATTCGGGATTAGAAATTCGGGATACGGACAGGGATCAGGAGAAGCAGAAAGTATGGCGAATCTGTTGGCGGTGAAGCCGCTGAAGAAGTTGTTGCATGAGGCCGAAGGTGAGAGCGGCGGGCTGAAGCGGGCGCTGGGGCCGGTGAACCTGATTACGCTGGGGATTGGCGCAATTATCGGCGCGGGCATCTTCGTGCTGACGGGAACGGCTGCGGCGCAGTTTGCGGGACCGGCGATCGTGCTGTCGTTTGTGGTGGCGGGCATCGGCTGCGTGTTTGCGGGTCTCTGCTACGCGGAGTTTGCGGCGATGATTCCGATCGCGGGCTCGGCGTACACGTATGGGTATGCGACGCTGGGCGAGCTGGTGGCGTGGATCATCGGATGGGCGCTGTGCCTGGAGTATGCGTTCGGCGCGGCGACGGTGGCGGTGGGCTGGAGCGGCTACATGAGCAGCCTGCTGGGATTTTTCGGCGTTCGCATGCCGTTCAATCCGACGCCTTCGCTTGCTCTGAACCTGTTCGGCCACCCGTTCTCGGCCAAGGTGGACATCTTCGCGTTTTGCGCGATCATCGTGGTCACGACGGTGCTGGTTGTGGGTGTGCGGGAGTCGGCGAACTTCAACAGCGCTGCGGTCATTATCAAGGTGTCGGTGGTGCTCTTCTTCATCGGCATCGCGACGATCTTTGCGTTTGGGCATCCGGCGCACATGTCTGCGAACTGGCACCCGTTTATTCCGAAGAACCGCGGGCATTTCGGCGAATACGGATGGTCGGGCATTATGCGAGGGGCGAGTGTCGTCTTCTTCGCGTATATCGGATTCGACGCCGTATCGACGGCGGCGCAGGAGGCGAAGAATCCGCAGAAGGATATGCCCTTCGGCATCCTCGGCTCGCTGATAATTTGCACCATTCTCTACATCATCGTTGCCGGACTGCTGACGGGGCTGAAGCCCTACACGTCGCTGAACACGCCGGCTCCGGTGGCTGACGGCGCGGCGGCGATTGGGGCGACGTGGGGCGTGTGCCTGATTGATCTGGGCGCGATCGCCGGCCTGGCTTCGGTGATGCTGGTGATGATCCTGGGCCAGACTCGCGTGCTGTACACGATGTCGCGCGACGGCCTGCTGCCGAACTGGGTGGGGCGGATTCATCCGCGCTTCCGGACTCCGTGGCTGGTGACGATCGCAGTCGGCGTGCTGGTGGCGTTCCTGGCGGCGTTCTTCAACATCTCTTTTCTGGGCGAACTGGTGAGCCTGGGTACGCTGCTGGCCTTCGCGATCGTGTGCGTGGGGGTCTGGGTCATGCGGAAGAAGCAGCCCGATGCTCCGCGGCCGTTCCGCACGCCGTGGGTGCCGTTCGTGCCGATCATGGGCATGCTCATCGCGCTGGCGCTGATGGTTTCATCGGACACACCGGCGAAGATCGGCTTTGTCAGCTGGCTGATCATCGGCCTGGTGATTTACTTCGGGTACTCGACGCGGCACAGCAAGGTGCAGCAAGCGGAGAGGGAGACGGCGGCGGCGGATTGAAGCATTTTTCCTGACACTACGGTTCGAGAGGGATCTGTGGAGGTCGTTTTCCTTGAGAGAAAACGACACCAACGGTCTTCGCCTCGACTGCACCATCAGGAAAAATGCTAAGGTGCTGGCAGACGACAAAGGGAAAGGCCCGGTGATTGCCGGGCCTTTCAGCTTATGGTGCGGTGGTTATTGCTTAGGGCTGGGAGTGGCAGCGGCTGCAGGAGCAGCGTTCGCCGGCGCTGTCGCACTCGGCTTGCTGTTGTCCGGCTGCGGTGTGTCCTGCTTCGAATGCTGAGTTTCGGTGACGGGCTCTGCGGAGCTTGTATCGGCGGGGGCAGCAGTGTGGGTGCTCTGAGACGCTGATGAGGAGCGCTCGCCGCGGTGTACGCGAGCGGTAGTGGTGGGTCGCGCAGGGGGCGGGGGGGCCGGTATCGGAATATTGGCGGCGTCGACCGGGTTGGGGTCGTCGCGGAGCTTGAGGAAGAGGGTGCCGGCCGCGGCTGGGTGGGGCACGCTGAGAGTCGATCCGGTGTAGCCGTCCGGCACGTGTGCGGGGTCGTCGAAGGCGGGGTCGGGCGAGATGGAGGCGATCAGATAGAGGCTTGAGCCGGACAGCGTGCAGTCGGAGGTTGGGTCGGTGGGGCACTGCAGCAGGGATAACTCCGGGAGACGGACGAGGGTGCCGAGCGGCAGCCAGTCGCTGGAGGATTCGTCGACTATGGCGGTGTTTGCGGAGTTTGCGGGGCTGGTGGGGCTGGTGGCCTCGGGCTCATGGCCGTGCTTCCTGGGAGGGAAGATCGCGCGAACGTGCAGAGCGCCAAAGGCGCTGGGGCCGAAGGCGCGCAGCGGGTCGAGCGTGGCGACGACCGTGTGGGGATCCTGCAGGACGAGGCCGCCGGAGGGAGCGAGGGTGAGAACTGCGCGCAGGGTGCCATCGATGGTCTCGACCTCGACGCGGCCGGAGCGCGGGAAAGGCTGGGTGGTCTTGAGCGTAAAGGTCAGCGGGGCCGAGAGCGGGAGGTCGTCTGCGCTGGAGAGCGTAATGGTCGGCGCGTTGGGCGGCTGGGAGGTCTTGCTGAGCAGCGTGACAGAGGGGCGTGGGGCGGAGACGGTGACGGGGACGGTCAGGCTGCGGCCGTCGTTGAGGGTGATGCGGGCGGTGAGCTTGTCGCCGACCTTGGTGGGCGGAGCGGGCGCGTCTGCGGGTAGCGCAAGGCGGAGGGCGTTGGAGGTTTCGGCAGGCTCAGAGGGCTCGGCGGCGCTGGGCGGCTGCGGCTTGAACATGAGGTCGCCGAGTGCGAGGCGGTCGATTTCATTCAGGCGCTGGCCGGTGACGAGGATGGTGCGATCGGCAGCGTGGAGCTCAACGGAGTTGATGTGCGCGGGCTCGGCGAAGGTGCGGGCGGAGAGCTGATCGGCCTTGGGCTGATCGAACTGCTGGATGGAGAGATTCAGGTCGCCGGGGGTGACGTCATGCTCGAGAGGGAGTGTCAGGGCGAGCAGGTTGGGCTGGTCGGGCGTCGGCGCAGGCTTGAACGCGATCTTCAGGGGGGCGTCGGACCCGCGGGGCTCGGCGGTGATGGTGTGGACGCAGGCCGAGCCGGTGGAGGTGATGAGGAGCTGCGCGGCCTTTCCGGCGATCAGGTTGCTGTCGTCGCTGGCGTCGCCGTTGGCGATCTGCCAATCGCCGCCGGGAAGCTGCTGGAGCGGAAGGGTGGGACCGGTGAAGGCGTCGAAGCCCCACTGCCCCTGAATGGTGCCGGTGAGCTGGATCGGTTCAGGTTGCGGCTTCGGCGGCTTGCTGCTTTTTGCACCGGGTTTGGCGGCGGCGGACTTCTCATCGCGGAGAACGTCGTGAATGGGAACGTGGTGCTCGGGCGCGCGCTGCAGAACCAGGCCGCCATGGTAGGCATCGGCGACGAGCGGGATGTCGGGCTCGGCGGGAGCGCCGGGAGGCGTGTTCAGATGCAGCACAAGGTCGTGCGCGAGCGAGGTGGAGAAGACGAGCGGAGCGCCTTCGATGGGCAGAGTGACGGAGGGCTGGATGAGGCAGGCGACGTGGTTGGGATCTGTGGGGCGCAGTGGGGGCGAGTGCGAGGACTGCACGGCGGGGAGGCCGATGACGAGCACGGATTTGGGATTGTGGAAGGACGGCGGCGTGTTGAGCCGCAGGTTCATCGCGTCGTTCTGCGGGAAGGCAATGGCCGGGATGTACTGGTACTGGGCGGTGTGGAGGTTGGCCATGACGCGGACGAGGTCGACCACGGCCCCGACGTACGCCGAGTAGAGGCCTCCGCCGCCGAGGCCGGTGTAGCTGGCGGCGGCGATGAACTCCGAGTTGGGCCCGCTGGAGAGCGCGGCAGCGATGGAGTTGCCGTGGCCGTCGTCGAGCAGAGTTTGGGAGCCGGTCTGGGTCAGGCAGGTGAACTGTATGTCCAAGGGCTGCTGAAAGCAGGTCTCGTTGGGCTTGAGAGCGAGAGTGCGGGCGAGCAGGTCGGAGTGTTTCTGGAGCGCGGCTGTGTCGCCCGGAGGGGCGCGACGAATGTCGGCGAGGTAACGCTCGATGCGCGACTGCTCGAAGCCGGCCTCGGCGAGGTCCTGCGAGGCGCGGACGAAGATGCCGGGGCGACCGCGTACAGCCGATTTGAGGGTGGAGAAGTCGCCGCCGGTCTCAGGGGCAAGGAACAGGACGGCCTGCTGGGCCTCCTTGGGCACCGTGACGAAGACGCCTTCCTCGCGGACGTCCTTCTGCCAGGTCTCGATGCGATGGAACCATTCCTCGGGTGGAGGGTTGGTGGTGCCGCGCAGGAAGGCGCAGATGAGGAGGTACTTGACGGACTGGGTGGGAGGGAGGTCGGGGTGCAGCCAGATGCGATCGCCGGGCTGAAGGTTCGGGACCTCGGAGATGGGAAGGGTGATGCCCTTGCGGGTGACGCGCACGTTGATGCGCGGACCGACGAGATCAAACCGCGCGTCGACGGCGAAGCTCGACCGGGTGAAGGTGAGCAGAAGGATGAAGACGGGGATCAGACGGGCGAGCCGCCACGCGCAACGGGCCATGCTTCAAGTTTAGATGCGGCAGGCGAAAGCCCGTTAGCGAGAGAAATGACTCTCTTGAGGCATGTTATTGAAGGCTTTGGGTTTGATTTCTGTTATTTCCTATGGGAAGGACAACAGAGGAGCAAAAGCAGATTCCCTGCGGGAATGACAGAAAGAAAAACAACTGCAAGGGCAAAAGCAAAAGCAAAAGCAAAAGCAAAAGCAGGTTCCTCGCTGCGCTCGGAATGACAGAAAGAAAGGCAACGGCAAGAGCGCAAGAGCAAGCGCAGTTGCTAGGTGTGCTTGCGGCGGGTGCTGGGGGCGTCGGAGAAGACCATGCCATCGCGGATGGAGATGATGCGGTGGGCAAAGTCGGCGATGTCGGGCTCGTGGGTGACGAGGACGATGGTGTTGCCGTTGGCGTGGAGGTCGTCGAAGAGGGCCATAATCTCGACGGAGGTCTTGGAGTCGAGGTTTCCGGTGGGCTCGTCGGCGAGGATGATGGAGGGCCGATTGACGAGGGCGCGGGCGATGGCGACGCGCTGGCGCTGACCGCCGGAGAGCTCGTTGGGTTTGTGCGACATTCGCGAGGCGAGGCCGACCTGGTCGAGGACCTCCTTGGCGCGGGCGATGCGCTCGGTGGCCGGGGTGCCGTTATAGATGAGCGGCAACTCGACGTTGTGGAGCGAGGTGGCGCGGGCGAGCAGGTTGAAGGTCTGGAAGACGAAACCGATTTCCTTATTGCGGATGCGGGCGAGCTCGTCGTCGTTGAGCGAGGAGACGTCGTGGCCGTTGAGGAAGTACTGGCCCTGACTTGCGGTGTCGAGGCAGCCGATAAGGTTCATCAGCGTGGATTTGCCGGAGCCGGAGGGACCCATGATGGCGACGTACTCGTTGTGGCGGATGCGGATGTCCACGCCGCGTAGCGCGTGCACCTCCTGATCGCCCATCTCATAGGTCTTCCAGAGGTTGTGGGTGACGATGACTTCGCCGGAGTGCGGCGGCTCGAAGGCCGTGGAGGTGGTGGGCTCGGCGGGGAAGGTCGTTGTGGCCATCTTTTTCTCCGGAAAAGCAGGTTCCTCACTACGCTCGGAATGACAGAAAGAAAAGCAAAGGCAAAGGTTTAGCTGGAGCTGTTGTCGGCCGCGGCGGTGACCGGCGCGTTGTCGCGTTTGACGGCGGTACCGCTCTTGAGGGTGCGGAGGACTTTGTAGCGGCCGGTGACGATCTCGTCGCCGGACTTGAGGCCGCTAAGTACTTCGATGTCCGTGGAGCCAACTACGCCGGTCGTGACCGGGACGAAACGGACGCGCAGCCCGCTGCCCTCATGGACGAGCATGTAGACGCCTTGGGTGTCGCTGGATTTTGTGGCGGCAGCGGCGCTGCCCTCGGATTCTTTGCCGTGGTTCTTGTAGAAGGTGTTCTCGGCACTGAGATCGCGCTCGACGAGGGCCTGGATAGGAATGGTGAGGACGTTGGGCTTGTTGGCCGTGGTGATCTTCGCGTTGCAGGAGAGGCCGGGGCGAAGGTCACCGGGCGGGTTGTCGAGCGTGACGACCACCTTGAAGTCCTTGGCCTCTTCTGTACCGGTGGTGGACTGCGAGGTTGCGAGACCCGTGGTGCGAAGGAGGGCCTGATCGCCGACCTCGGTGACGTGGCCCTTGAGGACGCGGCCGGGGAAGGCGTCGATGGTGACGTCGGCGGGTTGGCCGAGCTTGACGTTGACGATGTCGGTCTCGTCGACCTTGACCTCGGCGGTGATGATGCTCATGTTGGCCAGGGTCATGAGGGTTGAGCCCTCGGCGTTCTGGATGCCGACGACGACGGTTTCGCCTTCGCGGACGGGGACGTTGGTGACTAGAGCGTCAAACGGTGCGCGGCTCTCGGTCAGGCCGAGCTGGTAGGAGTTGCCCTTGAGCATGGCGACGGACTGGTTCACCTGGCTGCGGGCGGAGGCTGTCTGCGCCTGGGCCTGGGCGAGCGCGGCCTGGCGCTGCTGCACGGTGGCGACGTCGACGTCGTAGAGCGCCTTTTTGGCGTCAAAATCCTGCTTGGCGACGAGCTGCTCTTTGTAGAGCTGCTGATAGCGGTGGAAGTCGAGCTGCTTCTGCTCGAGATCTGCCCTGGCCTCGGCGAGATTGGCCTGCGCAGTTTTTTCAGCGGCGATGAAGGAATCAACCGTGGTCTTATTGGCGGCGATGGTGGCCTGCTGAGCCTGGACCTGGGAGGCGGGCTGCTGGCTCTCGACGGTGGCGATGAGCTGGCCCTTCTTTACGTGGTCGCCCTCTTTGACGTAAAGATGCGTGATGCGACCGAACGCGGTGGCACCGACGTTGACGTAGGTGAGCGGCTTAACCTGGCCGGTTCCGCTGACCGTGGCAATAAGGTCCTGCTGCACGGCCTTACCGGTGGCGACCGCAGTGACGCTGTTGCGGCTGTGGATGACGGAGCCGATGACGACACCGGCGACAACGATGACGGCTAGCACTAACAGCAGGATCTTCTTCAGGCTCATACGGCTTTCCCCCGGAGCAACAGCCCGGGTGCGGACGGGGTCACGGCGCAGGTTTGGACTCCAGGTTGTAGTCGAAGGTACGCAGAACGAAGGCCGGTAGTTCCGAGGGCTGCGGGAACCGGCTTTGCGGGGCGGCTTCGATGGCTTGGGTCTCCACCCCAGCGAGCTCGCTCGCCGGGAACCCCGGGGTCTTCACCCCAGCGAGCAAGCTCGCCGGGGACTGCCCGGATTCTAACAGGGAACATGGCCAGATCGCCTTGTGTAGAGAGATGAAACCCACGTAAGATGGAAGCGTATTTATCTTCAGGAGCTCGGCCCGATGCGACTGCGCGTTTTGTTTACTGGTATCACCGCCTTAACCCTCGCAGGATGGGGGCCAGGGGTCCGCGCACAAGCTACGGACACGACCGCCACACAGGCCGTTCAGGACGGCGGTGTGGTGAAGTCTCAGCCCCAGGAAGAGAAGCCGGACCCGCTGAAGCGGCGACTGAGCGACAGCCAGGAGAGAGCGCGCAAGAAGGCGGTCATCGGGGAGTTGAAGGGTCAGTACAAGACCTGGCTGAACGAAGATGTGCGCTGGATCATTACTCCCGAAGAAGAGAAGGCGTTCAAGGCTCTGACCAACGACGAAGAACGCGACCAGTTCATCGAGCAGTTCTGGCAGCGCCGCAATCCGAACCCGGACTCGCCGGACAATGAGTTTCGCGATGAGCACTATGCGCGCATTGCGTATGCCAACGAGCATTTCGCGGCGGGCAAGCCGGGATGGATGACCGATCGCGGTCACATCTACATTGCATTTGGCAAGCCGGACTCGATTGACTCCCATCCTTCCGGAGGACAGTACGAGCGTCCGATGGAGGAGGGCGGCGGCGAGACCTCGACCTTCCCGTTCGAGGTGTGGCATTACCGCTACCTGCCCAGCGTTGGTGACAACATCGACATCGAGTTTGTGGATACGTGCATGTGCGGCGACTACCATGCGACGATCGACCGCTCGGAGAAGGACGCTTTGAAGCACACGCCGGGCGCCGGGTTGACCCAGTACGAAGAGATGGGCATGGCGGAGAAGAAGGACCGCTTCAACGGCGGGCTGGAGCAGCTGGGAACCGGACCGATGTCGAGCTCGCAGCAGTCGAAGGAGTTCGATCGGCTGGACACGTTCTCGAAGCTGTTTGCACCGCCGCCGGTGAAATACGCGGATCTCGATGAGTTTCTGAGTTCGGCAAAGGTGCTGAACGGACCGCCGTTCATCTTCGACGTGCGGACCGATTACGTGAAGCTAACGAACGACACTGTGATGGTGCCGATTACGATGCAGATTCGTAATGGCGACATCACTTACAAGACAACGGATGGCGACTCCAAGGGCATCGTGCACATCATGGGGCGCGTGAGCAACATCACGGGCCACGTTGTGCAGAGTTTTGAGGACACGGTCCAGGTGGAGACGCCGAGCGAATTGCTGGCGCAGACCAAGAACGGCTACAAGGTGTACTGGAAGGCGCTGCCGCTGCCGCCGGGGCGTTACAAGGTCGAGATTGCGATCAAGGACGAATACAACCAGGCGCACGTGGGAACGTGGAAGCGCAGCGTGGACGTGCCGAAGTATGACGATGACCGCCTGGCCAGCTCGTCCCTGATTCTGGCCAGTGAGATGAACCGTGTACCGACCAAGGATGTGGGCGCGGGGAACTTTGTCATCGGCAACACGCACGTGATACCGCGTGTGCCGCCCACGATCTCGACGCCTGTGACCTTCCACCAGGCGCAAAACCTCAATTTCTGGATGCAGGTCTACAATCTGGGAATCGGCGACGATAAGAAGAACGACGCGACGATCGATTACCAGATTCTCGATCTGGCGACGAACAAACAGATTCTGAATGCGTCCGAGTCGGCAGCGAAGCTGAATCCGAATGCAGATCAGTTGACACTGGAGAAGACGATGCCGCTGGCAAGTCTGGCTCCGGGCAAGTATCAGGTGGTAATTAAGGTGAACGACGGGGTCTCGAAGCAGCAGATCGCGGAGAGTGCGCCGTTCAACGTTGTGCAGTAGCCGGCCGCTTTTTGGAACCGGGCGAGCGTCTCGGTTTTTCCGGTAGTAAGGGCAGGGTCGCGCAGGATTGGACAGTGATGACCCGCTCGGCGTAAATATCCCAGGATGATGTACGTGATGTACGACAGCTTGGGAATTTTGGAGAAGCCTTCGACGCGCGTAAGGAGTCTCGAAGCGCGGTGAGACGAGCTGTAGCAGGTCTGATACTGACGGTGCTGGTGCTCGGATGGACAGGGCACAGCCAAGCCGCGTCGACCGATGCGGCGATCTCAGGTGTGGTGCGCGACAGCCACGGCACGCCGCAGATGGGTGCGCTGATCGAGCTGCTAACGGCCGACGCCTCGATGGTGGCGTCCGCGCTGACCGACGATCACGGACGGTACATCATCCCCGCCGTTCTTCCCGGCAAATACCAGCTTCGGGCGTCCGCGGCGTTCCTCGTCCCCGTGACACGCGGAAATCTGCGGTTGCAGGCGGGAGCGCAGGCGGTCATCAATCTGACGATGACGACGCTTTATGAGGCGGCAAACTGGCTGCCAACCCAGGGACGGCACGCAGGCGAGCCGGTGGATGACTGGAAGTGGACGCTGCGATCAACCGCGAGCCGCCCGTTGCTGCGCCTGACCGACGAGAGCGGGCAGGAGGTGTCTTCGAGCGGGGTGGAAAGGCGTCGGGTCGTTTCGCAGGGCAGGGTTGAACTGACGAATGGGGATGGAGGGTTCGGTCAGGGTGGCATGCACCAGGTGCTCATGATCAACCGCACGCTGGAGAACGGCGACAGTGCGGTTCTGCGGGCGGACATTGCCGACCTGGGATCGATGGTGAGTCCGCGATTTTCGGCGGATGTGAGCGCCGGATATGAGAAGAGGTCGCAGTTTGGCAGCACACGCCTGGTCGCGGCCATGCAGACGCATCCGGAGCTGACGGCGGCCGGCGGCAACGCCGGGTATGGCGTGCTGCGGATGGCCAGCGCGCACCAGATGTCGATGGGCGATGCGGTGATGATCGACGCCGGGACGCTCGTCGCTGCGGAACGGCTGGTATCGACGATGATGGACGCCGAGCCCTACCTGCGGGTGTCAGTGCGGCCAGGCGATGACATGCTGGTGGTCTACCGGTATGCGAGCGGACGCGAGCTTCAAAGCGCCGATGACCTCGACCGTCTGAAACCGGTGAACCCACTGTTAGCTGACGCCCAAGGCCGTCCGCTGACGGGGCGCGGAATGCATCACGAGCTGAGCGTCAGCAGGAAGATGGGGAGCCGGGTGATGAGCGCGTCCGGTTACGTCGACCGGGTCAACGAGGACTCAATTGGCGGCAGCGGTGTTTTGGACATGAAGGCGGAACATGGGACGGCGCTAGTCGCCGACCCCGTAACGGGAACATTCCAGCTTGCGACGGGATCGTTTGCTGGACGTGGCATGAGCCTGAACCTGGAACAGAGCCTGACGCCGCTGCTGAAGGCGTCGGTGCAGTATGACCTGGGAACGGCGATGGAGCGGGAGCGGGATCTTGTCGCGCTGGCGCAGGCGGCGGCGGAGCTGCATGCGCAAACGGCGCAGGCGATCACCGTGATGCTGAACGGCAAGGTGTTGCGCTCGGGCACGAATGTGCGCGCCGAGTATCGCTGGCAGCCGCAGGAAACATTGACACAGGTGAATGCGTACAACGCAGATCCGAATGGAGCGTACCTGACGTTCTTTGTGCGCCAGCGGCTGGGGTGCGGGCGGTTCCTGCCGAATGGAATGGACGCCGTGGTAGAGGCGACAAACCTGCTGGAGCAGGGATATCAGCCGGTTCTGGCGCCCGATGGCCATACGCTCTTTCTGGCACAGGTGCCGCGTTCGATTCAGGCCGGGCTCGCGTTCAACTTCTAGAGCATTTCTCCTGATCCCATGGTTTCGACAGGAACCTGCGATGTCGTTTTCCTGGAGAGAAAATGACACGAAGGATTCCCGCACTAACTGCGCTTGCAGGAGAAAATGCTCACGCTCGACAAACGTTTTTTCAAAGTTCTTCCTCGCATGGCATGGCGCGGCTGTACCATGTTGCGAAGACTAAGCTGCAGGAGTTGAAGAACGCCCGATGGTGAAGACGCACCGCAGGTATCAGGAGATTGCCGGACGTATCTCGCGCTACATCGCGGAGAACAATCTCCATCCGGGGGCGCGGCTGCCGGGAGAGATTGACCTCGCCAAGGTATGCGGCGTGAGCCGACCGACGATTCGCGAGGCAATGATTGCGCTGGAGATCGCCGGCGAGCTGGAGATCCGCAGTGGGTCAGGCGCGTATGTGCGTGAGGCCGTGAACCCGATGTCGCTGGTGCTCGACTCAGGCCCGGGACCGTTCGAGCTGCTGCGCGCGCGCCTGCTGATCGAAGGCGAAACGGCGGCCGATGCGGCGCTGTACGCGTCTGCGGGTGACCTGAACAAGATCGAGAAGACGCTCGAACAGATGCGGCGCATGGTTGATGGCAAGATCAATGCGCAGGTGTCGGACCGGCAGTTTCATGTGTCGATTGGCGAGGCTGCAAAGAACAGCGTGCTGGCGAGCATTATCAATGGCCTTTGGGCGGGAATGTTCGCGCCGATGTATCACAGGCTGAGCCAGCGCGCCGGCCTGGAACAACATCAGGCGGCGGCGCTCGAGGATCACGAGGCGATCTTCAACGCCATAGCCGCGCGTGATCCCAACGAGGCGCGGCGTGCAATGCGGCGGCATCTGCAGCATGTGGAAGAGCACCTGACGAGCGATACGGGCGAGATCGAATCGAGAGACAAGACGCCGCCTCCGTCGAAGAGGGTGGGGCGCAGTTCGGCGAACGGCACCGCAGTGCCGCGCCGTAATTGAAGCTGAGCTGAACAGCCATGCGATTGCGCGAATACAGCGGCGGTGATCTGGGCGCTATCTTTGCGTTGGATCAGGTGTGTTTTACGAGCCCGTTCCGGTTCTCAGCGCGCGCCATGCAGCAGTTTGCGGAAGCAAGAAACGCGCTGACGGTCGTTGCCGAAGATGAAGCCAGTGGTGAGATTGCCGGGTTTTGCATTGCGCATATCGAGAGAGCGCGCAAGGGGCTGGTCACGTACGTCGTTACGCTGGATGTGGCTCCGGGCTATCGTCGCCATGGATTGGCAAAGCAGATGATAGAGAGCATCGAGCAGCAAGCGCTGGATGCGGATTGTGACTCGGTGGAGTTGCACGTCTGGGTCGAGAACAATGCAGCGATCGCGTTCTATGAGCGCGAGGGATACGAGCGTTCGCACCTTGTGAAGAGCTTCTATGGGCTTGGACGGCATGCGTACGTGTACCGCAAGCCGCTGGAAAGCGCAGCGCGGCATGCTGAGGAATGCACCGCGTTTCTGAAAGTCTGATTGATCAAAACTTGAATCGATAGCGAACTTCACCGTAGAGCTGACGCGGCTGGTTGTAGTGGAAGCCGCCGAACGTGAGGCTGTTGTCGAGCAGCACGCGGCTGTTGCTGAAATTAAGGGCATTCACAGAGACCGTGCAGCGCTCCCCGAAGTCGCGGGCCAGCGAGAGGTCGGCCGTGGTGTGCGACGGAAGATAATCGCCGCTGTAAGGCGAAGGCGGATCGGTGTAGCCGTTCGAGAAGCCTGAGCCGTAGTAGACGTTGAAGGCGGCGAAAAGGTGCGACGGCAGGTTTGCGTTCATGCCGAGGTTGAGTGTGTCGCGCTGATCGTGGTCGAGCGGTGAATAGCCAGCGGGAGCATCACAAACGCCGGAGTAGTCGGGGTCGAAGCAGACCAAGCCTCCGGTAATCCCACCGATTTGCTGCGCGAACTGGTTGGAATAGGACAGGTGGGCCTGGCCAAATCGCCACGAACGAGGCGAGCGCAGGGTGAGCTCCCAGGCCCGGATGCGAGCATCCTGCACACTGACGGGGATAAAGACGCTGGACTCGCCAATGTTGTTGTGGTCGAGGAAGTTGCTGGCTCGCGTCTCGAAAGTGTCGGCGTCCAGCAGCCAACCTTTTAGCGGAATCTGCACGCCGAACTGATGCTCTTCGTCGCGCTCGCCTTTGAGTGGCACGAAGGTAGCGTTGCTGGTTTGTGCGTATTGGAGCGCCGGCCCACTGATGCTTGTGAGCGGTGGCGGCTGATAGTAGTGGCCATAGAAGGCGCGGAACACCCAGTTGATTTTGGGGACCTGCAGCGCGATCCCAACCCGGGGATAGACTGCGTCTTCGCTGATTGCTCCCGCGAAGTGCGTCTGGCGCTCGCCACCGATCAGGGTGAGCCAGTCGGTGGCGCGGAAGTTGTCCTCGATGTAGGCCTCTTCCACTGTGCCGTTGACGACCGGGTTGACGGAGAAGTTCTGAGCGCTGCGGTCATTGAAGACCACGGAGAACATATCGTTCTCATGCTGGGTGTAGCCATAGATGCCGGCACGGATGGTGTTGCGCGCGAGAACTGTCGAGAAGCTGGCCTGGCCGCCCGTGTAGACGCCTGTCTGGACCGCGGTTGTGGCTGTGGGCTGGTCGTCGCTGCTGGGCTGATAGTTGGTGCGATTGTAGTGATAGAAGGGCGAGACCTGCGCGACGGTGTTGGCGCTGAAGGTATGCAGCCAGGTTAACGCGCCATAGCTGTCGGTCTCGTGCTCGCCATCGCGCAGTGAGCTCGAATCATAATTGTGATTTTCCCAATCATCAGGATTGGGATCATAGGGAATTTGGTAGTAGTCGTTGCGAAGCTGGCCGACGTAGCGGAGCTGATTGGCAGGATTGGGATTGAAGACCAGCGAGCCGAAACCGCCGTAGCCGTTCTCCTGATCGTGGATGGGCGCAGGGACGGCTGGTTGCAAGCCGTCGTTGCTGTAGTTGCCGTTCAGGCTGGTGTACCACGCGAATCGCTCGGTATGGTCGCCCAAAGAGAGCTGGTCGTTGGTCTGGTGGAAGTTGCCGGCGGCGAGAACGAGCTCCGCATCGCGATTGCGCTCGAAACCAGTGCGCGGAACAACATCGAAGACACCGTAGGTGCGGTCGCCGAGCGAGGCGTTGTAGCTGCCGCGGTTTACCTCCAGCGTATCGATGTCCTTAGGGTCGATCTCAGGTCCGATGTTGGAGGCGATGTTTGTGTTCGGGATCTGCACGCCATCTATCAGCCACGAGAGTTGATGTCCGCCGCGCACATGCAGCATGTCGTGCGTTACATACGCTCCAGGCACAAAGTCGGTGATCATCGCCAGCGAGTTGGTGAGGTCGGCGCCGGGGGTGCGCGCGATATCGATGCGGTTGATCTGCGTCTCTGGAGTTACAGAATCGACATTGGTTGCGTCCTGAACGGCAGAGACGTTCACTGCCTCATTCACAGAAGCGACGGAGAGCATGTAGTGAAAGAGAGGTGTGGAGTCGCTGGTGACTGTGATGGACTCATGCAGAGTTGCGAAACCCGGCTTGCTGATGGCGATGATGTAGTCGCCAAGCGGGACGGCAGGCAAGCTGAATTCGCCAGACTGATCCGAAGAGGCCGAGAGTTTGAGGTCCGAGTGAGCTGCGCTAAGGACAACTGTTGCACCTGCGACCGGACGATGCTGCGGATCATGGACGATGCCGTGCAGGCCGCCGAATACGCTGGCACGCGCGCATAGAGTAGTAAAAAGAAGAACCAAGAAGCAGAGGTGCGCTATTTTTCGCATGGAATCCCGGCGCCAGGTGGCGCTGCTAAGCGGATAGGACAGAGCCTGCATGCGAAGCCGCGTGCAAGTGCTGCTATGCGACTGGAAGGGAATTTGCGGGAGGGCCGCGCTTGGGGTGCAGGCGCTCGCTGATATGGAGCGGATGCGTGTCACGCCTTGCGCTGGAGATGACAGGCTTATCGAGAGAGACGCCGGATGGCGAGATGCGTCCGAAGAAGAGATGGAAGGCGGCTAATGCCGGCACCGCCCGTTGCGGCCACGCAGGGCAGACTGCGACGAACTGGTGCGCGTGAGGATCCGTCTCTCGATTCAACATCGCGCAGCGGTGCTGGCCGTGGCGCCTGCAGCATACCGGAAGGCCCGCGTCCGGATCCTGCGCGAGCGCGAGCGCCGGCGCAACCAGCGGAAGCGCGAAGGCGGCGAGCAGCAGGATGGAGAGCAGACGTCTCATAAGGGCCGGATACCCAGTGTACGGCTTCGTGCGGTGCGTACGCTTGTTCCTTTTCTAACTTCGGATGCGATAAACCGAAGCCATCGTGATCTAAGCTAGAGGTAAATTCGCGAGGAGGCACGATGAACTTGCGAGTCCTCGGTGCAGCACTTTCGGCTGGCGCGTTGGGTCTGGGAGTAGTCGGCGGAGCTGCGGCGATTCACGGGCGAAATGGCGTGGAGCTTGGGCCTCCGCCTGAGGTGGCCGTAAAGCCGGTGATCGATGTTGTTGGCGGGCATAGGATCACCGACGACTATCGCTGGCTCGAGGACCAGAGATCGCCGGAGACGCGGGCGTTTCTGAGCGCACAGATGGAATACACCGCAAGCTACCTGGATCAATTGAAGCCGCTTAGCGAGCGCATTGAAAAGCGTCTGACCGAGTTGAGCCGCGTCGATCAGACAAGCATGCCGCAGGCTCGGAGCGGCTTGCTGTTTTTCACGCGCCGGCTCGCTGCAGAGAACCAGGCGTCCATCTACATGCGGCCGCTGCGGTTCGAGGTCAAGGGCGGCGCATGGCTGCAGCCGGGCGATGTGCGGCTGATCGATGCGCGGACACTGAGTGCAGATGCGAATGCGTCGGTGAACATTGCGGCGATCTCACGTAACGCCGACCTGCTGGTATATGGGGTTCGTCACGGAGGAGCGGACGAACAGACGATTCACTTCTACGATGTGCCGAAGCGCGCAGAGATCGACGACGAACTGCCGCTGGCAAGGTATAGCGGCTTCGGACTTACGTCGGAGGCGAAGACGCTTTTCTACTCGAAGACAATGCCCGATGGAACTGCTGCGGTCTTTCAGCACACCGTCGGAACGCCGGCTGACAAGGATACGCAGATCTTCGGAGGCACGTACAAGGGCGAGACGCTGGGCCCACTGGATCTGATCAGTTGCAGGGTAAGCGAGAACGGGCACTGGCTGATCCTCTCGGTGAGCCACGGAGTACCCGCAACGCGCGAGGACATTCTGCTGAAGGACCTTCGCAAGCCAAACGCGCAGTTTCAGCCGCTGGTGTATGGTGTCAAGTCGCGCTTTCAGCTTCACATGTACCACGATGAGATGTTCGTCAGCACCGACTTCAACGCGCCGAACGGACGCGTGTTGCGCGCCCGCTTCGGTGATCCTTCGACCAAGAGCTGGCCGGTGGTGATCGCGGAGGGTAAGGATCCGATTCGCGCGGTGTCGATCGTGGACGGAGTGTTCTTCGTCGGCAGGCTGAATGACGTGAAGACCGAGACGAAGATCTACTCGCGGCGCGGCAAGGAGATCGGAGAGGTTACATATCCGACGATCGGCACGGGCGGCGTGGTGCAGGGGCGCGAGGACTCGGACACCGGCTACTACATGTTTTCGTCGTTTACGGTGCCGCCGACCATCTACCAGTACAACGTCGCCACGAAAGAGAGCCGCGTGTGGTCGGAACCGAAGGTGCCCTTCGATTCCGATCAGTACGAGGTGCGCCAAGTCTTCTTCACGTCGAAGGACGGAACGCGCGTGCCGATGTTCATCGCGGGCCGCAAGGGCCTGGCGATGGACGGCAAGGCGCCGCTGCTAATGACGGGCTATGGCGGCTTCGACATCTCAGAGACGCCGGCGTTCAGCCCGGAGTACGCGTGGTGGATGGAGCAGGGAGGTTTTTTCGCGCTTCCCAATCTTCGCGGAGGCGGCGAATACGGCGAGACGTGGCATGAGGCGGGGATGTTCCAGCACAAGCAAAACGTCTTCGATGACTGGTTCGCTGCAGCCGAGTATCTGCTGAAGAATCACTACACGACACGCGCGCGGCTGGCGATTACAGGGCGATCAAACGGCGGTCTCCTCATGGGTGCGTCAATGACGCAGCGGCCGGATCTTTACGGAGCGATCCTGTGCGGATATCCGCTGCTCGACATGAGCCGCTATCAGCGGTTCCTTGTGGGCCGCTGGTGGACAACCGAGTATGGCTCGGCGGAGAAACCCGATCAGGCCGCATACATCCTGAAGTACTCGCCGTACCAGAATATCCGCAAGGGTGTGCAGTATCCGGCGATCATGTTCCTTTCGGGCGACAGCGATACGCGCGTCGCTCCGCTGCACGCGCGCAAGATGACCGCGGCGATGCAGGCGACGGTGATGGCAGAGCCAGAGGATGAGCGTAGACCTGTTCTGCTGCACTACGACACGCGCGCCGGACACAGCGCCGGCGTCAGCGTGGAGCAGGGAATCCACGACACCACAGACGAGCTGGCGTTTCTATGGAATGAGACCGGGGGAAGCTAGAGCGCTCAACCGCGGGACTGGCTGCTGTGACTTTGCTTCATAGCTTCGGTTGAAGCGCAGGACAACCGCCCACTCGCCCTGCAGATCCGGCGACCTCCAGACGATCTGTCCATGCAGAAGAGCCGCGATCTCCGCTGGAGAGAGGTCGGGATTTGTCTTGAAAGCGCGGCCAATCCGGCTGCCAGGGTGGGAGAGTAGATAGCGTTGCAGGCTCGGAGCGACGTAATGGGTGGTGAAGACGATCGCGGTATCGAAACCCTCGGGATGTTGCGCGGCCTTTTGAATTTCGGCCAGCGAAAAGTCTTCAATCGGAGTCACGTGTATCGGATGCGTGGTGTAGCCGAGATCCGGATTGGACAGGTCGTTGGACACAGGCCAGGCCGTCAGCACCGTTGCATCGGGATAATGCTGGTTCACAAACGTAACGGCCTCCTCGTGAACCACGATCATGTCGCGATAAACCAGGGTATCTTCGGGCGCGAACGCGGTCGGCGGGTTGATCCAGAGGCCGCTGAGGAACATCGCCATAGTGGCTGCTGTAAGCCACAGAAGCCATGGTGTGCGCTCGCGCCATGTATCAATACAGAGCAGAAGGATCACGGGATAGACGGGCAAAAGATATCGCGTGAGCAGCGCGCCACCCAATACAGAGAAGGCGATCCAGTTGGCGAAAATGAGGAACGCGCACGTTAGTCGCGTGGTGAGGGTCAGGGGCCGTATTTGATTGCGCGGCCGAGAGGACAGCAGCAGGCAAGCGACTGCGAGCAGGATGGGCAGCCATATGTTGCGCTGCCATACGAGGTGCAGGAAGCGGTATCGCAGCGACGTAAAGATGTGTGCGGCGGTGAAGTTTGCCGTGGCGTTGTAGCGCAGGTAGACGGGGTTGCCAAAGATGAAGCCGGTGCGGGCGCGATGATAGGCGTACCACGCGATGAGTGGAAGGAACGGTACGGCCAACGCAGCCATCCAGCGAACGCGTTCACGGCGGCCCTCGGATGAACGACGCTGATGGATGAACCGGGCCGCCTCGATGGCGATCAGCGCGGCGGGTTCTACGATCGCCGTCTCTTTCGACAGCGCTGCAAGCGAGAACAGAACAGCGACAGCAAACCGGTTGCGGTGCTGATCACGCTCGGTCGCAGTCGACAGGGGCGAACTGGTCGCCGGCAGGTAGACGGCGAACGCCCAGAGCGTGAATGCCGCCGCGAAGATGTCGGCGTGGGCCAGCGTGCTCTGCGCGAACCAGATGGGATAAACCGCGATCATCAGCGTGAGGCTGATGGCCGCGGGGGGATCGAGCAGACGTTGCGCGAGCCGAAAAATGGCGGTCAGGCCGGCGGCGGCGACAGCGCACACAGCGAGCCGGGTTGCAATGATATGCAGGCCCACGATGTGCCAGAGCGTGCCGAGCAGGATGTTCGGCAGCGGCGGATGTGCATTGGTGAACTGCGGGATGATCCAGCCGTGGTGGTAGAAGTCGAGCGCGGCCGGGATGTAGTATCCGCCTTCGTCCCAGTAGTACGGAAGGCGCAGCAGTGTCGCATGGCTGAGCGCCACGCACGCGAAGAGCAGCAACCAGAGCAGCCACGAGGGCAAGCGTGCGATTCGGTCGAAGATGGGGCCTGAGGGACGCGCGTTCACTGAGGGTTAGTGAACCGGACCGCCGGGAGGAGTGACAAAGCGCGTGTTGGCGGGGGATGGCTCAAGCGCAATGGAGCCGAACGTCTGCTCGTACTGGGCGAGGTTCATCCCCAGAATATTGTGTAGCGCCTTGGCCTGTTGCGGGCTGAGATAAATGCCCTGAAAGTTGTCAATTTCGACCTGCTCCGGCGTCTGCGGCGACAAAGTGCCGAAGACCAGTAGAAAGTCCCATACAGAGAGGCGCACCTGCACGCTGTTCGCATACGAGTCGCGATAGTCTGCAGTGCGCTTGAGAAGAATGCGAGGGTTATCGGGCGAAGTCGGCTGATTCATTGAATGTCCTGCGGCCTGGTGCGGGGAGAGGGACTTGAACCCTCACGCCTTACGGCACAGGCTTCTAAGACCTGCGTGTCTGCCATTTCACCATCCCCGCTCGAAGTGGCCGTGACCTCAGCGTATCGGGGATATGGCGCGGGTGCAATGCGTCAGATGGAGGACCAACTCGGAACCCGGTTTGTTGCGAGGCTGGAATATATAAGGTCCGGAGGGAACCTCAACTGACAATGCCCCCTGAGGTCTGCGCAGCAGTTCTGGCACAACGCAGGCTTTTCACAGGGCAGGACCCCTTACCCCATCGGCGGCTGGCCGGTTGGATCTGCCGGACGGTTTCGATTCAGGTCTCGGATGAGAGGGTTATCGCAAGACGCCGCCAATCGCCGTAAAACGGTTTATATCTGTGGATTCTTACGACCCCGCTGCGTAAGGGCTGCAAATTTTTCTTGACTGTGCCCCAGAGCTCTATGTATTTTGCCCTTCGCAAAAATACCTCCATGGATTGTGGTTGCGAAAAGGGCTGAAGGGGAATGCTCGGACGATTGCAGCAGCGACCGAATGGGCCGGATCGCTGAGCTTTGTCGTGTCCGGCTGGAGGGCGTGTGCGGAGTTTTTGAGGACAGTGCCGGCAGTTCTGGAACGGAAAGACTTTGAGATGGCTTGGAAGAAGGATTCCTGGAGGCAGCGGATGAAGGGAAGCAAGCTTTGCAAGGCGGGCGGGACCGGGATGGAATGTTTTCGCAATATCGTGCGTAGCGGCGCAGGCGTTTGCGCTCTCATGCTGGTCGTTCCGGTTCTCGGGCTATGTGATGGAACCGCTGGAGCCCAGACCGTTCCGAATGTAGTGATGAGCCAGGTGACAACGCTTGGGACGCTTGCCGGTGGAGGGGCCCTTCCAGGTGGCAGCCCTGCAGGCAACGGGATGGCTGTGGACGCTAACGGGAACCTGATTACAGGCAACAGCTACGGGGGCAAGATTCTGGAATTTGCGCCCGGGGCTACCGCCGGAACCGTGCTTCTGTCCGCGTCAGGCTACAATCCGGGCGGCACCGCGATCGACTCTCAAGGGAATCTGTACCTTTCGAATGAGTACAACGGAACGATCACAAAGGTTCCAGCTTCGGGCGGGTCGTATGGGACGATCATCGATCCAGGCACCGTAACAGCGGTGTGTACGGGCACCGATACGGTGGAGTGCAAGATGCCGACGTCGATGCCTGTGAGCGGCATTGTCGCGATGGTGTTTGACGCCGCTGGAGACCTCTTTGTTACCTCGACGGAAGGAGGCACGAATCCAAGCACGGTTTATGAGTGCACCGCGGCCTGCCTGTTAACCGGATCTCCCGCGCCCGTAGCACTCTATGCCGAGCCGTCCGCGGCAGTGACGGAGGGCTCCTCAAGCGCCAACTGGTGGCTGGGTGAGATCGCGGTGGACCCATGGGGAGACGTGTTCTTCACCGATTCGCTGATGAACGGCGCCACAAGCTATCAGTCGGATGTGAAGGAACTGGTCTACAGCGGAACCGCCTACAGCTCGACCCCCACCACGCTGTACAGCATGACCCCTTCCTCGCCCAGCGCCAACGACGATCAGGTGGATGGCGTAGGCGTAGACGCGAATGGAAAGGTCTACTATGCGACCTTATATGACGGCATATTCGCGCTGATGAACAACAAGGGGACCGTAAGCACTGCGACGACCTACATCATTTCGACGCAGGGAGCGAAGATGCTGGCGCTCGACTCCAAGGGCAACCCATATGTCACGACGTACTCGAATTCGGCCAGCACCGATGTCGCGATGGAAGTTGCAATTCACAACATCACAGCGACAGCGTCCTCAACGGGGAGCTCGTCGAGTACAACAAACATCACCACGATTTTGAACGATCAGGGATGCAGCCCGTCGCCCGTCGTGAATTACACGGCAGCTCAGGGAGGGTCCTCCACGACGGAGTTCACCGCAGCGACCACAGGCTCGTGCCAAACGGTGAATTCAACCGGTGCGAGCTTCGCTACTACGTTGACGTTCACGCCTGCCTATGGCGGGACCCGCACAGCGGTTTTGACAGCGACCGAGGCCGGAGGCAGCGGAAGCAGCGGGACAGCGAATGTCGCAGGATTTGCTACCGGCACCCTGGCCACCCCGACATTCTCTCCTGCACCGGGAACCTACAACGCAGCTCAATCGGTGAGGATCTCTGACAGCAGCGCCGGCACTTCGATTTACTACACGATCGATGGCAGCACGCCCACGACCAGCTCCACGCTCTACTCCGGTCCGATTACGGTGTCGGCGACTGAGACGATCAACGCGATTGCAACGTCAAGTGCGAGCGGTGTCATAACGAGCGCGGTCGGCACGGGGGCTTATACGATCATTTACCCCGCAGCGACGCCGACGTTCTCGGTGGCGAGCGGGTCGTACAACGCGGCGCAGAGTGTAACAATCTCCGACGCAACCTCCGGTGCGACGATCTATTACACGACTGACGGCTCAACACCGACTACGTCCTCGAGCGTCTACAGCAGCGCGATCAATGTCTCTTCGAGCACAGTTCTGCGGGCGATTGCCGTCGCGAGTGGAGCGCCTACGAGCAACGTCGCGGCAGCCACCTATGTCATCACCAGCGCCACAAATGGAACGTCGCTCAGCGTTCTGACGAACCAGATCACTCTGCTTGGTTCATTCTCGACAACGGCAAACTGCTGCGGAGCGTTACCGGGCGGAAGTCCGGCGGGAAACAGTTTTGCCGCGGATGCGAATGGCAATCTGCTGACCAGCAATACGTACGGCAATCAGATCCTGGAGTTTTCACCCGGCGCAACGGCACCGACCGTGCTGGATTCTTCCTATGGGAATCCGGGCCCCGTAGCGCTCGATGCTGCGGGCAACCTGTACATAGGCGATACGTACAACGGCACAGTTGTGAAGGTGCCTCCAACCTCGAACGGCTATGCCGCGATCAGCGCGCCGGGTAGCGGCACGCCGACCTGCACGGGCACGGACGCGGCGGAGTGTAAGATGCCGACCTCGATGCCGGTGAGCGGCATCGTGTCGATGGTCTTCGATGCCTCGGGCGATCTGTTCTTCACCTCAACTGACGGAAGCTCAAATCCGAACACTGTCTATGAATGCACCGCGGCGTGCCTCATGACGGGCTCGCCGGCGCCCGCTCTTCTCTGGGCCGAGCCGACGGCCACCGTCGCAGAAGGCTCCGCGAATGCGAGTTGGTATCTCGGCGGGATTGCTGTCGATCCGTGGGGCAATGTGTTCTTCACCGACACGCTGATGGTGGCGTCGGCCAACACGAATTATCAGTCCACCTTGAAGGAGCTGACCTACAGCGGAGGAGCATACAGCTCAACTCCTACAACGGTATACACCCTTAACATCGCGTCGCCGAGCGCTTACGATAACCAGCTCGACGCTGTAGCCGTGGATGCGAAGGGAACGGTCTATTTCGCGGATCAGTATGACGGCGTCTTTGCGTACGCGAATAACAAGGGCGCCGTCAACACAACAACGGAATATACCGTGTCCACGCAGGGCGCGAAGATGCTGACGCTGGACTCGAAAGGCAACGCTTACGTTGCGACCTATTCCAGTTCGGCCAGTTCGGACGTCGCGATGGAGATCGCGATCAACAACATCACTCTGCCGAATGCTGCCGTCTCGGGGTCGTCCACGGCAAGCAACGTCACCACAATTCTGAACGATGGCGGCTGCTCCACCTCGCCGGTGATTGTGTTCTCGGCAACCGAGAACGGCGCCGCGTCTACCGAGTTCTCCGCCAACACCACCGGAAGCTGCTCATCGACATCGACCGGCGGAGCCTCCTTCGCCACCAACGTTACCTTCAACCCGACTGTCGCCGGAACCCACACGGGTATCCTGACTGCGGTTGATACGGTGAATGGCGGGATTGGGACAGCCAACCTGTCTGGCATAACCGCAGGCAGCGCCGCCGCAACACCCACCTTCTCACCGGCCGCCGGAACCTACACCAGCGTTCAGACCGTGAGCCTCTCCGACGCTACTCCGGGCGCCACGATCTACTACACGACCGACGGCACCGCGCCGACGACCAGCTCCACCAAATACACCGGCTCCATTACGGTTTCCTCCTCGGAGTCGGTCAACGCCATCGCTGTGGTCGGCGGTCTCAGCAACAGCGCGGTTGCGACAGCCGCCTATACGCTCAATCTGCCTCTGACCCAGACTCCGGCCATCTCGGTTGCGAGCGGCACCTATACCTCCGTCCAAACGGTGAAGATTACCGACTCAACCCTCGGCGCCAAGATCTACTACACGACCGACGGAAGCACACCGACGACCAGTTCGTCGCTTTACAAGAGTGCGCTCACAGTCTCAGCCTCCGAAACACTGAATGCGATCGCGGTCGCGACAGGGTATGCGCCGAGCGTGGTTGCGACCGCGAACTATACGATCAACCTCACCGTCACTTCTCCGACCTTCTCGCCGGCGGCAGGAACCTTCACGACGATCCAGACGGTCACGTTAGCGGATGCCACGCCTGGCGCGTCCATCTACTACACGACGGATGGAAGCACACCCAGCACCGGGTCAACCCTTTACAGCGGCCCCGTCCAGGTTCTCGGATCGGAGACGATCAAGGCCGTCGGCGTCCTGACCGGCTATGCCAACAGCCCGGTGGCGTCGGCGACGTACACGCTCAATCTTCCGCAGGCGGCGACGCCAACTATCTCCCTCGGCAGTGGAACCTACACGGTCTCGCAGCCGGTCACGATCTCTGACACAACTACCGGCGCGACGATTTACTACACCGTAGACGGCACGACTCCGACCACCAGCTCCAAGGTCTACTCAGGCGCGCTCACCCTCTCGGCCACCGAGACCCTGAAGGCGATTGCCGTCGCCGTCGGCTACAGTCCCAGCGCAGTCGCCACCTCGTCGTACACCGTCAACATCATGCCCGCGGGCTTTGCGCTCTCCACGAATCCCTCGTCGCTCACCATTCCGTCTACAGCCACGTTCGGGACGGTCCAGCTCACGGTTCAACCTGAGGGCGGATTCACCGGTGCGGTCCTGCTGGCATGCACCGGGCTTCCGGCCGGCGCCGCCTGCGGCTTCAGCGCCTCGCCCGTGAACCTCACCAACTACAACCAGCCCCAGACCGTCACCGTCACCATCAGCACGGGGCAGGTCGCGATGCTACGGCATCACTCTAACCCGCTGGTACCTGAGGCCACTCTGGCGGTTGCGCTCTGCTTCCTCGGGTTCCGCAAGCGCCGCGGTGTCCGGGTTCTGCTGCTGGCCGTCGTCAGCGTCCTCGGCGTGACGATGCTCGCCGGGTGCGGATCGTCAGCACCGGGGACAACCACCTCCACCGCCACCATCACGGCCACAGCGGGCTCCATATCCAGCAAGACGACCGTCTCGATCACAATGAATCACTAGATGTTTCTTCCTGCAACCTCCACAGGCCTCCCTCAAAATGGGAGGCCTGTCTTTTCGGTCCCCCTCCAGTAGGCTCGTGCACGTGAAGCCCAGCTTCGACATCTTAGAAAACACCACCGAATCGGCTGGGGAACGGTTTGGCCGGGGGCTGCGTACCGCTGTCCAGATCTTGCGACCGATGCAGGGTCCAGTGCATCCTATGCATGAAAGTTGATAAGGACACACTAAAGATGCCAAACGAGTTTGTGAGCGTAATCCGGCCGACGACCGAAAGAGAGGGTGAGGGAAAGGTTGAAGGGACCTCGTACCCTGTTCTACCTGTTCGGGATACGGTTCTATTCCCTCACGCCGTTCTGCCCCTGACCGTGGGCCGTGAGAGCTCAATCCAGCTCATCCAGTCCCTGGGCGAGGAGAAGACGATTCTGGTGGTCGCCCAGCGCGACGCCCGCCAGGACGCCCCGCTGGGAACCGACCTGCACGCCATCGGCACCCGGGCGACCGTCCATAAGGTCGTCAAGATGCCCAATCAGAGCCTCTTTGTCTTCACCGAGGGCACGGAGCGGGTGAAACTGACCAACTTCACGCAGGTGCAGCCGTTTCTCACGGCCGAGTACGACACGGTTGATGAGATCATGCCTCCGGATTCAGCGGAGCTCGAAGCGCTGCAGCGCAATGTCGTCGGCCAGTTTCGCGAGATCGTTACCTCATCACCGACACTGTCAGACGATCTGCAGACCATCGCCATCAACATTGAGGAACCGTCGCGGCTCTCGGATTTCATCGCCTCCAGCCTGCCGTTCCTAACAACGGCCGAGCGGCAGGAGCTGCTCGAGACCGCGGACGTTAAGACGCGCCTCGAAAAGCTGAACCGCCACCTCGCCAAGGAGATTGAGGTCCAGCAGCTTCGCAACAAGATTCAGAGCGAGGTCCAGGACTCCGTTCAGCAGTCTCAGCGCGACTACTACCTTCGCGAGCAGATGAAGGCCATCCAGAAGGAGCTCGGCGACACCGACGAGACCCAGAAGGACGTCCAGGAGCTCAAAGAGAAGATTGAAGCGGCCGGGATGCCGGAGGACGTTAAGAAGGACGCCCTCAAGGAGCTTAACCGCCTCAGCCGTATGAACCCCGCTGCCGCCGACTACTCGCTCACGCGGAACTACGTCGAGTGGCTCGCTGTCCTGCCGTGGTCCAAGCACTCTGCCGGCGAGGTCGACATCAAGAAGGCGCAGGAGGTCCTCGAGACCGACCACTACGGCCTGAAGAAGGTGAAGGACCGCATCCTGGACTATCTGAGCGTGCGCCGTCTGAAGCCCGACATGAAGGGCCCGATTCTCTGCTTTGTCGGCCCTCCAGGCGTGGGAAAAACCTCGCTTGGCCGGTCTATAGCCAGAGCATTGGGTCGCAAGTTCTCACGCATTTCGCTGGGCGGCATGCATGACGAGGCGGAGATCCGTGGCCATCGCCGGACTTATATCGGCGCTCTGCCGGGACAGATCATTCAGCACCTGAAGCGCGTCGAGGTGCGCGACCCGGTCTTCATGCTGGACGAGATCGACAAGCTGGGACGCGACTTCCGCGGCGATCCCGCGAGCGCTCTGCTCGAGACCCTGGACCCCGAACAGAACAACACGTTCCGCGACAACTACCTCGATCAGCCGTTCGACCTCAGCCACGTGCTGTTTATCTGCACAGCCAACCAGCTGGACACGATACCTGCGCCGCTGCTCGATCGCATGGAGATCATCGAGCTGACCGGCTACACCGAGGAGGAGAAGGTCAACATCGCCGAGCGCTATTTGATCCCGCGTCAGATTAAGGAGAACGGAATCACGCCGGAGACGATTGAGTTCCCGACTGAAAGCGTTGCACTCATCGCCCGCCACTACACGCGTGAGGCTGGCGTTCGCCGCCTAGAGCAGCTCATCGGCACCGTCGCGCGCAAGACGGCACGCCGCGTCGCCGAAGGGCAACTCGACCCCGCCAAGGGCGAGAAGCTCGTGATTACGCCGGAGATCGTGCACGAGTTCCTTGGCGGCATCAAGGTCCGCGTGGATACCGAGATCGCCGAGCGCACGAAGCGTCCGGGAGTCGCCGTGGGGCTCGCCTGGACACCGGCCGGTGGTGACGTGCTCTTCATCGAGGCGAACCGCATGAAGGGGAAAGGCAACTTCTCCATGACCGGGCAGATCGGCGATGTGATGAAGGAATCCATGCAGGCCGCGCTCACCTGGGTGCGCTCCAACGCGGCATCTCTCGGACTCGATGAGGATGTTCTCAAGGACACGGACATTCACATCCACGTGCCTGCGGGAGCGATCCCCAAGGACGGCCCCAGCGCCGGCGTAACTATGGCAACGGCGCTTGTAAGCCTGCTGATGGACAAACCAGTTCGTCCCCTGCTGGCGATGACCGGGGAGATCACACTCAGCGGAAACGTACTCCCGGTTGGCGGCATCAAGGAAAAGTTTCTCGCCGCGAAGCGCGCCGGCGTTCGGGATGTCATTCTGCCGATCGACGTGAAGGCCAACGTCGAGGAAGATCTCGCCGCCGACCAGATCGACAACGTCGTCATCCACTATGCCTCGCGCATCGAGGATGTGCTCGCCGTCGCTCTGCCGCAGACCAACCAGGAGACCGTGCAGGATGAAGAGACTCGCGAAGAGGTTCTCGCGTCTGTGAATTGAGCGGAGCGAATGTTTTTGTGAAGACAGCCGGGGCGAATCTGCCTCGGCCGTTTTGTTTCATTGCTGGAAAGAAGCGGCAACGTATGCTGAGAATGATGACCGCAGAGAGCACACTGCTGCTGATTGACACCGTCGGTGACGCGCCGGGCGCCCTTGTGACGCGCGGCGATCGCACCCTCGCCAGCGCGGATTTCCCGCTGCGCTCCGCTTCTGCCGTGCTGTTGGCGGAGCTGCGTCGCATGCTCTCCACATCCGGGATCTCCGTTCGAGATCTCAGCGGAATCGGTGTCGTCTCCGGCCCCGGCTCGTTCACCGGTGTGCGCACTGGCCTCGCGATGGCCAAGGGACTGTGCGAGGTCGCCGGCGTTCCACTCGCCAGCATCTCGCGCCTTCTAATGCTCGCGGAGGCCGCTGACATGGATGAAGGTTTTGCGGTACTCGATGCCGGCCGCGGCTTGCTTTACATTCGGGAACAGCGTCGCACCGAACCAGCGCACGAGTGGCTTGCCACAATTGAAGAATTCGAACGCACCGCCGCCGGCGTCCCGATCGTTGTCGCAGACGAGCACACCGCAGAACTGCTGGCCCAACTTGCACCAGTCGTTCGGGGGCTTCGCCCTATCGATCTTCTGCATCCAGTGGAGCGCTGCCTCGCCGCAGGCGGGACGGACGTCGCCGACGCCGATGCAAATTACGTCTTGCCGGAGAGTGAAATTTACACTCGCCCGCGACATTCCCATGCGGCGGAGGCGAAGCAGCATTGATGGCGCCGCCTGGCATCATTCTTCGTCCGGCGGATTCCACCGATCTGCAGCGGATTGTCGCGCTTACTGAGAGTGCTCCCGGTGCACCACGATGGTCCGCGTCAATCTGGCGGCAGATTCTTCAGTCCCCCAGCACCTCAGTTCGACTGGTTCTCATCGCTGAGTCCGCGAATGAGTGCGTCGGCGTCGGTGTAGTGGGTCTGGCGGCGGACACAGCGGAGATCGAGAGCCTTGCCGTCAGCGCAGAGTGGCGGCGCCAAGGCATTGCCCGTCAACTCTGCTCCGATCTCCTGAATTGGGCACGCGCGCGGCATGCAATCGAAGCTTCGCTCGAGGTACGTCTCTCGAACCTCCCCGCACGCGCTCTGTACGAATCTTTGGGTTTTCAGAAAAACGCCGTACGCCGCGCCTACTATCGCGATCCTGAAGAGGATGCACTCTTGATGACAATGGTGCTTTAGGCAATCCTTTTCCCGGGTGCTCAAACGGCCCGGCCACGGCGGGTATAATCGTGTGGCTATGGTGCGTGATGGGCTTTTCTACGGGCTGGCGCTGATCGTCGTCGCAATCATCGTCTGGTTCTCGACGCACATCTTTGCGTTGACATTAATTCCGCTGCTGCTGGCGGCCTTCTTCCTCTGGTTTTTTCGCGACCCGCCGCGCACCATCCCACAGGGCGCAGGCATTATTGTGTCGCCCGCGGACGGCAAGGTCGAAGAGGCGGACTGGATTGAAACTACCTCCGGCAGCCGCGTTCGCGTAACTATCTTCCTCAATGTGTTCGACGTGCACGTGAACCGCGTACCCTCTGAAGGCGTCGTGAGCCTGGTCGAGTATCGCGAGGGCCACTTCCTCAATGCTCTTAAGCCCGAGTCCGCCGTGCACAATGAGCAGACACTCGTCACGATCGAAAACGAGCACTACGGCATCAGCTTCAAACAGATCGCCGGCTTGCTCGCTCGCCGCATCGTATGCAATCTGCAGGTGGGCCAGCGCGTGGAGCGTGGCCAGCGCATGGGCATGATCAAGTTCGGTTCTCGTTGCGACGTGCTCCTGCCCGCAAGTGTCGACCTGCGCGTCAAGTCAGGCGATCGTGTGAAGGGCGGAAGCTCTGTGCTCGGCATCGTTCCCGTCGCAGGGCAGACGGACGGACACGGATGAGCGCCGGGCCCGCGAAGCTCCACCCAATACGGCACGGCATGTACGTTTTGCCGTCGCTCTTCACGGCCGGCAACATCGCCATGGGCTACTACGCGATTCTGCAGAGCATTCGCGGAATCCACACGAACAGCGCATCCTGCTTCGATTACGCAGCCATTGCCATCGTGCTCGCTGGTGTCTTCGATGGCCTCGACGGCCGCATCGCACGAATGACCAACACGTCCAGCGCCTTCGGTCGCGAACTCGACTCACTCGCTGACGTGATCACGTTTGGGGTCGCGCCCAGCCTGCTTGCGTATCTCTGGGGCGTGCGCCAGGTCATGCCCTCTGGCTATCCCATCATCGAAAATCGTGTCGAGCACTTCGGCGCTGTGATCTGCTTTCTCTTTCTCATCTGCGGAGCTTGCCGGCTCGCGCGCTTCAACATCAGCATTGATCCCAAGCCGCGCAACCCGGGGCGCCCCGGCCGTAAATACTTCGTCGGCATGCCGATCCCCGCAGGTGCCGTCGTTCTCTCCGCGGTCATTCACTTTGAAGGCGGCTCCCCCGTCCACAACGTCTGGCTTTCCACTCTCTGGATCGCTCTCGTCGCCTTCACCGGATTTCTTATGGTCAGCAGCTGGCGCTTCTGGAGCGGCAAGGAGATCGACTTCAGCTCACGCAGGCCTGGACGGCTCCTCGTTCTGCTTCTTGTGCTTCTCGCCGTAATCTTCGAGTGGCATCGGTACGCGCTCATCGTGCTGGCGATGATTTATCTCGTCTCCGGCGTCGCAGCCCGGCTCGCCTACTCGTGGAGCCGCGGCTCCGCCAAAGCCGCTTAGCATCACACGACACACCTGCGTAGTATCTCAAGCATAGAAAGGAGAGCAGCGATGGCCACCAGTCTTCGTGCCGTGATCATCGGCGCCTCGACGTTGCTTGGCAAGGAGCTCGTCGACGAGTTCAATAGCTCGCATCCGGACTGGGATCTGCGTCTCGCTGACACGCCGGACTCGAGTGGCAAGCTCATCGCAGGTGGCGACGAAGCTCTCGTCGTCCAGCCTCTCACCCCCGAGATCTTTGAAGCCCGCGACATCGCCCTTTTCGCCGCCGATCCGCAAATCACGCGCGCACATTGGCGCGAAGCCCGGTCCGCCGGCGCCGCCGTCGTCGATCTCACCTTTGCGCTCCACGATGAGCCCGGAGCTATCGTTCGCTCTCCATGGATCAATGCAGGCGGCGCCCCAAGCAGCAATGCGACCGTCGTGATTCCTGCACATCCCGCAGCGGTAATGCTTGGCATGGTCGCCTCGCGCTTATCCGCAGCGTTCAATGATGTCCACCTAGCCGCCACCGTGCTCGAGCCCGCATCACAGCAGGGAAGCCGCGGCCTCGATGAAATGCATCAGCAGACCGTCGGCCTGCTCGGCTTCCACTCGCTGCCGCAGGAGGTCTACGACGCGCAAGTCGCCTTCAACCTCCGCATCTCGGTCGGCGAATCCGCGAAGCTCGACATGACCCAGATCTCGTCGACGATCCGCCGCCATCTCAGCGCCATCGCAGGTAACGCACTCGCTTCCTCCGTCTCATTCCAACTTGTCCAGGCGCCGGTCTTCCACGCCTACACGATGTCCGTCTACGCGCAGCTCCCTGCGAACACACAGACTGCTGCAGTCCGCCAGGCGCTCCACGGCGGCCTCATTCACCTCACGAACCCTCACGAAGAGTCCCCGACGAACCAGAGCATCGTGGAAGAGCAAGGCATCGCCATCGCGCTCAGCGAAGACCCGGTCACCGCAAAAGACGCACGCAGCTTCTGGCTCTGGATGGCCGCGGACAATCTCAAGCTCGCCGCGCGTCACGCCGTCGCCTGCGCCGAAGAGTTGGCCGCCTCGCGCACCGCGAACCCTGGGTAACCTCCGCCCGAAAACCTAGTCACGATCGAGCAGCGGTACAGGCTTGCTCCCCAGGCCGAAGCCATAGGGGGCGAGCGCTACGGTGCCGTACGGATTGAAGATGGTATCGCGGTGCTCGGCAGCGAAGCTCCACATCAGCGAGAGAAGGTGCTTTCGGACCTGCTGGAGTTCGCCCGGTAAGGGCGGCCACGGGACGGAGGCATCGCGCGCGAGGCCATTCCCGGACTGAACTGCGGATCGTTTGGCGGCGAGGTCCGGAAATGCAAGGTTGTGCATCTCATGCGGATCGTTCCGCAGATCGTAGAGCTCGTCGTAATCGAAGCCGTTATAGACGTACTTCCAATCTTTGGTGACGATCGCCCGTTGTGTGTAATAGAGCTCGACACCGTTCAACTGCGTGAACGAGGCCTGCCGCCAGTTGGACGGCGTCTTGTTTTGCAGCCAGGGCATAAGGCTCATGCCCGAGAGTTTTTTTCGGGGCTCGATTCCGCATGCTTCGAGGATGGTAGACGCCCAATCTGCTTGATCGACGAGTGCGTCGACCTGACGGCCCGGCTGCTGGATGCCCCGGGGCCAGCGCACCACAGCCGGGATGTGATATGCCTCATGGAACGCCGGCACACCCTTCATCCAGAGCCCGTGCGCGGCAGCATAGTCGCCGTGATCCGAGACGTAGATGACGATGGTGTTGTCGGCGTCGGCGGTGTGTTCCAACGCCTGCAGCATCTCGCCGAACAGGGCATCCTGCATGGTGCACTTTGCCCAGTAGTGGCGGAGAGAGTCCCGCTGCTCGTTGTCGGAGAGCTGAGACCAGTACTGATACCGCTGGCGCTGATATACGCGCGGCTTATCGTCGAGCATGTCGGCGTAGCTCGCCGGCAATTCGATTTTGGCAAGATCGTACATGTCGACGAATTTTTGGGGAGCGTTGTACGGGTCATGGCCACCACTGTTGGAGATCATGACGCACCACGGCTTGCCGGCGGCCGCCATGCGCTTCATTCCAGCGATGCCCGCCTGCATGATCTTATAGTCCGGTGAGTTTTCATAAGCGCGCGGGCCATCGTCCGGTTGCGTCTTGTAGAGTTGCAGATTAGTCCACTCGGGACGCAGAATCTCGCCCTTTTCGCGCTGCGCGAAAGCGTGGTCTTCTTGCCGCGCGCGCTGCCACTGCTCAGCCTTTTTGTTCTCATTCGCGGCGAGACTGTCCTGCTCGAGATGGCTGAGGTTTTCAAACCCGCAGGTCTCCGGTGTGACATCCCGGCCAACGTGCAGCTTGCCGGCATACCCCATCTGGTAACCGGCAGCACGCAGCCATTGTCCCCAGAAGGGTGTGCCGGGAAACGGGTTCGGATGGATCGCGGTATCCGTTGTGACGTTGTTGAAGACACCATGCTCGGACGGATAGAGCCCGCTCATAAAGCTGGCCCGTGAAGGACAGCAGTGTGGAGCAGGGCAATGGGCTGAGTTGAACGCGACCGCCTCTTTCAAAAACCGGTCCATATTCGGTTTGATAACGGGGCTGCCGGGAAGAACCGTCGCTCCATTCTGCTGATCGGGCATGAAGATGAGGACATTCGGTGCTCCATGCCGGGCAGGCGTGGATGCTGGAACTTCCTGTTCCGAAAACGAAGCAGCATGGGCGCGGACGCCCGCTGCTGCTGCTACGCCGGCGCCGGCTGCGGCGGCAAGAAACTTTCTGCGATCAATCATGAACAGGGAGTCTCCAGTACTCGAAATCTTATAACCAAGCTGCAGCGCGACCTGGATCAGTCAGGATCGAAGCGGAAGCAACTACAAGATGGGTGCAGCGAAAGCAGGAAAAAAAGAGAACGGACGATCGGCTGGACCTTACGACTGCAGGCGAAACCAAAGGCTGTTCCAGCCGATTACGCAAGCGGTTACAGTTTGTTCGCACGGCTTATATCGATGGCAGTTTGCGTTGTCAAAACCGGCATTGGGATGTGTTCCTCGAAAGCTTGACAAGGCGGAGCGGCGATCCTTATAAAACGCATTGTTCTGAAAGAATGTAACCGTTTGCGCGGATGCCTGGATGGCATCCTTGAACTCTTCACCTGATGTCGACCTGCCATTCGGTCATGATCTCCGAGGCAAATGATTCGGTCGACACGGGTTCTATCTTGAGTCAAATTTTCAGGAGACCATCATGTTCGCAGCCGCACGCTTTCGCAAGTCGCACACAAGGCCAGTTTGTGTGCTCGCAATTCTACTCACAATCATCGCTGCCTCGTCGGCCATTGCGCAGACGGTTACCGGCTCGATTTACGGTACAGTCACCGATGCAAGCGGCGCGCTCGTTGCGAATGCGAATATCAAAGTCACTGACCTGGATACCGACCAGAGCTTGAATACAACGAGCAACGCGTCGGGACAGTATGTCTTCCCCGTGTTAAGCCCCGGCAGATACAAGGTGGTCTCGGCGATGTCAGGGTTCGCCACAATCACCCAGACAAACG
>DASUHZ010000126.1:0-23709 GCA_036273275.1 Bryocella sp.
GACTACAACTCAGCCTCGCTCGCGCTTTTGAAGTATCTGCCAACCATTCAATCCGGACAAAGCCCGATCTACAACTTCTTCAAGCCGTCCAGCTGGAACATGATCGAGTACACCGCGAAGGGCGATCAGAAGTTGACCTCCTCAGACCATCTCACCCTCCGCTATTTCTACGATCGTTACAACCAGAAGGGCGTATTAGACCTGACCAACCTGCTGACCTACACCGACCAGGCAACGATCAGCTATCACAACGCCCTCATCACTGAAACCCACACATTCAGCCCGCACTTGCTGAACAACATAAGCCTTAGCTATCAGATCGACGACGCCGGCCGCGGCCCTCTGCCCGGCAGTCCCAACATGAACGACCTCGGGGTGAACGTGTGGCAGCCTGCGTTCAAGCAGATCAATCAGATAACCGTCGGCGCATCGACCGCAAGCAACCTCTTCAACATCGGCGACAACCCGGCCGCCACCTTCCGCCGCAACAACTACACCCTCACCGACGACGTTCGCTGGGTGCGCGGCAACCACACCTTCGGTTTCGGCGTGCACTACGAGCTGGCCAAGGTGGATATCGCAAATCAGTTTCAGCAGCCCGGGCAATACATCCTCAACAACAACATCACCGACACCGTGACCATGGCCGACTTCCTTCTTGGTGGTCTCACCGGCTTCAACCAGGCCTCCGGTCAGTACTTCGCAAACCGCTATCACGAGCAAGGCTATTACGCGCAGGACATCTGGAAGCTCGGCCGCCTCACCCTCAACTATGGCCTGCGCTACGAGCCCTTCTCCCCGCAGGACGAAGTTCAGGGACGCCAGGGAATGTTCAGTTCCACCGCGTGGGCCACCGATCAGATCTCAACCACACATCCCACCGCGCTCGCCGGGCTACTGTTCCCCGGAGATGCCGGCTTCGTCCCCAACATGATCCATCCCACATATACGCACCTGATGCCGCGCTTCGGCTTCGCCTACGATGTCTTCGGCAACGGCCGCACCAGCATTCGCGGCGGCGCCGGCCAGTTCTACGACACGCGCCTTCCCGGCGTCTTCGAAAACATCTTCGCCAACTCGGTGCCTTACGTCGCATCCATCGGAGCCAGCTTCGCGAACTCCGCAACCAATCCCAAGCCTGCGATCTTCACCAATCCCTACGCCAGCGTCCCGGGATCAAGCACTCTCTTCCCTGCGCCGCAGCCGCCTCCGGCAACCTACTTCACCACCGCGAACTATCAGAGCGCTTCCTATTCAACCTTCAATCCGTCGACCTTCAGAGTTCCAGTCACCTACTCATACAATCTCGCGGTCGAGCACCAGATACGGAGCAGCCTTTCGGGCCGCCTTGCCTACGTCGGTTCCGACAGCTTCCACCAGATCAATCCCACCGATATCAACCCCATCTGGAACCAGGGACCGAACATAGGCCATCGCTTGTTCTACTCGACAAACACAAAGCAGAACTACACAAGTGCGCTCGCCACAGTCGATACCGGCGGAATCGAAAACTATAACTCCCTGCAGTTCTCGCTTAAGGCGCGTGTGCAGAGATCGCTGACTGGCTTCTTCAACTACACTTGGTCCAAGGCCATGGACAACAACGCCTTCGGATCCTCGGTAACGGCAGTCGTGCCAGGATCGTCATACGTACTTCCTATCTATGAACCGAACTACAAGAGGCTCGACACCGGTCCTTCAGACTATGACCACGCCAACGTGTTGACGTTCTCTTACGTCTGGCTGCTGCCCAGTTGGCACGGCGGAAATGCGGCGGCCCGTTACGCGGTCAACGGCTGGCAACTCAACGGCATCTTCAGTCACCGCACCGGCGATCGGTTAACAGTCAGCGGAGCGAACGTGGACGGCACCGGTCTCGGCCGTGACCGCGCCGTCTGGAAAGGTCAGAATCCTTACGGCGGCAATGCCTGCGGAAGCAATGTCCACTGCAGAAGCTGGCTGAATCCCGCGGAATTCTCAACCAACCCGGCCTACAACGCGTCAGGCGGCTTCTCCGAGCTGACCTATGGAAATGTCGTGAAAGGGAGCTTCATCGGTCCCGGATATACAGACTGGGACGCGAGCGTCATCCGCCTCTTTCCGATTCATGAAGAATTCCAGGCCGAGTTCCGCGCCGAGTTCTTCAACGTCCTGAATCACACCAACTTCGGAGACCCACAACAGAATCAAACCAGCGGGAGCTTTGGCACCATCACGTCCACGATCAGTCCATCCACCGGAGACTCTCGCATCGGACAGCTCTCATTGAAACTCGAATTCTAACCACGATTAAAACTGGCAACTCGAAACTGACAACTGGAAACTGATCGCACAAACACAAGCTCCTCTGTCGCGCAGCAACGAACGCCTTAGTCAAACTGACCCGTTTCCCATCTTCTGGCAGAGGAGCGTCATGTCCCTGTTGAACGGCCGCGCAAAACACCCGACCACCAGGCCGCAACGTCGGCCTCATCCTCGCTCCTCACATCCTCGCCCCTCTACAGAACCTCCGCTTCCTGCCCAACGACGACTGCCTATCTTCCACCACGTAGCCCGACTCATTCTTCTTCTCACTGCCATCACGCTCCATTCAGCCGCAGCAAGCAACACGAAGCTTTACCACAACCCCATCCTCTTCTCGGACTACTCCGACCCCGACATCATCCGCGTCGGCAATGACTTCTATCTCATCGCGTCCAGCTTTCACTTTGTCCCCGGCATTCCTATTCTTCACTCCCGTGACCTCGTGCACTGGGAACTTGCCGGTCACGTCCTTTCTAGTCTCAACATGGCGCCTCAATATGACATGCAGGACGGCACGCGCTACGGCGGCGGCGTGTGGGCGCCTTCCGTGCGTCAGCACAACGGCCTCTTCTACATCTACTTCCCCACTCCCGACGAGGGAATCTTCGTCACCACCGCCACGAAGATGACTGGCCCATGGGCCCCTCCAGTCGCTGTCCTCAGCGGTCCCGGATGGGAAGATCCTTGCCCCTTCTGGGACGACGATGGCAGCGCCTATCTGCTCCATTCAAAACTTCACGCCGGTCCACTGATCCTCCACCAGATGTCTCCCGACGGAAAGAAACTCCTCGACGCCGGCAAGATCATCGTTCAGGACCCCGTCCATCTCCCCACGCTCGAAGGACCGAAGCTCTACAAGCGAAACGGTTGGTACTACATCTTCGCCCCCATGGGCGGAGTTGGCCGCGGGCCACAGGTTGTTCTTCGCTCCCGAAACATCTACGGCCCTTACGACTATCGCGTCGTTCTCGCCCAGGGAAACACTGACGTGAATGGACCGCATCAAGGCGGCTGGGTTGAGACCGCGAACGGCAGCAACTGGTTCATCCATTTCAGCCTGCATGGCGCCCATGGAAGAATCCTCTACCTCGAACCCGTCCGTTGGGTGAACGATTGGCCGGTGATGGGCAAGGCATCTCCCGGCGCCACGTTGGGCTATCCCGTCGCGCAATACCCCATGCCGGTTGTCGACCCGGAAGCAGACCACATGGACCCTCAAACCTCAGACGAATTCAACCAGCCCGTCCTCGCTCCCAACTGGGAGTGGAACCACAATCCCGTCAACTCCAAGTGGTCGCTCACTGAACGCGCCGGCTATCTGCGCCTGCATGCCTTGCCGTCGCCTGACCTGCTGCACGCCCGCAACACTCTCACCGAGAACATGCAGGACGAATCCTTCGAGGTCACAACCCGGATCGACCTCCAGCACACAATCGACGGCGACCGCGCCGGCTTAAGCATCTTCGACAAAGGCCAGAGTTACATTGCCGTGATGCAGAACCGGCAGGACCGCTCCCTCGTCTTCTCCGCCGGCGGAAAAGAAACCTCAGGGCTCTCCGTCCATCAAAAAATTGTTCAACTTCGGGCTGTCGTGCACGATGACACTGCCGAGTACCTCTATAGCCTGGACGACGGACACTCCTTTCATCGCCTCGGCTCCCCCGTAATCCTGACGTTCAGTTGGTGGAAGGGCGCACGGCCGGCTCTGTTCTCCTTCACTACAGGCACATCCCCGCCCAAGGACGGGTTCGTGGACATCGATTGGGTCCACTATCGACCGCTTTCCTCGGCATCCCTGGGCGACACGACTGCATCCGGAAAAAAGTGACCCCCCACCTGTTAACTACCCTGAATGGAATAATTTAGCTGCAAACTATTCATTCTAGAGAATTTACTAAAGGGTCTAGGCTTAAAGCCAGCATTTTGAATATTTTGCATAATTGAGAGGGGGGAGGGGTATATCACGCCCGAGTCGCATTGTGCGGCCCATGGCAGTAATCTATTACAAGTGGCCCCGCGATACCGCCATCTCAAAACGGGAGGCGAAACCGGGTCGTTTTGCTGGAGAAATGAGTGCGATCGATCGATGAAGCGATCCAGCTGATTCACATCGGTGAACAGCCAGGAGAGAAGCCCACAAGCGTATGTTCCTCGGCATTAGCAGACAAGCCCTGGACCATGGATGCGGCACCCGGTTACGGCCCCGGCGCATCCATGCAGGACCCCATCCCCCCCGGCGCTCCCCGCCAGGGCCTCCTCCCCAACGAATATCGGCAGGCTTCAAAAGAAGAGCTTGATCTTCGCATCCGGGCAGCAAAGCACGCGCTTGGCGATCGGCTCGTAATCCTCGGCCACTACTACCAGCGGGACGAAGTCATCCGCTACGCCGACTTCGTCGGCGACTCATTTCAGCTTGCACAGGCAGCCAAGACAAGACCGAAAGCCGAGGCAATTGTCTTCTGCGGAGTTCACTTCATGGCGGAGACCGCCGATATGCTGTCGCGGCCCGATCAATCGGTAATCCTGCCGAATCTCGCCGCTGGCTGCTCCATGGCGGACATGGCCGACATTGACTCCGTAACAGATTGCTGGGAGGAGTTGGAAGCGCTGTTTGGTTCACAGCCAGATGACGACGGCCGTGCTCCCGTCATTCCAGTGACTTACATGAATTCCTCGGCTGCATTGAAGGCATTTTGCGGCAGGCATGGTGGAGTTGTGTGCACCTCATCGAACGCCTCCACAGTGCTCAAATGGGCGTTCGAAAGAGGCCAACGGGTCCTCTTCTTCCCTGACCAGCACCTGGGCCGGAATACTGCAAAGGCCATGGGTGTCCCGCTGGAGCAGATGCCCGTCTGGAACCCCAATCATGCCATGGGTGGGTTGGCGCCTGAGGCTCTTCGTGATGCTCGCGTGATTCTTTGGCATGGATTCTGTTCGGTGCACAAACGCTTCACCGTGGAACAGATCAAACTCGCCAGGCTCCGCCACCCCGGCGTGTGGGTCATCGTTCACCCCGAATGCACGATGGAAGTAGTCGACGCAGCAGACGAATCCGGCTCGACTGATCTCATTCGCAAGCGGATTGAGGCTGCACCAGCTGGATCGATTTTTGCTGTCGGCACTGAGATCAACATGGTGCAGCGCCTGGCCAACGAACACCCGGACCAGACGATCTTCTGCCTGGACTCAATCATTTGTCCCTGTTCCACGATGTACCGCATTCATCCGAGCTATCTCGCCTGGGTACTCGAGGCGTTTGAGCGAGGAGATGTTCTGAACCAGATCACGGTAAGCGATGAAATTGCCGCTCCCGCTCGCGTTGCACTTGAGCGCATGCTGAGCCTACAGCCAGGATCGACCTCCTCAATCCATTCATGAGCCAGCAAAAGCAAATCGTAATTGTCGGGAGCGGTATCGCCGGTCTGATCGCTGCGCTTCGGTTAAGCGAGCGGTTTGACGTCACGCTTGTGACCAAGTCGGAGATTGCCGAAAGCAACACGCGCTGGGCGCAGGGCGGCATCGCTGCAGCAGTTTTCCCGGACGACAGCGTTGCGGAACATATCGCGGATACGCAACGTGCCGGTGCGGGACTGTGCAATCCGGAAGCTGTCAAGGTCCTTTGCTCGGAAGGACCCGCGAGGATTCGGGACCTCATTAGCTTGGGCGTGTCGTTCGACAAACGTGACGGTGAGCTCGCGCGCGGATTGGAAGCGGCTCATTCGCGCGCCCGAGTTCTCCATGCGCAAGGAGATGCGACGGGACTATCAATCGAGATGGCGCTCGTTCAAGCGCTGCGCAAAGCTGATGTCCAGGTGCTCGAGCATACATTTGCATGCGATCTCGTTCTCTCTTATGGAGCCGTGGCAAAGCTGATTGTTCAAAGAGAAAACGGAGCACGCGAGGAGTTGCATGCTGATGCAGTGATTCTGGCAAGCGGTGGAGCTGGCCAGATGTACCTGCATACAACGAATCCAGCGGGTGCAACTGGTGATGGAACAGCGATGGCTCTCCGCGCGGGTGCTCAACTGGCTGATCTGGAGTTTTACCAGTTTCATCCAACTGCATTGGCCGGACCCGGAACATTCCTGGTCTCGGAAGCTGTGCGGGGCGAGGGCGCCGTATTGCTGGACAAGCAGGGCCGCCGCTTCATGCAAACGCTCCATCCTGATGCTGAGCTCGCGCCGCGTGATGTTGTCGCTCGCGGCATTGCTATGCAGATGGCAGCTCAGGGTGGCACTCCAGTACTGTTGGACGCAACAAAGCTCGGCGCAGAGTTTCTTGCTCGACGGTTTCCGAGCATTGATGCCGCGTGCCGAAATCGCGGTTTCGACTGGGCCGCGGAACCGATTCCCGTCACCCCTGCAGCGCATTACTGGATGGGTGGAGTAAAGACCGACCTGTGGGGCCGCACGTCGATTCCATGGCTGTTTGCAGTGGGTGAAGCAGCATGCACCGGCGTCCATGGAGCAAATCGGCTTGCATCGAATTCATTACTCGAGAGCCTTGTGTTCGCATGGCGATGCGCGGATTTTCTGATCAGTGAGAATCACTCCGCGTGGTCCGCTGTTTGGCCGCGCGCCACCTCAGATGTTCACGGAATTCCATGCGATGAGGGACGAATTGCAGCTTCCAACCGACTGACGGACCGGGAAGATTTACAGCGCCTGATGTGGAACATGGTTGGAATTGAGCGCACCGGGTCAGAGCTAGAGCGCGGACTTGAACAGCTAGATTCATGGCATGTAGATAGCGCAGCTTCGGCATCGTCTCTTGAGACCGCAAACCTGCTTCAGTTGGCCCGCGCCACTACGCGCGCCGCGCTGGAACGGCGTGAATCTCGAGGCGCTCATTTCCGGAGCGACTATCCAGAAACTTCTTCGCGCTGGCTGCACTCTCTGGTGTACGAACGACCGGCGCCCGTCGCATGCTCATGAAACCGGAACAGCATGCGACTGAAGCTCTCGTGCGGATGGCTCTCCTCGAGGATGCGCCCTGGGGCGATCTTACGTCCGAAGCTGTCGTCCCGGAGGACGCCCGAATCAAGGCGGAACTGGTGGCGCGCGAAGAAGGAGTTCTCTGCGGTGAGGACGTCTTCGCGACAGCGATGTCTCTTGCCGGCGAGGTTGCGGTTCAGTTCCGCAGAAGGGATTGTGAACCTTTCTCTGCCGGAGATGTACTGGCGAGCATAGAGGGTCCTGCTCGGGCCATTCTTCGCGCCGAACGAGTCGCGCTGAATTTGGTGCAGCGCCTTTCCGGAATCGCTACCGTCACCGCGAAATACGTCGGGGAAACAGCCGGCACCAAAGCGCGAATCGTGGATACAAGGAAGACAACGCCGGGACTGCGGTTATTCGAACGCTATGCAGTTCGTTGTGGAGGTGGTCACAACCACCGGTTTTCTCTTTCGGATGCGGTCCTGGTTAAGGACAACCACCTTGCCGCATTACGAACTGCCGGAGATAAGCATCTGGCAAGCGGGCTGCGCGCGGCGTTGGCGAGCCTGCCCCATACGACTCATGTTGAGATCGAGGTCGACAGGCTGGATCAGATTGAAGATGCACTAGCCGCAGGAGCCCACACGATAATGCTCGACAACTTCAGCATTGAAGACCTTTGCGCTGGAGTGCTGCAGATTGCGGGACAAGCGCTGGTGGAGGCGAGTGGTGGCGTAACGCTTGAACGAGTGCGTGATATCGCAGCGACTGGTGTGGATCTGATTTCCGTAGGAGCCTTGACCCACAGTGTACGATCGCTCGATCTTGGGCTAGATATCGAGAACTCATAAGTGGGGCAGTACTTAACGAGAACCGGATCGGACGGCGGCCCGATCTTCATTCGACGCCGAGCAGGCACCCTGATTGGCGCACCAGGTTGCATACGTGTTGATGGCGGCCGCCGGTTCGGTATTGAACCAGGCATAACCGTCGCGGCGCTCCTTTGATATCTCGTTCATGTCATCGTGCAGCGTCTTGTCGCGATCACCAAAGATTGGTTGCTGTGTGTTGAGTGCGTAGAAACGAGCCCAGAGCGGCCCGGCACCCTGTTGCTCGATCACGTGTCTGCCTTCTGGCGTATTGCGCCCGCCGATAACTGCTTTGCCATAGATCGCATGCGCACGCAGCCAGCCAACGCCGGCAGAGATCGCATTTCGTTCCTGCGTTGTTGGCTGCGGGATGCTCATCAGATAGATCAGCAGGTCGGAGCTTTCCTCAGATGAAAGTGCCGCGGGTTCATAGTTGCGGGCGGAGACCGGTTCCAGCGTGAGCATGTCGCTCTGTTGAGGCCAAACGGTCTTTTCGCCGCCGAGCTCGACCTGTGCGGCAAGAATGCATTTGATCGAATTTGCAACGGCGATTCGCGCCTGGTTGCGAATATCTGCCGGGACAAACGACACTTCAGGTCTCCCGTCAGATACTTCCGCCAGCAGCTTTGTGGCGTTAAGAACCGCGCCGTCGTTGAAGGTAATTGCATCGTGGTATCCGCCTTCGAGCGGCCATACCTGTGGCCACCCGCCGTCAGGGTATTGCGCGGCGAGCAAATATCGCACGCCGTGCAGAAATGACGCGCGATACTTTTCTCCGTCTGCGTGAGGAAGGCTTGCCTGCACCTTGGCGAGAAAGTGCATCTGCGTTGTGGTTGCGTCGTTATCGATTGTTCCGACGTAGTGCCATGAGGGATCTCGTGGTGCATCAAAATCGCCGGGACTTGGAAACCGATTGGAATTGTCCGGGACGAAGCTCTCGCCTTGCGCACGCGCAGCTCCGTCCATATTCATGTTTTTGCCCCAACCGCCTGACGGAGTTTGGAAGCTCACAATGACATCCGCAATGTGGCGCGCCTCCGAAGAGCTATACCATGACGCTTCGCGGTTGAGCGGCATGCTGCGCGCGGAAGGGCCGAGAGGAGGATTGGGCGGCACCTCTTTCATTCGTTGTCGCTCTGCCGCCAGCGCGGCGCGATCGATCTTCTCCTGCTGCTCTGAGCGATGGAAATAGGTCAGCCATGCGCTACGCTGCGAAGCTGGAACCGCTGAGATTCGGCCGACGGTGAGCGGCTCTGCCGGTTCACTCTTTCCAACGATTGTTGCTCCAGCGATCGCGGCCACAATGAAGGAGGCAATGCAGGCGAGAACCGCTGAGGTGTGAATACCGTAAAATATGCCGCCTGATCGATTGTTCATTTCGTTCTCTTGAGTGACCTTCGCAACGCATCAGCCTCTTCAACTGGATTCCAGTTGTCAGTCCCGGACAGCAACGCCTTGGGAGTCAGCTTCTTCTCTTCTTCACGCGTGAGTTCGGGATAGGTTACGATTCGGTGCCCGCCGTCTACGCCGGGGCCGTGCGATTTGTACTCACGGTAGGTGCTGGTTTCCAGACGTCCATTCCAGTCTGACCATCCCTCTGGGGCGATCGGTTTTTGGATGTACGTGTCGTAGAAGGCGACGGTCGAGTAGTCACGCCACGGACGACCGAAAATCACGTGATCGCCGTTGTCCTCGCCGGTGATCCTGCAGTGCAGGAAATAGTAGCCGGAGTCTTCGGCGGGAAAGTGCTTGCTTTGCGCAGTGAGCATTACGGTGGCGTAGTGGCGGGGGTGCAGTTCGCAGTGATCGAACACGGCTTTCGCATCACCGAAGATGAAGTCGACGTGACCCTCGATATAGCAATCGCGGAAGTATTGACGTGATGCGCTGCATGCGGGTGTGTCCGGGGACGGGGCGGTGCCGTCCCTTGGCAGGTTGTCGTGGCAGGTTCGGCTGTTCGCATAGAGCGTGTCTTGCGCGCCAATCAGACGCACACGATCGAGGACTGCCTTATCGGAGCTCATGAGCAGCGCTACAGCCTGGGAGCCTTCCTGGGTGCGCGTGTGCTCGTTCTCCCAGGTGTTTTCAATTGTGAGATTTTCGGCCTCAAAGCCGTCCGCGTCGACACTGACAGAGCCCGACTTGCCTGTGCCGCCGGCGGTGATCGCCGCGTCGTCCCAACTCAGTACGACCTCGTGCGGGCTTGCTCCTGTGCCAATAAGGTGAACGTTCGGTATCGGAATGTGTACTTTCTCTCGATAGGTTCCTGGAGCAATACGAATCACTTCGCCGGTGGGCGGCGCGTGGTCGACCGCCTCCTGAAGCGTGTGGAAGCTGGCAGGCCCCTGATTCGCGACCGTGACCACCGGAGCTGACTGCGCGTTTGAGATATACGGGAACCCAGCGGTGGCGAGGAGCACCGCTAAGGAGAGGCGTCGAGAAGGCGCAGATTTCATCTGTGGCTTAGTCCTCATAAGGAACGAATTTGCCTTCGCAGGAGAAGGACATCTTGAGGGGTGCGGCTGGAGGTTCGGAGGTCACTCCGTTGCCGGTGAATTTGAGATTCGACCCCAGCGGGCCGATGGTGATCCTGGAGAACTGCGATCGAACCTGGCCCGGCTGAACTCCACGGATGTCTACTCCGTTCAAGGTGGCTTCTGTGAGGTGGTCTGCGTTCAGGCCAGCGATCTGCGCGATGCCTGGGGTCGAGCTAATGACATTTTCGAATTTGATGTCCTTGTAGTCCGGGATCAGATTCCCTTTCATGCCGAGATCGACAATACCGTCTGTCGTTTGGCCGTTGTAGAAGGGGCTGATTGAGATGGGCATTGGAACATCCTTCATGCAAATATTCCGATACACAATGTTTCGTACCGTACCGCCACGTTGCACGTTCGCCTTGATTCGAATACCACTCGTGGTGTGATCGAGCGTGAGGGTATCAACCAGAATGCCGTCCTCGTCGCGGGCTTCGGATCCCATGGACATGCCGTGCCCGCTGTAGAAGTGATTGTCGAGCACACTCATGTGCTGAACGTTGGCTTTGATCGCAATGTTGTCATCACCGTTCTTTATCCAGCTCTTCGCGATAGTGATGTTTTGAGAGTTGCCGGGATCAATCCCGTCGGTGTTTCGCGCGTCAGTACCGGCGACAGTTGGAGTCAAGAGGTGAACGCCCCAGGCGGTAAACCCATTTGTGTTGTTGACGGAGACGTGAAAGTTCGGCGAGTTGTGCAGGCGAATGCGATAGAGGATCAGACCGTTAGCGTGGTTCGCGATGATCAGGCGCGGCGCTGAATAGCGAGCGTTGGTAGGCTCGGCGGCTCGGGATTGCTGCCACCAGGTGTAAGGCTTGCCGATGACACCGCGGTCGCCTCGTCCATCGATCGCACCGTCTCCCATGATGGCAGCATTTTTCACGTTGACCGAAATGAGGGGCTTACACGGACGACTCTCCGGCCCACTGGTGCCGCAGGTACCCGCAACGATGTCGAAGTCCTTGGGATTGCGGGATGCATACAGCGTCACACCTTTATCGATAAGAAGCGTTATGCCCTCGCGGAGTTCCAATGGCCCGCTGAGGAATGCGTTGTGCTCGCCGCCGGCGCGCAGTTCAACGGCCTGACCGGGCGAGCACTTATCGAGTGCGGACTGAATTCGCTGCGTGTCCAACTTTGTTTCGTCTGATTCGGCTAAAGCGTTGTCGCTGGCGTGGAGGCTCGCTCTTAAGACAGTGCACGACCGCGGAATCGTCGGCTCAGTTACATGGCGCGTGTCCTGAGCGCCGAGCTTGTGGCTGCCCGCAATCACAAGCGTTAGTGCAAGGACGATTGGAATCCTGCGTTCGAGCAATGAAGCCCCCTGTCAGACAGCTTTCCGAGACTTTAGCTGTTCCTGCTGAGGGTCGTCAAAGTTGAATCGAGCTTGTTAGGTTCCGGGTTGGCGGTAATGTGCTTGTGCGGCGAGTTCACGTTCGCTTTTTCGCGGGTCATCGATGACATGGTATGGCGTGTTCCAAATCATCGTCGCACGCTGTCTGAGGTCGTAGGCAGGCCAGTGTGGCAGGCCAGCATGATTCGGATCACCCGCCTTTGCGAACGCAATCAGAGCCTGGCTCATTGCCGTTGCGAGAGGTTGAGCACGCTCGACGTCCTCAGCAGTCCCTCCAATCATTCCCGGCGCAACAGCTAGGTTGTCGAAGAAGAATGGGATGTCCACTGTGTGCGGCGCGCGAAACTTACCGCCGGCGACCGGTGAAGGCCAGTCCATTTCGTAGACCCAGGTTCGCAGCTGCGCAGGACTCTGTGCACGCCGTTCGGCCTCAATCACCTGACCCGGCCACGAGCGAAATGCCGTAGTGGCCGCGAAGAATATGTCTGCGGGTGAGTACTGCGGATACCACTCACGGTATTTTGCGACGATGGTCTCGGGCCTCACAGGACCAAGGTAGCTGCCGACGCTCTTTTCGAGCGCGGGTGGAAGCTCGTCCTCCGTCAGCGAAAAGAGCGACGGCTGTCCGCCTCCGATGAGTCCACGAGTTTCGTCATGGGTATTGCCGAGGATCATTGGAATGTCATTCGAAATAGGCGGAGCGTCGGGAGAGAAGGGATCGCGAGACAAGCTGTGGCCATCGACGACGGGAAGCCATGCTGAACTCACGCGGGCTGCTTCTTGCAGAGATTGGAACGGCATTGCATCGAGCGCAGAGCGCAGTGTGGCGTCGTGCGTAGTGAGTCCAAGCTTCGCGAGGAAGTCGCGAGCGCGGACTGTTGCAATTGTTTCTGGCGCGGCCGTTACCTGTTGTCCGCTCATGGTCATGACGCGATGAAAGAGACCGTGCGCTGCGGGCATGGCCATGAGCGTCGCGCACTTTGCCCCGCCACCGGACTGGCCAAAGATCGTTACGCGCGTGGGATCTCCGCCGAAAGCGGAGATATTGTCTTTAACCCACTGCAGTGCGAGAACGAGATCGAGCATGCCGACGTTCCCGGAGTCAGCGTATTTCGGGTCGGCGCTAACGCCTGCGAGGTAGAGGTATCCGAACGCGTTTAGCCGATGATTTACAGTGACGACCACGACATCGCCGCGGTTGCAGAGACGGGTGCCGTCATAAAGAACCGAGTTTACCGTCCCGCTGTTGTAAGCGCCTCCGTGGATGTAGAAGAGCACGGGCCTGCGGTGCTGCCCCCGGGCGTGTGGTGAAGACGTCCATACATTCACGTGAAGGCAATCTTCGCTGATATTTCCTTCGTCAGGCGGCAGCCGATATGTCTCGGTTGCTGTGTGCTGGCCGGCACGCGAGGTCATGCCTCTGCCACTCAACTGAGGAGGGCGTCGCGAACACTGTTCCAGGGAGCGGGCGGCAACGATGGTTGGAACCTGGTAGTGCGGGTCTCGGCTCCGTAGGGTATTCCCAGGAAAACGGCGATCCCGTCACGAACCTGGCCACGAACTGCGCCTGCAGTCGTGTGGACAATTGGGCGATCATCCTGAGCAAAACTATGTGGTGCGTTTGCTCCCATAGCCACCGTGGCTGCACATTTCAGAAAATTTCTGCGATTCATAGAAGAGCCCTTCTTAAGTAATGATCTGACACTGCGTTTGTGTGGTGATCGGGAGTTTGGGCCGTTTCGCTTGCGCGGCGAGCGTTCAGCTTGTTACCGTTCCGGGAATCGGTCTAACAGGTTTCGAAGAAAGGCTATTACGGGCGATGCAGTTTTGGACTTTGTTTTCGCAGGCTGGTTGTCGATTTCGGAGGTTCCTAAAAGTAGCGATCATTGCGCTCTTGCTTCCGGCGGTGGCTTGCAGCGCTCAACCGGTCGAAGGCGTGTCGAATTCGCACGAGCCCGGACTGTTGTTCTATCTCTCCGGCGACCATGGGTTCAAGGCGGATTATGCTGCCGGTGGCAATCCCGATCCCAACTTCCTGTACGACGTGAAAATACTGCCCGGCGGAGCTAAAGGGTCTTATCTGCAATGTGGCAATAACCAACTGCTCTCGTACTGGGCACCGGGAAATATCTATGCGCAACGCGGCACTCTTGCGTTCTATTGGCGATCGCGCGACCCCGTGGACGAGACGGAGTTTCCCATCTTCCGCGTGGGCTATGCCGACCACTCGAGCTGGGATATGGTGTGGCTGCGTATCGACTACAACGGACATGGCTTTGACGCGTTTGTGACCGACAATAACCTGGGGCGCACGCGTGTGTCGTACACGATGCCGAATTTTCCGAAGGCAAGCGAATGGGTGCACCTTGCGCTCGCCTGGGATGAGAACACGGGGATTCGCTTTTATGTGAACGGCAAGCTCGTCGCCACGAAAGCGGCCACCGGGTCATTCGACGCTGCTCTGGATCAGTTTGGACCACACTCGCGAATTATCGCGCCGACGGGCGTTGAGAGCTCCTATAACTACGATCGAGGTGGTGATATCGACGAGGTACGGATCTACGATCGCGTGCTTTCGGACGACAATATCGCGTCTCTCGCGCGAGGAGATACGCCCGCGCAGATTCCAGCGGCTCCGCAGAGCGAAATGCATACCTGGAGCAAAGCGACCCAAACGGAGTGGTGGTATCGCTATGGCTGGAACCGCGCAGATAAGGTTCCGGGGCCACTTCCGTCGGAGCTAACGACGGTGCGGAAGGTGGAGATTCACGACGCGTACGATCTGAAGCGGTGGTGGTGGAAGGGCACCGATGGAATTCCAGAGACTACGTGGCCAGGAGTCTTCAATCGGTCGAAACTCGTCGGAAGATGGGATTACTTCCAGCTACCAGACTGGGACTGCTACACGGTTTCCGGAAGATCGGTGACGTTCTATCTTCCTGATGAGCCATGGAATCATCTCGAGGTTCGCAGCGGCGCCTGGGGAAAGTTTGATTTGTTGACGGCAAGCGGCGGTAAACCGGGTGCGGTGGCTGATCCTGACCAGCATGACACCTCCCCGATGTTGGCGAAGACTCTATTCGAGAAGGCTCGCGACTTACAGAGAACGACGTTCGATCTCAGCGAGCCCATCAATGGCAGGAAGGTGCGGTTCACCAACGCCCAACCGGAGTGGCCGATTCAGGAGTTCGAAGCGTACTACATACATCCGGGCGCAGAACCAAAGGGAGTGGCTGTTCTGCGCTACACGATGACGGCGGGGGCCCGCGTCGAGAATCCATCACTCACAGAATTATCAGAGTTCATTCATAATCGCTTTCCTGCGGATGAAAGGGCAACGATGGTAGCCGTGCCGGGAGTTACTACTCGTGGAGGGCGCACATCCATCGGGAACGGTCCCGCAGCCAAAAGCCCGGCGAGCGGCTCTGGAGTTGAGCCGCTGCCGATCGTGCACCTGCTGATTCCGAGTGACTACCGCGGTCTGGAAACGGATATCGGGCACGGCACGTCGTACAGCTGGCAGAACATGCATGCGGGACTTGATGGTCTCGCAATCGATCTTCCTGCCATGAATATCGCGGCTACACACGGCGCGTACGTTCCGATGAACATCCAGATCAAGGACCCGATCTGGCCGATGCGGAACATGATGGACTACAGCTTTTCCATTAAACCAGGCCAAGCCTACACAGTGTGGCTGGACACTCGCGATCGAATTCTGCCGAACGGCAAGAGCCTCTTTCTCACAATTGCGTCGGCGAGCCCGGAGTTCAATGTGCACGCGCTCGAAGGAATGCACGTGCGTCTGATCTTCAAGCGATATCAGGATGCGCTACCGGAGCACATCTCCGACCGGCTGACGCAGGTGCGTGATAACTATGCCAATCTGGTTGAAGAGTCAGTGAACTCTCGCAAACTGAATATCTACAATCGCTTTGATGCGGACATCTCGGATCTGCTTCGCGTTGATCCGGAGAATGAACTGGGCCGCAAGTACTGGAATGAACTTAACCATGAACAGCTCCGTCCACCGTTCACTCTGCCGCAAGCTCCTCCGGGAGTTCCGCAATGGGCGTTCCTGCAGGTTGAGGATCTTCGCCAACTGAAGAGCCTCATCAACTGGTATGTGGACAATCGGCAAATCGCAGACGGAGAGTTTGGCGGGGGTCTCTGCGACGATAGCGACTTCCTAAACTGGTGGCCCGGACTTGCGATGATGGGCTCCACGCCGGACAAGCTGAAGAACTCGTTGCTTCGCACGCTCGATGAGATCTATGCGGACGGCATGTTCACAAATGGTCTGGCCACCGGTCAATATGACGAGCTGCACAGTTACGAAGACGGCATCAACGTTCTGGGGCAGGCGATGCAGATCGATTATGGGAGCCCGAAGCAGCTTGAGCGTGCCATGCAGACCGCGAAACGGCTTGAATGGTTAACCGGATATAACTCGTCGGGGCAGCGGCAGATCCGCTCGTCGTACTACAGCGGTACAAAGATGGCGACGGGTGGTGTGTGGGGTTGGGCAAAGGACCGATCCTACATGGTTTTTCATCCGGCTCTTCTGCTGGCCGAGTACAACGGAACTCCGGAGACGGTCAAGATGGTCACTGAGGTGGCCGATGGTTTTCTAGCGCACCGCCGACCAGATGCGAATGGGAAGATGACCATGCATTTCACGGTGAACTTTCACACAAACGAGGACCTTCCGAGCAATGGAATGACGCCGTGGTTTGTGCTCTGGGGAGCTTACAAGTTCACAGGAGAAACGAAGTATCTGAAGCCATTCGCGGACAATGGTCCGGAATCGCTGCGCACCATCAACGCGGACGCAATGGACATTCTCCACACTCGCGATACGTGGGGTAAACAGCTTCTATCAACCAATGCGCCTAATCGTCGTACTGATTCGGGTAACGCCTCCGAGACGACCGAGCAGCTTGCATGGCAACTTACCGGGGATACCTCTCACTTGGAGAAGGTGTATGCCTCGCAGCTCGAGACTGCATTTGATCGCGAGTTCATCAACCGGGAAGGTAGCCTCTGGATAGACCGCGTTTACTACAATAACGGAGAACTCCAGCGTAGCCGGCTGGGCGGAGTAGCGCTGATGCGCAACTACGATTATCCCGGGAACGTCGTGAGCTGGCGTTTCCAGGGCGCGGATGATGACACGAAGGTTGCGATTCTGACGCCTGAGGGTACACCGGATCATATTCGGATCCTTGCCTATAACCTGGACGAGAAGCCAATCACAGCGAAGATGACAGGCTGGGAGGTCGATCCAGGAGAGTGGGAGATACGGCAAGGGACACAAGACGAGGAGAGACAGACACTGCGCAACTTCTCCTCGCGAATGGCAACGTTCGAGCGCAGCCGCAGCATCGATGTCACCTTTGCGCCGCACACGACCACTGTCCTCGAGCTGACGCTCAAACGGAAGGGCACACCCTACTGGTCACGGCCTGATCTTGGCATCGACCCGGAGGATGTGAAAATAACGGGCCGGAGAATCACAGTGAAAGTGCATAGCCTGGGAGCAGTGGATTCTCCGCCGGCAAAGGTCGTGCTGCGCGATTCTTCCGGCAAGATTCTGGCGACCACAATGACACCAGCTCTGAAGGCGCCAAATCATTTAGTCCCCAAGACCACGCTCGTGGCGCTGCGCGTGCCAGCGAACGCGCAGCTTGACGGCGGCACGGTCACGATCGAGTCGACAGGCGATGTGCCGGAGACGACGCTGGTGAACAATACCGTTAGGCTACTGCCGATTTCAGCGGCTGCTGCTCCGGCTTATGTCGCACCACACTAGAATCTTTCAGGAGAGCTGATGAATAACGAGATCCGAGTCGTGCCTTCCAACGACGGTGCCATGACGAATCCTGAAGATGGGCTTCGGCGACAGGTGATGGCTTATAGCCCGAGCATGATGCTGGTGCGGCACAGGATGGTCAAAGGCTGGGTCGGGGCCCGTCACAGTCATCCGCAGGAGCAAATGGTTTATGTCGTTAGCGGACATCTCATCTTCGAACACCCGGCCGGGCGCTTCGAGGCGAAGACAGGTGATTCGTTTCTTGTCCCGGGTGGCGTCGAGCACCAGGCGCGGGCACTCGACGACTCAGAGGTGCTCGACGTCTTCACACCATACCGGGAAGACTATGCTGTTGAGCCGAAAGCAAGTCCGCGCGGCTGTTGAATTCGCGAACGGAGTCTGTCCCGCCGGTGGCCGATTGCGTTTGCCTGGATCCCTTTTGGGGCTTGAAGTTATGGAATCCTGACAGGCAGGTATTCCTTTGGCCGGATGGGCACCGGCAGACAGACAGCGTGTAGATGCGAAGCGCGGTCATGTAACGAGGTTCAGTCCTGATACGTATCAATCGGCAACCGACCGAGTCGATCGAGCAGGGCCGGAAGCGTTTCTAGTCGACCCCCCGCTATGTGCTGAAACAGAAGAATTCCTAATGAAAGCGGCTAATGAACGGCACCATTGGCCGGACCCGATGGGACCATTGCGTCGCGCGCAGGGAGTCCGCGAAGACTCCAAAGCCCACGGCTTCTGAGTGCGTCGAATTTGGATTGAAAACGGAACAGATTTCTATCTGGAGGTTGACAGATGTGGTCTGACAGCTTCAAGCTTGCGTTCAAAGATAAATAACAAGATCCCAGGCCACTGAAACACGTTCGTTACAAATTCCGATGGAGGCGCACCATGGTTTTGCTAACAAGTTTCTGCCGTTCGAGTTTCCTCATGTCCAAATTCATGCGGATTACTTTCCTCTTTGCAGTTGCCCTTCTGCTCACATCCACCCCTGTGAAAGCTCAGCTCGCCGGCAAAGGACAGATCAACGGTAGCGTCACTGACAGCAGTGGCGCTGCAATTCCGGGCGCACAGGTTGTGGTCACGAACAGGCAAACCAGCGTCTCCACTAAGACCACGGCGACGTCTGCGGGCGACTTCTCACTTCCCGCGCTGGATCCGGGTGATTACACCGTGACAGTGGCAGCCTCGGGCTTCGAAAAGCTGATCCAGAAAAACGTACACGTCAATGCGCTTGAGACCCAGACGCTGAATGCCAAGCTAACCGTGGGCGCCACCAGTGAAGAGGTCACGGTCAGCGCGGCTCCTCCGCAACTGGAGACCACGAATGCAACGCTGGGGGCGACCATGGAGCAGGAGATGTACGCTGCCCTGCCCATTCAGATGGGCGCATACGGACAGCCCGACCAGCGCCGCGCCACGGACTTCGCGCAATTGATGCCAGGTGTACAGGGCAACGAGACGAACGGGAATGCCACGACCAATACCGGCGTCGTTAACGGTTCAGGAAGCCGAGGTGCCGCAAGCGCGGTCTACATCGACGGCGTTCCATTCACTCAGGTCTCCGGCGAAGGAGATCCCCGTTTTGTCTGGACTGCGATCTCGGTCGATGCTGTCGATCAGTTTCAGGTACAGACCTCTGGTTACTCCGCCTTATATGAAGGCCAGGGCGTTCAGAACTATACCGTCAAGCAAGGCGGGGCGAAGTATCACGGCTCGGCGTATGAGTTTCTGCGTAACACAGCCCTCGATACGTGGGGGTTCTTCAAAGTATCGGATCCGATCACACATCAACCGGTCAAGAGCATCGAGCATCAGAACGAGTACGGCATCGTTTTGAGCGGTCCGCTCGTACCATTCGGATCATGGAAAAACAAGCTGTTCTTCTTCGGCAACTATAACGGGTTCCGCTACTCACACGTGAGCCCGCAGATCATCAGCTTTCCCAGCATCGCTGAGCGGAACGGTGACTTCAGCGGGGTCGGCATACCCATCTATGACCCCAACACGCAGGCAGCCTGCACCGCGAACAGCACAGATGGCCCCTGTCGCTACCAGTACGGTTATGGCCCGGGAGCAACACCGGGTTCTCGCGGTAGGCCTGCTGCGATCGGCCCCGCCAACGTAATCCCCTCCAGCGAGTTTTCGCCAATCGCACTGAACCTGCAGGCGATGCTTCCGACAAACCTGATCAATACCAATGCCACTAACAACTACCTGGCGACCAACTACTCGGCACTCTCTAACTGGTCCACGACCGAGCGTATCGACTACAACATCAGTCAGAAGGACATCCTGACGCTGGTTGCCGCTCTCGGCCGTCAGGCGAGCTCCGTTCCTGTGGGCCAGACCACTGCAGGTCGCAACACCGGTCCTGTCCCCTACAACTACGGACAAGCGTATGCGCCGAAGACTGCTGTCGGGATTATCGAAGAGACGCATACGTTTTCTCCACATCTCGTGAACCAGTTCAAGTACGGCTTCGCTCGGTATAACGGCCCGACCATCAACGCCGACGAGGGTTCCGCTTTTGCGGCAACGAAGATGGGCATCACTGGCCTGCCAACGGGCCAGGCGCAAACCGCGTTTCCTATCGTGACCTTTGCAGGTTCCAGTGCTCCCACACAATGGGCGGGCGCAACGGGCTCGGTTAATATCGCCAATTCCTATACCCTGCTCGACAACGTGCAGTGGAACTTCGGTAGGCACTCCCTCACAATCGGTGCTGAACTTGCGTGGCTTCAGTATCAGATGATCCCGGCAACCGGCGGCAGTTCACAATTGACTATCGCGAATGCAGTGACGGAAACCGCCGCGCTGAATGCTTCCAGCAATTCCAAGCCGGCCTACGCAGCGACTGCGAACACCGGCCTGGCCTATGCGAGCTTCCTCATCGGCCAGATCGACAAAGGCAGCCTCAGCGCGTATTCGGTACCGGAGTTCGGCGCACGCTTCCGTCCGATCTCACCTTATGTGCAGGACAACTGGAAGGTCTCTTCACGGCTTACACTCGACCTCGGCCTGCGCTACGACTTCTATCCCACGTACCGCGAAGCTCATGACAATCTGGCGTTTTTCAATCCGAACCTTGCCAACCCTGTCACTGGACGCAATGGAGCCCTACAGTATGCAGGAACAGGAACCAACACCTGCAACTGCGACACGCCGGTCAGCAACTATTACAAGAACTTTGGTCCGCGCATTGGTCTCGCCTTCCAAAGCGATCCAAAGACCGTATGGCGTGCAAGCTATGGCGTGATGTTCACCCACGGCAATGGCGTAGGGGGCGCGGCGAACTCCCGCACGGGCACGGGCACACTGGGCTTTACCGCCGCCCCGTCCGCCTCGGTGAACGGACAGCTGCTCACCACCTTCCCGCTTAGCCCTGGCAACACCGCTTTTCCGGCCTACCAGCCTGCTGCCGGACGTGCCTCCGGCCCTGCTTACGGAACCGGCTACACCACCGTCACGGGGTACACAGCTGCCCCATCTTCGGGTGCCGGCTATGGCGATCCGTATTTGGGAGGCCGCGCGCCCGAGTACATCAACTGGAGCTTCGGCTTCCAGCATCAGTGGACCGGGAACTTCACCTCCACGATCAGCTATGTTGGGTCTGAGGGCCACTTCCTCGTAACCGATGGCGGCAACCCACGCGGCTACTGGTCCAACGCTCTCGATCCGAAGTATCTGAGCCTCGGTTCGACACTGTCTGCTGTAGGCACCGCGGAAACCGCGGCTTGCACAGCCAACAACCTGCCCTGCCCGGCGAACTTCAATACCCAACAGCAGCTCTCGACGGCGTTGAAGCCATTCCCCTTCCACTCGGTCAGCGATACCTACGGCAATGTCGCCAATTCGATTTATCACGGATTGCAGGTTTCTCTGATGAAGCGGATGAGCCACAGTTTTACGTTCATGGCGAACTACACATGGTCGCGTTCGATCGACGACGGCGGCACCTTCCGCACGGGCTATCCGATCCCGGCGGCCTTTGTCGTCAACGCAACGCACGACTATGCCGCTGACGCGCTCGAACGGACAGTCTCTACATCGAACCAGCCTCACCACTTCGTCTTCACCGGTGTGTGGGATCTGCCTGGGCGGAACGCCTCGAACCACGTGATGCGTTCTGTGCTTGGTGGTTACCGCTTCTCTGCCATCTATCAGGCAAACTCCGGTTCGCCGCTCGCGATTACCGGCGCGAGCTGCGGTACCAACCCGGCACAATCCACCTGCCTGCCTGTCTACAATCCTGCCTACAGCGGCACCGGACGGATTAACGGAAAGTGGGGTCAAGGCTTTGCCACAAACAACACTCTTCGTTACATTGATCCGAACGCCTTCGCTACAACGCCGGCCTATATGTTCAGCAACCTTCCACGGACGGCGCCTTACAACATCTATGGCCCGGGGAACTACGACATCGACATCAGCCTTCGCCGCAGCTTTGCCCTTCATCTCACCGAATCGACCAAGCTGGACCTCCAGGCCGATCTCTACAACGTGACCAATCACACGCAGTTCGGTGGAATCGGAACCTCATGGAGCACGGCCACCAGCTCGACCTTCGGCCAGGTCAGCTCGCAAGCCAACTTGTCACGCGACGCGCAACTCTCGGCGCGCGTCGAGTTCTGAACTGGAGCTACACAGGAAGCCGCCACGCCGTCCGTGGCGGCTTTTCATTTGGCTGATCTAGACGCTCCCGCGCGGCTTGTTGATGCGAACGTAATCCGTATCTTGAGTCGGTTCCGATTCACACTCAATCGCAATTGTTGTGACGGGATAATCAGGAGCCTCGTTCGGAAGGCCGGTGAACTTTGTCTGGAAGTCATCCTGCGTGAACTTAATATCTACCCCGGTCTTGAGAAGGCGCGCGGACTTCACTCGCGTGCGCAGACCGCTGATCGCGACGTACTCGCCTGGCCAGAAGTGCACATGCATGTAGAGGGTATTTCCGATGCGACTAAAACTTGCGTAATTGGACCGGCGGACCTGGCAGAGATCCGATTCATATATGGTGTGCCCGTTGGCCTGCATCCATGCACCCACCTCATTCAGGATGCGCGAAGACTCTTCAGGGATCGAACCATCCGGTTTTGGACCAATGTTTAGAAGGTAGTTGCCGCCGTCGCGAACGCACTGAATCAGGTTTTGAATGACCGTCCTCGAAGACTTCCAGTTATCGTCCGCCCGCTGGTAACCCCAGCTATCGTTCAGCGTCATGCACGATTCCCACGCTCGCCCGTTTGTCTCGGCTACGATCTTTTGTTCCGGGGTGGCGAAGTCTCCCTGCAGCTTATTGCGGTTGTTCACGATGATTTCCGGCTGCAGCTGAAAGACCATCTCATTCATCCGTTCCGACTCCCAGCCCTGGGCGTCGAGCGGCCACGCAACGTCGTACCATAGCACGTCAATTTTGCCGTAGTTTGTCAACAACTCACGGATAAGCCCGTGAGTGTAATCAACAAACGTGCGCCTTGCAGCTTCGTCATTAGCGCAACGCGCTCCATCCGGATGATGCCAGTCCATCAGCGAATAATAAAAGCCAACGCGAAGCCCCTCAGCGCGAGCCGCCTCTACATACTCTCTGACGACATCGCGGCCCGGACCCTGCTTCGGCGCACAGTAGTCGGTATGTTTCGTGTCGAAATTACAAAATCCCTCATGGTGCTTGGTCGTCATCACCATGTACTTCATACCTGCAGCCTTGGCCAGCTTCGCCCAGGCGCGCGGACAATTGGGTGCCGTATGAAAGCTGGCGGCATGAGCGGTGTAGGGACCAATCGGCCACGCCTCATTTTCCATCACCCACTCGTGACGGCCGATTGTGCTGTACACACCAAAGTGAATGAACATTCCAAACTTCGCCGCGTGCCACCATTGCATTCTCTGG
>DASUHZ010000127.1:0-32039 GCA_036273275.1 Bryocella sp.
TCTCTGCCGTCAACGTGTTCAAGGTCTTTCGCCGGGGGGCTATCAGCTCACGATAGTCTGGATTGAACGTCGCCATGTCCGCACGAAGCTCCGCCTCGCGGTTGAGATCGGCCTTTGGAACCTGGGCGTATCCCATTTGCGCGGCGCACAACAACGCCACGCCTGACAGCAATAACAATTGCTTTGACATGATGGCCCTCAAGGAGGCCCACACGGGTAGCTCATTCTACGGCAGCGTCCGGCGGTGACGCTGCCAGGGACCGAAAAGAGTGAAGTTCGAAGAACAAATAGGAGGATAGATGAAGCGCTTGTTATTGTCCCTTATGTCTGTGGGTTTCCTGCTGCCTGGCACGGCGGCAAAAGCAAATTCGCTTAACATAACCTTGGCTTCGCCGTATCAATCCAGCCCCGGGGCCAGCGTGGTCGCATTCGATGCAACGGTAACCAACGAAACCAGCCAGACGGTGGATCTGAACGGCGACAGTTTCAATGTAGATTCACCGCTGACCGTGGACGACTCGCCTTTTTTCAGCGATTTTCCTTTTTCCCTAGGAGCGGGCAAGAGCTTCACGGGCGAACTCTTCGCCGTGAACATACCCATCGGCACACCGTTAGGCCTTTACTCCGGATCGTTCGAGATCACGGACGGTCTTGGTGTTGCAGCCAGCGACATACTAGGTACGGCAAACTTTGACGTCTATACTGTCGCAACTCCCGAGCCCTCAAGCCTCGTGCTTTTGGGCACCGGTTTAGCAGGACTGGTGGAGATGAGGCGCTGGCGCCGGAAAGCTCGCCAGCTGGCAACCAGAGCGATGTAAGACTGCCTTACGATTGAAACCAGCCCTTGCTTCCGATAGCACCGGTGCACGAGCGCTTCCAGCACAGATCCGCGCCGCAAGGTCTTCAGCGCATCCGATTATATGAGCTTCGGATGCCGCTGTTTCGATCGGCAATGTCAACCTTCCAAAGTTCTAAAATCGTCTAGTAGGGCCGACCATTTCTTCCAATTTGGCCGTTTTGAAGATGAGGTCGAAGGGGCGTCTGTTCCTCAAGGCAGGAGCGCGTCAGCTTCTAATCGGCGTTCGTTCGAACGGACACTGCGAATACGATAGCCTTGTTCGCATGGGTGCAGTGATTTACATCGGATTGGTGGAACGTTTTCGCGGGGCTCCGCAATGCAGATGAATCGTCGCAGCTTTATTAGATCTGCGCTCGCTGGGGCTGCAGCAACTCATCCATCCATTCTGTCCGCGTCCGCTTCTTTTGGGCGTCAACCACTCCAGCCTCTGCCCTATTCCGCAGTGCAGCTTACAGATGGACCATTCGCGCAGCAGTACAATGCCATACACGCCCACTACCTTTCTCTTTCGAATGACCGTCTGCTCAAGGTTTATCGGCAGCGCGCCGGGCTGCCGGCCCCGGGAGAAGACATGGGCGGATGGTACGACCTCAACGGATTCGTTCCCGGGCACTCGCTCGGTCAATACATCTCAGGTCTCGCGCGCTTTGGAGCTTCCACTGGTGATGTCGTATGCACCGAGAAAGCCCGCGCGCTCGTGGGGGGCTTCGGCGAAACGCTTGGTCCGCGCAACCAGAGCATCCTGCGTCCTGAAAGCAATCAGTGGATCTGCTACACGCTCGACAAACACTTTGCGGGCCTGATTGATGCGGCAACGCTTGCAGGCGACTCATCGGCGGTAGAACTCCTGAACCGAGTCCTTCAAGGCGCCGAGCCGCTTCTTCCGTCGCGGGTCTATGACCGGATCGGCAAGAAAGATCCTCCGTACGACGAACCATTCGTCATGCCCGAAAATCTTTTTCTGGCTGCCGATCTCACGGGCAATTCACGCTTTCACGAGCTTGCCCTGCTGTATCTTCTCGACCAGTATCTCTTTGATCCTCTGGCCCGTGGTGCCGATCCCTTTCCGGGCCAGCACGCCTACTCGCACGTGATCGCGCTCTCTTCTGGGGGTCGCGCGTACATTGTTCTCGGAGATGGGAAATACCGCGATGCAATCTCCAATGCCTCAAAACTTCTCACGACGACGCAGCAATTCGCGTCCGGTGGCTGGGGACCAAACGAAACCTTTATCACTCCACACCGGGGCGAGCTCTTTCAATCACTCTCAACGACCGTGGATCACTTTGAGACTCCGTGCGGCTCCTATGCCGCAACCAAGCTCGCTCGCTACCTGCTTAGCATCGCGACGCCACGCTCCACAGAGTTTGCCGACAATCTCGAGCGTGTGCTTTTTAATACGATCCTGGCCGTCCGCCTTCCAGACTCGGACGGCGATTATCCGTACTACTCAAGCTACTCGTCTGCGGCGCAAAAGGTCTTCTACAAGAGCAAATGGCCGTGCTGCTCCGGCACACTCGTCCAGACTGTGTCCGACTACCCGCTGAATATTGGCTTTACTTCATCAGACGGGTTCTATGTGACTCTCTACACGCCGTCGCGCGTTCGCTTCATGCGCAACGACACTTCGGTCCAAATCGAGCAACGAACAACGTTCCCCACGGAGGACAACGTAACGCTCACCTTTACTCTCAGCTCTCCGGCAAGGTTTACTCTGTACCTTCGGCTGCCCGAGTGGCTCTCTCGACCCGCATCGCTGAAGATTAACGGCCGGCCCATTGCGCTGACGGTAAGCAGGCGTTCCTTCGCCCGTATTGACCGTCGATGGCGCAGCGGTGACCGTATCGAACTCACGCTTCCACAGGACTTCCGAACCGAACCAATCGACGATCTCCATCCAAATATCGTCGCGCTTCTCCGCGGTCCCGTTCAATACGTTGCGATCGAAAGTTCCGATCATCCTGCCAACGGCAACCGTCTTCTTCCAGCAAGTCTTAAACAGATTGGCGCGCAGACATTTATAGAAAACTACGCTGGCCGTGACATTGTGTTAGTGCCGCTTTACTCCATCGTGAACGAGAGCTACACCTCTTACTTCAAGGTTTGACGTCCGCACCACTTCGAGCCGGCGAATGGGACTTGCTGATTTTAACTTGTGCATGCTGCCCGAGAAGGTACTCACGCCGTCCACCGCTGGGCAGGTCACTGAAGAAATGCACCGTTGCCGAACGTACACCAAGCGCGCAGCGTTCCACAGCGGAGAACTGGACCAGAGTCCTCTTGCCGGTCTCGGCATCCACCAGTTTAAGTTTCTCCAGTGTGACGGGCGCGGCGAACTTCACAGGGTAGTGCAGGAGTGTCCGGGGCCACCAGTAGAAAGGATGCTCCAGCGGGTCCTCCAGGACGAAGCGGATACGACCGGAGCTATCAGCCATAATCGGCGACGCACCTTCCGCAAGCGCGGCGAGCCTTGGAATGGCCAAAAGACTGAAACAGAACGTTCGCCGGTTCACGCGCACTGCTCCACGAACATCTCCGCTACACTGCCGGACCCATGCTGGCCTGACAAGTTAATTTACCGTTAGTTATCAGTGAAGTTGGCTCGAGAGATCGAAGTGCGGCCAGTCTCGCCGCCTCGCCTCGTAGCAAAGGGGAGTTGCCTGGAGTCGGCCAGCAACTATAGCCATGAGTAACGGCTGGCGACACCCAAAGGGATATGCGCTGGCATGGCATCGTCTGCCTTATGCCTCAAATGAGGTGTTTCTCTCCGCAACCCTATTCACTGGTTTCTCGTGGCGCCTAGACAGAACAGTGATCCCAATTGCCATTAGGGCACGTTAGCGTTCACTGCGTGAGCGGCTCAAAGTTCCAATTCGTCCAGTAGGCCGACCATTTGTTTTTGTGATCCTCACATAGAGCTTCAGGAGTTGTGACGTCTCGTGGCGCGGGAACGGGCAATCCTCAAGTTCGTCGATGCATGTCTCGTCCTTCCTTCATGCGCGAATGATCTCCACTCCCATTTGGCGATATGGTGCCAGCATCAGATCCGTAGCGCCCGTATCAGTAACGATCGTGTGCAGAGTGCGGACCTGGCAGATCCGCCAGTTCGCCACTTTCCCCAATTTCGTGTGGTCCACGACGGCGATAAGGCGTCGGGCATGTTCGGCCATCGTCCGGCAGAGCTCTCCCTCGTCCTGATCGAATGAGGTAGCTCCCCAATCCGGATGAAGCCCGTCGGCGCCGATAAACAGTGTGTGGATCAGTATGTGGTCGAGGCTGCGAACAGCATGCGGCCCCACCAACGAAAACCATTCTCCGTGGAGAGTCCCGCCAGTGACGAAGACCTTGATGTCTTTGCGCTTCGACAGCTCCATCGCCACGTTTGCCGTGTTCGTCACAACAGTAAGGTTGTGATTCAACGGCAATGCGCGCACGACAGCGTCTGCTGTGGTGCCCGGCGTCACAGCAATCGTTTCGTCCGGTTCGATGAGGGCGGCCGCAGCGTACCCGATGCGTCTCTTCTCATCGGCCTGCCGTTCCACCTGCATTACGAAGGAGCGGTCCCGTCGAAACGGTTCGTAAAACAGCGGCTGGATCGGAACTCCCCCACCGTGAGTTCGATGAAGCAGGCCTTTACGCTCGAGGGCATCCAGATCCCTGCGGATCGTAACGACTGTCACCTTCAGTTGCTTACTCAGTCCATCCACCGAAACGGATCCGGTCTTGTGAAGCACGTTCAGGATGGCCTGATAACGGGCCTCCTGCTTCTTTCTCGCTTCGGGTTCCGGTTTAGTCTTCAAACTTCCACCTTTGCGCTTCACCATGCGCCGTTTTTCTCCTCACAGATCAACCGGGAATATTGTCATAGAGGATCCTTCAGCGTCAGCCCGACGCGCGGGCGCCTTGGCGGTTGATGAGGTATGTCTTTCCCTGATGCCGAAATCCACGCAGTTCAGCTTTGGGATCGTACTGGTCCAGGCGAGATTCGACGCGCAGACCGTCAAGTGACACGCCGACTCCGAAGATCGTATCGAGCACCATGTCGGTGAATGCGCCTCCAGCGATGCAGCACCATTCGTTAATGTACGGAGGATCATTCGGACATTTGAACGCGCCGCCTTTCAATGGCGGCCATACATCCTCGACGAAATGTGCTTGTCCGATCGGGCCCTGGTTCCCCGCTTTGGCGACCTCGCGCAGCCAAGCTGCAACCTGTTCCTCCGGCATGCCCAGACGGTATAGCGCCTTCGCACACATCGGCGGCCATGATGCGTAGGCACCGATACAACTATGATCCGGCCGGATATTCCATGTTGCATCCGAGTCTCCAGTTGAAAGCGCACGCATCCATTTGCCTGTGCGAAGCTGGTTCCAGAAGAAATCCGTCATCTCGGCCTTCTGTGTGGAAGTGAGATCGCCCGCCATGTTGTCGGCGATGGCCAGAAAGTCATAGCAGTGGCGAACCTCATTGAAGCTTCCGTCAGGCTGGCCTGCACGCCACCAACCCTGTCTATCAACGTACAGGAGTCGATTAATACGCTCCGCGAGCTGCTTGCTTTTGGCACGGAGTTCATTCGCGCGTGCGCTTTCGCCGCGCCGGTCCAGTAGTTCAGCGACGAAACGCATGCTCGAGACATTCCCCGCGTTCATTCCTGCCACTTCGTGCAGATACGTGCTGACGACCTCGAGCAGGTTCTCGATATTGCCGTAGTCCGCGAGTCCTCTGTCGGTATGGATCAGCTTCTCCCAATAGAGAGCGTGTTCGCTCAGATGATCGAGTACAGTTTTCCCATTGACAGAGCGCATAAGCCAGTCGAAGTCACCGGTGACACGCAGGTAATCTCGCGCACAGCGAACGATGGCCATGTCATTGACCGCGTACCAGGGACCGACAGCGGTGCCACTGACGTAATCCGTCGCGAGGTGCTGGTGCATGTCCTGTGCGAACCACACTTCAACAATGTTCCGCAGCGGATTAGGATCCAGGAGCGCAAGACTCAAGCCAGTGAGCGATGTGTCCCACGGGAATGACAGCGTTGGAAGCGTATGTCCACCGAGGGTGAGGTACGCTGGTCCGTATTTTGAATCCGGTGAATAACGGTGAGCGCTGATGAGGTTGCGGATCCCCGCGAAGTAGAGGTTCCATAGCGTCTCATCGTCGGTATGCAAGGACGGAAGATAGCCGGAGAAGTAGGAGTTCCGAGGCGTAAAAAGCGCATTCATCATGCCGGTATAGAACCGCTCGTTCGCCTCCTCGGCATCTGCGAAAGTGGCCTGAAGATGATCGTGAATTAGATTCGCTTCTTCCGGCGTATCGGCGATGGCATTCACATACCGAAAGCGACGCGTTTCGCCGGGCGCGAGCACGATCTCATACTGAAGAATGTGTCCGCCTTGAAGGTCTTGAGCAACAGGAAAAATACCCTGCGCCGAAGCCGCATGCGACTGCTGCGCGATGAACGTCACGCGGCCCTGTGCGCGATCCCAGAACAGTCGATTCCCTCCTTCACCGGGGCAACCCGCCATCCAGAACGTGGTTTTCTTGATCACCGCAGCCTGCATGTCGAAGCCAAGGGTTAGCTTCTGCCGCTCCGAAGAGATGTTTGTCAGCTCGATGTGCTCGGCAACAGCGCGTTGTTTCACGGGCATGAATGTGCGTGTGCGAATGCGAATGCCGTCGACGGTCTGTTCGCGGTCGACACGCTGCGGAGACCACCGATATTTCACGCGATTGCCCGGTGGAGGCGCGATCGAAAGCAACTGGCCGTTCAGCACGATCTCGCAGGAGGTCAGAAGGCCCGGGCTCCAGGTGACCTCCGGCACACCGCAGCACGCGTACGGCGGAAAGGTGATTCCCGTGACACCGGAGACAGACTTTGACACCTGCCCATAGCCCCATTCGTTTTGAAAGACGGGCATATTGAACAGGTCCGTAAAGCTGTACTCCATTTCGGTGCTCGCGAGATCATTGGGGCCCGGAGTGGACGGGAGTGTACGTGGAACCTGGAGTGAAGCGTTCGCCATCTCACCCGCACCTGCCAACGCGGCGCCGCTTAACTTAAGAAATGTGCGCCGGCCCAGGTTCCAGCGTCCCTGCGAGAAACGTAGTGACATGCAAGCCCTTTCAGCGGACAGCAGAGCGCGGGACAACTGCCGGCTGTTCGAGGTGAAGCTTCCGTGAGAGCGCATCCAGAAGGGACGGAAGCGAGTTGTCCCAAAAAGACCACGTGTGGGCGCCGGGCAGCTCGTGGTACTCGTAGCTGATCCCACGCGACCATAGCTCCTCAATCACATGGCGATCCGAGGGAAGAAACGGATCAGCCGTCCCGCACTCGAGGAGCACGTAGGGTGTCTTCGCGGGATCGGCGGCCGCGATCAACGGGTCGAGATCGTTTTCCTTGCGAGTGGGGCTTCCTGACGGACCGAATGCCTGATCTGTGCTCGCCTTGAGCTGCGGCATGACTTGTTCGGCGCCCGAGGGGCCGTCAAATGCACCACTGATACTCGCGGTAAAGCTGAACAAGCCAGGATGGCGAAGAGTCAACAGCACAGCTCCATAGCCACCCATCGAGAGACCTGCGATGGCGCGCTGATGAGAAGAGGCGATCGTCCGGTAATGACCGTCAATCTCGGCGATCAGGTCGTTGACGATGTAATCGGCGTAACGATCGGCAGGATTTGTCGCAGAGTTCACGTACCAGGAGTTGGCGGCCTGCGGAGTGACAATGATCAACGCATAGCGCGACGCCAACTCGACGAGATGAGTGAGCGTGACCCAGTTGGTCTCATCGCCCTGCCAGCCGTGCAGAAGATAGAGAACCGGAAAACGCTGCTGTCCGGATGCATATCCCGCCGGAAGCACGATATCGTAACGCATCTGCCGCTGAAGAGCTGCGCTGAAGAAACTGTGCTGCTCAACGACATCTCCAACCGCGGGCCGAGTGGGTTTTAATCGCTGGCCGCTGCTTTGAACAGGCACGACTACCGTCAACAGGATGACGGCGATGCAAAGAGCTTTGGCGGCAGAGCGCATCAGCACCTCAGAAGCTTGCACGTGACAACACAATGACCGCAGCGATTAACACGGCGACGGCAAACCCCTGCACGCGAAAGGCGCTTCTGGCCGCGCCGCGCCACTCCCCTGTCCATAGGCCCAGCAGTGTGGCGACGATGACGATAAGCGACATGAACAGCGGCCAGCCGACCACTGGACCTAATACACCGAGGAACGCTGTGGCGATGCCATAGAGAACGCTGCTGCCGAACCACAGGATTCCCATTGCAATGGTGAGCGAGAGGTTGCGCGCGAAACTAGACGTGGTGTAGCTGTTGCCGGTCCTGCGCTTCGCCACAAGATAGATGCAGTAGAGCAGGTTCGGCACGGCGCCGCCGAGCAGGAGCGGTACCCAGATTGCATCCGTGACCCAAAGCGAATTTGCACCGTGAGCGCCTGCCGCGGTTGCAAGAGGAGCTCCGTAGGCAAAACCCACATTCATCATGGAAGCGCAGACACCGCTCACGATCGCCATTACCAAGCCGACGCCGATCTGTTCATTCTTTGTTGCGCCAGAGTCTTTTCCGCGGTCACGAATCTTGCCCGCCACTGCGCTCGCCGCAACACCGATCAAGACCAACGCGATTCCCGCGAGCGACATTAATCCACCACGAGTGAACAAGCGATCAGAATGTAGACGGATTAGGGGAATCAGGCTTCCCATGGCCGCCGAAAGTCCCAACACGATCGAAAATGTGAGGGCGATTCCAATTTTGTCGAGCGCCAGACCAAACAACACCTGTGCGACGCCCCATGCGGCTCCGCAAACGGCTACGAGTAGAACGACATCGCCGTTTGCATGCAGTATGCCTGTGAATGAAGGGATCGTGCTGAACGCCAGGGCCGGGGGAAAGACGAGCAGCGCGAAGATGCTCCACAAGAGCCACGTGTTTTCCCAGGCCCACGAGCGCACGAACTTCATCGGGAGCGAGAAGCTCGCGTTCATCACGCCGGCAAAGATAAGCAGGCACATCCCGCCTGCGGTATTTTGCATTCTGTTCCTCTTAAGCGATTAGCAGAGTACCTGAACTCGATGGACCGCCCGCCTCAAGCAGACGGTCCTTTCGAGGCTAGAAAAGCAGCTTGACGGAGAACTGCGCCTGGCGCGCCGTGCCGTTGCCAATCTGACCGTTGCCGGTCTGGTTGGCGACGGTGAACGCGGTCACACCGAAGTTGGCGTTCGGCAGACAGCCGGCTGGCGTGGAACCGGAGGCCGCACTGACCGCGAGACAGATACCGCCGTCGGGGTTTGCATAGTTCGGGTGGTTCAAGATGTTGAACAAGTCGGTGCGGAACTGAAGCTTCGCCTTCTCGGTGAGCTCAAAGTTCTTCATCGCCGAGAAGTCCCATTGGAAGAACCCGGGACCGCGCAGCGCGTTACGTCCAACATTGCCCATGTTCTGGCCCCAGGTGCCGTCGTAACCGGAAGGAACCGCAAATGCAGCGCTGTTGTAACTTCCCTTTTGCGTCACCCAGGTGACGTGCGGGACGTAGACATTCTTGTCGGGCACATAGTTTGGACGCACCGGGTTGCCGAAAAATCCACTCACCAGCGTGATGTTCTCCGGCAGGCCAGAACGCGTCTGGAAGATGCTCGAGAGCTGCCAGCCACCTCCTGCGAGCCGCTCCCATGTGGATCTGTCGTGAAGATCGGAAAAGTCGTAGACCACGCTGGCGCTGAGGTTGCTCCGCACATCGATGTCGCCGCTCGACCGGTCAAGCTTGGGGTTGAACGGATCAGAGTAGCCGCTGAATACGTTCACCATGTCGTCGATCTCATGCGACCAGGTGTAATTTAACGAAGAGTTCAGGTGGTTGTAGTTACGGCGCAACTGTACCTGCAGTGCCTGGTAGTCCGAACCCAGGTTGTCGCCGAGGTAGTTCTCCGACGCGTACTGGCTATACACCTGCGAAACCCCTGTGAATGGATTGGCCGGATTTTCATTAATTGCGGCGAAGTTCACACCAGCCTGCTGGTGATTGACACGGTTGGCGCTGTAGTTGATGACGGCTACAAATTGTCCCGGGAGTTGCTGCTCAACACCAAACAGCCAGTTCAGCGCATTCGGATCCTTCGGATGTTGTGGGAACGAATACACGACCTGTGTGCCGGCTGTTACAGGTGGATTAGGCGATGGGAATGCAATCGAGTATCCGCCGAAGAGCGCATCGAACACGTTTGCGTTGTAGCTGGCGTAAGCCGGGTTATTCGATGACAGATTGAAGCTGAGCCACATCGGCAGATAAAACATGCCGGCGTACGCGTGGAAGACGGTCTTGCCATGGCCGAACGGGTCATACGCCACACCGATGCGAGGAGCAAGGTCTCCCTTCGGAGCGGTGTACATCGGCTGTGTTGCCGGAAGGGTCTTCTGCGTTGCAACGTCGAAGTTCTGGAAGTGGTTGTGGTTCTCCTGCCAGGTGGTGTTGTAGTCGTAGCGCAATCCGAGGTTGAGCACGAGCCGGCGCGAAACGTGCCAGTTGTCCTGGACATAGAAGTCGTACTCGGAGTTGTGCATACCCAGCGATCCCGCATACCCGATCTTCTGAAGAACGAATGGATTGTTGTTCTCGAGATCGCTGAAGCTGGCGTAGTCGTAGGTCTGCTCGGGATCCAGCGACTGGACCTGACGGTTGACGCGGATCTGCGCGCCGAATTTCAGGTTGCTGGTGTGCAGAACCTTCGTGACGTTATCGAAAAACTCGTACGTGCTGTACGCGTTGTTCTGGTTGAAGGCGCCTGCTCCGGGCAACGAACCCAGATCGGTGAAGAAACCAGCGATTGAGTAGTAGGGCTTGGGCGTGTTCGACGCGGTGTTGGAGAAGAAGCGCGTGTAAGCGAGGCTGGCGTCATTCAACAATGTAGGGTTGAAGGTGTGGGTTTCATCGAGCTTGGCCAACTGCGTTCGCAACATCTGGGGTGACACCTGACCGACGTTGGCACCATAAGTGTGCTCCGTGTTGGAATCGTTGATGTTGTAACGGACCATGAATCGGTCTGTATCCGTGGGGCTGTAGTCGAAACGCAGTGAGCCCGTATCCTCACGAAGAACATCGGAAAGATCCACGGGGTCAAGGACAAGCAGGGCGCCAGCACTGGGATGTGTCGGCGTGGCAGGATCTATCGGCGAACCGGGATAGGCACAGGCCACAGGCGTGGGGATGACATTGCAGTTGGCCGGCAGCGGCGCAAGCTGCTGCAGAACGGGCTGCATGGACCCCACGAACTTGGAGCGCACATAGGCGCTGACCGTATGGTTCACTGGATCAATCGTGGTGAGGTGCTGGCGCGTTCCTTCGTAATTCGTAAAGAAGAACAGCTTGTTCTTTACGATGGGGCCGCCGAGGTTTGCGCCGAACTGATTCAGCTTCAGCGGCTGCTTGCGGCCGATCTCGAAATAATCGTGAGCATCGAGAGCATCGTTCCGGAAGAACTCAAAGAGCGTGCCGTGAAATTGGTTCGTGCCGCCCTTGGTGATGATGTTCATCTGCGGTCCAAGGGAGTGGCCGGTCTCAGCGGTATAGCCGTTGTTGGCAAAGTCGATTTCCTGGATGCTGTCGATGCTGGAGCGCGTGATGTGCGGCTGCTCCTGGCCTTCGGTGTTCAGGAAGCCGGTGATGTCGCCGCGCACCGCGCTCTGTCCGTCGACTGTAATGTTCAGACCGCTGAAGATATTCTCCAGGCCATTCACGCTGCCCTGAAACTCCGGAGCGGACCCCACTGATCCGGGCGCGATCTCCAGAAAGCCATTCACGTCTCTTCCATTCACAGGAAGGTTTTCGATCTGCTTGGAGTTAAACGTCTCTCCGCTGACGGTCGTCTCAGTGTTGACGCTGGTCTCCGTTCCCGTCACGGTTACGGTTTCCGAGACCGCCGCGGCAGCGAGCTTCATCGTTACATGGACGGCTGCACCGACGTTCAGGACGATGTTCGTGCTGGTCGCGGTTCCGAAACCTGAAGCCGTCGCTGTAACCGTATAGGTACCGAACGGAAGGTCGGATGCGCTGAACGCGCCCGAACCGTTTGTTGTCTGCGTCACAGAACGACCCGTGCCCACGTTTTTCACGGTGACGTTTGCATCGGGGATCACCGCGCCTGACTTATCGACGGTTGTTCCGCTTACGGTACCCGTATCAAACTGCGCTGCCGCTGAAAACACGACGCAGGTCATAAGACATACCAACCCCAGGAAAAACGAAAGAGGGCTCCTGCGTCCCCTTATCCTAACAGCACTTTGCATGTACGACAGACCTCCAATTTGGCCCCAAGAATGCTCTTTGACGAGACGGGTGGATGCTATGGAAGGGGTACAACAATAGTCAAGCGCAAGTTTCGTTTCCGCCATAAAACGAACACAAATGCGGACCGAATGCGACCGCTTGCATTAAATTCAGGCGCTCTTTAGCCCAAAAACGAACAATGTGACTAGACATCTGCCGCACACAGCCCGTATAGTTCGATCTGCATTGGGAGTCTTGAGTTAGGATGACACTTCTTGGCCTCGACCTTGGCGGGTCCCACGCCGCTTGCAGCTTGATCAGTGGGCAAGCGGTATTAGCTACTGAAAATCTCTCCTTCGCAGACAGCACCAGCTTCAGAGCCGTTTTGCCTGAGGTAACCAACTGTCTCAAGACGCTGACGCGCTCTACAAAAGAGGCGGTGTCCGGGCTGGGGGTGGGCATGTGCGGTCTGGTTGATTCCAAGCGCAACCGTGTGCTCTCAACGAATGGCAAGTACGAGGACACGGTTGCGTTCGACTTTGAAGGCTGGGCCCTTCAGAGTCTAGGCGTGCCGGTGCGATTGGAGAACGACGCCCGGCTTGCGCTCCGCGGCGAGATGAATGCAGGAGCGGCGCGAGGCTTTTCCGACGTGGTGATGTTCACGTTGGGCACGGGCATCGGCGGAGTCGCGGCGATGGAGGGCAAGCCTCTGGTCGGCGCCCATGGGCAAGCGGGTGTGCTTTGCGGACATGTTCCCGTGCGGGCTCACGGCCGTCGCTGCACCTGCGGTGGACGGGGCTGTGCAGAGGCCGAGGCTTCCGGCTGGTCATTGCCGATGGTCTGCCGCGAGTGGCCGGGATTTGCAGAAAGCTGTTTGGCGGACAAGCTGCTGAATTTTAAGACCCTGTTCGAGTGTAGTGCGGCGGGCGATCCGGTTGCGATTGAGGTGCGCGATCACTGCCTGACGGCGTGGGGCATGATGGCCGTCGCGGCCGTCCACTCTTTCGATCCTGAGCTCATCGTTCTGGGCGGCGGAGCGATGAGAGCAGCGGATCAGATTGTTCCGCCGTTACAACAGTACGTCGAACAAAACACCTGGACGCCATGGGGAAAGGTGCGCATCGCGATTGCCGAACTAGGTGATCAGGCTGCTGCGCTCGGGGTTCCAACACTGTTCACCGGGGAAAAGTAGATGTACGACAAAGCTCCTTTCATCAATGTGGGCCCGGAGAACGCATGCCGTGTGGGATGGGAAGCGATTGCAAGCTCCCTGCACGAGTACCAGCATGCCCGGATCTGCGTTGAATGCTATCCCGGTGTGTTCGTTCAGGAGATCGTCGAGGCGGTCTCGCGGTATATGGCGGCTTGGAAGGTCATCCTTGCTGAAGAGGCTCTTCTGCCCCCCGAAGTGATCGAAGACCGATTCGGGAAGCAGCTCACTGAAGACCCAGTGTTCGGCCAGATGAGCGAGACTACCCTTGCGGACTTCTTCGATCGTGATGCACTGACGAAGTTGAAGGGTGAAGCATCGGGCCACGGCAAGACGATCGTGATCGGCACGGGCGCGACCATGGTTTGCGCGGATTTTTCCCTGCTGGTCTACGCTGACATGGCGCGATGGGAGTTGCAGAGGCGACAGCGAAAAGATCTGATCGCGAACTTCGGCTTGAATAACTTCAGCGAACGTGCCTCCCTGAAATACAAACGGGCCTTCTTCCTGGACTGGCGTGTCGCCGACCGTACGAAGACCGAGTTGCTCCCGCGTTTGGACCTTCTACTCGACACCAATCTGCCCAATGCACCGAAGATGATCTCTGGGGAATCGTTTCGGAAGGGCATGAGCACCGCTGTGACGCGTCCGTTTCGTGTCGTTCCTTTCTTCGACCCGGGACCATGGGGCGGGCACTGGATGGAACGGGTGTGCGAGCTTCCCGACGATGGTGCGCCCAATCACGCGTGGTGTTTCGATTGCGTACCCGAAGAGAATAGCCTTCTGCTTGGCTTTGGCGACCAGCGCATCGAAATCCCTGCTCTGGATATTGTGTTGCAGCACCCAAGGGAGCTTTTGGGCGAAGCCGTATATAAACGCTTCGGCGCGGAGTTTCCTATTCGTTTTGACTTTCTGGACACCATGGGCGGCGGCAATCTTTCACTACAGGTTCACCCGCTGACGGAATATATCCGTGAGCACTTTGGCATGGCGTACACGCAGGATGAGAGCTATTACCTGCTCGACGCCGAACCGGGTGCGACCGTCTATCTCGGCTTGAAGGAGGGCATCGATTCCTCGCGAATGATCGCCGAACTGAATCGGGCCCAGCAAGGTGACTTCGATTTTCCGGCCGAGAAATACGTCGATCAGTTTCCCGCCCGAAAACACGATCATTTTCTGATCCCCGCCGGCACGGTGCACTGTAGCGGCAAGGGATCGATGGTGTTAGAAATTAGTGCAACACCATACATCTTCACATTCAAGCTGTGGGACTGGGGCCGCGTCGGTTTGGATGGTTATCCGAGACCAATCCACTTGGAACATGGTGCTCGCAACATCCAGTGGGATCGAACAACCGACTGGGTGAAAGCGAACCTGATCAACCAGTTCGTTCCAGTGGCTTCAGGTGATGGATGGCGCGAGGAGCGCACCGGCTTGCATGAACTCGAGTTCATCGAGACGCGGCGCCATTGGTTCACCTGCGCTGTTCCACATGACACGTGGGGCACTGTGCACGTACTGAACCTCGTGGAAGGCGAGGAAGTAATTGTCGAGAGTCCTTCATGTACGTTCGAGCCGTTCGTCGTGCACTATGCTGAAACTTTCATCGTGCCAGCAACCGTTGGTGCATACACCATCCGCCCGCATGGAGTCTCGATCGGGAAAGAGTGTGGAACGATGCTCGCCTATGTGCGGGATCCCTCAGGAGCGTGGATCGCATGATCTCCGGCAGTGCATCGAGGGTCTTGCTTCTTAGATCGATCTGCCGGCCGGGGGTCATGTTGGCGTTCTTCCTCATGATTGCGGCCGGATCGATGCGAGCCTCTCAGTGCGGCGTCTCATTTCCACTGGAATCGGGCAAACCTCTCGGCTGGCAAGGAGCTGATGCCGCATATTCCGTGCCGCTCCCGGACGGAAGAGATGTTTGGATCTTTGGCGATACGCTCTATGGTCCGAAGCGCAGCGTCGTCGGACAGACTCCGCGCATGGTGCACAACTCACTCGGGATCTCGACGTGCAAAGGTGGAAAGTGGCATTTGCAGTACGTCGTGAAGCACGGTGCCTCCGGGGATGCCCAGAGTTACTTCTCTCCTCTGGATTCGACACACTGGTACTGGGCCATGGACGGCTTCTATTCGAATGGCGATCTTTGGGTGACGCTGCTTTGCATTCGACACTCCTCGAAGCATGCAGCGGCAGGATTCGACTTCGAGACATGCGGCTCTGATCTGGCGCAAGTGAGTCACCTCGAGCGGAATCCACAGCAATGGGAGGTCACGATTCACAAGCTGGTGCCGGATGGCGTTGGAGCGTATCCCTCGGCCGCGGCGGTTGTGAACGACGGCTACGCCTATCTATTTGCACTATACGAAAAAGGTACGCGCCCGCTGCTCGCGACTCGCGTTCCGCTCAAAAAGCTTTCGGAACCGGCAGCCAACCTGCAATACCTCGCAATGGATGGGACCTGGAAGCGCGGCTTCGATCCGCTCAAAGCGAAAGTAATCATGCAACACGGCAGCTCGGAGCTATCGATTCGCTATCATCCAGCGCTGAAGAAGTGGTTAGCGGTCATGGTGGATCCAGCGTTGTTTTCGGGCAAGATCATCGTGAGAACGGCACCGGCAATTACAGGCCCTTGGACCGAAGGCGAAGTGGTCTACGAGATTCCCGAGATGCAGCCTGGTCCGACACGGGATAAGAATGTCTTTTGTTACGCTGGCAAAGAACACCCTGAATTGGAAACCGGCTCCGATCTACTGTTTACGTACGTCTGCAACACCATGGATACGTCAGAGTTGACGACCCATCGCGACATCTATTATCCCCAGGTTGTCCGACGCGGCGTGCCAGCTAGTGCAACGCGCTAAAACCAGGAGCCACGCAGAAGTACTTGCGTCCATCTTGGATGGTCGAAACCAAAACCTCAGGGTCTGGCATGAAACGCATCACTGAGGCGATTCCAGGGCCACTCTTCAAGTAGCAGCCCCTCTCCCTTGCCCCTCCACAACTCCTCTTAGCGGAGTCCGTCTAGCTTGCGAATGCACACAGCGTCCACCCGGTCGGATCCCTGTCAGGGGTGATTCGAGACGAGTCCAATTCGAAGATGGCTATACTGACCGCGTGCGATTAGTTCAGATCAGTTCTGGTTCCGGGAAGATGCGGGTAGCGGTGGTGGATAGCGACCACCTTCAATTGCTGAATGGGTGCAATTCGGTTTACGACCTGGCGCAGACGGCGCTGCGGAATGGCAAACCACTTTGCGAATTGGCAAAAGAGCGGATTTCGGATGAGAAGTTGGAATACGGTCCGATATACCGGTGCGAATCCGAGTGGCGCCTGCTGCCGCCGTTTACGCACCCGGAACCGGCACGCTGTCTCGTGACCGGCACTGGCCTGACGCACAAGGCAAGCGCAGACAACCGACAGGCGATGCATCACAATCCGGCTGAACTTTCCGACAGCATGCGAATGTATCTGGCGGGCCTGGAGGGAGGGCATCCCGAGCCGGGAAGGATTGGCTCGTCACCGGAATGGTTCTACAAGGGCTGCGGAACGATTCTGCGCGCACACGGAGAACCTCTGGTTGTGCCTCCGTTCGCCGGCGATGGCGGAGAAGAGCCCGAGATAGCGGGAATCTACGTGATCGATTCGGAAGGGCGGCCACGCCGCATCGGAATGGCAATGACAAATGAGTTCTCGGACCACATTCTGGAGAGGCAGAATTACCTGTATCTGGCACATTCGAAACTGCGGACGTGCTCGATAGGTCCAGAACTCGTGTTGGATCCCGAATTTGACGCGGTTCCCGGAACCGTCAGTATCGAGCGCGACGGCGCAACACTCTGGTCACACTTGATCGCGACTGGTGAGAGAAACATGTCACACACGCTCGGGAATCTCGAGCATCACCATTTCAAGTACGACGCACACCGGCGGCCTGGAGACGCGCATATCTATTTCTTCGGGGCCGACGCGTTCAGTTTCGGCGCTGGAGTCGAGTTGCAGGACGGCGACATCATGGTGATCGCTTTCGAAGGCTTCGGGCGCCCATTGCGCAATTCCATTCGCGTGGAAAAAGCCGCCGAGAAGCTGGTAGAGGTTCTGCCGCTATAGCTTCACAAGTTTCTCTCAGTCAATTAGAAAACTAATCGTGCAGCTAATCGATTGCGTGTGTTACGATTCGGCCACGCATGATCCTCGCCCAACTATCCTGGCCGGAAATTGAATCCACGCGATCACGAGTATGCGTGGTGCCCTTGGGTTCGTTGGAACAGCATGGGCCGCACCTGCCGCTATGGACGGATACAGCGATCGTCTCTGCAATCGCGAGCCGAATCGAGCAGCGGCTGGCCGATGACGTGCTGCTGGCGCCGACGCAGCCGGTCGGTTACTCGCCGCATCACTCTCATTTCGGTTGCCTGAGCCTGGATATGGAAGGCTACATGGCCGTCATTAAAGGCCTCTGCCGTTCGTTTGCGGCGATGGGGTTTCATAGAGTTCTACTGCTCAACGGCCATGGGGGAAATGAGGTTCCCTGCCGCGCCGCTCTGTGCGAGATTAAGGTTGAGATCCCAGAGCTGAGGGTCGTGCTGGCCTCTTATTGGGCGCTGGCGGCGGAGGCATTCGGCCGCATTCGTACATCGCCTCCCGGCGGTATGAACCATGCCTGCGAAATGGAGAGCTCGGTTATGCTGGCCCTGTACCCGGAACAGGTCAACCTCGCCGCCGCGCAGGATGACGGCCCGCTCGGGCGCGGCGATCAGCAGCGATTCGACTCTCTACCTCCATCGCCTCTGCGCCGCCTTCCGGACATGCTCCGTGCGCAACCCTACTATATGGTCCGCAACTTCGACGAGCTCTCCGCGACCGGAACTGTCGGCTCACCCAGCCACGCGAGCCGTGAAAAAGGAGATCAGTTCCTCAACGCCGCGGTGGACGCCGTCGCCGCTCTCGTACAAGCCTTCGCGGCCGGAAATCTTGATTTCGCGGGAGAGGAGACGGCTGCACCGCCGCAACCCCATGTCCCCTGAGCTGAACGCGCACCGGTCGAAAGATCATTCATCGAAAGACTTTGAGCGATGGGGAGCCCTACCCGTCCACAGCCGCCGCGCCATGGTCGCCACCGCTGACACGGATGCCACCAACGCAGCCGTCGCTGTTCTGCGAGAAGGTGGAAGCGTCGTCGATGCAGCCATCACCGCAGCGTTCGCTCTCTCGGTGACACAGCCTGGCATGTGCGGCCTCGGCGGTGGTGGCCATTTGCTCGCGCGCCTGGCCAACGGCCAAACCCTCTGCCTCGACTTCCGCGAGCAGGCTCCGCACTCCGCCTCACGCGACATGTTCGTTTATCTGCCGGCGGGTGCCAGCGGGGCCGGCTGGCTCGCGGCTGCCACGCCCGGCCTCGTAAAAGGCCTCGCGGAAGCCCACCGCCGCGAAGGCCGCCTGTCCTGGAGCCGTCTGCTCCAGCCGGCCATCACTCTCGCCGCAGAGGGCCATACCGTCAGTTATCTTCGCTCGCAAATGCTGGCCGCCTCCGCCGTGCTGCGCAGCAACACCGAATCCACCCGCATCCTTCTTCGCGAAGGCCGTTGCTTTCAGCCTGGCGAAATTCTTCGCCAACCGGAGCTCGCCGCCACACTCGAACGCATTGCTATGCACGGAGGAGATGAGTTCTACCATGGCAAGACCGCGGATCTGCTCATACGTGCGTGCATAGCCAATGGCGGAGCCCTCCGATCATCCGACCTCGACTCATTCACCTGCGCCGAACACCAGCCGCTTATGCGGACCTATCGGGGCCGCGAAGTCTGGGCGATGCCTCCATCAAGCGCCGGCGGAATAGGTCTGCTGCAGATCCTCGCAATGTTCGAAGGCACCTCCTTTCCCGTCGATGCCCCGCTCTCCTCCGCCTTTCTTCATCATCTCGCCGAGGCCATGCGCCGCGCCTTTGCGGACCGTGCCGCCATTGGTGATCCCTCCTTCGTCGAGATCCCAAAAAGCTTCCTCGATTCTGACCGTCTTGCTCGCCTCCGCGCATCCATAGATCCTCGCCACGCTACGCCCAGCTCCGCCCTCGGCCATGGAGTCGCACTCGAGGAAAACACCTGCACGACGCACGTGTCCGTTCTCGACGGGGAAGGAAACGCCGCCGCCCTCACCTTCACGATCAACGCTCGCTACGGCAGCGGGGTCACCGTACCCGGTCTCGGTTTCCTGCTCAACAACAACATGGACAACTTCGCCATCCGTCCGGGCCAGCCGAACCAGTACGGGGTCGTCCACGGCGAAGCGAACGCCATCGAACCAGGCAAACGTCCTCTCTCCTCCATGGCACCGACCATCGTCAGCCGCAACGGTAAGCCCGATCTTGTTCTAGGAACGCCAGGAGGTCCCACCATCATTTCGGCGATCGCTCAGGTCCTGCTCTACATTCTCGAGTTCGATTGGAACCCGCAGGACGCCGTCAACGCTCCCCGCATCCACCATCAATGGCTCCCGGATACCATCTTCCTCGAGCGAGGCTTTCCTACCGACGTGACGCAGGCCCTTGAAGCCCGCGGCCATCGCCTCGAATACCGCACCTCCCTGACCGACATCAACGCCATCGCAGTCCGTGACGGATGGCTCGAAGGCGGAGTCGATCCCCGTCGCGAAGGCTGCGCCGCCGGCATTTGAATCACCACTCCGCCTCCCCAAGACGCCAAGGAGGGCATCATGAGCCGCAAGCTTCGCCTCACCTTCCCCGCTACCGGAGAATCTCTCCTTGCCGACATGCTGGACGAGGAGGCTCCGGCCGTCTGCGATTACATATGGTCCATCCTCCCGATCGAAATCCGCGCCATTCACGGGATGTATTCGGGAGCGGAAGTCTTCCAGCTCCTCGACAACCCCAGCCCCGTCGAGCCGCAGAACCAGACGTCCCTTCCCCTTCCTGGCGAGCTCCTCTACTTCTTCGATCGTGGCGGAAACGTCACGAGCCCGCCCCGCCTCATCGGCGAAGTCTGCCTGGTCTACGGTCGCGGAGTCAGCCTCAAGGGCCCTGAAGGCGTTCCGACTTACGCCAGTCTCTTCGCGCGCATCCCCGGCGACTGGAAACACGACTGGAACGACTTCGCGCAGGCCTGCCGCCGCTGCCGCTGGGAAGGGCCGCAGATCCTCAGAATCGAGGCTGAATGCCCGTAGCGCGCATCCAGTTGACGACCTGGGAAATCGTCATCTTCGCGGCCTATCTTCTTATCACGGTAGCCGTGGGCTTCATCGTCGGCCGCAAAGGCCGAGCCAATCCGCGCGACTACTTCCTCGGCGACAACAAACTCCCTTGGTACGTCATCGGAACATCGATGGTCGCCAGCGCGATTTCCAGCGATCACTTCATCGCCCAGGTCGGGGCGGCCTATCGACACGGGTTTGTCATCGCCGCCTTCGGCTGGAACTCGTGGATCGTCTACTCGCTCCTCATCTGGATCTTTCTTCCCTACTACATGCGCACGCGGCTCTACACCATGCCCGAGTTTCTCGAGCGGCGCTACAACTCCACCACACGTTCTCTTTTCGCCATCTTCTGCGTGGTCGGTTATCTCTTCTCCCTCATCGCGGGCCCGCTCTATGCCGGTGGCCTCGCGTTGCAGAGCATGTTCGGAATCAGCATCGGCTGGGGAATCGTCTTCCTCGGAGTCCTGACGGCCACATACACCGTGTACGGTGGTCTCAAATCGGCGGCCTGGACCGACTTCATGCAGATGGCCGTCCTCCTCCTTGGAGGAATCCTCGTCCCTGTCATCGGCCTTCACCGCGTAGGCGGTCTCTCCCAACTCGCCCACGATGTCCCCGCAAAATTTCAGGTCTTCCACGGCGCCAAAGATCAAATGTTTCCAGCCGCCGGAGTCTTCACCAGCTTTCTCAGCGTGGGTATTTGGTACAACTGCACCAGCCAGCACATGGTCCAGCGCTGTCTTGGAGCCAAGGACGAGTGGAACGCCCGCATGGGTGTTGTTACAGCCGGCTTCCTCCACACGGTCATGCCATTCCTGTTCACCCTGCCGGGAATCATCGCCTTCAAACTCTTCCCAAACCTCCTTCGCCCGGACCAGTCCTACATTCTGCTCGTCGAATCCTTGGTCCCTCGCGGTCTTCGCGGCCTCATCCTTGCTGCCATCGCCGCCACGCTCATGTCGCATCTCTCCGCCATGATCAACTCCACCTCGACCATTCTCACGATGGACATCTACAAACGATTCATCCGTCCGGAGGCGAACCAGCGCTCCGTCGTCGTCTTTGGTCAGTGGAGCGGAGCCGCTACGATGTTCCTGGGAATCCTCGCCGCTATCTGGTTCAGCACCTCGCACCTGTCGCTCTTTGTGCTCATCCAGGAAGGTTTCGCCTATATCGCCCCGCCATTCGCCGTTATCTTCACAGTCGGCCTTCTCTGGCGCCGAGCCAACGCAACTGCGGCGATGACTACCATCGTCAGCGGCTTCGCCTTTACCGCCCTGCTTCAGTTCTATCTCTTCCAACTCCCCATCTTCGTCCCCTACTCCAACTACCTTTATCGAGCCCTCGTCGCCTGGATTTTCTGCATGATCGTCATGTTCGCAACCTCGCTCCTCACGGCCCCTCCCGATCTTGCAAAAACCGCCAACATCATCTGGAGTCCCAGCTACGCACCTCTTCCTCTGAAGGAGAGACTCCATTACACCGGATGGAAAAATCTTCGCCTCTGGTGGCTAATCTTCATCGGCCTGGTCTTCGCGATCTATGGCTTCTTCTTTTGGTTCCGTCTGCAGCATCCGGAGATCCCATGAACCCAACTATCCGCGAAGGCCACGAAATCATCTGCGAAAGCGGAGCCGTCGCCGCTGGCCCCCCCGAAGCGGCGCAAGCTGGCGCCGCCATCCTCGCGGGAGGGGGCAACGCTTTCGACGCGGCTGCCGCTGCCTGCCTCGCCTGCGCCGTCATGCAGCCGCAACAGATCGATCTCGGCGGCTACGTTCTGGCCGCGGTCGTGCGCGAAGGCGCAACCGGCCGCATCTGGTCCATCGACGCCAACACCACTGCGGCCGCCGCCGCAACGCCTAGTATGTTCCGCACGCACCCCGTTCGGTCGAATCCGACCACTTATCTCGACATCAACGAACGCGAGTACGGCTGCACCGTGGAAGGCGACGCCAATCTTTACGGTCCGCTTGCCGTCTCCGTGCCGGGATTCATCGCCGGCGTCGGCGTTCTCTCGGAGCGGTGGGGCGAACTCCCGTGGTCGCAAATCATTGCGCCCGCACGCGCGCTCGTCGCCGCAGGAATCTCCTACTCGCACATCCTTCGCCACGTCCTCTTCAAACGAGAAGCCATCGCCCGCTATCCTTCCACGGTGAAATTCCTCTTACCCAACGGCTTCGATGATCTGCCCGACCCCGATTGCATTTGGCTTCGGCCCGAGCTTTTGCGAACCTTGGATCGCCTCGCCTCGGCTGGATGGCGCGACTTCTATATCGGCGAACTCGGCCACACCATCGCCGACTTCATCTCGGCCCAGGGCGGTCTCCTTAGCCGCGACGATATGGCTGCTTTCGAGCCCCGTATCACCGATACCCTCGTCGGCTCCTATCGCAACGCGCAGATTCATACTGCGATCGCGCCCAACGGCGGCTTCAGTGTCCTTGGCGCCCTCGCCGATCTCGAGCAGCAGCCCATCTTCCCCGACACCAATCCCCGCTACTGGGAAACCATGGCAAGAGTTCTCGCCCGCATGTGGACCGAGCGCCTAGCCGATTCGCCACTTCCGGGCACTAGTCCCCACGGCACCATGCATATCGCCGCCGCCGATCGTTCCGGTAACATTGCGAGCGTCACTATCTCGCAAGGCGGCCTCTTTGGCTCCTGCCTTACGGTCCCGGGCACCGGCATTATTCTGGCCCACGGCATGTGCCGCTTTGAACCGCGTCCCAATCACGTCAACTCTCCCGGCCCGTCCAAGCGCCCGCTCAACAACGTCTGCCCGCTACTCATTCGGCTTCCCGATCGCGATGTAGCCATTGGGGTGCGCGGCGGCCGTCGCATCGTCAGCGTTTCCGTGCAAATAGCGCAGCGCATCATCGACAATAATGTCACGGCCTATCAAGCCGCGACTGCGCCCCGCATTCACACGCTTGTCGGCAACCCCGTCGAAATCTCTGCGGACTTCAACCCTGCCATCCGCCTAGCTCTCGACCGCGCCGGTTATAAGACCGAAATCCCCGACGAAGTAGGCGGCTCAGCGCACGCTGCCGAATTCTTCCGCACCACCGGCACCATCCGCGCCGGCGGCAACGTCTGGGCCGCTGGCATCTGATGCGAACTCGCCACGCAATCTTTCCTCTCACTACTCGACCGGAACGGCATTGCCGGGACTCCCGTCGCGGCCGTGAAATCCGGCCCACCAACGCCGCACCACCCAACCTCCTGCACCGATAATGGAACCCGATGAAGATAACGGCCATCGACTGCATCGCGCTTAATGTTCCCCTCCGTCCTGAACTGGCAATTCGCGCCAGTGGAGGGACCCACTCCGTATCTCCCTTCCTGCTGGTCAAGATCCATACCGATGATGGTGTATACGGGTTGGGAGAAGTCTCGTGCACTCCGCGATGGAGCGGAGAGGACCAGGTCACCGCTTCTCATTTCATTCGCACGATCTTAGAGCCGGCAGTCTCCGGCCAGGATCCTTGCAACATCGAGCTGCTGACCACGCGTATGCGTCGGGGTTTGCCCAGTCATCCCTTCACCAGGGCGGCTCTGGAAATGGCACTGTGGGATATCCTCGGCAAGGTTGCCGGTCTGCCGGTCTATCGTTTGCTGGGCGGCCCTGTCCGGGAGTTTGTTCCAACCAAATGGTCCATCTCCGGTGTTGAACCCGAGCGTGCCGCCACGATCGCGCGATGGGCACTCGAGCAGGGATTTAAAACCATGAAGGTAAAGGTAGGGATTGATCCGGACGGTGATGTCGCACGAGTACGTGCAGTTCGAAATACCGTCGGTCCGGCAATTCGTCTCGGGGTCGACGCGAACGGCGCGTGGGCTCCCGCGAAGGCAGTGAGCATGATCCGCCGTTTGCAGGAGTTCGACATCTACTTCGCCGAGCAACCGGTGCCGGCGGGTGATGTTGAGTGGCTGGCGGACGTTCGCCGGCAGGTGTCAACTACCATCCTCGCCGACGAGAGCGTCTACTCCCCGCAGGACGCCCTCGCCGTCGTGAAAGCCCGGGCGGCCGGAGCTCTCTCGGTATACGTCGGCAAATCTGCCGGCATTGGGGCGGCCCGCAAGATAGCGGGAATCGCCGAATCCGCCATGCTGGGCTGCACTATCGGCAGCAACCTCGAACTCGGAGTCGGCACTGCCGCCATGATCCACCTGGCGATGGCGACACCCGGCATCACCGCGGAAGAGTTCCCTTGTGACATCATTGGCCCGATGTACTACAGCGATGACATCCTTCTGGAACCGTTGCAGCTGGCGAACGGCAAAGCCCTGCCCATCGATCGTCCGGGCCTGGGAATCGAGCTCGATGATGAAAAGGTGCGGAGGTATCGCGTCGAGTAGGGCTCCGCTACATCGCGGTCCATCCGCCATCCACCGGCATGACAGCACCCGTGACGTACGACGCGGCATCGGAGGCGAGGAACAAAGCTGCATAAGCCACTTCCCGAGGCGTTCCCACGCGGCCAAGAAAGGTCTTGTCGATCTGGCGCTGGTGCAGAGCGTCGCCAGGCTTGGGTGAGATACGGGTCTGAATCGCTCCTGGACAAATCGCATTCGCGCGCACGTTCTGGGCACCGTAGTCGTATGCCACGCTACGTGTCAGTCCGATGATTGCGTGCTTGATGCTCGTGTAGGCTGCCGAGTCGCGGCCCGCCACCAGGCCCTGAACGGAAGCGATGTTGATGATCGAGCCGCTCTGCTGGCGGACCATATACGGCAGCGCAGCGGTGATGAAGCGCTGTGTCCCAAGCAGCGAAACGCGATAGCATCGCTCCCACTCTTGCTCGGTCGCGAGCGCTAGGGCGTGACCAGGCCCCAAATAGGCCGCATTGTTGCAGAGAACGTCGATGCGACCGTTCAGCGCGCCAGCTATATCGAACACTTTTCGGACATCTGCTGTAACTCCGACATCCGCCCGCACAAAGATGGTTTCGCCGCCTCCATGAGCTGCCGCACCGTTGCACCATGCGGCTGTTTCGATATCAGCCACGACTACACGTGCTCCGGCTTCCGCGAACACCTCCGCGATCGACCGGCCTATGCCATGGGCAGCCCCGGTGACGATGGCAACCTTGTTCTCAAGGGTGATCACGGCAGATTCGCCAGCGGCTTTCCCGCGCGTCCGACGTACGCACGCGTGATCGTAGTGCGGCCAAGGTTTGACGCGTACAAGTAGCCATCGTGAAAAGCAAGGTTTGTCGGGCGGCTGAGTAGAATGCCCCAGCGGTCATAGGCGAAGAGCTTCTTTTCTCCAGTGGGGCTGATGCGATGGATGTCATCCGACGCATAGCATGAAGCAAAAAGAGCGCCGTCCACGTCGAGCACCAGACCATCGGGAAAACGGCCGACATTCTCGGCGTATATCTCCGCTGCGCCGGTCGCAAGATCTATCCGGTAGATGCTGTCAGTGTCGCTCTCGACCATAAAGAGATGCTGTTCGTCTGTGCTTAAGGCAAGTCCGTTGGCATAACCGAAAGGCCCCGCTACAATCTCGCCGCTGCCATTGCTTCCATATCTGATAAGCCATCCGTTGCGCTTTTTCCAATTCCCGGAATCGGTCACGTAGTAGTTGCCGCTGCGGTCGAAAACGCCGTAATTCGGGCTCACCAACTGGTGCGTTCCAGCATGCTTGGCGAAGACCGACCACTTGCCCGGCCGGCTCACTCGGACAATGCCGTGCTGCGGATTGCAAACGAACAGTTCCGTGTCGTCCGGCGTCCAGGCTATGCCAGCGCAAAACCCTCTCATCTCCACTACAGTTTCAAGTGCTCCGGCAGGCGAGATGGAGTAGATCTGTCCCAATTCCCCGCCAGCCCAAAGCCAGCCGTCGCGATCAAACGCGAGGCATTCGGGGTGGTCGAGCCCGGTGGCAAAGATCTCGAATCGTTCAATCGGAATTTCTGGTGCGATTTCAGATTCCAAAACGATGTAGTTCACCTGCTGGTGGATGTTGGGCAGCGCAAATACGCTATCATTTTCAGCCTACACAATCGTACCTCTCACCGCTTGAACTGAGTCAAGCCAGGGGCATTTGGTTGGCGCCCCGCCGCTACCAAATAGCCGAATGGGCGGGGCATTGGAGTCTTGCTCGTGATGGTCTTATCGCCGGGTGGTTAAAGCGACCAGGCTTCCGGCCGGAACCGATACTGTGACCGTTCCATTCGGACCGGCGTTCACTGGTCCTGACTCCGTGACTTTACCGCTGCCATCGGCGTTCCAGACAAGCTGTCTGAACTCCTCCCCTGCAGGCAGGTCGCCGATGCTCACCGTTGTCGCCGCCTGGTCGGTACACATGGCAAACAGAGTCAAGTCGCCCGTAGGACTACGGAACGGAGTGATCAACTTCGCTCCGGATGTACCGCTGTATCCGAGCACCTGCCAGTGTTGACCTGTGGTATTCGCCATGAGCCATTCCATGTAGTAGGACGGGCGCAGCGGCCATTGATCCTGGCCCGGCGCGGGATTGGGAACGTATCCGATCAGTGAATAATCCTGATAGCCGAAGTCATACTGCGCCCGATAGAAGTCCCATTTGGAGAAGCCGATGAAACCGTCATTAACCCCCTCCATGTTGAACTGCGCCTGCTGAAATCCCGCGATGTTGGTTTGGCTGATGGGTGTGAGAGTCCCGTCGGTGTTCACATAATCCCCGGCGGCAGTAGCCACTAGGGTGTTGTTCTCGTATGGATCCTGGTCTTTAAGCGCCACGCCGTTATAGGTTTTATAGCCTCGCACGCCATACTCAGTAATAGAGAGCGGCTTGGTGTTGTACCCCTGGTCTTTCAAAGTGACCATGTCCGCGAGAATGCCTTCCAGACGGCTCGTCATGTACTCAGAGTCGTAGTAATTCCAATAGATGTGTTCCGACCATCCATCTAACACGTCGTCCATGTGTTGGGCCATGTAAAGAAAGAAGGGCGCTTGGCCATTTAGCACCAGATCGCCTCCGACCAGCTTGATCTGATTTCGAATCCCGTCCTGCTTCAAATAGAAGTCCAGCTGGCGATACGCATATTCGTAGAGGGCCATGTTGCCCGTAATGTATGCCACGGAGTCGGGCTCGTTCTGAACGGTTAACTCGTCGATCACCGTGATGCCGTGGTTTTTCACCAGGTCATTCACCGTTGCCGCGAAGTTTTGCATATCCGTGTCGATGTAGACTTCCGCTTGCGACGTTGTGAGGTTGTTGGAGGGGTGGGTCAGAGACTGCCAGGTAATGTTGACCCGTGCGCCCGCCGTCTGCGCCAGCTCGATAGTTTGATCGAAGGAATCCACGAGGCTTTGATTCCCGGGAAGAAAATTGTTCTTCGAGAGGAAAATTCGGCTGAGGCCGGGCTGCAGGCTCTTGACCTTAGCTTCAACATTCGCCGTATCTTGAGGCGCGGAGTTATTCCATCCCTTGGCCGGATTACTGATTGAGGTATATAAGTCCTCGTTCATCTGAGCGCCGTATCCTTCAAAGTCGGGCACCACAACATTCCGGGAATTTACGGCAAACTCCGTCACAGCCGTTTGTCCGCTGAGCATTTCCTTGCTCGACGGCGTTCCCGTGGACACTTGCGTTTTTACCGACACCACTTCCCCAAGAGGAATGTCTCCCAGATCGATCACTGCCTGTCCGTTCGAAGAATCAACATCGTGATAGTTCGACGGGTTCTGCGGTCCTCCGTTCGGCGCGCTCGCGTCCACCCACACGTGTTCAAATTGCGCTTGAGATGCCACAACACCATTCATGCCAACGACGGTCAGATAGAGGTGTGCAGTCTGGTCCTGAGGACCGCGCAGCGCATACACATCTAGTGCCAGGTCGCCTTTGTTGTTAGGCGCTGCCTGCCGCGGCGCCGCTCCTATGGCCGAGAGGGGCACAATTGCCAGGAGCAAAGAGAGGAACGATGGGAACACCGTTGTTGAAAACCTGAGTCTCGACATGTAGGCAGCTTTCCTTTCAATTAAGGTTGATGCGTAATTCTAGTGGCACTCCTAGAATTTCAAGTTCACGCTGAGCTGAATTCTACGGGGACTACCAGATCCACTTACACTGCGGCCGGCATTCGCAACCGGAGTGCCGCCGTCGCGAGTATCAGAAATCGTTTCTACCGGGTTTCCCTGATTGAAATGATTGAAAGCGTTGAAGAAGTCCGCGCGGGCTTGCAGGTGCAACCGTTCCCGCAATGCGAAGCTCTTCATCCCGCTCATGTCCCAGTTCACGGATCCAGGTCCGAAAAGCAAATCTCGCGCTGAATTTCCCCAGGTCCACGGATTCGGTGGAGCAAAAGCAGCCGTGTTGAACCATGGCACCCCGCCGGTGGCTGTGACACCGTGAGCGTGGGATCGACCCGCATACAACGGAACGCCAGGCACCCGATCAGCTCTGCCGGGCCACCAACCTGTGAACGACGTGCCCGTTTGCGAATAGGCAACCGAAAAAGGTAGCCCACCCTGAAACCACGTCATTCCTGAGAGTTGCCACCCCGCGAAGATTGCGTTGCCAACTCCGCCCGAACCATTCAACCACCGCTGCCCCTTCCCGAAGGGAAGCTGGTAGATATAGTTGAAGGTCAGCCAGTGCCGGGCGAGGCCTGTGCTGTTTCCGTAATCGAGCTGCGGCTGGTGCCATTGTTGAGGTCCACCTGATGTGCCCACATCATCCAGCCCCTTGCTGAATTGATACTGCGCCTGAACCATGAAACCGTCACTGAGGCGCTTTTCGATCCCGAGCTGCAACTGATTGAAGTTCTCGTACCCCGTACTGTACGTTTCGCTGATCGCGCCGAACGGCTGGAATGGACGCTGAGCCTGGGTTGGCTTATTGGGTATTTGAACGTCGGGAACGTTGATGGGGCCGCCGTTGTATGGCAGGTTTCGCGCAACGTGGCCGACGTAGGAAGCCCGTGTCGTCCAGCTTTTTCCAAATTGCTGTTCCAGCGTGAGGTTCCACTCCTCCGTAATCGCATTCTTGAAGTTCCATGCGAGAAACGTGATCGCGGGATTCGCTGAGACGAGAGTCGACGTGTTGGTGCTCGGAAACGGATTCGCAAAGGTTATGTCCGGCAAATATGGCGTCTTCGGCTTTCCGGGCAACTCGCTTGTAAACGTTTGGCTAGAGGAAAGCTGCCACGGCGGATTGTAGGCGTCCACACGGGATCCCACGAAGCCGGGCTGGAAGTTGTAATAAATGCCAAAGCCGCCTTGCAAAACTGTCTTCTCAGACGGACGAAACGAGAAACCAACCCGCGGCGCAAAATTGTTGCGGTCCGGCTGGATGTAATGGAGCGGCAGCCCTATACTCTGGGTCGTTTCGTACGGATACGCCGCAAGGAGCGCAGGCGACGCTGTAACTCCTCCCTGTCCCTGCGGCAATGTCGGTGTGGCGCTATTTTCCGGCAACACGAGCTTATCGTTTTTCATGTCGAAGGTTGTGACCGTCTGAGTCTTATACAACCAAGGGCTCTGGTACTCGTATCGCAAGCCGTAGATCAACGTCAGCCGCGGCGTAATCTGCCAGGTATCCTGCAGGTATACGCCCCAGTCACGCGAATAGACATTCGAAGCGAAAGCACCGACCGGCGGGGTCGTCGAGCTGTTTGCATCACCCAGCAGGAAGTCGGCGAAGGCATTCCCGCCGGAGTGTGGATTTGTTCCCGCGGGTCCTTCCCAGCCGAGATTGCCGGTCCACTTTCCTGTAAACGCGAACGATCCGGTTGCACTTCCGGTTGAAGGGACGCGCGAATTGATCTTGTATCCAGTTTCATCCAGCCCGGCTTCAATCGTGTGACGGCCCTGGATATGAGTAAAGTTGTCGGTGATCTCGACATTCCAGCGGGGCGTGTAGAAGCCGGTCCCATAATCATGAAACATCCCGGTGTAACCGCTTATGGTCATGGTCGGAAGGCCGCGAGCGATGCTGTCTGGCATCTGAGGGAATAATGTCTGCGGATTCACATCCTGATTTTGGCCGGCGAATTTGGTCGCGTAGTCTCCCCAGGCCACGCGGAGATCGTTAAGTGTCGCGGAATTGAACGTGTGGATCTCACTGCCACTAAAAGTGGTGTCCTTGTAACCATAGCGGCCTTGTCCATAATTCGATGGATAGGCCGTCGACGAGCCCCACGGGTCCGCGATTCGCCGTGCATATACTCCGAACACGCGATCGGACGAAGAGATGTTGTAGTCGACCCTCAGGTCCTGAGCATCCACGTTCTGCTCGACCCCCCCGGTGGCGACGATATAATTCGCCCCTCCTGACGGCAGCCCTACCGTGTTGACAGCGCTATTGGCCGGAGCTGGAAGGTATTTCAGGAGCGCCACCGCCTGAGGCGCGAACATGCTGGTTGGAATCTGATTATCCTTGAAGGGCTGACCAGTGTAGGGATTGTAAAGTTGAGTGCTGATGACGGAAAAATCACCCTGTCGCATGGCCATGCCCGGAAGAGTGAGCGAAACATCGTCTGAACCTGAGTGACGATAGCCGCTGTAATCGAAAAAGAAGAACGCCTTCTTCCGCAATATGGGTCCGCCTATATTGCCTCCGAATTGATTCAGGTGGTCAGGCGCGCGCGGTGAACCCACGGCGTTCAGCGCAAATGTGTTCGCATCCAGGACCGTATTTCTGAGGTACTCATATAACATCCCGTGAAAGGCGTTTGTGCCCGCTTTGGTCACCAACGTCACCGAGGAATGACCGCTGGATTTGACGTTCATATTGTTGCTCTGCACTTTGAGTTCCTGAACCGAACTGGGAGGCGGCAAAACTAGCAGCCCAACCCCCTGCACAGTGACGGCCCCACTGTTACCCGGATCGTTTACTTCCACCCCGTTCAGCGTGTAGTTCACACTGCCCCAATGGCTACCACCGCCGATTTCTGCGTTTGTCGCATCCCCCGAGGTCTGAACCCCTGGCGCCATCGCAACAAATGAATCGACCGTCTGCATAGGAGTTGGAAGGTTAGTAAGCTGCCGCGTCGATATCGATCCGGCGACCGTCATCGTATCTGTGTCCAACATGGCAGTGGCGCCGCTGACGACAACCGTCTGCTCCACCGTCCCCGCCTTTAGCACAGCATTCACGCGTGCGTTTACCGACGAGAAAACGCGCAACTCAGTCGTTTCGAAAGTTTGGAACCCACTTTTCGCGACCGTCACGTCATAGACGCCTGCCTGTAATTCAGGCACAGAGAAGGTTCCTTCGGAATTGGTCACCGCTTTCGTGACAATTCCCGTCTCTGTGTTTTTCACCGTAATCTGCGCACCTGGAATCATCGCACCGGAAGAATCGACAACGCTTCCCAGTATCGTGCTCGTGATGCTCTGTCCTAGAAGCACAGCACACCCAAATAACAACTGAAACGCAAGAACGATCCAGATTTTCTTAGTCATCGATGTCTACCCCCGTGCCCTCGGCAATGGTGTTCAATTAGGCAAACCCACATCCAGTATTCTGTGCGATTCATGGTTAACGTCCC